>NZ_JASMRZ010000026.1 GCF_030462475.1 Variovorax sp. CAN15
CCTTGATGGTCTTGCCGTCAGGGCCTTCCATGACCAGCACGTCCATCATGGGCTTGAGCGTGCCCTGGCTGATGCGGCCCACGCCGATGCGGCCGACGAACGTGGAAAAGTCGAGCGCCGAAATCTGCAGCTGCAGCACCGAGAGCGCGCCCGGTTCGCCGCCGCAGGCCAGGCCGTAGACCGGCGCGCGGCCCACGAGCGCCGCGCTGGCGCCGAGCGCGAGTGCCTTGACGATGTCGCTGCCGCGCCGCATGCCGCTGTCCACCAGCACCGGGATGTGGCCGCCGACCGCATCGAGCATGGCCGGCAGAGCGGCGATCGTGGCCGGCGCCGCATCGAGCTGCCGGCCGCCGTGGTTGGATACCACGATGCCGTCCGCGCCATGGCGCAGTGCGCGGCGCGCGTCCTCCGCGCCCAGCAGGCCCTTGACGAGCAGCGGCCCGTTCCAGAGCTTGCGCAGCCAGCCCAGGCTGTCCCAGGTCAGCGTGCGGTCCATGGCGCGCGAGAGCAGGGCGGCCTGCGTCTGTGCGGAGACCGGTGCGCCGTCGTCTTCATCCGGCAGCAGGTTCGCGAACTGCGGCATGCCGCCGCCGGCCAGCCGCAGCAGCCACGCAGGATGCCGTGCCATGTCGAGCACCGTGCCGGGCGTGAGCCGCATGGGCACGCGAAAGCCGTGGCGCAGGTCGCGTTCGCGCAGCCCGCTGACGGGCACGTCCACCGTGAGCACCAGCGCCTCGAAGCCCGCGTTGCGCGCGCGGCGCACGATGCGCTCGGCGATGGCGCGTTCGCCCATCACGTAGAGCTGCATCCACAGCGCGGCGTCGGGCGCGGCGTTGCGCACGTCTTCGATGCGCGTGTTCGAGGCGGTGGAAAGAATGAAGGGCACGCCCGCCGCCTGTGCTGCAGCGGCCAGAAGTGCATCGGCGCGCGGCCGAACGAGGCCGGCCAGCCCGATGGGCGCGATGGCGAATGGCGCGCGCCAGCGGCGGCCGAAGAGTTCGATGCCGATGTCCACCTTGCTGGTGTCGCGAAGGCATTCGGGAATCAGCGGCAGCGCTTCCAGCGCGTCGCGGTTGCGTTGCATGCAGCGCTCGTCCTCCGCGCCGCCGTCGATGTAGTCGAACACCAGTCGTGGCAGCGAGCGGCGAGCGCCGCGCCGGTAGTCCTCGACGTTGAGCAACTGGGCCATCTCGGCTCAGCCTGCCGCGATCCGGCGTCCGCGAACCAGCGCGCCGACGCGCTGGAGGCTGGACGCGGCGCGCTGCTGGAACGCGGCCGCTGCCGGCAGCGAGAGGCGGCGTCGCCAGGGGAGGGCGGGGCGGGTCATGGGTCTTGTCTCCTTTTCCTGTAGGTGGCGGCGCTCGCTCAGGCCTTGGCCGGCGGCGGCCGCTTCATCCAGCGGATCGGCTGCGCCTGCACCGGCCGCGGTGCGGCGCCATGGGCGGCGAGCGCAGCGTCGAGCGCCTTGCCGCCCTCGTCGGCCAGCGCAGCCTCGCGCGCCGCCGCGATGGCCGTGGCACGGGCCGGGGCGGGCAGGGTGCTGCGGCCGGCGAGTTCGTCGATCACGTGCAGCAGGTTGTGCTTGCCGCGCTCGTTGGTGCTGCCGTAGCCCTTGATGAGCCGTCCGCACAGCGCGAGCTCGTGGCCCATTGCCCAGGTTGTGCGCGTGCCCGCTTCCACGGCCTGGAGCCAGCGTTCGATCAGCGCCTGTTCCTCAGCGAAGCGGCTGCCCCGGCGGCGCAGCCAGCGCAGCGACGCGAGCACGCGCAGCGAGGCCATGCCGAACACGGAATGGCTGCCCACCTTCAGCGGCAGCGCCCAGGGCGCGAGGCCGCGCGACTGGCGGCCCCGGTCCCAGGCCGTGACGCGGCGCGAGAGCGAGGGCGGCAGCAGCGCCGCGAATTCGGCCGCGCCGGGCTTGAAGTGGTCGTAGACCTTCACGATGTCTTCCTCGCCGGCTCGCACCTCGCGCCGCACGCGCTGCGCGCGGCTGGCTCGGCCCTTGAGCGCGGCCACGCGCACGATGTCGTCGAAGGCCATCCACAGCGCGAGCCAGCGCGCGGCTTCGCGCGTGATGGCGAAGCCCCGCGCGCCGGCCGGATCGGCGGCGCGCTCTGCGTCGAGCACACGGCCCAGCCGCTCGGCGTAGAGCGAGGCGTAGGCGGCGTCCTGGTAGTCGAGCACGCGGGCATGGCCCAGCGCGAGCATGTCGTGCACGGCCGGCGGAAAGCGCCGCGCCAGGTCGGCGGGCATGGCTGCGGCGGGCGGCGGCGCGTCGTTGGTGTCACCGGCCATCACGCTGCTCACGAAGGCGGCCTGCGCGCGCGGCGTGTTCACCGCGTCGAAGGCCGAGGCGAAGCCGCGCAGGCTGGCGGCCGCCATCTTGCTCAGCTTCTCGGGGGGGGTGGTGTCACCGCCGCGCACGACGTGCTCGTAGGCTTCGCGCGGGAACGGGAACAGCCCGCTGCCCGCGATGGCGCCGAGCATCACCGCGCTGACCACGGTGCCGCTGTCGCGTGCGATGGCGTTCATGTCGAACACATGGTGCTCGCGGCTGAAGGCCTTCACCACGTCGAGCAACTGCTGTGCGTCGGCGCGGCCGTCGCCGGGCTGCATGCGCTCGGCCGTCGTGAAGATACGCGCCGACGAGCTGATGACCAGCGTGCGCTGCGGCGCGCTCATTCCGTTGCCGATCTGGCGCGCGGTTTCCAGCAGCTCCGAGGAGACGATGGCGTCCAGCGCGCCCGGCACCGGGCTCAGGCTGAACACCGGGCGGCGGCCGCCGAGCTGCGAGAGCGGCACAGGGAACACTTCGATGTAGTAGGTGGTGGCGCCGGTGCGCTGCGCCACGCCGGGAATGGACGTGCTCTGCGCGGCGTAGCCGGCGTGGCGGGCGGTGTCCACCAGCCATTCGGTGAGCACGCCGCCGCCKTCGCCGCCGAGGGCGCAGACGAGCAATGTGATGGGGCGGTTCTGTTCCATGGTTTCCTCGCCCCTCATGCCGGTTGAAGTGCGCGCACGAACGCGCCGCGCAGGCCGTGAAGCAGCCGCTCGTGCCATTTCGGGTTCTGCACCACCTCGGCCCGGTAGAAGCTCGGGCACAGCGTGGCCGCGTGCGCATTCGCGCCGCACAGGCCGCAGCCCACGCAGCCGTCGATCACGGTGGCGACAGGGTCCACCTTCAGCGGATCTGGGTTGTCGCGCAGCGTGAGCGTGGGGCAGCCCGACAGGCGGATGCACGCGTGGTCGCCGTTGCACACGTCCTCGTCCACGCCGTACTTCACTCGCACCACGCGCTCGCCCTTCTTCAGCAGGCCGGCGATCCACGGCTTGATGCGGCGCTGGCGCTCGAGCTGGCATTCGCCCTCGGCGATCACCACCTTCAGTCCGTCGAAGTCGCTGGTGAGCGCCTCGGTGAGCGTCTTGCGCATGCGCTCCACGTCGTAGGTGGTCACGGTGCGCATCCACTGCACGCCCAGGCCCTTGAGCGTGGCCTCGATGGTCTGGTTCTTGTCGACCAGGCTCTGCTGCTTGTCCTCGGCGCGTTCCTTGATCTCGTCGTCGGGCGTGGAGATGATGTCCTGCGTGCCGGTGGCCGAGGTGTAGCCGTTCTTGAAGATCAGCAGCACCGCGTCGTCGCCGTTGAAGAGCGCGCTCTGTACGCCGGTGAGCAGCCCGTTGTGCCAGAAGCCGCCGTCACCCATGATCGACAGGGTGCGCCGGTTCATCATCGGCGCCACGCCCGCGCGGCTGGCCAGGCTCATGCCGTAGCCCAGGATCGAGTGGCCCATCGAGAACGGCTCGAAGGTGCCGAAGGCGTGGCAGCCGATGTCGGCCGCGATGTGCACCGGCCCGGTCTCCTGCTGCGCGAGCTTGAGGGCCGAGAACACCGGCCGCTCCGGGCAGCCGACGCAGAAGCTCGGCGGCCGGTTGGGCAGCGGCGTGCTCAGCCGGCGCGCCACGGCCTCGCGGCGCTCGCGGTTGCCCGCCAGCCAGGCCTGCGCCGAGTACGAGGCCTCGCCCGGCTCGATGTACTTCGCGGCGAAGGCGCCGATGCCGCCCGAGAGCACCTCCACGCCGTATTCGCCCGCGGAGGGCAGCATGTCCTTGCCGTGCAGCGGCGTCTGGATGTCGCGCCGGCGCAGCAGCGTGGCGATGTCCTGCTCGATGTACTCGGGCTGGCCTTCCTCCACCACCAGCACCGCGCGCTTGCCCACGCAGAAATCGGCGACCTGCTCGGGCACCAGCGGGTAGGTCACGTTGAGCACCAGGATCGGGATGTCAGTCTCGCCGAAGGCGTCGGCCAGGCCTTGCTGCTGCAGGCTGCGGATCAGCGCGTTGTAGAGCCCGCCCTGCACCACGATGCCGAGGTCGGCATGGCGCCGCCCGGGCATCAGCTCGTTGAGTCCGTGCTCGGCGATGTAGCTGCGCGCGGCCGGGATGCGCGCGTCGCCCTTGAGCTTCTCGTGCCTGAAGGTGACGGGCGGGTGCGCGAGGCGCATGTAGTCGAAGCCGGCGGGCTCTTCCATCAGCGAGCGCGTGGAGACGGCGGGTGCGATGTTGTCCTTGCATTCGAAGCTGCCGCGCACGTGGCAGGTGCGGATGCGCAGCTCCATCAGGCAGGGCATGTTCGAGCTTTCGGAGAGGCGGAAACCCTCCTCGACCATGCGCACCATCACGCCGAGATCGGGCCTGGGGTCGAGCAGGCACATGCTCGATTTGAGCGCGTACGCATGCGTGCGCTCCTGGATCACGCTGGCGCCCTCGCCGTAGTCCTCGCCCACCACGACGAGCACGCCGCCGGTCACGCCCGGCGACGACAGGTTCGACAGCGCATCGGCCGCCACGTTGGTGCCGACGATGGACTTCCACGTCACCGCGCCGCGCAGCGGGTAGTGGATGGAGGCGCCGAGCATCGCCGCGGCCGAGGCTTCGTTGGAGCAGGCTTCCACGTGCACGCCCAGCTCGTCCATGTAAGCCTTGCCCTGGACCATCACGTCCAGCAGGTGCGATACCGGCGCGCCCTGGTAGCCCCCGACGTAGGCCACGCCCGACTGCAGCAGGCCCTTGGTGATCGCGAGGATGCCCTCGCCGTGGAAGGTGTCGCCCGCGCCGAGGCGCAGCATTTCCACTTCCTTGCTGAATGAAACTTCCATCTTGTCTCTGTCTCTTCTTTGTTCTGGGCCCGGTGGGGGCACGGGAGTGTGGGGAGTTTGGTCGGCGGTGCGCCATACCTCAATAAAATGAGGCAGCTATCCAATATGAATACAGTGCATATCGACACGGTCGACCTCAACCTGCTGCGGCTCTTCGACGCGGTCTACCGCGCCCGCAGCGTGAGCCGCGCCGCCGAGGCGCTCGGCCTGACGCAGCCGGCGGCCAGCCACGGCCTGACCCGGCTGCGCCTGCTGCTGGGCGATGCGCTCTTCACCCGCACCCCCGGCGGCGTGGCTCCTACGCCGCGCGCCGATCGCCTGGCGGTGGCCGTGCAGGCGGCGCTGAGCACGCTGGAGGAGGCGCTGCACGAGCCCGATCGCTTCGAGCCGCAGGTGTCGCGCAAGACCTTCCGCATCCACATGAGCGATATCGGCGAAGGCCGCTTCCTGCCCGCGCTGATGGCGCGGCTGCGCGAGCTGTCACCTAGCGTGCGGGTCGAGACGATGCCGCTGGCGCCGGGCGACATCGCCATCGGCCTCGAMAGCGGCAAGGTCGACTTCGCCTTCGGCTTCCTGCCCGGGGTGAAGGACACCCAGCGCGCCCAGCTGCTGAAGGACCGCTACATCGTGCTGCTGCGCAAGGACCACCCCTTCGTGAAGCGCAGGCGCAGCGGGCAGGCGCTGCTGGAGGCCCTGCAGGAGCTCGACTACGTGGCGGTGCGCACGCACGCCGAGACGCTGCGCATCCTGCAGCTGCTGAACCTGGAGGACCGGCTGCGGCTGACGACCGAGCACTTCATGGTGCTGCCGGCCATCGTGCGCGCGACCGACCTGGCGGTGGTGATGCCGCGCAACATCGCGCGCGGCTTCGCGCAGGAGGGCGGCTACGCCATCGTGGAGCCGCCGTTTCCGCTGCGCGACTTCACGGTGTCGCTGCACTGGAGCAAGCGCTTCGAGTCCGACCCGGGCAACCGCTGGCTCCGGCAGGTCATCACGGAGCTGTTCTCCGAGCGGGTGTAGCGCGGGCGCTGCGGCTGCCGCCGGCTGGGGAACAAAAGAAGCGGGCGGCCAGCGTTTTTCTGGGGCGGGCGTTGAACGTTCATTCCCTGGTCAGGCTTGCCGTGCCACCATCCGCCCCGCCATGAAGAAACTCATCCCCTCATTCCTGCGCCATGTCGGCCCCGGCGTCGTCACCGGTGCGGCCGACGACGACCCGTCGGGCATCGCCACTTACACCCAGGCCGGCGCCCAGTTCGGCACCGGCCTGCTGTGGACGGTGTTCCTGTCGCTTCCCTTCATGGTGGCGATCCAGCTGGTGTCGGCGCGCATTGGTCGGGTCACGGGCAAGGGCGTGGCCGCCAACCTGCGCGAGCACATGCCGCGCGGTTTCCTGATCGTGCTGGTGTCGCTGCTGGTTGTGGCCAACACCATCAACATCGCGGCCGACATCGCGGCCATGGGCGAGGCGCTGCAGCTGGTGGTGGGCGGCGGGGCGCACTTCCACGCGCTGGTGTTCGGCGTGGTGACGGTGCTGCTGCAGGTGTTCGTGCCATACCGCAAGCTGGCGCACATCCTCAAGTGGCTCACGCTCACCCTGTTCGCCTACGTGGCGGCGGTGTTCGCGGTGCGGGTGCCCTGGGCGCAGGTGCTGCACGACCTGGTGGTGCCGAAGCTGCAATGGCGCGGCGACTACTGGATGATGATCGTGGCGCTGCTGGGCACTACCATCTCCCCCTATCTCTTCTTCTGGCAGGCGTCGCAGGAGGTCGAGGAGCTGCGGCTCAAGGGCGGCCGCAGGGGCACCGAGCAGGAAGTGCGGCACGACCTGAAGCGGGTGCGGCTGGACACCTGGATGGGCATGACCTTCTCCAACCTGATCGCCTTCTTCGTGATGGTGGTGGGCGCGGCGGTGCTGTACGCGGGCGGGGTGCACGACGTGACCTCCGCGGCGCAGGCCGCCGAGGCGCTGCGACCGCTGGCCGGCGACTTCGCCTTCTGGCTGTTCGCCGGCGGCATCATCGCCACCGGGCTGCTGGCCGTTCCCGTGCTCGCGTCCTCGGCCGCCTACGCGGTCGCCGAGGCCTTCGGCTGGGAAGAGGGGCTGGAGCGGCACTGGCGCGAGGCCAAGGAGTTCTACGGGATCATCGCGGTGGCCACGCTGGTGGGCACGGCGCTCGACTTCACGCCCATCGACCCCATGAAAGCGCTCTACTGGAGCGCGGTGATCAACGGCGTTGTGGCGGTGCCGATCATGGCGGCCATGATGATCCTCGTGACCCGCGAGAAGGTCATGGGCGTCTTCACCTCCGGCCGCCGCACCCGCTGGCTGGGGTGGGGCGGCACCGCGCTGATGGGCTTCGCCGCGCTGATGATGGGGTGGGACCTGGTGCGCTGAATCGGGGGCCCCGGGCGCGCCGCGTTATTCTTGGGCGCCTGCGCCCCTCGCGTTTCCCGTTGTCCTGACTGCTCCCGAATGTCCGTTTCGTCCGTTCTTTCCCGCGCGTTCCTCCGCGCACGCCATCCCCGTCCCGCGCTCCCCGCCGCACTCTGACGGCTTCTCCCGTGCAAGCGACTCTTTTCCAGGCCGGCCCCGTGCTGGTCTTCATGGCCTGCGTGGCGCTGGCCACCTACGCGCAGAACCTCACCGGCTTCGCGTTCAGCCTGATCCTGCTCGGGCTGGTGTCGGTGCTGCACGTCGCCAGCGTGAGCGACACGGCCAATGCGGCCACGGTGCTGAGCCTGATCAACGCCTGGACCTACTTCCGCGCCCGGCCCGGCGTGGTGCCATGGCAGCTGATGAAGCCGGCGCTCAACGGCAGCACGGTGGGCGTGATCGTCGGCCTGGTGCTGCTGACCTGGCTCAGCGGCGGAGCGGTCGACTGGCTGCGCGGGCTGCTGGGCGTGTCCATCCTGGGCTGCGCGTTGCTGCTGGTGCTGCAGGCGAGGCCGCTGCCGGTGGTGTCGGGACGCGCGAGCTTCGCCGTCATCGGCGGGCTTTCGGGCGTGCTGGGCGGGCTCTTCTCCAGCTCGGGGCCGCCCATCGTGTTCCACATGTACCGCCAGCCGCTGGACCGCGAGCTGGTGCGCCGCGCGCTGCTGCTGATGTTCGCCTTCAACTCGCTGGTGCGGCTGGTGATCGTGGTACCCACGGGGCATTTCTCGTGGCGTTCGGCGCTGCTGGCCGGCTGCGCGATGCCGGTGGTCTACGGCGTGACTCGGCTGCACCATCGCCTGCCCAACAAGCTGCAGCCGCGCACGCTCAAGTGGCTGGTCGGCGGGCTGCTCGCGGTGGCGGGCTCGACGCTGGTCGCCACCGCCTGGGTGGCCATCGCGCAGCGCTGAGCCTCGCCGGTCCCCCCGAAAATCGCCCGGTGGCCCGGGAATTGCAACCTCCACGCAAGGGTTTCCCCGTACGTGGCATACCGGCCCCCACATACGCGTTATGGGCACCCGCGTATGCAATACGCCGGACAAGCCGCTAACGTCCATGACTGACCCATGACGGGTCGCCCACGAGCCCCAAAAGCATGAGCACCGACAGCAGCAAGATTCAACCGATCCGCTTCTTCCATCGCGGAAAGATCGTCGACGTCACCGGCGTCCACCCGACCCGTTCAGTGCTCGACTGGCTGCGCGAGGACGCCCGCTGCACCGGCACCAAGGAAGGCTGCAACGAAGGCGACTGCGGCGCCTGCACCGTCGTCATCGGCGAGCTGGCCGCCGACCCCCAGGCCCCCGGCACGGTCGACGGCCTGAGCCTGCAGACCGTCAACGCCTGCATCCAGTTCCTGCCCACGCTGCACGGCAAGGCCCTTTTCACGGTCGAGGACCTGAAGGCGCAGGCCCAGTGCCAGGCCAAGGCGCAGAACGCGGACACTGGCCACCATGGCAAGCACCCGGTGCACACGCTGCACCCCGTGCAGCAGGCCATGGTCGACTGCCACGGCTCCCAGTGCGGCTTCTGCACGCCCGGCTTCGTGATGTCGCTGTGGGCCAGCTACGAGCACCACCAGGCCGAGGGCACGCAGCCCACGCGCCAGCAGCTGGCCGACGACCTCTCGGGCAACCTGTGCCGCTGCACCGGCTACCGCCCCATCCTCGACGCCGGCCAGCGCATGTTCGACCTGCCCTCCGTGCGCCTCGACACCAGGCCCGTGGTCGCCGCGCTCACCGCGCTGCAGAACGACGGCCTGGACCTGAACTACGCCGCTCCGCTGGGCGCGCGCATCGACCACTTCCACGCCCCCAAGACCCTGGCCCAGCTCGCCGCCCTGCGCGAGCAGAAGCCGCGCGCGCAACTGCTGGCCGGCTCCACCGACGTGGGGCTTTGGGTCAACAAGCAGTTCCGCGACCTGGGCGACATCATCTACGTGGGCGACGTGGCCGAGCTGAAGTCCATCGAGGATCGCCCGGACAACGGCGGCGAGCTCTACATCGGCGCCGGCGCCTCGCTCGAATCCGCCTTCGCGGCGCTGGTGCAGCGCGTGCCCAGCCTGGCCGAGGTGTGGCTGCGCTTCGCCTCGCCGCCGATCCGGCATGTCGGCACCATGGGCGGCAACGTGGCCAACGGCTCGCCCATCGGCGATTCGCCGCCGGTGCTGATGTCGCTCGACGCGCAGATCGAGCTGCGCCGGGGCGATGTGGTGCGCCGCATGCCGCTGCCCGAGTTCTATCTGGACTACATGAAGAACCAGCTCCAGCCGGGCGAGTTCGTCCAGGGGCTGGCCGTTCCGCATGCCGCGATGAAGCGGCAGGTGCGCGCCTACAAGATCAGCAAGCGCTTCGACTGCGACATCTCGGCGCTGTGCGCGGGCTTCGCCATCGAGCTCGAGGCGGGCAGCGACACGGTGAAGGCCGTGCGCCTGGCCTTCGGCGGCATGGCCGCGACGGTCAAGCGCGCCGCGAACGCCGAGGCCGCGCTGGTCGGCAAGCCCTGGACGCAGGCCAGCGTCGCCACCGCCAGGCTCGCGCTGGCGCAGGACTTCAAGCCGCTGTCGGACATGCGCGCATCGGCCGACTACCGGCTGCTGGTGGCGCAGAACCTGATCCAGCGCCTGTGGCTCGAAACGCGCGCCGAAGACGCGCTGGCGATCGAGGAAACCAGCGTCTGGAGCGTGATGCCCCATGCCGTCAATGCGGCTGCGGAAGGAGCCTGACCATGAACAAACCCATCGACGCCCGCCTGCTGCAGCCCGCCGAGGCCTTTGCCGACTACCTGACCAACACTGCCGCGCGCATCGACGTGGGCGCCGAGGCGCTGGCGCACGAGCGCGGCATGCGCGTGGGCATCAGCCGCCCGCATGAATCGGCGCACCTGCACGTGGCCGGCGAGGCCACCTACATCGACGACATTCCGGAACTCGCCGGCACGCTGCACTGCGCGCTGGGGCTTTCGCCGGCCGCCAACGGCCGCGTCACGGCGATCTCGCTGGACGCCATCCGCGCGATGCCGGGCGTGGTCGCGGTCATCACGGCCGACGACATTCCGGGCACCAACGACTGCGGCTCGATCATCCATGACGACCCGATCCTGCTGCCGGTGAGCGACGGCGGCGAGATCCGCTACCTCGGCCAGCCGGTGTTCGCCGTGATCGCCGAGACCCGCGACGCCGCGCGCCGCGCCGCCGCGAAGGCCAAGGAGGCGCTGACCATCGAGGCCCAGCCGCCGGTGCTCACGCCGCAGGCCGCGCACGAGCGTGGCCAGTACGTGGTGCCGCCGATGCACATCGTGCGCAGCGGCGGTGCCGCCAACGAGGGCGACGAGGCGGCCGTGCGCACCGCCATCGCCAATGCGCCGCATCGCCACAAGGCCACCTTGGACGTGGGCGGACAGGAGCAGTTCTACCTCGAAGGCCAGATCAGCTACGCCATTCCGAAGGAAGGCGGCGCGCTGCACATCCACTGCTCCACGCAGCACCCGAGCGAGATGCAGCACCTGGTGGCGCATGCGCTGCACCTGCAGTCGAACGAGGTGCATGTCGAGTGCCGTCGCATGGGCGGCGGCTTCGGCGGCAAGGAATCGCAGTCGGCGCTCTTCGCATGCGTGGCCGCCATCGCGGCGCGCCAGCTGCAGCGCCCGGTGAAGCTGCGGCTGGACCGCGACGACGACTTCATGGTCACCGGCCGGCGCCACTGCTTCTGGTACGAATACGAAGTGGGCTACGACGGCGAGGGCCGCATCCTCGGTGCGGAGATCACGATGGTCTCGCGCGCCGGCCACTCGGCCGACCTCTCGGGCCCGGTGATGACGCGCGCGCTGTGCCACTTCGACAACGCCTACTGGCTGCCCAACGTGGCCATGCACGGCTTCTCGGGCAAGACCAATACGCAGAGCAACACGGCCTTCCGCGGCTTCGGCGGCCCGCAGGGTGCCATCGCCATCGAGAACATCCTGGACTCGGTGGCCCGCGAACTGAAGCGCGACCCGCTCGACGTGCGGCGCGTCAACTTCTACGGCAAGACCGAAAACAACGTCACGCCGTACCGCCAGACCGTGACCGACAACATCGTCCACGAACTCGTGGCCGAGCTGGAGGCCAGCAGCGACTACCGCGCGCGGCGCGAGGACATCGCCGCCTTCAACGCGAAGAGCACGGTGCTCAAGCGCGGGCTGGCGCTGGCGCCGCTGAAGTTCGGCATCTCCTTCAACGTGAAGCACTTCAACCAGGCCGGCGCGCTGGTGCACGTGTACACCGACGGCTCGATCCTGGTGAACCACGGCGGCACCGAGATGGGGCAGGGCCTGAACACCAAGGTGGCGCAGGTGGTGGCGCACGAGCTGGGCGTGAGCTTCGAGCGCGTGCGCGTCACGGCCACCGACACGACCAAGGTGGCGAACACCTCGGCCACGGCCGCATCGACCGGCGCCGACCTCAACGGCAAGGCCGCGCAGGACGCGGGACGCCAGATCCGCGAGCGCCTGGCCGAGTGCGCGGCCGAGCGCCACGGCGGCAAGGCCAGCGAAGTGCGCTTCGCCAACGACAAGGTGGAAGTCAACGGCAAGTCGCTGGCCTTCAGCACCGTGGTGGGCGAGGCCTATCTCGACCGCAAGCAGCTGTGGTCCGACGGCTTCTACGCCACGCCCGGCCTGAGCTGGGACAAGGACAAGATGCAGGGCCGCCCGTTCTACTACTACGCCTATGGCGCGGCGGTGAGCGAGGTGATCGTGGACACGCTCACCGGCGAATGGAAGCTGCTGCGCGCGGACATCCTGCACGATGCGGGCAAGTCGCTGAACCCGGCGGTGGACATCGGCCAGGTCGAGGGCGCCTTCATCCAGGGCATGGGCTGGCTCACCACCGAGGAACTGGTGTGGCACCCGCAAAGCGGCAAGCTCACCACGCACGCGCCCAGCACCTACAAGATCCCGACCGCCAACGACTGCCCGCCCGTGTTCAACGTGCGCCTGTTCGAGGGCCAGAACTTCGAGGACTCGATCCACCGCAGCAAGGCCGTGGGCGAGCCGCCGCTGCTGCTGCCGTTCTCGGTGTTCTTCGCGATCCGCGACGCGGTCTCGGCCGCGGGCGGCCACAGGGTCGATCCGCCGCTGAAGGCGCCGGCCACGAGCGAGTCGATCCTTCGCGCCGTCACCGCTGTCCAGTCCGCATAGTCACTCGTAGACTTTGGCGCATGTCCAAGGTCCTCCCCATGCCACACGTCCCGATCCCATTCGCGAAACACCGCGGAACCGGCTTTGCCGGGCCGCAGGTGTCGCCCCCGGCAGGGGGGCGGCGAAGCGGCACGAAGTGCGCGAAGACTGGGGGGGAGCTCCATGCGTGACCAGGCGCTCTTCGACAAGATCGATCTGCACCTCATCCGGGTGCTTCACACCGTGCTGACCGACCGCAGTGTCTCGCGCGCCGCCATCCGGCTGGGCATGTACCAGCCGGCGGTGTCGGCGGCGCTGAAGCGGCTGCGCGAGCTCTCGGGCGATCCGCTGCTGGTGCGCTCGGGCTCGGGCATGGTGCCGACCGACGCGGGGCTGCGCATGATCGAGCCGGCCGCCAGCATCCTGCGCGCGGCGGAGATGCTGTTCTCCGACGCGCGCGGGTTCGACCCGCAGTCGGCCGCCACCACCTTCCGCATCGCCGCCAGCGACTACATGGACCCGCTGTTCCTGCCGATGCTGGTGGCCCAGGTCAAGCGCGACGCGCCGCTGTGCCAGATCGAGATCCACGCGCTCACGCCCGACTCGGACTACCACGGGCACCTGGCGCTCGGCCAGGTCGACCTGGTGATCGGCAACTGGCTCAAGCCGCCGGAAGACCTGCACATGGCGCGGCTCTTCGGGGACGACGTGGTCTCGCTGGTCAACAAGGACCATCCGGCGGTGCGTCGAGGCTGGGACCTGGAGACCTGGCTGGCGGCCGAGCACATCGCGCCCACACCGATGCACCCGGGCGGGCGCGGCATCATCGACCAGATGCTCGACGAGCTGGGCCGGCAGCGCAACATCACGGCGCGCTGCGCGCACTTCGGGCTCATTCCGGACATGGTGGCCTCCAGCCTGCTGGTGCTGACCACCGGGCGCCAGTACTGCGAGCGCTTCGCGGCGCGGCTGCCGCTGCAGATCCTCGAATGCCCGGTGGCGCTGCCGCGCCTCATGTACTACCAGCTCTGGCACGAACGCACCCATTCGTCGAGCTCCGCGCGCTGGCTGCGCGAATGCATCAAGGACGTGGCGGCGTCGCTGCGGCCTCCGGTTTCCCTGTCCGCGCGGCCGCCCGCCACCCCTGAGACATCCGATCCCTGAAAGATCCCCGTTCGCGCTGGCGTCGTGAGCGGGGCAACGATGAAAACCGCCACTACAACAGCTGGAGACAAGCAAATGAGTTCGTTTGAACAGGCGCCCAAAGGCGCCGAGCCCCGCGCGCCGGGGCATGTCGAGTCCGCGCGTCCGCGCGCGGCTGTGGGCAGCGCAAGCGGCTCGGGTCTGCTTGAACGCTGGTTCAAGCTCGATGCGCACAACACGACGGTGCGCACCGAAGTCATCGCGGGGCTGACCACCTTCCTGACGATGGCCTACATCATCTTCGTGAACCCGTCGATCCTCGGCGACGCGGGCATGCCCAAGGGCGCGGTCTTCGTGGCCACCTGCCTGATCGCGGCGCTGGGCACGCTCATCATGGGCCTGTACGCCAACTACCCGATCGCCATGGCGCCTGGCATGGGCCTGAACGCCTACTTCGCCTACGTGGTGGTGCTGGGCATGGGCTACACGTGGCAGGTGGCGCTGGGCGCCGTCTTCATCTCGGGCTGCCTGTTCCTGCTCGTGACGGTCACCGGATTGCGGGAGCTTTTCATACAGGGCATACCGCAGTCGCTGCGAACGGCGATCACGGTGGGCATCGGCATGTTCCTGGCGCTCATCGCGCTGAAGAGCGCCGGCGTGGTCGCGGCATCGCCCGCCACCTTCGTCACGCTGGGCGACCTGCACTCGGCGCCGGTGATCCTGGCGACGCTGGGCTTCCTCATCATCGTGGCGCTGGACAAGCTCAAGGTGCGCGGCGCGATCCTGATCGGCATCGTCACGGTGACGGTGCTCTCGTTCTTCTTCGGCGGCAACAAGTTCCACGGCGTGTTCGACGCGCCGCCGTCCATCGCGCCGACCTTCATGCAGCTGGACATCCTGGGCGCGCTCAAGGGCGGCATCCTGAACGTGGTGCTGGTCTTCTTCCTGGTCGAGATGTTCGACGCCACCGGCACGCTGATGGGCGTGGCCAAGCGCGCCGGCCTGCTGGTGCCGGGCAAGATGGAGCGCATGAACAAGGCGCTGCTGGCCGACAGCGGCGCGATCTTCGCGGGCTCGCTGCTCGGCACCTCGAGCACCACGGCCTACGTGGAAAGCGCGGCCGGCGTGCAGGCCGGTGGCCGCACCGGCCTGACGGCCGTGGTGGTGGCGCTGCTCTTCCTGGCCTGCCTGATGATCTCGCCGCTGGCGGGCTCGGTGCCGGCCTACGCCACCGCGCCGGCGCTGCTCTTCGTGGGCTGCCTGATGCTGCGCGACCTGGTCGAGCTCGACTGGGAAGACACCACCGAAGTGATCCCGGCGGCGGTGACCGCGCTGGCGATGCCTTTCACCTACTCGATCGCCAACGGCCTGGCCTTCGGCTTCATCACCTACGCGGTGCTGAAGCTGTGCACTGGGCGGGCACGGGAAGTGCATGCGATGGTCTGGGTCATCGCAGCCGTGTTCCTCTTCAAGTTCGCCTACATCGGCGGACATTGAAATGACGGACTGAGGCAAGCGCCGTCGGGCGCCGATGGTCGCGGGGACGCCATTAGACTCATGGCCGTTCCCGCTTTGTTGCTGTTGAACGAGACAAATCCACGAAACCCGGCATGACAACCCCCAGACTCCAGCTCGCTCACATCACCAAGCGGTATCCCGCGGTGGTGGCCAACAGCGACATCTCCATGAGCGTCGCGCCCGGCGAGATCCACGCCGTGCTCGGCGAGAACGGCGCCGGCAAGTCGACCCTGATGAAGATCATCTACGGCTCGGTGAAGCCCGACGAAGGCACGGTGATGTTCGACGGCCAGGCCGTCAGCCTGCGCAACCCGCAGCAGGCAAGGGCGCTGGGCATCAGCATGGTGTTCCAGCACTTCAGCCTGTTCGACACGCTCACCGTGGCCGAGAACGTCTGGCTGGGCCTGGACAAGTCGCTGCAGCTGGCCGAGGTCACGCGCAGCATCGCCGCCAAGGCCAGCGAATACGGCCTGGACATCGACCCCTCGCGCCCGGTGCACACGCTGTCGGTGGGCGAGATGCAGCGGGTGGAGATCATCCGCGCGCTGCTTACCAACCCCAAGCTGCTGATCCTCGACGAGCCGACCTCGGTGCTGACGCCGCAGGCGGTGATCAAGCTCTTCACGGTGCTGAAGAAGCTGTCGTCGGAGGGCTGCAGCATTCTCTACATCAGCCACAAGCTGCACGAGATCCAGGAGCTGTGCAGCGCCTGCACCGTGCTGCGCGGCGGCAAGGTGACGGGGGTGTGCAATCCGCAGAACGAGAGCACGCAGTCGCTGTCGCGGCTGATGATCGGCAGCGAGCCGCCGCCGCTGCAGCACCGGCCGGTGCACGCGGGCGTGGTGGCGCTGTGCGTCGACAAGCTTTCGCTGGCGCGCGAGGACCAGTTCGGCGTCGACCTCGACGGCATCTCCTTCGAGGTGCGCGCGGGCGAGGTCGTCGGCATCGCGGGTGTGTCGGGCAACGGCCAGAAGGAGCTGCTGTACGCGCTCTCGGGCGAGGACGTGCGCGCCGAGGCACCGATGGTCCGTGTGTTCGACAGGCCCGCCGGCCGGCTGCGTCCGCGCGCCCGTCGCGCGCTGGGCCTGCATTTCGTGCCGGAGGAACGGCTGGGCCGCGGCGCCGTGCCCACGCTGGGGCTCGCGCACAACCTGCTGCTCACGCGCAGCGAGGCGGTGGGCCGGGGCGGGTGGATCAGCACCGGCGCGCTGGAGCGCCAGGCCAGGTCCATCATCGAGCGCTTCAAGGTCAAGGCCGGCGGGCCGAAGGCGGCTGCGCGATCGCTCTCGGGCGGCAACCTGCAGAAATTCATCGTCGGGCGCGAGATCGACGCGAACCCGAAGCTCTTCATCGTCTCGCAGCCGACCTGGGGCGTGGACGTGGGCGCGGCCGCGCTGATCCACGCCGAGATCCTCGCGCTGCGCGACGCGGGCTGCGCCGTGCTGGTCATCAGCGAGGAGCTCGACGAGCTGTTCAACATCAGCGACCGGCTGCACGTGATCGCCAAGGGGCGGCTGTCGCCTTCCATCGACCGCGCTGCCGCCACGCTGCCGCAGATCGGCGAGTGGATGAGCGGCCTTTGGCAAGGCACGCAAGGCGCCGGCAAGAAGACCACGGAGGCGGCTCATGCTTAAGCTGGAACCGCGTCCGGAGCTTTCGCGCTTCTGGAGCTATGCCTCGCCGATCCTGGCGCTGCTGATCACCGTGCTCATCGGCGTGGCGCTCTTCGCCGCGCTGGGCAAGGACCCGGTCAAGGGACTGCTGGTGTTCTTCTACGAGCCCATCAAGAGCGGCTACGCCATCGGCGAGCTGATGGTGAAGGCGACGCCGCTGCTCATCATCGCGCTGGGGCTGGCGGTGTGCTTCCGCTCCAACGTGTGGAACATCGGCGCCGAGGGGCAGTTCGTGTTCGGCGCGATCGCTGCGGGCGGCGTGGCGCTGCTGGCCGACAAGAACACGGGGCAGTGGATCGTCGTGGCCATTCTGCTGGCGGGCATTCTGGGCGGCATGGTGTGGGCGGGCATCGTCGCCTTCCTGCGCGACAGGTGCAACGCCAACGAGATCCTGGTGAGCCTGATGCTGGTCTACGTGGCCACGCTGCTGCTGGGCTACATGGTCTACGGGCCCTGGAAGGACCCGCACGGCTACAACTTCCCGCAGACCAAGACCTTCGAGGCGGTCACGCAGATTCCGCGCCTGTTCAAGGGCTCGCGCGTGAGCATCGGCCTCGTGATCGCGCTGGTGGGGGCGGGGGCGCTGTGGGTGTTCCTGTTCCGCACGCGCGCGGGCTTCGCGCAGCAGGTCGGCGGGCTGGCGCCTGCGGCCTCGCGCTACGCGGGCTTCTCCGCGCGGCGTGCTGTGTGGGTCGCGCTTTTGACCTCGGGCGCCGCGGCCGGCCTGGCCGGTGCGCTCGAAGTGGCCGGGCCGCTGGGCCAGCTCACGCCTTACGTGCCGGCGGGCTACGGCTTCGCGGCCATCATCGTGGCCTTCGTCGGGCGGCTGCATCCGGTGGGCATGATCTTCTCGGCCATCCTGATGAGCATGTTCTACATCGGCGGCGAGCTGGCGCAGTCGCGCCTGGGGTTGCCCAAGTCGCTCACCGGCGTGTTCCAGGGGCTGCTGCTGTTCACGCTGCTGGCCTGCGACACGCTCATTGCCTACCGCATCCGGCGCAAGGCGGCCGCGAAGGCCGCCTCTTCCATGACCACGGCCTCGCTGCAGGCGAGCACGCCGATTACCGCACCCGTCGCGCGTGCCACCGAAGGGAGCAACTGACCATGGAAAGTTATGCACTCCTGCTGGGCTCGACGCTGAGCGCGGGCACCGTGCTCGCCATCGCGGCGCTGGGCCTGCTCATCAACGAGAAGGCCGGCATCGTCAACCTGGGCGCCGAGGGCATGATGCTGTGCGCGGCCATCGCGGGCTTCGCGACGGTCGTCGTCACGCGCAACCCCTGGCTGGGCTTCCTGGCCGGCATGGCGGCGGGCGCCTTGCTCGCGGCCTTCTTCGGCGTGCTGGTGATCTGGCTCAACACCAACCAGTACGCGACCGGCCTCGCGCTGAGCCTGTTCGGCGTGGGCTTCTCGGCCTTCGCCGGCATCAGCTTCGTGCAGGCCAAGCTGCCGGAAAGCGCCTCGTACGCCATCCCGGTGCTGGGCGACATCCCGCTGGTCGGCCCGGCGCTCTTCCGCCATCACCCGATGGTGTATTTCGCGGTGGTGCTGACCTTCGCGCTGATCTGGTTCCTCTACCGCACGCGCGCCGGGCTGGTGCTGCGCTCGGTGGGCGAGTCGCCCGAGTCGGCGCATGCGCTGGGCTATCCGGTGCGGCGCATCCGCTTCATGGCGGTGATCGCGGGCGGTGCGCTGTGCGGGCTGGCGGGCGCGTATCTCTCGACGGTGTACACGCCGCTGTGGGTCGAGGGCATGGTGGCGGGCCGCGGCTGGATCGCGCTGGCGCTCACCACCTTCGCCACCTGGCGGCCGGTGCGCGTGCTGCTGGGCGCCTATCTCTTCGGCGGGGTGTCGATGCTGGGCTTCCACCTGCAGAGCAGCGGCGTGGACGTGCCGTCGCAGTTCCTCAGCATGCTGCAGTACATCGCGCCCATCGTGGTGCTGGCGCTGATCTCGCGCAACCCGGCCTTCATCCGCGCCAACATGCCGGCTTCCATCGGGAAACCGTTCTACCCCGGCTCATAATCGCGTTTCTCTTTTTCCCGCCAACCTGTCCTTTTGAGGATTTCCGACAATGAATGATCTGAACAAGCGCTCCCTGCTCAAGCTGGCCGCCCTCACGGCGGTCGCTTCGGCGGCCCTGATCGGCTGCGGCAAGAAAGAAGAAGCGGCGGCTCCAGCGGCTGCACCCGCGCCGGCCCCGGCACCCGCCGCAGCGGCCCCGGCTCCGGCAGCGCCGCTGAACATCGCATTCGCATACGTCGGACCGGTGGGCGACGGCGGCTGGACCTTCGCGCACGACAACGCCCGCAAGGCGCTCGAGAAGGAATTCGGCGACAAGATCAAGACCACCTTCGTCGAAAGCGTGCCCGAGGGCGCCGACGCAGAACGCGTGTTCCGCGACATGGTCGGCCAGGGCAACAAGCTGATCTTCGGCACCACCTTCGGCTACATGGAGCCCATGCTCAAGGTCGCGGCCGACAACAAGGACGTGAAGTTCGAGCACGCCACCGGCTACAAGACTTCCGACAACATGCGCACCTACGACAGCCGCACGTACGAGGGCGCGTACATGGCGGGCATCATTGCCGGCGCCATGACCAAGAGCAATACGCTGGGCGTGGTCGGCTCGGTGCCCATTCCCGAAGTGCTGCGCAACATCAACAGCTTCACGCTGGGCGCGCAGTCGGTGAACCCGAAGATCACGACCAAGGTCGTGTGGGTGAACGAGTGGTTCAGCCCGCCGAAGGAAACCGAGGCCGCCACCGCCCTCATCAACGGCGGCGCCGACGTGCTGTTCCAGAACACCGACTCGCCTGCCGTTCTCAAGACCGCGCAGGAAAAGGGCAAGCGCGCCTTCGGCTGGGACTCCGACATGACCGCCTACGGTCCCAAGGCCCACCTGGCGTCGGCCACCATCAACTGGGCGCCGTACTACATCAAGGCCACCCAGGAAGTCCTGGACGGCAAGTGGACCACCGGCCAGTCCTGGTGGGGCGTGAAGGAAGGCGCGATCGACCTCGTCTCCATCGCGGAAGACGTGCCGGCCGAAACCAAGGCCAAGGTCGAGGAAGTGAAGAAGGGCCTGAAGGACGGCAGCTTCGTGATCTGGAAGGGTCCGATCCTCGGCCAGGACGGCAAGGAAGTGGTCGCCAAGGATGCGGTGGCCGACGACAAGTTCCTGTCGGGCGTGAACTTCTACGTCAAGGGCGTGGAAGGCAAGGTCCCTGGCGGCGACAAAAAATAAGCTCGCCCCCCAGGCTGCGTGCACTTCGTGTCGCTGCGCCAACCTCCTGCCCGGGGGGGCGACACCTGCGGCCCGGCCAAGCCGGTTCCGCGATGTTGGTGAGAGAGCCCGGGCTGCCCCGGGCACTTCATATACACCGAAAAGTTCTAACGACCCGCACATGTTGCGGGTTTTCTTTTTTTGAAGGGTTACCCACCTGAAACCTCCGTGTCCCGCTAAAGTAACAATTAGTGTCACTATTGCGTACCGCCTCAGGGTCGGAGCGCGACCGAGGCGAGTCCCGGAGGACCATCAACGCTCCATCACGACGAGACTGAAATGCAGGACGCAGTCACCAATCCCACGCACCCGGCGTCGCAGCCGAATTTGCCCGAGCCGCTGGAGATACCGGGTTACGAGTTGCTGGAGGAGCTGGGCGCTGGCGGCTACGGCACCGTGTATCGCGCGCTGCAGCGCAGCACGGGCACCGTGGTCGCGATCAAGGTCGTGAAGCTGCAGGTGGGAAGCCAGCGCGTGGCGCGCTTCCATCGCGAGACAAAGCTCTGCGCTTCGCTGCACCATCCGCACATCGTGCAGCTGCTCGACAAGGGCGAGCAGGGCCCCTGCGTCTACGGCGTCTTCGAGTACGTGCCCGGAGAAACGCTCACCAGCCTGATCCGCCGCAAGGGCGCGCTCACCGCCACCGAGACAGGCCACCTGATGGCGGAAGTGCTCGACGCGCTGGACTGCGCGCACAGCGCGGGCATCGTGCACCGCGACCTGAAGCCCGACAACGTGATGGTCACCTTCACCGGTGCCGTTCCGCACGCGAAGGTGCTGGACTTCGGCATCGGCACCGTCATTCCCTCGAACCGAGGCGACGAGTTCCCCACGCTCACGATGACCGACGAGGCCCTGGGCACGCCGGCCTACAGCGCGCCCGAGCAGCTGCGCGGCGAGCCGCCGGGCGTGAAGTCCGACCTGTACGCCTGGGGCCTGATGTTCATCGAGTGCCTCACCGGCGCGCCCGCCATCCGCGGCGCGTCGGCGGCCGAGATCCTTCACCAGCAGCTGAGCCCGCAGGAAGTTCCGCTGCCCGCCGAGATCGCCAGCCACCCGGTGGCCTCCGTGCTGCGCCAGGCGCTGCGCAAGAAGGCCGCCGACCGCAGCGACTCCGCCGCCGCCTTGCTGGCTGAACTCGGCCGACTGCGGCTGGACGACCTCGTGGGCGTGCTGCGTTCGGCCAAGCTGGCGCAGGACGACGCGCTCGCGCAGACCGTGATCACCACGCGCGGCTTCTCCGAGAAACGGCAGCTGACCGTGCTGTGCTGCAGCGTCTCGGTGTGGCCCGACGCGGCCGACGACGAGAGCGCCGACGAGGCCTTGCCTTCAAACATCGAAAACCTCGAACTGCTCCAGCGCAACGAGCTGGCGCTGTTCTCCGAGACCGCCACGCGCCGCGGCGGCCTGCTCGCGGGCACGCTGGGCGACCGGATGATCGTGCTCTTCGGCTATCCGCACGCCAGCGACACCGACGCGCGCCAGGCCGGACGCACGGCCATGGAACTCATCGCCCTGAGCCGCCAGCGCTGCGCCGCGATGGAGCAGGAGCACGGCGTGCACCTCGGTATCCGCATGGGCATGCACACCGGCATGGCGATCGTCGCGGCCGGAGAGATTCCGTCGGGCCATGCCGTCAACGTCGCGGTGCGGCTGGAAGGCGTGGCCGACACCGGCACACTGCTGGCGAGCGAGAGCAGCTACCGGCTGCTGAGCCGCCACGCGAGCTTCGACAAGGCTGGCACCGTCACGCTGCCGGGCCAGTCCGGCGGCGTCCAGACCTACCGCCTCGGCGGCGAACAGCAGGCGTCGGCCTCGGACGGCTTCGCCGAGCAGGCGCTCCACAAGGCCTGCATCGGCCGCGAGGCCGAGCTGCAGCAACTGCGCTCGGCATGGAGCCGGGCCCGCGAAGGGCAGGGCGGCGCGGTGTGGATCCGCGGCGAGCCGGGCATCGGCAAGTCGTGCCTGGCCGACGTGCTGCGCGAACAGGTCGCCAAGGAGGGGCTGCAGACCGTCGTGGCGCAGTGCCAGCCCGAGAACCAGAACAACGCCCTGACGCCGTTTCTGACGCTGCTGCGCCAGCGGCTCGATGCCACGCCCGACGCCGCCTCGCCCGAGGCGCGCCGCGAGCGCCTGCGCGAGGCGCTGCACGCCGCCGGTTGCGACGGCGAGGCGGTGCTGCCGATCTTCTGCGCGTGGCTGTCGCTGCCCCTGGGCGACCGCGCGCCCAGCCAGATGTCGCCGCCGATGCAGAAGGCGCTGCTGCTGCAATCGATCGCGCAATGGCTGCTGCACATGGCCGATTCCGCCGCGGTGTTGCTGCTGCTGGAGGACGTCCACTGGGCCGACCCCACCACCATCGAATTCGTCGAACAGCTCATCGCGCAGCTGCCGCAGCGCCGCGTGCTGCTGGTGCTCACCGCACGCCCCGAATGGGTGAAACCCGATGCCATGCAGGCCGAGCGCATCGAGGTGCGCCGGCTCGAGGACGCGCAGGCCGCCGAGCTGGCGCGCCAGGCGCTGGCGCCGCGCGTCGCCGCGCCGCAGGTGATCGACAACGTGGTGCAGCGCACCGACGGCGTGCCGCTGTTCATCCAGGAAATGGCGCGCATGATGCTCGACGCCTACCTGGTCGAGAAGGACCAGGTCTGGGTCTTCAAGGACACGGCGCAGCCGGCCGCCATCCCGGTCACGCTGCGCGACTCTCTGGTCAGCCGCTTCGACCGGCTCGGCCCCGTCAAGGGCCTGCTGCAGCTCGCCGCCACCATCGGCCGCCAGTTCGAGGCCGAGCTGCTGTGCGCCTGCTCGGGCAAGAGCGCCGAGGCGATGGACAAGGACATGTCCGTGCTGCTCGACGCGGGCCTGGTCGCGCCGGCCGGCCAGCCGGGCAGCTTCATCTTCCGCCACGCGCTGATCCGCGACACCGCCTACGAGAGCATGCTGGTCGCGCAGCGCCGGCAGCTGCACCGCAACGTCGCGCAGACGCTGATCGACAGCCAGCCGCAGCACGTGGCGAACGAGCCCGGCAGCGTGGCCCAGCACTGGGCCGACGCGGGCGAGTACGCGCAGGCGGTGGCGCTGGCGGTGCGCCAGCTGCGCATCACGCAGCACCGCTCGCTCAACGACGAAACGATTTCCTACGCACAGCACATCGACGGCTGGATGGCGCACCTGGAAGGCGAGGCGCAGCGAGAGGCGCGGCTGGACGTGAACAGCTACGTCACGCAGGCCATGATGAACAAGTACGGCTGGGCGCACGCGCAGGTGGTCGACCGCATCGCGCTGTCGCAGGAACTGCTGTCCGACGAGGTGCCGCGCGAGAAGCAGGTGCAGCACCTGTGGACGCTGATCACCTTCCACCACGTGGCCAGCAACCGCGCCGAGGTGCAGCAGCTGAGCAACCGCCTGCTCGACCAGGCCGTGCAGGCGCAGGACCAGGGCGTGTTCGTCGCGGCGCAGACCTACCTCGGCCTCGCGCACTACTCCGACGGCGATTTCGAACGCGCCGAGCAGTCGCTGACCGACGCCGTCGAGCGCTACAACCCCGAGGCCCACGCACACCATGCGGCCGACTTCGGTTTCGACACCCGCGTGTGGGCGACCACCGGCCGCGCACTGGTGCGCTGGTTCGCGGGCCACGACGCTGCCGCGCGCGCCGACGCCACCAACGCGGTGCGCTGGGCGCGCGAGATGTCGCACATCCCGTCGCTGAGCATGGCGCTGCTCTACCAGAGCCTGGGCCACCAGGGCCGCAACGACAAGGCGCGCGCGCTGGTGAGCACCGGCGAGCTGCTGGGCATCACGCAGCGCTACGGCCTGCCGGCCTTCCAGGGCTATGCCGAGATCATCCGCTGCTGGGCCACCGGCGACGTCGACAACATTGCAGCGGCCGACGCCTGGGTGCAGGCGCTGTGGGGCATGGGCTGCCGCTACTGCCAGACCTACTACCGCGCCTTCGCCGCCGACACGCTGGCCGCCAACGGCCGCTGGGACGAGGCGTTGCAGCGCATCGACGAATGCCTGCGCATGACCGACGAACTGAAGGAAGGGCTCTACCGGTCGGAACTGCACCTGCAGAAGGCCCGCTACCTGCAGGCCGCGGGCAGCGGCCGCGATGCTGTCGCCGCATGCTTCGCGAAAGCCGCCGAGGTGGCGCGAGAAGGCGCCAAGTACAGAACCGAATACGAGGCGCTGTCGGCGATGCGGGCGATGGCGGATTCCGTCTCGCCCGACATTGCCGCGCGCCTGAAGAATCTGGCCGGACTGCGGCCGGAGTTGCCCGCGCGCATGCCGACGCATGCGCCGATTTCCTCTTGAACCAAGGATGAAGTAATCATGACTTTCCAAGTCCAAAGCGGTGACCCGCTGCTCGAGTTCCGCCTGGCCTACCTGCGCGCCATCGCCCGCTCGTGGCAGGACGACGCCTACCGCCGCGAACTGCTCGACCAGCAGGACATCCAGCCGATGCTGCACCGCGACTTCGGCCTGCCGACCGCTTGGCCCCAGCTCGACGTGTCGCTGTTCCTGAGCCCCGACCCGGCCCAGCGTGCCGAATGGAAGCCGGTGCTCACCGCCGGCTGGGTCGGCCCCGACGATTCCTTCGTGATCGTGCTGCCGCAAGCCCCGTCGTCGAACGCCACCGAAGCGCTGGCTGCCTACTACCAGCTGTTCCCGAACTTCATGGGTTCCGCCGCATCGTTCGAGGCGGCCGTGCCGCCGCCCGGCATCGTCGGCGGTGCGCTGCCCACGGGCCTGGGCATTCCCGGCGGCGGCGACGGCTCGCTGCTGGCCTTCGGCGGCGTGGTGCTGCGCGCGATCGCCGTCGCATGGCAGTCGCCCGAGCTGCTCTATGAGCTGACGCGCGACCCCGAGACCGACAAGGCCAACGTGCTGAGCCAATGGCTGGGCTACAACAACCCGTTCAACTTCAAGATCCTGTTCACCTCCAACGCGGCCTTCACCTGGGACGCCGCCAAGGGCGAATGGAACCAGAAGAACGCCGACGGCACCGCGATCAAGAATGCCATCCGCCTGAACTATCCGACGGCACCGGTGGAAGAGAGCATGCGCGCCATCGCGCTGACCTCGTACAACAACACGGGCGACCCCTATCCCTTCACCTGCTGAGTCCGCGACAGGGCAGGGGCCGGCGGCGGGCGCGCTTCAGGGCGCCACGGCCACGCTCCTGCTGACGCTGGCCGCGCGCGCCAATTCGGGCGCCGTGGCCGATGCGTCGGTGTTTTTCGATCCCGAGGCACGGCGCATCGCTGCGTCGCTGCCTTTCGACATCTCGGCCTACGCGGCCGATCCGGCCTTCGTGCGCAGCATCGTGCTGCGCGCGGCGCTCTTCGACCGGTTCGCGGCCGGGTTCCTTTCCGATCATCCCGACGCCCTGTGCATCACGCTGGGCGCGGGGCTGTGCACGCGCCGCAGCCGGCTCGGCACCGCGGCGGTGGCGCGTTCGCGCTGGCTCAACATCGATTTGCCCGACGCCATCGAGCTGCGGGCGCAGCACATGCCGCACGCTGATGAAGGCGAGGGCGCCGACATTGCCTGCTCCGTGCTCGACGAGCGCTGGCTCGATGCCGCCGGCCTGCCCGGCGACCGGCCGGTGCTCGTGATGCTGGAGGGCGTGTGCCCCTACCTGCCGCAGGCCCCGCTGGAGGCCGTGCTGCGCAGCCTCGCCGGTCGTTTCGCGCAAGGCACGAACTCGTGCGTCGTCGTGCTCGACCACGTGCATCCGGTGCTCGCCGCCCAGTCGATGGCGGTGGGCGGCATGCGGCTGCCGGTGGTGTCGGGCTTCGAGAGCGCCGCGCAGATCGCGCGCCTGCATCCATCGATGCAGGTGCTGTCCGAAGACCATATCTACGGGCAGTTCTCGGAGAAGCACCGGCTTTTCGAGGCTGCATTCCGGGCCACGACCGGCGCATCGCCCTATGGCGTGGTGCGGCTCGCATTGGGCCGGCAACGGCCGCAAGACGATGCATAACGGCCCGATGCCGGATTTCTTCACCGACGTCTTCCGCTGGCATGACAGGTTCCTGCCGCCGGTTGTGCTTCAGGATCGCCTGCTGCTGGCCGGCGAGAACGACCTGCTGGTGCTGGGCTCGCCAGGCGTCATGGCCGTGGAGCGCGTGCTGCGCGAGGGAGTCAGCCTCGCCGCCTATTGCCGTACCGGAGAAACCGCCGCGCAACTCGCGCAGTTGCTGCATGCGCTGGAGGCGCTCGCGCGCCAAGGGCTGGTGCGGCCCGTGGCAAAGAGCGACACCGATTCCTGGCTGGTTTCCGATTATTCGGCGGTGCATGTCCGCACGGCTCTTTCCGGTCATGTGGACGCGATCGCGCTGTCGAAGGCGGTGGATGCCGGTTCGGCGAGCCGCTGGGCGCAGGCGCTGCCCGACGGCACCGAACTCAGCCTCGTGTTCTGCGACGACTATCTCGACCCCAGGCTTGCCGCCATCGACGCGGAGCAGCGCGCTTCGGGCCGGCCCTGGCTGCTGGTCAAGCCGACGGGAGAGCAGGCCATGGTTGGTCCTGTCTTCCGGGCTTCCGGCCCGTGCTGGCACTGCCTCGCGCACCGTTGGCTCAGGAACCGCCCGGCGCGCGCCTGGTGGCAGTCGCGGCACGGCAGCGCGGATAGCAGCGCGCCGGTTCACGCCGGCACGGGGCTCGTCGGCGAGCGTCTCGGCCAGTTGCTTCCCCTCGCGTTGGAGATCGTGACCCATGCGGGCGACGCCCAGGTCCGGACGCTGGATTCGCCCGAGCCGCATTTCGTAGCCGTCCGCCCGCAATGCCCGCACTGCGGAACACCCGGTCTCGTTGCGCGCAAGCAGCGCGAGCCCATCGTGCTGGCGCCGGGCCTGCCCACCGCAAGCCACGACGGCGGCTGGCGCACCGTGCCGGCTTCGGTCACCGTGGAGCGGCTGATGCGCCACGTCAGCCCGCTCACCGGCGCGGTCGCGCGGATCGTGCCGCTGAACGCCGAAGCCGAGGGCGCGCTGACGGTCTACCGCAGCGAAATCTTCAGGACGCCGCCGGCCGGCGACGACGAGTTGCCCGGCGCGCTGACCCAGGTGTGCCTGGGCAAGGGCATGTCGATGGAGCAGTCCCGCGCCAGTGCGCTGTGCGAGGCGGCCGAGCGGCATTGCGCCTTTTTCCAGGGCGACGAGGCCTGGCTGATCGCGCCCGCCGCCGATCTGGATGCTCCCTGCATCGAGCCGCAGGCTCTGGCGCTCTTCAGCGAACGCCAGCGCGAGCGTTTCGACACGCACAAGCCGCCGCATGCCGTGGCCCCCTCCGCCGCGATGGAGCAACAGCCTTCATGGTGGACGCCTGCCTGGTCGCTGACCGCGGACGAGCGCCGGTACCTGCCGCTGGCCTTCTGCTTCGCCAACGCGCCGGCGCAGAGCCAGCTTCACGTGGGCTGGACCTCGAACGGCTGCGCGGCAGGGAATACGCGCGAGGAAGCCATCCTCCAGGGCTTTCTCGAACTGGTGGAGCGCGACGCCGCCGCCGTCTGGTGGTACGGCCGCCACCGCAGGCCGGCGATCGGGCTCGACGGCCTCCCGGGCGACATCCTCCAGCGCATCGAGCGCACCTGCGGCCCGCGCTGGGAGCGCTGGGTGCTCGACATCACGCACGATTTCGGCATTCCGGTGGTGGTCGCCGTCGGCCGCCACCTGGACACGGGGGCCTGGGCGGTCGGCTTCGGCTGCAGCCCCGACCGCGCGCTGGCCTGTGAGCGGGCGCTCACGGAAATGAGCCAGCTGATCGCAGCGGGCAAGAGCTTCGCGGTGCCGGCCGCCGAATCCGGGGAGGAGGGGGCTCCGGCCTTCCTCATGCCGGAGGGCACCGCGCCGGTTTCGGCGGCTCCCGCCGCCCGGACCGACATTGCCGACGAGATCCGCCGCTGCGTAGGCATCGCCGCCTCGCTCGGCCTGGAAACCATCGTTCTCGACCACACCCGTCCCGATCTTCCCCTGTGCACGGTGAAGGTGGTGGTGCCGGGCCTGTGCCACATCTGGCCGGAGCTTGGCAATCCGCGCCTGTACCGCGTGCCGGTCGCCCTCGGATGGCGCGACACTCCCATGCGTGAAAGCGACCTGAATCCGCAGGCGCTTTACGTATGAGATCGCGTAGGAGAATGCGGCGATGGCCATCTTCAGGAACAAGCTCGACCGGCGCGCCACCGTGCTGCGGCCGGTGCATGCCTTCGGACGGCGCGCCTCGGTCTGCCAGACGGTGCTGCGGGCGCCCGACGTATCCCAGGTTCACGCAATGGTGCGGTGGAACCGGCAGGCGTGGGAAATCGTCGACCAGAGCCGCAACGGCACCACGCTGAACGGCGAGCGCCTGCCCAGCGGCCGCTGGACCGCGCTGCCCCTCGGTGCCGAGGTCCGCATGGGCATCGGCGACGAGTCGATCTGGACCGTGGAAGACCTCGCGCCGCCGGCCACCTGCCTCTTTCCCGCCGATGCCAGCGATGCGGGCGCCATCCTGGAGCTGAACCCGCGCGAGAACCTGCTGCCGGACGAGCACGAACCCGAGGCGAACGTGTACTTCCAGGACGGCAAGTGGATGCTCGAGCACATCGACGGCATCGAACTGCTGACCGATGGCGCGATGGTGCGCACATCGTCCAGCACCTGGGAGTTCGTGCTGTGCGACGACCTGGATCTCACCTCGGAGACCCCGATATCGACTCCGATGCCCGTGGCGCTGTCGCCGGACGTGACGCTTCATTTCGAGGTCAGCCAGGACGAGGAACACACGAGCCTGAACGTGGTGGCGCAGGGCAGGTCGGTGCCGCTGGGCGAGCGCATCCATCACTACACCCTGGTCACGCTGGCGCGGCTGCGCCAGAAGGACGCACAGCGCGGCATCGCGCCGCAGAGCCAGGGGTGGGTCGGGCTGGACGAGTTGTCGCGCATGCTGGGGGTGGAGCCCTCCTACGTGAACATCCAGATATTCCGCGCGAAGCACCAGCTCCTCAATGCGCTGCCGCCCCACCTGGCCGAGCCGCCGCTGGTCGAGCGCCGGCGCGGCACCGTGCGGCTGGGCAGCTACCCGTTCGAAATTCGTGGTGGGGCGCAACCGCTGTAATCGTATGTAATTCAAATCGACCCCTGCGCTCCCTAGAGTGACGACCAGTGCGGTGCCGCCGTGGCCCGCATGCCGTCAATCACTCTGTTTCATTCGGGAAGTCGTCATGGGAATGATCTATTCCGTCACGGTCAACAACCATGCAAGCCACTCGGCCTACTTCATGGTGTTCCAGAACGACCCGACGCAACTGGCGCCGAATGCCCTGTCTCTGGCGTGGTTCGCCAGGTTCTCGAATCCGGGGCAGGCCTCCCGCGTCAAGTTCCAGTGGAGCGTCGACGTCGGCTTCGCCTGGGCGGAGACGGGCGAGCTGCAGCCCGGCGTGCAGTTCACCCCCACCGAAACCTACGAACCGAGCGGCTGCAACAACAAGATCACCCTCGACTGCAATCGCAGTTACCGGTTCGTGAATCCCTCGCAGGGGCCCGAGCAGTCCCGGCTCTATCTGGCCCAGTCGGCGGCTATTCCGGCCAGGTCCGCCGCCGCCGTGGGCGTGACCATGGGCGGCAGCCCCGTGTACGCGGTGCAGGCGCGCTCCAGCCAGAACCTGACCTTCTCGCCGCATCCGAAGTACTTCATCGCCTACGGCGACTTCGAGGAGGGAGACGTGATCGACGTCAGCGCGATCAACAACCCGCTGGAGCTGGCGTACCCGCCCGGCGTCTATGCACTGAACACCACGCTGAACGCGGACGGAAGCTGGGACCAGCCGGAGAGCCTGGCCCTTTCGAACGCGAGCCGCCTGCGCCTGCTCGCGGCGGCATGAACAACACCAAGCCTGTCACACGCCTTGTGGATTCGTTGAGGACGACGGCCATGAAGAAAAGAAGCACCCGCCAGCCTGCCCACCCGGCCACATCCGGCGCGACGCCCGTGGCCACCATCGAATGCCAGGAGTCCGGCCATGTACATGCGTCAAGCAACCGTTGAAAGAGTGGCCATGCGGCGCGTGTGTCTGGTGCCCCAGGGCGGGCGTCTGGAAGATCCGCAGGTCGACTGCCTGCCGATGGAGGAAGCGGTCTGGGAGCGCGGCTACACGCTGGTGATCGACGAGGTCAAGCGCGGTCTCTTGCAGGACTTCTGGAGGAACTACTACGGCGCCTCCGCCGAGATGGCGATGTCGGGAAACCGGCTGATGGAGCTGCGCAAGGACATCATGGCGATCACGCCGGACTGCCTGGGCGAGCCGGCCGTGTTCCAGTTTCTGGTGAAGCTGACCCGCATGTGCGTGCGGGCGTACAGCCAGCAGGGCACGCTCCAGGTCGTCGCTGAATAGGCTCTCCCCCAGGCTGCGCGCACTTCGTGTCGCTTCGCCAACCCTCTTCCGGGGGCGACACCTGCGGCCCGGCGGAGCCGGTTCCGCGGTGTCCCGCGACTGGGGCAGGGCGCGCGGATGGCTCAGGGATTTGGCGCCTGCAGCTGGGCGCCCATCTTCTGGTGGATCAGGTTCACCGCCTTCAGCGGGCGCAGCATCACCTTGAACTCGGTGATCTTTCCTTCGTCGTTCCACTTCATCATGTCGACGCCGTTGATCTGGATGCCGTCCAGTTCCAGCGTGAATTCGAGCACGCCGTCGCGTTCCGATTTCAGCTCGCGCACGTAGCGGAAGCTCTCGTTGAAGAACACCTGGAACGCCGCCGCCAGATACTTCTGCGTGATGCGCTTGCCCACCTGGGGCGTGTGCACCACCGGCGAATGGAATACCGCTGTGTCGTCGAGCAGGGCATCGAGCCCTGCGACATCGCGTTCCTTGACGAGCTTGTGCCAGGTGGCGAGGGTGTCGATCGGCATGGGTCTCCTGAAGCTGTTGTGGTCGATGCCCGCCATTTGACGCATGCGCGGCGCCCGTGGCAAGGCACCGCGCGCGCATAGGCGACTCGGCCGTTCGCCGTGGCTTTCGGCCTCAGGCCATCCGGTCCAGCAGGCTGTACCAGGCCACGCCGCCCGCGATGTAGAAGCGCTGCAACCCGTGCAGCGGGATCGGTTGGATCGGCGACACCGGATAAGGAAAATCCGCGCCCGCATCCACCATCCGCGCCGCCAGGTGCCTGCCCATGCTCGTGGCCAGCGCGATGCCCCGGCCGTTGTAGCCCAGCGCGATCGTCATGCCCGGCGCCGGGGTGTGCACATGCGGCATGAAGTCGCGCGTGACGGCGATCCGGCCGGCCCAGCGGTACTGGTAGCGCAGCGGTCCGAGCTGCGGAAACAGCAGCTCCAGCGAGCGCTCCAGGTGCGCGAAGTCGGCGGGGCCCCCCGGGTCGGCGAAATGGCCGCGCCCGCCCATCAGCAGGCGGCCCTGCGCGTCCTTGCGGAAATAGAGCAGCAGGCGCTGCGAGGTCGAGGCGGTTTCGCCGCGCGGCAGGATCGCGTCGGCCGCCGCGCCCTTCAGCGGCTCGGTGGCCACGATGAAGCTGTTGGCCGCCAGCACCGTGCGCTTCAGCCCGGGCCACAGCGCACCCGTGTAGCCGTTGGTCGCGATGACGACCTGCTCGGCGCTGACGCTCGCGCCCGTCGAGGTGCTCGCATGCCAGTGCGAGCCGCGCCGCTCCAGCGCGGTGACCTCGGTGCCGCCGTGCACGGCCACGCCCAGGCCCTGCGCCGCGCGCACCAGCCCGCGCGTGTAGGCCAGCGGCTGGATGCCGCCGGCGCGGCCATCGAGCCAGCCGCCGGCGAAGGTGTCGGTGCCCAGCCGCGCCGCGACGGCCGCGCGGTCGAGCATCTGCGTGTTCACGCCGCGCCTGGCCCATTGCTCGGCGCGCGCATGCAGGCCGGCCACGTCCTTCTCCGAATAGGAAACCTGCAGCCAGCCGCTGCGCACCGGCTGGCAGTCGATGCCGTGGCGCGCGATCAGGTCGAACACCAGGTCGGCCGAGCCCGACACCGCGTCGATCAGCGGCTCCGCACGCTCGGCGCCGTAGAGCCGCACGAGTTCGTCGGGGTCGTGCTTGAGCGTGGGGTTCACCTGCCCGCCGTTGCGCCCCGAGGCACCCCAGCCGGGCTCGTGCGCCTCCAGCACGCACACCTGCGCGCCGGCCTCGGCCAGATGCAGCGCGGCAGACAGGCCGGTGAAGCCGCCGCCCACGATCAGCACGTCGGCCTTGCGCGATCCGGCGAGCGGCGGTGTCGGCGGAGCTGGAGGGGCTGTTGCAGCCCAGAGCGACGGCGGCATGGCACTGGCTGCGCTCATGCGCGCACCTCCGGGGAGCCGGCCGCACCGGAAGGATGCAGCACGCGCCGCAGGAAGTCCTGCGTGCGCGCATGGCGAGGCGCGCCCAGCACCTGCGCGGACGGGCCTTCTTCGACGATGCTGCCGCTGTGCAGGAAGCACACGCGGTCGGCCACCTCGCGGGCGAAGCCCATCTCGTGCGTGACCACGATCATCGTCATGCCCTCGTCGGCCAGCGCACGCATCACGCCGAGCACGTCGCCGACCAGCTCGGGGTCGAGCGCCGAGGTCGGCTCGTCGAACAGCATGGCCTCGGGCTTCATCGCGAGCGCGCGGGCGATCGCCACGCGCTGCTGCTGCCCGCCCGAGAGCTGCGCGGGCCAGGCCTGCGCCTTCTCGGCCAGCCCGACCTTGGCCAGCAGCGCCATCGCTTCCTCGCGCGCCTGCGCGGCGTTCTGGCGCAGCACGTAGACGGGGCCTTCCATCACGTTCTCCAGCACGGTGCGGTGCGGAAACAGGTTGAAGCGCTGGAACACCATGCCCATGCGGCTGCGCAGCCGGTGGATGTTCGGTGCGTTGCGGTCCACGCGCTCGCCGAAGGCGCGGATCTCGCCGCCCTCGTACGACTCCAGCGCGTTGATGCAGCGAAGCACGGTCGACTTGCCCGAGCCCGACGGGCCGATCAGGCACACCACCTCGCCCTTGTCCACGTGCAGGCTCACGCCCTGCAGCACGCGGTGCGCGCCGAAGCGCTTCTCGAGTCCCTCGACGTGGATCATGGCTGCTTCCTCCCGGCGGCGAAGCGCTTCTCGAGCCGGCGCAGGCCCCAGACCAGCGGCAGGCTCATCAGCAGGTAGAGGAGGGCGACCAGGGTGTAGACCGTCATGTTCTGGAAGGTCGACGAGGCGATGAGCTGGCCCGCGCGCGTCATCTCGGCCACGGTGATGGTCGAGACCAGCGAGGAGTCCTTCAGCATCATCACCAGCGTGTTGCCGTAGGGCGGCAGCGCGATGCGAAAGGCCTGCGGCAATATCACCCGCCGCATGATCAGCGCCGAGCGCATGCCCATGGCCTGCGCCGCCTCGCGCTGGCCCGGATCGACCGCCTCGATGCCGGCGCGGAAGTTCTCGGCCTGGTAGGCCGAGTAGGCGATGCCCAGCCCGATCACGCCGGCCTGGAAGGCCGTGAGCTGCACGCCGAACTCCGGGAGCACGAAGTAGATGTAGAAGAGCTGCACGATGATCGGCAGCCCGCGGATCACGTTGACGATCACCGCGGCGGCCCACGAGAGCGCGCGCACCGGCGAGAGCTTCATCAGCGCGAGCCCGAGGCCGAGCACGCTGCTCAGCAGGAACGAAAGCACCGTCACCTGCACGGTGACCACGGCACCCTGCAGGAGGATCGGCAGGAAGTCCTGCGCGTGCTGGAGGAAGGAGGGAGCAGCCATCTGCATCAGTCCTGTCGCGCGGTGCGCAGCCCGTCGAATCGATCGGCCGACGTAGGCAAGCCCATTCGGGGAACACCGCGGAACCGGCTTTGCCGGGCCGCAGGTGTTGCCCCCTGCAAGGGGGTTGGCGCAGCGACACGAAGTGCGCGAAGCCTGGGGGTGTGCATCAGATCCCCCACTTCTGGACGATCTTGGCCAGGGTGCCGTCGGCCTTGATAGTGGCGATCGCCTTGTTGATGCGTGCCAGCGTCTCGGTGTCGCCCTTGCGCACCACGAGGCAGACGTCGCCCACGTTCACGGGCTTGTAGCTGTCGACCAGCTTCACGCCGGGGAAGGTGTTCTGGCGGATCTGGTAGGCCATGATGGGCTGGTCGCCGAGGCCCGCCTTGATGCGCCCGAGCGAGAGGTCGCGCGTCATGTCGGCCACCGAGTCGTAGCTGCGCACTTCCTTGAAGATGCCCTTCTTGTTCAGCATGTCCAGGAACACCGTGCCGACCTGCGCGCCCACCACCTCGCCCTTGAGCTCATCGAGCGAGACGTACGCGCGGGCGTCGTCGGCCCTGACGATCAGGCCCTCGCCGTACGAGTAGACCGGGTCGCTGAAGTCGACCACCTCCTGGCGCGCCGGCGTCTTCAGCATGGCGGCCGAGACGATGTCGATCTTGCGCGCGGTGAGCGAGGGGATCAGCGCGGAGAAAACCGTCTGCTGCACGTTGACGCCGAAGCCGCCGGCCTTGCCCACGGCGGTGACGGTGTCGACCATCATTCCCTGGATGCTGTTGGTCTTCACGTCCAGGAAGGTGAAGGGCACGCCGGTGGCCGTGGCGCCCACGTTGTAGGTGGGCGCGGCGCCCTGCGCGGCGGCCAGCGAGGCGGCGCCGGCGATGCAAAGACCCAGGGCCAGGCGATGAAGGCGGCGAACGATGCGATTCATGGAAGCACTCCTCGAAGCAAGGGAAGTTGAAGAAAGAAGAAAGAAAAAGAGGGGCGGGAAAGGAAAGCGATGCGGGGCAGCGCGATGCAACATGCGTGCCAATAATCGATTCTTTTGAATCTCTAAACAATAAATAGAAACCACTAGTCGAATCGCAAATATCGATATTCGATATTTCAGAGAGATGTGGCTATACTCCACCGCCATGGACTCCACGCCCGACACAGCCCCCGAAGACAGCCAGAGCCTGCTTTTCAACCAGTCGCTGGAGAAGGGCCTGGCCGTGCTGCGCGCCTTCAGCGCCCGGCGCCGCACCATGACGCTGGCCGACGTGGCCGAGGCCGCCGACATCACCAAGAGCTCGGCGCAGCGCATGGTCTTCACGCTCGAGAAGCTGGGCTACGTGCGCAAGCACCCGAAGACACGGCGCTACCAGCTCACGCCGAGGGTCATGGAGATCGGCTTCAACTACCTTGCGGCGCACTCGCTGATCGACGTGGCCAACCCCTTCCTGTCGGAGCTGACCAAGGTGACGACCGAAACCTCCTGTCTCACCGAGCCCGACGGGCTGGACATGGTCTACGTGGCGCGCTTCGTCAGCGCGCAGTTCGTGCCGGTGCACATGCCTATCGGCAGCCGCATTCCGATGTACTGCACGGCTTCGGGGCGCGCCTTCCTCAGCGCGCTGCCCGAGGACGAGGCGCGTGCGCTCATCGAAGCCTCCGACCGCGTGGCCCACACCATGCATACCCGCACCGGCGTGGACGAGATCCTGGAAGAGCTGCGCCAGGCGCGGCAGCAGGGCTTCGCCACCAATGCCGAGGAGCTCTTTCTCGGCGACATGACCATCGCCGCGCCCGTGCTGGGCGCGCAGGGCAGGCCGGTGGCCTCGGTGCACGTCGTCGCGCCCACCAGCCGCTGGACGCTGGAGGAGGCGGTGCGCAAGCTGGCGCCCACGCTGCTGCTGTGCGCGCGCTCGCTCACCAGCTCGGCACGCAGCATCGACTGAGACCTATACGGTTTCAGGCATCGCGCCGGCAGGTGGCTGCCCTTATGCTGTGCGGGATCACAACGCAGCAGCAGTTCGCACCCACCATGACCGATTTACGCCCCACCTACGACAAGAGCTTCGACCGCCTCGCCGCCGAGCGCCTGCCCGCGCTGCTGCGCGCCATGCCCAAGGCGGAGCTGCACATGCACATCGAGGGCTCGCTCGAACCCGAGCTCATCTTCGCGCTCGCGCAGCGCAACGGCGTGTCCATTCCCTACGCCAGCGTCGACGAACTGCGCAAGGCCTACGCCTTCACCAACCTGCAGAGCTTCCTGGACATCTACTACGCCGGCGCCAGCGTGCTGCTCAAGGAGCAGGACTTCCACGACATGGCCTGGGCCTACCTGGAGCGCGCCGCGGCCGACAACGTGGTGCACACCGAGATGTTCTTCGACCCGCAGACGCACACCGCGCGCGGCGTGCCGATGGAAACCGTGGTCAACGGCCTGCACCGCGCCTGCGTCGATGCGCAACCGAAGCTGGGCGTGAGTGCATCGCTCATCCTGTGCTTCCTGCGCCACCTGAGCGAGGAAGACGCCTTCGAGACGCTGGAGCAGGCGCTGCCCTACCGCGACAAGTTCATCGGCGTGGGGCTCGATTCGAGCGAAGTGGGCCATCCGCCCGAGAAGTTCGCCCGCGTGTTCGCGCGCTGCCGCGAGCTGGGCTTCCACCTTGTCGCGCATGCCGGCGAGGAAGGCCCGCCCGAATACGTGTGGAGCGCGCTCGACGTGCTGAAGGTGGAGCGCGTCGATCACGGCGTGCAGAGCACCAAGGACCCTGAGCTGATGAAGCGCCTGGCGAAGGACCGCATTCCGCTCACCGTGTGCCCGCTGTCGAACCTCAAGCTCTGCGTGTTTCCAGACCTGTCGAAGCACAACCTCGGCGCGCTGCTCGACGCAGGGCTGGTGGCCACCGTCAACTCCGACGACCCGGCCTACTTCGGCGGCTACATGAACCAGAACTTCACCGAGACCTTCGCCGCCACCGGCCTGAACGCGCAACAGGCATGGCAGCTCGCGGCGAACAGCTTCGAGGGCAGCTTCATCGACGCCGCCGCCAGGCGCGCCTACGTCGACCGGCTCAACGCCGTCTTCGCGAGCTTCTGATCGGCTGCGGGCCGCGCCACCAGCAGCGGCATCGCCACCAGCGCACAGGCGCTGGCCGCCAGCCAAACCATCGGCCAGCCCTGCAGCGCCAGCAGGTGTGGAATGGAGAAGGGCGTGACGAAGCACACCAGGAACACGCTGGTGTTCGCCATGCCCAGCGCGGTGCCGGCACGCGATGCGCCGGCCAGCGTGGCCAGTTCGGTGTAGGCCACGCCGTGCCATGCCGACACGCACACGCCGCTCACGCCCAGCAGCACGACCAGCGCGGTGCGAAGCGTCAGTGAATCGGTGGCGTGCGTGCCCGCGGCCAGTGCCAGTGCGGCGAGGCCTGCGAACAGCAGAACCGTGAGCCCGCTGCAGGCGCGCAGGTAGGCCGGCCGGTTCCTTTTACGGTCGGTCCAGCGACCGCTCCACACGCGCATGACCATCGCGCCGACCTGCACGAACACCATCGTCGCGGTGATGGTCGCCAGGCCCGCATGGCCGAAGTCGTGCAGGAACACCGTGCCGAAGGAGAGCACCGCGAACTGCGGCGCGCAAAGAATGCCGATGCCGGCCACGATGCGCCACACGCGCGCATCGCGCAGCGGGCCGGAGTTCGGCGCGGCGGCTGAAGCCGGCGCGGACTTGTCGTTGTGCGGCGCGATGGGCGGCTCGTGCACCCACGCCCAACTCATCGCCGCGCTCAGCGCGCACAGCAGCGCGAGCAGGCCGTAGAGCGCCGCGAAGCCGAAGTGCAGCGCGACGTAGGGCAGCACCAGCGCGCCGATGCCGCCGCCCATCGGCACGGCCGTCTGGCGGATGCTCATGGCGAGGCCGCGCTCGCTGGCGTCGAACCAGGTCATCACCGCGCGGCCGCTGGCGCCGTTGACGCTGCCGCCGAGCAGGCCCACCAGCAGCAGCCCGCTGCCCAGCCAGCCCAGCCCCGGAATGTGCCCCGCGGCCGGCGCGGCCCACAGCGCCATCGCGATGAGCGCGAGGGCCGTGCTGCCCAGGCCCGCCAGCAGCACGGGGCGGTCGCCCCAGCGGTCGGTCAGCAGGCCCCAGGGCAGCTCGCTCACCGCGATGCCCAGCCCCATGAGACCGAGCACCAGCCCGAGGGTGGCGTTGTCCAATTGGTAGCCGGTGCGCATCAGCACGGCGGTCATCGGGATGCCGCTGAAGGCCACCGAGAAGGCAGCATTGGCGGCCACGCCTGCCGCCAGCACCTTCCAGCGGTGGCGCGGTGTGAATGAAGAAGAGATGGGGGAAGAGGGCGATTGGGTCATCTTGCCAGGCAGTTTCCGCCTCGGCGAAGGTTTTGAAAATCAGAAAATAATTGGCGAATCGTCCTGAAAAACAGGATGATCGCCACGAAACCCGAAGGAGCCGGAATGAGCCAGGTGATGTTCGATCTCGACGTGCTGCGCACTTTCTCCACAGGTATCGCGCTCGGCAGCTTCGCGCGTGCCGCCGACAAGCTGGGCCGCTCGACCTCCGCCGTGAGCGCACAGCTGAAGAAGCTCGAATCGCAGGCCGGCACAGTGCTCTTCCGCAAGGCGGGCCGGGGGCTGGAGCTCACCGATGCCGGAGAGACGCTGCTGGCGTATGCCCACCGCATGCTCGAACTCAACGAAGAAGCCAGTGCCGCCATGCGTGGTGCAGACCTGCAGGGCTCCGTGCGGCTGGGCCTGCAGGAAGACTTCGGCGAGACGCTGCTGCCGGCCGTGCTGGGCCGCTTCGCGCGTGCGCATCCCAAGGTGCGCATCGAGGCCTGCGTGGCGCGCAGCAGCGAGTTGCGCGAGCGGCTCGAACTCGGCCAGCTCGACCTGGCCCTGGCGTGGGACGCGGGCGACCAGCCGCTGTCGCCGTATGCCGAGCGCGTCGCGCGGCTGCCCCTGCTGTGGATCGGGCCGCGCACGCCCGAGCGGGTAGAGGCGCCCTGGTGGACGCAGCGCGAGCAATTCGGCGGCGTGCGCCAGCCCAAGAGCAAGGAGCCGCTGCCGCTCATCATGCTCGACGCACCCTGTCCGCTGCGGGAGATCGTCATCACCGCCCTCGACAAGGCGGGCGTGCCGTGGCGGCGCGCCTTCGGCAGTGCCAGCCTCGCGGCGCTGTGGGCGGCGGCATCGGCCGGGCTGGGCCTCACGGTGCGCACGCCCTTCGGCCTGCCGTCGCATGTGCGCGCCATCGACCGTTCGACGCTGGCGCTGCCCGCGCTGCCGCAGATCTCGCTCGTGCTCTACCGCGCGCAGGCCCTGCCGGAGGCGCCAGCGAGCCGCCTTGCCGCGCTGCTGCTGGAGGCCGTGCGCCAGCATGTGATGCCGGCGGGGTTGCCGATGCGGGAGAATCCGCCGCTGGAGACAAGAACAAAAGTGATACGGCATGGCAACGCAAAACTTCCTGCACCTGTGGGATGACAGGTTCCTCTACATCACACCGGCCATCCAGTCGGGCCTGACGGCCCGCTCGTCGGCCACGCTGCTGGCCTCGGTCAGCGGACACCCCTTCACGCTGGAGGCGGTCGACGGCACCCGCGTGCGCTGCACCGCCGCACTGGTCGCGCCGCACGTGTCGCGGCGGCTCGACGTCGACGGCTGCGGGCTGCTCTCGCTGAACCTCGACCCGGCTTCCAGCGCCTACCGCATGCTCGCGCGGCGCATGGGCGGCCACGGCATCCAGCCCATCGACGCGCGGCGCTTCGGCGCGCTGCGCGACGACTTCCAGCCGGCCCAATGCGGCGCGCTGCCCAACGAGCGGCTGCAGTCGCTCAGCGCGAAGATGGTCGAGGCCATCACCGAGAGCCCCGAACTGCAGACGCCGCTCGATCCGCGCGTCGACCGCGTGTTGCAGTCCATCCGCGCGCATGCGGGTCAGATCGCGCTGCGCGATCTCGCGGCCGTGGCCTGCCTGTCGCCCGACCGCCTCACGCACCTCTTCGCCGAGCAGGTGGGCGTGTCGGTCAAGCGCTATGCGCTGTGGACCAAGGTGCGCCGCACGGTGCAGCAGTTCACCGGCCGCGGCTCGCTCACCGACGTGGCGCTGATCAGCGGCTTCACCGACGCGGCGCACATGAGCCGCACCTTCCAGCGCTACTTCGGCCTGCCGCCTTCGTTCCTGGCGAGCCAGGTGCGCGTGACTGCCGACGAGCAGGCCTCGCACGCTTGGGGCCAGAACGCACCGCTGCACTGACGCGATCGGCCGCGGCAGCCGCCGCGAGCAATGCAGCGGCTGCGTACAAGCCGCCCGCCGCGAGGCTGCCTAAGCTCCGGGACGCTCCGCCAAGAGAGCATCAGCATCAACTGGAGACCTCATGAGACTTTCGATCCGTCGCGGCGTCGTGCCGCCGTCGTTGCTCGCGCTCGCCGCCGCCACGCTCACCGCCTGCGGAGGCGGTGGCGGAGGAGGCAACGGCTTCGTGTTCTTCCCTTCCTCGCCGTCCACGCCGACGAATCCGCCGGCCGAGGCCACCTACAAGGCCGAGATCCGCCGCACGTCGATGGGCGTGCCGCACATCAAGGCCGACAACTGGCCCGGCGTGGGCTACGGCTACGGCTACGCGCAGGCGGAGGACAACCTGTGCACCATGGCCGACTCGTTCCTTACCTACCGCGGAGAGCGCTCGCAGTACTTCGGTGCCGACGCGAAGCTGCTGGCCAGCAGCACCATCGGGCTGCCGAAGAACATCGACTCCGACTTCTTCCACCGGCACGTGATCTCGGCCGACGTGCTGCAGAAGATGATCGACGCGCAGCCCGACAACCTGAAGAAGCTGGTCGTGGGCTTCGCGGCCGGCTACAACCGCTACGTGCGCGATGTGAAGGCCGGCGGCGCGGCGCACGCCGCCTGCCGCAACGAGGCGTGGGTGCAGCCGATCACCACCGACGACATCTACCGCCGCATGTACGCGGCCAACCTCGCGGGCGGCTACAGCAACTTCCTCGCGAACATCGCCAACGCGACGGCGCCTGCGGTGGTGGCGCCCACCAAGGTGTCGGCGCACCGCCCCGTCCACAGGAAGGCGGCGATACGGATGGCGGCACTGAAGATCGAGGAGCCCGAGCTGCAGGTGGGCGGCCATGAGGGCGTGGGCAGCAACATGATCGGCTTCGGCACCGCCGCCACCGGCGATTCGAGCCCGCTGCTCTTCGGCAACCCGCACTGGTACTGGCGCGGGCCCGACCGCTTCTACCAGGCGCAGCTCACCATTCCGGGCGAACTGAACATCAGCGGCACTTCGTTCCTCGGCATTCCGGTGATCCTCATCGGCTTCAACGACAACATCGCGTGGAGCCACACCGTGTCGACCGCGCGGCGTTTCGGCTTCTTCCAGCTGAAGCTGGCGGCGGGCGACACGACCAGCTACATGCGCGACGGCGTCGCCGTGAAGATGCAGCCCTCCACCATTACCGTGAAGGTGAAGGGCGTCGATGGCGCGATGACGCAGGTCACGCGCACGCTCTACAAGAGCGAGTACGGTCCGATGGTCAACCTGGCGCCGATGAACTCGGCACTGGCCTGGAGCCAGACGACGGCTTTCGCCATCCGCGACATCAACGGCGAGAACTACCGAACCTTCCGCAACTGGCTGCGCTGGAACCAGGCGAAGTCGCTCGACGAGTTCATCGCCATCCAGCGCGAGGAAACCGCGATTCCCTGGGTCAACACCGTGGCCGTGGGCCGTGGCAGCGCCAAGGCCTGGTACGCCGACATCGGCGCCGTGCCCAATGTGTCGCCCGCGCAGGTGACCGACTGCACCACGCCGGCGGGCGCGTCGATGCAGGCGACCCTGCCGCGAGTGCCGGTGTTCGACGGCTCGCGCAGCGCCTGCGACTGGCAGACCGACGCCGACTCGGCGCAGAAGGGCGCCATCGGCGCATCGCGCATGCCCAGCCTGCAGCGCGACGACTACGTGGCGAACATGAACGACAGCTACTGGCTCGCCAACCCGAAGGCACCGATGACCGGCTTCCCGGCCATCATGGGCCCGGCCGGCTCCGACCCCGTGAGCTTCCGCACCCGCATGGGCAACGTGCTGGCGCAGGGGCGCATCGACGGCTCCGACAGCTATGGCGCGAAGGGCGCGACGCCCGACAGCGTCAAGCGCATGGTGCTCGACAGCCGTGTGCTGACGGCCGAACTGTTCAGGGCCGACGTGCTGCCGATCGTGTGCGACGGCACGCCCATCGCCGTCTCCAGCGACCCGCTGACCACCGAGGCGATCGGCCCGAGCGTCGACGTGAGCGCAGCCTGCACCGCACTCACGGCATGGGACGGCACGGGCGTGACCGGCGCGAAAGGCGCGCACCTTTGGGACGAGTTCTGGAGCCGCGCTTCGCAGATTCCGGCCGCCTCGCTCTACACCGTGCCGTTCGATCCGGCAGACCCGATCCGCACGCCGCGCGGCCTGAACGCCGCGGCCGCCACGAAGCTGCGCGAAGCCTTCGGTGCGGCCGTGGCGCGCGTGCAGGCCAGTGGCTACGCGGTGGATGCAGCACGCGGCGACTACCTGTTCGCCACGCGCGGCGGCAAGAAGATTCCGCTGTACGGCGGCTGCGGCGCTCCGGGCTACTTCACGATCAGCTGCTCGGAGAACCGCCTGGACAAGGGCGGCTACACCATGGACGGCAACCCGAACGGCAACAGCTACATGCAGGTCGTGCGGTTCCCCGACGGCGGCGTGGAGGCCCACACCTTTCTGACTTTCTCGCTCTCGGACGATCCGGCCTCGGCGCACAACGGCGACTACACCCGCGCCTACAGCGAGGGCAAGTGGCTCAGGGTGCCGTTCTCGGAGTCGGAGATCAAGGCCGATGCCTCGTACAAGAGCGTGACCATCGGCGAGTGAAGCCGTCCCTGGCGTGGCGTTGCCTCAGCGGCGGCGCTTCGCCAGCCAGTTCCACGCGGCACCCGCGGCCATCAGCACGCAGGTGCCGAGGAACACGGCGCGCATGCCGATGTGCCCGCCCACGAAGCCGCCCAGCAGCGGCCCCGCGACCTGGCCGGTGTACTGCGCCGAGGTCGAATAGCCCAGCATGTTGCCGGCCACGCGCTCGGGCACGTTGTGGCGGATCACGCTCGCGATGCACGGCAGCAGCCCGCCGAGCGACAACCCCATCAGGAAGCGCAGCACCACCAGCTGCCAGCCCGAGGTGACGAAAGCCTGCGGCACCAGCAGCAGCGCCGACACCGCGAGGCAGCCCACGATCACGTTCCAGTGCCCCACGCGGTCGGCCAGCCTGCCCAGCCGCGAGGCCGAGAGAATGCTGCCCAGCGCAGCCGCCGACATCACGAGGCCGGCCATCATCGTCACGCGGTCCGGGTCTTCCACCAGCGTGGCGACATAGACGGTGATGATCGGCTCGATCGACATGTTCGCCAGCATCAGCAGCATGCCGGTGAAGAGCATCGCGACGAGAGGGCGCTTGTCGGGCACGGCGGCCCAGCCGGTCTGCTCGGAGCTGCCGCTGCCTTGCTTGCGCGCGGCAGGCGCCTTGCGCTCCTCGCGGATCAGGAAGGCCGTCGCGAGAAAGGCCACGAAGATGATCGCGCCCGCCGCGAAAAAGGTGGCGCGGATGCCGATCAGCGGCGGCAGCACGCCACCGACCAGCGGCCCCACGAGATTGCCCGCCATGATGGCCGACGACATCGTGCCCAGCGCCCAGCCGGTGCGGTCCTTGGGCGTCTGCGTGGCCACCAGCACCATCGAGCCCGAGGCGTAGCCGCCCAGCAGCCCCGCCAGCAGCCGCAGTCCCACGAGCTGCCAGACGTTGCCGGCGACGCCGATCAGCGCCATCGCCACCGCCATGCCCAGGCTCGCACGGATCAGCATCGGCTTGCGCCCGTAGCGGTCGGCCAGCCGGCCCCACAGCGGCGCCACCAGCGCGGCGCTCAGGAAGGTGGCGCCGTACGCCGCGCCCGACCACTGCACGATCGCCGCGTGGTCCTTCACGCCGAGCTGCTCGACGTACAGCGGCAGGAAGGGCAGCAGCAGCGTCATCGCGATGATGGTGGTGAACGAGCCGAACATGCAGACGGCGAGGTTGCGCTGCCAGTGGATGCTGGCACCCTGCCCGGCGGATGGGGCGCTGGTTGTCGTGGAGTACGTCATGGGGAGCGCCCATTGTGGGATGCCGTGCGCGGGCTGGCGCTTGCCGATTGGAGGCGGCACCCATCGCGCGCGGGAAGGTTGGGAGGTGCCAGGCTTCTCCCGGGCTGCTCAGGGGCAAGGGCCCCGCACTAAAATCTCGACCCCGCAGCAGGGCGTCTCGGCCTGCTGCGGAGTTTTGCTTTTCCGGGGCCATGTAGAGGAACACCATGTACAAAAACCTCGCGGGCCGCGCCGTTCTGGCGCTGGCCGCCGCGTGCTTTCTATCTCCCGCCTTCTCGCAAACGCAGTCGCCGAAAGAGCCGCTGAAGATCGGCTTCGTCTACGTCACGCCCGTCACGGATGCGGGCTGGGTGCGCCAGCACGAGGAAGGCCGCAAGGCCGTCGAGGCGGCGCTGGGCGCGAAGGTCAGGACCACCTACGTCGAGAACGTGGCCGAGGGCGCCGATGCGGAGCGCGTGATCCGCGACCTCGCGCAGCAGGGCAACAAGCTCATCTTCACGCCGAGCTTCGGCTACATGGAGCCGACGATGAAGGTGGCGAAGGACTTCCCCGACGTGAGGTTCGAGTCGATCACCGGCTACAAGACCGCGCCCAACGTGGCGACCGCCAATGCGCGCTACTACGAAGGCCGCTACCTGGCAGGCATCGCGGCGGGGCGCATGACGAAGACCAACGTGGCCGGCTACGTCGCGGGCTTTCCGATTCCGGAGGTGCTGCAGGGCATCAACGCCTTCACGCTCGGCATGCGCTCGGTGAACCCTTCCGCGCAGGTGCGCGTGGTGTGGCTCAACGAATGGTTCGATCCGCCGAAGGAGCGCGACGCGGCCATGGCGCTGTTCAACCAGAACGCCGACGTGGTTGCATTCCACACCGGCTCCACCGCCGTGATGGCGGCGGCACAGGAGCGCGGCAAGCTGGCCATCGCGTACCACTCCGACATGCGCAAGATCGCGCCCGACGCGCAGGTCGTCGCCGTCACGCACCAGTGGGGCGGCTACTACACGCAGCGCGCGAAGGCCGTGCTCGACGGCAGCTGGAAGAGCGGCAACCTCTGGGGCGGCGTGAAGGAAGGAATGATCCGCGTCGGCGACTTCGGCACCAAGGTGCCCAAGGCCGTGCAGGACGAGGTGCTGGCGCGGCAGAAGGACATCGCGGCGGGCAAGCTGCAGCCCTTCCGTGCGGTTGCGGCCGATGTGCGCGACAACGAAGGCCGTGTCGTTATCGCAAAGGGCGCGCAGTTGAGCGACGAGCAGATCCTGGCGATGAACTGGCTCGTGGAGGGCGCGCAGGGGCGGGTGGGGCGCTGAGCGTCGGCAGTCCCTAGCCGAGCCGCTCCACCACGAAATCCACGAAGGTCCGCAGCTTCGCGCTGGGCCGCGCTTCCGGCAGCCGCATGATGTGTACCGGCCGCGTGGGCAGTTCCCAGTCGGGCAGCAGTTGCACCACCTGGCCCGATGCGAGGGCGGGGGCGAGCAGGGCGTCGGCCTGCACGATCACGCCCACGCCGGCCATGGCGGCGGCCAGCAGGGCCTGGCCGTTGTTGGTGGTGAGCGGGCCGCGCACGGGCACGTGCACCGTCTTGCCCTCGCGCGTGAAGCGCCAGGAATGGTCCGGGCCCCAGGCCGCGAAGCCGAGCAGCGGGAAGGCTTCGAGCTCGCCCGGGTGCTTCGGCTGCCCGTGGCGCGCGACCCAGGCGGGGCTGGCCACGGCGTACATGCGCGCCAGCGCGAGCGGCCTTGCGATGAGCCGCTCGTCGACCGCCGCACCCGAGCGGATGCCGCAGTCGAAGCCTTCCTCGGCCAGGTCGACCACGCGGTCGTTGAGGTTCAGCTCCACCTTCACCTGCGGATAGGCGGCGATGTATTCGCCGATCACCGGCGTGAGCCGGTGCGCGCCGTAGGCCACGGGCGCGGTGACTCGGAGCACGCCCTGAGGCATGGCGCGCAGCGACTCGGCCACGCCGTCGGCGGTGTGCACGCTGGCCAGCACGTCGCGGCAGCGTTCGAGATACGCGGCGCCGATTTCGGTGAGCGCGTGGCGGCGCGTGGTGCGTTCCAGCAAGCGGGCGCCGAGCTGGTCTTCGAGCGCGCGGATGTGCTTGCCGACCATCACGGCCGAGAGGTCGAGCGCCTGCGCGGCGGCGGCGAAGCTGCCTGCGTCCACCGTGGCGACGAAGACTTCCATGGCTCGGAGTTTGTCCATATTGCGAATTATCAGTTTCGAATTTCCTAACTGATAGCCAATTTATCGAATCGATGGTTCGCAAAAGAATCGCTGCTTGTTGACTCACTTTGGCGAGGTTTCCATGAAGGTTCTTGTTGTGGGCGCGACGGGCGCGGTTGGCGGCGCGGTGGCGCAGGTACTGGCGCAGCGGGGTCACGAGGTGATCCGCGCGGGCCGCACGCGCGGCGACCGGCAGGTCGACATCACCAGCGATGCCAGCGTCGAGGCGCTGTATGCGGCCGTGGGGCGCGTCGATGCGATCGTCTCGACGGCCGGTGGCCTGTTCTTCGGGCCGCTGGCAGAGATGACGCCGGCGAACTTCAATGTCGGCCTGCAGGACAAGCTGCTGGGCCAGGTCCGGCTCGCGCTGCTCGGCCAGCACGTGCTGCGCGATGGCGGCTCGATCACGCTGACCACGGGCGTCGCGGCCGACGATCCGGTTCGCGGCGGAGGCAATGCGGCCGCCGTGAATGCGGCGGTCGAGGGCTTCGTGAAGGGCGCGGCGATCGAGCTGGCGCGCGGCCTGCGCATCAACGCGGTGAGCCCGACGCTGCTGACCGAGTCGGTGGCGGCGTATGGCGCGCTCTTTCCGGGCGTCGAGACCGTGCCGGCCGCGCGCGTGGCGCTGGCTTACGTGCGCAGCGTCGAAGGTCCGCTGACGGGGCGCGTGTTTCGCGTGTGGCAATGAGGAGCGGGCATGCACGGCTGGCGGGCGCGCTGCTCGCGCTCGCGGCGACGGCGGCCATTGCGGCGCCGCCCGTGGTGCAGGCGCTGCCTGAAGACTGGTATCCGGAAAGCATCGCCATCGGGCCGGACGGCGCGTTCTACGTCGGCAGCTGGCGGCAGGGCGCGGTCGCGCGCTTGAAGCCGGGCGCCGCGCCGAAGGCCCAGGTGCTGGTCAAGCCCGGCGCCAACGGCCTGGCGAACGGGCAGGGCGTGCTGGTGGATGCGAAGCGTGGGGCTCTCTGGGTCTGCTCGGGCAACATCGGCTTCACCACCGTGCCGTCGACGCCGAGCGCGCTCAAGCGCTACGACCTGGCCACGGGCGCGCCGCGCGCGAGCTATGCGATGCCGGACGGCGGCTACTGCAACGACCTCGCGCAGGACACACGCGGCAATCTCTACGTGACCGACTCCTACCACCCGCGCGTGCTCAAGCTCGCACCGGGCGCCGCAGCGCTCGCGGTGTGGAAGGAAGACCCGGCGCTGGCCGGCCCGGGGCCCTACAAGGGCCTGAACGGAATTGCCATCGACCGCGGGCGCGACGTCTACGTGAGCCTGGTGGCTGCGGCTTCCTACGTGCTGCGCATCGGGCTGGGCGCCGACGGCCAGGCTGGCGAGGTCGTGCGCATCGAGGCGCCGCGCGTGCTGAAGAACGTCGACGCGATCCGCGCCTGGAAGCCGGGCCGGCTCGTGCTGTTCGAGAGCAATGCCTTCGGCGAAGGGCCCTACGGTGGCCAGATCACCGTGGCGAGCGTCGAAGGCACGAAGCTCGGCCTGCAGACCGTGGTGACGGGGCTCAACGACCCGTCTTCCGGTGCGGTGCTGGGCGATCGCGTCTACTTCATCGAGTCGAAGTATTCGCTGCTGACAAAGCGCAAGGACGGCGACGGACCGGTGCCGACGGGCGTGCCCTTCGATATCCAGTCGCACGCGCTGCCGTCGCGTTGAGTGCGTTGGGCATATAGCACTCATATGCCCATGGAAATTGCGGTGGGGCGGCGCTGGATTACCCTCCGCAACCACGATGAAAAAAGCCTACCGCGCCTCCCTCCTGCGCTTCGACGCCGCCGGCCAGCCCGTTTTCGACGAGGACGGCCTGCTGGTCGTCGCCCCCGACGCCACCGGCCGCCAGCGGGTGCTCGATGCCGGCAGCCATGCCGACGTCGCCGGGCGCCATCCCGGCGCTCACACGACCCATCTGCCGGGGCGCATCCTCGCGCCGGGCTTCGTGGACATGCACATCCACTATCCGCAGACCGACATCATCGGTTCGCCCGCGCCGGGCCTGCTGCCCTGGCTCGAAAACTACACCTTTCCCGCGGAGAGCAAGTTTGCCGACCCCGCGCATTCGAACGAAGTGGCGCAGTTCTTCCTCGACGAGCTGCTGCGCAACGGCGTCACCACCTCGCTGACCTTCGCGACCTCGCATGTGGCCTCGGTCGACGCGCTCTTCGGGGGCGCGCAGCGCCGCGGCATGCGCATGATCACCGGCAAGGTGCTGCAGGACCGCAACTCGCCCGACGGCGTGCGCGACCAGACCGAGCAGAGCCTGGTCGATACCGAGGCGCTGATCCGCAAGTGGCACAACGTCGGCCGGCTGGGCTACGCCATCACCCCGCGTTTCGCGCCCGCGAGCACGGACGCCCAGATGCGCGGCGCGGGCGAGCTGGCCGCGAAGTACGCCGACACCTGGATCCAGTCGCATGTGGCGGAGAACCGCGACGAGGTGAGCTGGGTGCGCGAGCTGTACCCGAAGGCGCGCTCGTACCTCGACGTGTATGCAGGCTTCGGCCTGATGCGCGAGCGGGCCGTGTACGCCCACTGCATCTACCTCGACGAGGCCGACCGCGCCCTGCTGCGCGAGACCAGGACGGCGGCCGCCGTGAGCCCGACCAGCAACCTGTTCCTGGGCAGCGGCTTCTTCGACTTCGGTGCGGCCGATCGCGTGGGCTATCCCTACGGCCTGGCCAGCGACGTGGGCGGCGGCACCAGCTTCAGCCCCTTCCACACCATGATGGCCGCCTACTACGTCGGCCGCGAAGGGCAGACCAAGACCGGCCTGAGCATCGCCCCGTCGGAGCTCTGGTGGCGCCACACCGGCGGCGCGGCGCGCGCGCTGGGGCTCGACGGCGTGATCGGCAACCTGCAGCCGGGCTGCGAAGCCGACTTCCTGGTGCTCAATCCGGCGGCCACGCCAATGCTGGCGCGCAAGACGAAGCAGGCGGACTCGCTGGAGGAAATGCTCTTCGCGATGATCGTGCTGGGCGACGACCGGCTGGTCGAGCGCACGGTGATTTCGCAGGCTGGCTGAGGCCTGAGAGGGCGAACCCGCCCATGCCACAATCGCCGACCCAGCGAGCGCGGCGAAACCTTTTCCAGGAACACCGCGGAACCGGCTTTGCCGGGCCGCTGGTGTTGCCCCTTGAGGGGTTGGCGTAGCGACACGAAGTGCGCGAAGACTGGGGTGTTTTCAATGTCTATCAAGAGCGACAAATGGATCCGGCGCATGGCCGAGCAGCACGGCATGATCGAGCCTTTCGAGCCCGGCCAGGTGCGCGAGGCCTCCGGCCACAAGATCATCAGCTACGGCACCTCGAGCTACGGCTACGACATCCGGTGCGCGCCTGAATTCAAGGTCTTCACCAACATCCACAGCACCGTGGTCGACCCGAAGAACTTCGACGAGAAGAGCTTCGTCGACATGCACGGCGACTACTGCATCATCCCGCCCAACAGTTTCGCGCTGGCGCGCACCGTCGAGTACTTCCGCATCCCGCGCAACGTGCTGACCATCTGCCTGGGCAAGAGCACCTATGCGCGCTGCGGCATCATCGTCAACGTGACCCCCTTCGAGCCCGAATGGGAAGGCTACGTGACGCTCGAGTTCAGCAACACCACGCCGCTGCCCGCGAAGATCTATGCGGGCGAGGGTTGCGCGCAGGTGCTGTTCTTCGAGAGCGACGAGGTCTGCGAGACCAGCTACAAGGACCGCGGCGGCAAGTACCAGGGCCAGCGCGGCGTGACCCTGCCGAAGACCTGATCACCCCGGCATAAGCGCTTACACGGGTGCGCCGCACCCGAAGTACCATCCTGCGGTCACCGGCAATCACTCCTGCAAAAGGCCGGTAAGGAGAGCGCGATGAGATGGGAAGGCAACGAACAATCGGACAACGTCGAGGACCGCCGCGGTGAAGGTGGCGGCGGCGGCGGAGGCGGCTTCATCGGCGGCCGGGGCATCGGCATCGGGACCATCGCGGTCGCGCTGATCGCGGGCTGGGTCTTCGGCATCAATCCGCTCACGGTGCTGAGCCTGCTCAGCGGTGGCGGCGGGCCGGCCCAGGTGCAACAGCAGCAGGGGCCAGCGCCCAAGCCGCCATCGGGCGACCGTGAGGCGGCATTCGTTTCCACCGTGCTCAAGAACACCGAAGTGGTCTGGACGGACATCTTCCGCCAGAACGGCGGCACTTACCATCCGCCGCGGCTCGTGCTGTTCCGCAACGCGACGCCTACGGCCTGCGGCACCGGCCAGTCGGCCATGGGCCCCTTCTACTGCCCGGGCGACCAGAAGGTCTACATCGACCTCGGCTTTTACGACACGCTGAAGAACCAGCTCGGCGCGCCGGGCGAGTTCGCGCAGGCCTACGTCATCGCGCACGAGGTCGGCCACCATGTGCAGGACGAACTTGGCATCACCGCCAAGGTCGACGGCATGCGCAATCGCCTGAGCCAGACACAGAACAATGCCATGAGCGTGCGAGTCGAACTGCAGGCGGACTGCTTCGCGGGCGTTTGGGCTCACCATTCGCAGGAGTCGAAGAAGTGGCTCGATCCGGGCGACATCGAGTCGGCGATGAACGCCGCGCAGAAGATCGGCGACGACGCGCTGCAGCGTTCCGCGGGCCGCGCGGTGGTGCCCGACAGCTTCACCCACGGCTCCAGCGCGCAGCGCCAGCGCTGGTTCGGCGCGGGCTATCAAAGCGGCGACATCAAGGCCTGCGACACCTTCAACGCCCGCAGCCTCTGAGCGGCGATGGCGTCAAAGGCGCATGAAGGCTGGCTTGATTGCTATTGAATAAATAGCAACTTGGCTGGCGCGGGCGTTGTCACGGCGCAGTCACTGCCGTTTTTTGCGGCAATGCGACAATAGAGGGCTCAATGACAAGCTCCTTCTCCAATCTGATGCTGGCTGAACCGCTGGCGCGCGCCGTGGCCGAAATGGGCTACGAGACCATGACACCGATCCAGGAGCAGGCCATTCCGGTCGTGCTTTCGGGCCAGGACGTGATGGGCGCCGCCCAGACCGGCACTGGCAAGACGGCTGCTTTCTCGCTCCCGCTGCTGCAGCGCATGCTCAAGCATGAAAACGCCTCGACCTCGCCCGCGCGGCATCCGGTCCGGGCCCTGGTGCTGTTGCCCACGCGCGAACTGGCCGACCAGGTTGCGCAGCAGATCAAGCTGTATGCCAAGTACACCAACCTGCGCAGCACGGTGGTGTTCGGCGGCATCGACATGAAGCCGCAGACGCTGGAACTGAAGAAGGGCGTCGAAGTGCTGGTGGCCACGCCGGGCCGGTTGCTCGATCACATCGAAGCCAAGAACGCGGTGCTCAACCAGGTCGAATACGTGGTGCTCGACGAGGCCGACCGCATGCTCGACATCGGCTTCCTGCCCGACCTGCAGCGCATCCTGAGCTACCTGCCCAAGCAGCGCACCACGCTGCTGTTCTCCGCCACCTTCTCGCCCGAAATCAAGCGGCTGGCCGGCAGCTACCTGCAGAACCCGGTCACCATCGAAGTGGCGCGGCCGAACGAAACGGCTTCCACCGTCGAGCAGCATTTCTACAGCGTGATCGACGACGACAAGCGCCGTGCGCTCAGGCAGATCGTGCGCCAGCGTGGCATCACACAGGCCTTCGTGTTCGTCAACAGCAAGCTGGGCTGCGCGCGGCTCGCGCGTTCGCTGGAGCGCGATGGTCTTCGCACTTCGGCGCTGCACGGCGACAAGAGCCAGGACGAACGCCTGAAGGCGCTCGCGGCCTTCAAGGCCGGCGAGGTTGACCTGCTGGTGTGCACCGACGTCGCGGCCCGCGGCCTCGACATCAAGGACGTTCCCGCCGTCTTCAACTTCGACATCCCCTTCAACGCCGAAGACTACGTGCACCGCATCGGCCGCACGGGCCGCGCCGGCGCCTCGGGCCTGGCCGTGAGCTTCGCCAGCGGCGGCAACGACGCGCGTCTGGTGGCCGACATCGAGAAGCTGATCAAGAAGAAGATCGAACTCGAGCCCGTCGAATTCGAGGAAGACCGCCCGCGCGGCCGCATCAACGACGGACGCCGCCACTGGCGCGAGGAAGGCGAAGCCGGCGACGCACGCGATGTGCTCGACCAGCCGCGCGAACGCCGTGACGCCGACGCCCGCCGTGGCGGCGGCGGACGCCCGCATCGCGCGCCCGCCGCGCCGCGCGACCCGTTCTTCGACAAGCCCTACGAGCCGGGCCAGCCCGACGCGACGCCCGCATGGGAAGCCGCCGCCAAGGCCGCAGCGCCCGGACGCGGCATCTCCAGCAACATCAAGCCCAAGCGCAAGGTCGCGGCCCTGTTCAAGAGCGCCGAGCCGAGCTGAGTCGAATCGAGGCCCTGCCGGGTCTCAACTCATGATCCCCCTTCGCGAAACACCGAGGAACCGGCTTTGCCGGGCCTCAGGTGTTGCCCCCGGAAGGGGGTTGGCGCGCGCGACACGAAGTGCGCGCAGCCTGGGGGTGAGCCCCGGACTCCGGGCCTCAGGTGTTGCCCCCGGAAGGGAGTTGGCGAAGCGACGCGAAGTGCGCGCAGCCTTGGGGGCGTCCTACCTCCAGCCGCGATGCCAGCCGTATTGCGGGTGGTGCCAGCCCCAGCCATAGCGCGGGTGATACGCCCACACGAAGCCGACGCCCGGCGACACATACGTAGGCGCCACATAGGCCACGCCAGGAGGCGCCGCATACACGGGGCCAGGGGCGGCGGGCGCGACCACGCAGCCGGTGAGCAAGGCTGCCAGCGCGGCAGCGGACAGGGCAAGAACTGGGAATCTCATGGCGAAGCTCCTGGAACGAGTTGTTGTCGGTGTGAACCTCCAACGTCGTCCGGTACCGCCGGATGACGGCCTTTACCCGGGCTACACACTGTGACCAGCGTGTCGCTTTCCTTTCAGAGGGCTTTCGCTTGCCGGATCCTCAGATCACCTTGAAGTGGTGCGTTCCATCGCGCTCCAGCTGCGCGACAAGGCCGTATTCCCAATCCAGGTAAGCCTGCATCGCCTCGGCGGGAGCGTCGGTGCCTTCGTACGGACGGCGATAGCGATCGGTGCGCGCGGTCGCAAGCCGCGTCTCGCCGCTTTCCTGATCCAGGCCCGCTGCGAACCATGCCGTGTTGCCACCGGCCAGCACCAGGACTTCGGCGTCGCGCTGGCCGCGTGCGTCGAGCAGCGCACGCAGGTCGGCTGCTGCGTAGCGGGCAAGCAGGCTGCTGCCGCAAGTCAGCACGTAACGGGACGAGGACGGGATGGCGGTGTCGATCGCCTGCGGCAGCTGCGCGCGGATCGCGTACCAGGCGCCCGGAATGTGGCGCTTCACATGGTTGGCGCTGGTCGTCACGTCGATCACCGCGGTGCCGGGCTGTTTCAGCAGTACGGCCAGCTCTGCCGGCGCGATCTCGTTCACCGCGACTGCAACCGGCGGATACGCGCTTGCAGGTGCCGCCGTCTCGGTGAGGTCGGCCGCCGCAGGCACCACATCCAGCACGTAGGCCTCCCAACCCATCTGCGCAAGCCACGAAGCACTCATCGACGCTCGCACGCCGTCGTCATCCGCCAGCACGATGCGCGCGCCGCGCACCGGCACCTGGTGATCGGTTTCCTGCACCAGCTGCCCGCCGGGCGCGCTGGCGAAGCCGGGCAGGTGGCCCGCCGCGTATTCCTCGGGCGTGCGCACGTCGAAGCGATAGACGGTGCGTCCGGGCGCTTCCAGCGTCTGCAGTGCATCCAGCGCGATGCGATGCACGCCGGCCTTGTCCGCCACGCGCCGCGCATCGGCCTGCGCCTGCGCGCGGTGCGCCTCGGACACGGCAACAGGCGCCTGCCTGTCCGCGCCATGATCCAGCACCTGCCCCGCCAGTTTCCAGCCGATGGTTCCATTGCGCAGCGCGGCTACCGGGTTCGGAATGCCCGCATTCACCAGCGACTGCGTGCCGATGATGCTGCGCGTGCGGCCCGCGCAATTCACGATCACCCGCGTCGCCGGATCGGGCGCCAGTTCGCGCACGCGCAGCACCAGCTCCGCGCCCGGCACGCTGGTGGCCGAGGGAATGCTCATCGTCTGGTATTCGTCGAAGCGGCGCGCGTCGAGCACCACCACGTCGGCCTTCGCGTCGATCAGCGCCTTCACCTCGGGCGCGGAGAGCGAGGGCGTGTGCCGCTCGTGCTCGACCAGCTCGCCGAAGGACTTGCTGGGCACGTTCACGTCGCGGAACAGCTCGCCGCCTGCCCGGCGCCAGCCTTCGAGGCCGCCTTCGAGCAGATGCACATTCGTGTAGCCCAGCGCGGCGAAGGTGCGCGCGGCCTGCGGCGCGAGGTCGGTGCCGCCGTGCTCGCCGTACAGCACGATGAGCGTGTCGCGCCGCGGAATGCGCCGCCAGGCTTCGATCTCGATGCGCGACAGCGGCAGGTTGGCAGCCCACAGCGGGTGTTCCTGCGCGAACGGGTCTTCCTCGCGCACGTCGAGCAGCGCGGTCTCGTCGCGGGCGATGAGCCGCTCGCGCACCGCGGCGAAGGAAAGAACGGGAAAGCTGGTGGCTGTGGTTGTCGTCATGCGTCTGTCGAGGCTCTGAGTTCTGCGCTGCGGTCCCACAGGTTGGGCAGCAGCGTGTTGGAGTATCCGGAGACGAAGGGCTTGCGGCCGCCCTCCGCCGGGTAAGTATGCCGCCGCACGGCGCCGATGTTCGCGCCGTACACGTGGATGCTGATCGACACCCGGTCGGCATGCGCGTTGTGCACGCGGTGCAGGTCGCCGACGGTGGGCGACACCGCCTCCACCTGGCCGGGGTCGAGCCGCACCGCCTCGCCATGCGGCTGCGCGAGCCCGTCGGCGCCGAGCGCGTAGCCCTGGCTGTACTCCGCGCCGCGCAGCATGCCGATCAGCCCCCACACCGTGTGATCGTGCACCGGCGTGGCCTGCCCAGGCCCCCACACGAAGCTCACGACCGAGAAGCGCTCGGTGCTGTCCGCGTGCAGCAGAAACTGCTGGTAGCGCGTCGGGTCTGGCTGCGCGAAGGCCTCGGGCAGCCAGTCGTCGCGCGACACCAGCGTGCGCAGCAGCGCGCCGCCCTCTGAGAGGATGCGGGGCTCGTCGGGTGCGCCGTCGAGCAGCCTGCCGAAGGCGCCGACGAATTCGCGAAGGGGAGTCAGGGAGGTTGTTGTCATGCGGGGCGTTTCCAGACCCCAGTGTCGGTGATTGCGCGCACGTCCACACGCACCGACAGGATGCCGTCGCGCGCCGAGCGGTCGGCCACCGTCTGCAGCGCTGCGATGTCGGCCTCGCTCACCGGCCGGCCCGCCACCGAGGCCCGCGCGGTGATGATGCGCGACGACTCGATGGGCAGCCGCGTGAGCTGGCTGTAGGCCTGCGCATAGGCCTCGGGATTGGCCAGCGCCCAGTCCCCCGCGCGTGCGAGCCGGTCCAGGAACTGCACGATGGCCGCCCGTTTGGCCGGATCGGCCAGCGACGACTCGGTGGCCGTGATGAAGCCCAGCGCGGTGTTGATGCCGCGCCCGTCGCGCAGGATGCGCCCGCCTTGCTGCAGGGCGATGGTGTAGTAGGGATCGAAGATGGCCCAGGCGTCGATCTGCTTCGAGGCGAAGGCCGCCGCCGCGTCGGTGGGCAGCACGAACTTCACCGTCACCTCCTCGCGCTTCACGCCGGCTTCCTCGAGCGCGCCGTAGAGCTGGTACTGCGAAATGCTGCCGCGCGCGGAAGACACGATCACCGTCTTGCCGCGCAGGTCCGCCACGCTGCGCAGCGGCGAATCGGGCTGCACCACGATGCCCAGCGAATCGGCCTTGCCGACGCGCGTGGCGACGATCTTCAAAGGCGTCTTGCCCACGGCCGCGGCGAGCACGGGCAGGTCGCCGGCCATGGCGGTGTCTACCGCCGCGCTGCGTTGCGCCTCGAAGAGCGGTGCCGCCCCCTGGAAGTTGGCCCAACGGTAGGCAAACGGCGCGCCGTCGAGTGCGCGCGAGGCCTCGAACAGCGAGCGCAGGCCGCCGGCCTGGTCGCCGAGCACCAGCGAGGTCCGCGGCTGCGCGAAGGCGCGCAGCGAGCCGGCGGCGGCCAGCGACAGCGCGGCGCCTTGCTTCAGCCAATCGCGTCGCGTGGCCTTGGGGGAGAGCGGCAACGTCATGCGGCAGCTCCCGAAGACAGCAGCGCGCGCTTGCCCGCCGCGACCAGGATCGCGTCGTTCTGCGGCGTGTGGATGCGGCTGCACAGCACGTCGCGGTAATGCCGCTCCAGCGGGTTCTGCCGCGTGAGGCCGTGGTTGCCGCTCAGCTGCAGGGCGAGCTCGACCGCGCGGATCGCGTTGCCCGTTACCGTGTACTTGAGCAGGCCACTGTCGGCGGCCGGCTGCGCATGGCCTCCATCGACCGCGGCGGTGGCGTCGTCGAGCAGCACGCGGTTGGTCCGCAGCAGCGCCTCGATCTCGCCGACGTGCTCCTGCACGCGCGGCAGGCTGGCCAGCGGCGCGCCGAGGCTGCCGGGCGCGCGGCAGTTCAGGAAGCCGACAAGCCAGTCGCGCGCGGCATGCGCCACGGCGTCGTAGAGGCTGCCCAGCAGCACCGTCATCCACGCCTGCTGCGTGGCGTGGGCGTCGATGTCGGTCTGGCTGCCCGCGTCGGGCGCCCAATCGGCCGGCGCGCGCAGGTCGACCGCATGGTCGGCGTCGATGGCCACGTTCTCGAACACCACTTCGTGGCTGCCCGAGGCGCGCAGGCCCAGGTGGTCCCAGCTCGCGATCACGCGCACGCCGGGCGCGTTGCGCGGCACCAGGAACACGCCCGTGCGCGGCTGCGCCTCGTCCGTGCGCGCCCATACGGCAAGCCAGCTCAGGCCTTCGATGCCGGTGGTGTAGAGCTTGTGGCCGTCGATCTTCCAGCCGTCGCCCTCGCCATCACGCCGCGCGACCGTGCCCGGCAGGCCGCCTCGTGCCGGCGAGCCCAGCGCCGGCTCCACGCGCAGCGCGTTGATGAGCGCGCCGCTCTCCGCCGCGTCGCGCGCCACGCGTTCGCGCAGGTGCGCGGGCCAGCGGCTGTCGGAGCGCGTCAGCGCATGGTGCTGCAGGTAGGTCATCGTGAGGATCAGCGCCGTGGCCGGCTCGCCGCGCGCCACGGCCGAGATCACGCGGCGCGCCGTCGCCAGCGTGGCGCCGCCACCACCATGTTCGGCGGGCGCGACCAGGCCGACGAGCCCGTGCGCCTGCAGCGCGATGAAGTTCTCGCGCGGGAAGGCGCCGCTGCTGTCATGGTCGGCGGCGGTGGCCGCGAACTGGGCCGTGAGGCGCGCCAGGACGGCGGCATCGACGGTGGCTGGAGCTGTGGGGGAGGAATGTTCGGGCGCGCCCGGGGGGCGGCGCAAGGGGAGTGCACTCATGGTTCCCGCACGGTAGCGGGCCGTCTGCCGGGCGAAAACGACGCATCCCGCATATGCAAACTCGTTTTTCTGCGTTCGCTTCCGCGCGATGGCTGGTTACGGTCCGGGGTGCATGAAATCAGACTTTCCCCTGGACCGGCGCCACCTGCTGCAGGCCGCCGCGGCGCTGGCCGCCACCGGTTCCGCCGCCTGGACGCAAGCCGCCTCACCCTCCCGAGAAGCGTCGCGCGACCTGTCGGGCGTCACCCTGCGCGTGGGCACCTACAAGGGCCTGTGGAGGCCGCTGCTCGCCGCTTCGGGCCAGGCCGACACGCCCTACAGGATCGACTGGCGCGAACTCAACAACGGCGTGCTGCATATCGAGGCCATCAACGGCGACGCGCTCGACCTGGGATCGGGCAGCGAGATCCCGCCGGTGTTCGCGGCGCGGCAGAAGTCCGGCGTGAAGCTGGTGGCCGTCACGCACGAGGACCTGAACAACCAGGCCACGCTGGCGCGCAAGGACGCACCGATCCGCAGCATCGCCGACTTCAGGGGCAAGCGCGTGGGCTATGTGCGCGCCACCACCTCCCACTACTACCTGGCCAGGCAGCTGGCCGAGGCGGGCCTGTCGTTCAATGACATCCAGGCCGTGAGCCTCACGCCCTCCGACGGCCTCTCGGCCTTCGCGCGCGGCGATCTCGATGCCTGGGCCATCTACGGCTACAACGGCCAGATCGCGCGCACCCAGTACGGAGCGCGCGTCATCAAGACAGGCGTGGGGTATCTCTCGGGCAACTTCCCGATCTACGCCAATCCGCGCGCGTTGGACGACCAGTTGCGCCGCGCCGCGCTGGCCGACCTGCTGCAGCGGCTTCAGCGCTCCTTCGCATGGATCAACGGCAACTTCCTCTCCTACGCCCGCGCCCAGTCGGCCGAGACACGCGTGCCTATCGGTGACATCGTCGAGCTCTTCAACCGCCGCAGCGGCGACTACAGCCTGGGCCCCGTCAGCGACGCGGTGGTGCGCAGCCACCAGGACGTGGCCGACACCTTCCTGAAGATCGGCGTGCTCGACGGCCCGGCCGACGTGAAGCCCCTGTGGGACCGCAGCTTCGAGAACGTGCTGCGCCTGCCCGCCGCCTGACAACCCACTTTCCGCCAACAAACCAGACAAGGACAGCACCATGAGCCAGCCACAGCAAGACGGCGTCGTCGAATTCATCGGAATGATCCAGGGCCAGAAGGTCTCGGAGATCCACCCCGCCAAGGGCCCCGCGCTGGACCGCGACTACGTGCGCGCCTTCGCGCAGGCCCATGAGACGGCCGGCTTCGACCGCGTGCTCGTGCCGCACCACTCGACCAGCCCCGACGCCACCCTCACCGTGGCCTATGCGGCCTCGGTGACCGAGCGCATCCACTTCATGCTCGCGCACCGCCCCGGCTTCGTCGCGCCCACGCTGGCCGCGCGGCAGTTCGCCTCGCTCGACCAGTTCAGCGGCGGCCGGCTCGGCGTGCACTACATCTCCGGCGGCTCCGACGAGGAACAGCGCCGCGACGGCGACTGGCTCGACCACGACCAGCGCTATGCCCGCACCGACGAGTACCTCGAAGTGCTGCACAAGGTGTGGACCGCCGAGAAGCCCTTCGACCACCAAGGCGCCCACTACCGCTTCCAGAACGCTTTTTCCGAAGTGAAGCCCCTGCAGACGCGCAACGGCAAGCCGCACGTGCCGGTGTATTTCGGCGGCGCCTCGGAGGCGGCCATTCCGGTGGCCGGCAAGTACGCCGACGTTTACGCACTGTGGGGCGAATCGCTGGACCAGGCGCGCGAGCTCACCACGCGCGTGCGCGCCGAGGCGGCGAAGCACGGGCGCAACGTGCGCTTCTCGGTGTCGTTCCGGCCGATCCTGGCAGATACCGAAGAGGCCGCATGGGCGCGCGCCGAAAACATCCTGGCCGAGACCAGGCGCCTGCGCGTGGTGCAGGGCTACAACCGCGGCGGCCCGCAGCAAAGCGAAGGCGCCAGGCGCCTGCTGGCCGCTGCCGAGAAGGGCTCGCGGCTCGACAAGCGGCTGTGGACCGCGGTGGCGCAGGAGATCGGCGGCCGCTCCAACAGCACCGCGCTGGTCGGCACGCCCGAGCAGGTGGCCGACGCGCTGCTCGACTACTACGACCTCGGCGTCACGACCTTCCTGATCCGCGGCTTCGACCCGCTGGAAGACGCGCTCGACTACGGCCGCGAGCTGATCCCGCGCACGCGCGAGCTGGTGGCGCAGCGTGCCGCCTCGGTCCGCAAGGCTGCCTGACTTGAATGAATTGCTCCCTCCCCCTCTGGGGGAGGGCAGGGGTGGGGGCAAGCGGCCTCGAACACTGTCACGGCGTTGAAGCCGTCATGCCCCCATCCCGACCTTCCCCCAGAGGGGGAAGGAGCAAAAAACCGACAACCCAGGAAACCCCATGAGCGCAGTTCTTTCCATCGACCGCAGCGCGGCTTCGCAGCCGCTGAAGCTCAACCCGAACCCGAAGCAGAAGTACTGGTTCGACCCGGTTCCTCCGCGCACCACCATTCAGGCCGAGCGCCGCCACCGGCAGGAGCGCCTCGCGGGCGCCTTCCGCCTGTTCGCGCGCTTCGGCTTCGCGCAGGGGCTGGCGGGCCACATCACGGCGCGCGACCCGGAACTCACCGACCACTTCTGGGTGAACCCGCTGGGCATCCATTTCTCGCGCATCAAGGTGTCCGACCTGCTGCTGGTCAACTCGAAGGGCGAGACCGTCATCGGCGACAGGCCGCTGAACAAGGCGGCCTTCGCGATCCACGCCGCCATCCACGAGCACAACCCGAAGATCATCGCCGCCGCCCACACGCATTCGACCTACGGCAAGGCCTGGTCCACTCTGGGCCGCAAGCTCGACACCATCACGCAGGACAGCTGCGTGTTCCACGACGACGTGGCGCTGTTCGACGACTTCACCGGCATGGTGGTCGACACCAGCGAGGGCGACCGCATCGCGCAGGCGCTGGGCGACAGGAAGGGCGCCATCCTCAAGAACCACGGCATCCTGACTGCGGGCCCCACGGTGGAAGCCGCGGCCTGGTGGTACATCGCGCTGGACAACGCCTGCCACACGCAGTTGCTGGCCGAGGCCGCCGGCAAGACGCAGCCCATCGACGAGGCCACCGCTCGCCACACGCACGACCAGATCGGCGGGCCCGAGGGCGCCATCCATTCCTTCGACAGCCTCTATGTAGGCCTGGTCGAGGCCGAGCCGGAACTGCTGCTGTGAGTTGGAGCGCCATCCACATGAACTTCGCTTCCCGCCGCCGCTTTCTCGTCCAGGGTGCGGCCGTCGCCGCTGCCGTCGCAGTGCCCAGTGTGGCCTTCGCCCAGGCGCGTCCGGTGCTCAAGGCCGGCGACCAGAAAGGCGGGCTGCGCGCACTGCTCGAAGCGGCCGGCGGCCTCGAAGGGCTCAACTACGACATCCAGTGGTCGGAGTTCCCGGCCGCCGCGCCGCTGGCGGAGGCGCTCAACGCCGCCGCCGTCGACTCGGGCCCCATCGGCGATGCGCCGCTGATCTTCGCGCTGGCGGCCGGCACGCGCGTGAAGGCCATCGGCGCGAACCGTTCCGACTCCTACGGCACGGCCGTGCTCGTGCGGCCCGATTCGCCGCTGAAGACCGCCGCCGACCTCAAGGGCAAGAGCGTCGCGACCAACCGCGGCTCCATCGGCCACTACGTCACGCTCAAGGCCATCACCTCGGCCGGCCTCAAGCCGCAGGACGTGAACCTGCGCTTCCTGGCGCCGGCCGACGCCAAGCTCGCGCTCACCCAGGGTTCGGTCGATGCCTGGGCCACCTGGGAGCCCTACACCGCGCTGGCCGAGGTGAGCCGCCATGCGCGCGTGCTGGTCAGCGGGCGCGGGCTGCTGCCGGGGCTGAGCTACCTCGCGGCCACCGACAGCGCCATCGCGGCCAAGCGGCCGGTGCTGCAGGACTTTCTGCAGCGCGTGGTGAAGGCGCAGCTCTGGTCGTACCGCAACGTCGACGCCTACTCGGCGGCACTGGCGCGGATCATCGGCATTCCGCCCGAGGCGGCGAAGCTGCAGTTCGAGCGCCGCCAGCAGAAGTGGGTGGCCATCGACGCGCAGGTCATCGCCGACCAGCAGGGCACGGCGGACTTCTACCGGCAGGTGGGGCTCATCAAGCAGCCGCTGGACGTGAAGGGCACCTTCGACACCGGCTTCGGCGTGGCCGGCTGACTGAGACCGCAAGCGCTGCGCGGGACCGTAGCTGAGTCCAAGACTCGCGTAGTTGCGTCCCCGGGGCGCGGTGTTGCGCTGGGTAGAGTCGTCGCATGACTTCCTATGCCATTTCCCCCGCACCCGTCCATTCGCTGCCCATTCAGGGAGAGCAGGCTCGCTTCCCGGTCAACCGCATCTTCTGCGTGGGCCGCAACTACTCCGAGCACGCCCGCGAGATGGGCCACAACCCCGACCGCGAGCCGCCGTTCTTCTTCATGAAGCCGGCCTCGGCCATCGTGGCCGACGGCGGCGAGTTCGCCTATCCGCCGCTGTCGAACGACGTGCACCACGAGATCGAACTGGTGGTCGCGCTCAAGACCGGCGGCGCGAACATCGCCGCGGCCGATGCGCTGGGCCACGTGTACGGCTACGCCGTCGGCCTGGACATGACGCGCCGCGACCTGCAGGGCGAGGCCAAGAAAATGGGCCGCCCCTGGGACACCGGCAAGGCCTTCGACGGCTCGGCACCCTGCGGCGAACTGGTGCCAGTGGCCAGGGCCGGCCATCCGGCCAAGGGCGAGATCCGCCTCGATGTGAACGGCGCCCAGCGCCAGGTGGGCGACCTCGCCGACATGATCTGGAACGTGCCCGACACCATCGCCTACCTCTCGACCCTGTTCACGCTGCAGCCCGGCGACCTGATCTTCACGGGCACGCCGGCCGGCGTGGCGGCCGTGCAGCGCGGCGACCGCATGCGCGGCACCGTGGCGGGCGTCGGCGCGCTGGAAGTCGCGGTCGTCTGAGCCTGAAGACCGCGCGCCCATCGGATCTGCCGGGCGTGGCCGGTTCGCCGGCCCGCAAGTTGGCGTACCCTCGCAGGCGAAAGACGAAGACGCCTGCCCCGATGCGCTCCTCCCCACCCACGTCAGTCCGAACCTACGGCATGCAAGAGCGTGCCGACCATCTCGATTTCGACATCCGCTTCCAGGGTGCGCGCAACGAGCTCACGCTGCCGCACCGGCATGCGTACTTCCAGATCCAGATCGGCATCGAGGGCAGCTCGCAGCAGTCCATCGGCGGCGAGGTGCGCCCCTTCGGGCCGCGCCACCTGAGCTTCGTGCTGCCGTACCGGGTGCACGTGATCCCGCATCCGCCCGAGGCGCTGTACTGCATCGTCAACTTCGACCAGCGCTTCCTGTGGCCTGAGCTCGACGTCGACGCGCTCGACCTGGAAGACGTGCCGCTGGCCCGCCACCCCGACCTTGCGCCCTTCCTGTTCCAGGAGTACGTCGACTTCGCCTTCGACGAAGCCGACTTCGCGCGCATCCGGGGGTGGCTCGACGAGCTGCATGCGCTGAATACGAGCCGCAGCTTCGGCGCCAAGACGGCGATGCGCGGCATCCTGCAGCAGGTCATCGGCCTGGCCTGCATGCGGCAGGAGAACGCGCTGATGCGCCTTTCGCTGCAGCACGACGGCAAGACGTCGCAGCGCGACGCATTGCAGCGCGTGGTGCGCTACGTGCGCGACAACCTCGACAAGCCGCTGTCGCTGACCGACGCGGCGGCGGCAGCATTCCTTTCGCCCAACTACCTCGCCAACCTGCTGCGCAAGGAAACCGACCGCACCTTCACCGACCTGGTGACCGAGCGGCGCATCGAGCGCGCGAAGGAGCTGTTGTCCTCCACCTCGCTGCTGGTGCGGGAGATCGCGCACCAGTGCGGCTTTGCCGACGAGGCGTATTTCAACCGCCGCTTCCGCCAGGTGGTGGGAAGCACGCCGCGCAACTTCCGGCGCGAGCACGTGGTGGGCAGGGGCGGCTAGGCGCTGCCGCGTTCCGCCGCCCGCGCAAGCCGAGACAGGCGGCTCGCCAGCGGCTCGAAGAGTTCGCCCGGCGTGTTTCCATAGCCCAGCACCAGCCCGTTGTCCGACGGCATCGGCCGCATCGCGAAGGCCGACAGCGGCGTGGGCGCGATGCGATGGCGCAGCGCCTCGGCGGCGATCTTCCGGTCGTCGAAGCGCTCGGGCAGGCGAACCGTGAGGTGCATGCCGCAGTGGCCGCCGTCGATCTCGTGCGGCACCTTGAAATGCTTTTCGAGCGCGAGTCGCAGCGCCTGCTGGCGGTCGCGGTAAAGCCTGCGCATGCGGCCCAGGTGCCGGCTGAACTGGCCGCTCTCGATGAAGTCGGCCATGGCGAGCTGCTCGTAGCGGTGGCCGCCGCGCAGCATCTCTTCCAGTGGCGTCTGCACGGCGGACACGAGCCGCTCGGGCAGCACGAGAAAACCCAACCGCAGCGACGGGAACATCGTCTTGCTGAAGGAGCCGATGTAGAGCACGGGCGCGTCGTCCACCAGCCCCTTCATCGCGACGATGGGCTCGCCTGTGTGGCGGTACTCGCTGTCGTAGTCGTCCTCGACGATCCAGGCGCCGTGCCGCCGGGCCTGCGCGATCAGCTCCAGCCGGCGCGCGATGCTCAGCACCGAGCCCACCGGGTACTGGTGCGATGGCGTGGTGTAGACCAGCCGTGGCGGGTGCTTGCGCCAGTCGCGCTCGCTCACGCAGAGGCCTTCGGCATCGACGCGCATGGGCACGATGCGCATGTCGCCCGCATGCATGGCGGCCTTCGCGCCGCGGTAGCCCGGGTCTTCGACCCAGCCGGTATCGCCGGGGTTTGCCAGCAGCCGCACGCACAGCGAGATGGCCTCCTGCGCGCCCTCGGCGATGACGACCTGCCGCGCCTCGCAGCGCACGCCGCGCGTCACCGACAGATGCCGCGCGATGGCCGAGCGCAGCGCCGGCTCGCCCAGCGGATCGCCATAGCTCAGTGCCAGGGAGCCGCCGCTGCGGATCGCACGGTCGAGCGAGCGCCGCCATGCGGCCAGCGGAAAGTGCGACAGCGCGGGCACGCCGGGGCGCAGCGCGGCGCCTGTGTCGGCGCGTGAAAAGCTTGGCGCGATCTTCGCGAGGCGCTGCGCGGTGGCCGGCGTGCCGGGCTGCTTGCCCGCACGCTCACGCTTCGATGGCGCCAGCGACGAAAGCTCGGTCACGCGGGTGCCCTGCCGGTCGGGCCGCACATAGCCTTCGGCCGCCAGATGTTCGTAGGTCGCGGTGACCGTGTTGCGCGAGATGCCGAGCGCCTCGGCCAGCGCGCGCGAGCCGGGCAGGCGGCTGCCGGGTGCGAGGCTGCCGTCGAGAACGGCTCTCTTGAGCCGGTCGTGGAGCTGGCGCTGCATCGGGCCGGCTTCGGGCTCCCGGGAGAGCGGCGAGTCGAGCAGGGCGGAAGAGGGGGAAGGGCGTGAAGGGTGATCGGAGCGTGGCACCATGAAATTGCTCTTTCATGGCACTTTTCGCGGCGCCACGTTGGCGGTACTTTAGCGGTCTTCGGCTTCGCCGTTCACTCTCTCACTCTCTCTCTCTCTCTCTCTCTCTCTCTGCAACGAAAGCGCCTTCATCCATGTCAGCCCGCCAGAACGAGTTCGGCCAGTCCATCGGCCCTGATCTGCCCGGATGGACGCCGCGCGCCCAGCCGCCGCGTCGCGCAGTCGAGGGCCGCTTCTGTTCGCTCGAACCGATCGATGCCGGGAAGCACGCCGGCGACCTGCACGCCGCCTACGCACAGGCTCCCGATGGGCGCGACTGGACCTACCTCGGCGTGGAGCGGCCTGCCGATCTCGATGGCACTCGGGCATATATCGAGCGCATTTCCAGGAGCACCGACCCGCTGCACTTCGCCGTCATCGACCGGCAAAGCGGCCGCGCCATGGGCTCGCTGGCGCTGATGCGCATCGACCCGGCCAACGGGGCCATCGAAGTGGGCACCGTCAACTTCTCGCCGCTGCTGAAGAACACCCCGATGTCCACCGAGGCGCAGTTCCTGCTGATGAAGCTCGCCTTCGACGAGCTGGGTTACCGCCGCTACGAATGGAAGTGCGACAACTTCAACGAGCCCTCCAAGCGCGCGGCGCTGCGGCTGGGCTTTAGGTACGAGGGGCTGTTCCGCCAGGCGGTGGTCTACAAGAGCCGCGGCCGCGACACGGCGTGGTTCTCGATCATCGACAGCGAGTGGCCGGCGTTGCGCACCGCCTTCGAGCGCTGGCTGGCGCCCGGCAATTTCGACGAGCAGGGGCGTCAGCGCATGTCGCTCGACAAGTTCAGGCTGCCATCCGCCTGATGCCCTGAGCCGGGCAGGCTACTTGCCCGGCTTCTGCGCCTGCTCGCACTCGACCTGGATCAGCTCGCGCTCGTCCAGCGTCGCGCCGATGCGCACCGCGCTCAGGCAGCCGCCCCACACGCAGCCGGTGTCGGTGGAAAGCAGGTCTGGCCGCGAGAGCCAGCCCAGCGTCGACCAGTGGCCGAAGGCGACGGTGGCATTGGCCGTCCTGCGCCCGGGCACGTCGAACCACGGCATGTAGCCCTCGGGCGCGGTGGCGGCGCTGTCCTTGGCCTCGAACTCCATAACGCCGTCGGCAGTGCAGAAGCGCAGCCGTGTCAGCGCGTTGACGATGGCGCGCAGGCGGGCGCTGCCGGTGAGCGTGTCGCTCCACCGGGCGGGCTCGTTGCCGTACATCGACATCAGGAATTCGCCCAGCGCCGGGCCGCGCAGCACCGATTCGACCTCGGAGGCGAGCACCAGCGTCTGGCCCACCGTCCATTGCGGCACTACGCCCGCGTGCACCATCAGCAGGTCGCCGCTGCCTATGCGCATGTGCAGCGCCATGTGCTGCCGGCGCAGCCATTCGAGCAGCGCCTCGGCGTCCGGCGCGGCAAGAAGCTCGCCCAGCGTGTCCTTGCGGCCGGCCTTGCGCGCGCCATGCGCCACGCCCAGCAGGTGCAGGTCGTGGTTGCCCAGCAGGCTCAGCGCCGAGGCGCCGTAGCCCTGCACGCGGCGCAGCACGGCCAGCGAATCGGGGCCCCGGTTCACCAGGTCGCCCAGCAGCACGAGGGTGTCGCGGCTGGGGGAGAAATCGATCTTCTGCAGCAGCCGCTGGAAGGGGGCGTCGCAGCCCTGCAGGTCGCCAATCAAGTAAAGTGCCATTCCCCCATTCTCTCCCTCAGTTCATGGACGTCCTCCTCCTGGCTTTGCTGACCACGCTGAACGCGTTGTTCGCAATGTCCGAAATGGCCCTTTCCACCAGCCGGCGCGCACGCCTCGCCGCATTGGCCGAAACGGGGGACGCCGGCGCGGTGGCCGCGCTGAAGCTGATGGAATCGCCCACGCAGTTCCTCTCGACGGTGCAGATCGGCATCACCTCCATCGGCATGCTCAGCGGCATCGTGGGCGAGGCGGCCTTCGCGGAACCGCTCGGCGTGTGGATGGAAGGCCTGGGCATGGGCCGGGGCACGGCCAGCATCGTTTCGACGGCGGCGGTCGTCACCTGCATCACCTTCTTCACCATCATCTTCGGCGAGCTGGTGCCCAAGCGCATCGGCCAGCTCTACCCCGAGCCGGTGGCGCGCTGGGTGTCGCGCCCCATGCGCGGGCTGGCCAAGGGCGCCAAGCCCTTCGTGTGGCTGCTGGCCGGCGCCACCGCCACCACGTTGAAGGTTCTGCGCATCGACGCCAACGCAGCCCGCTCGGTGACCGAGGAAGAAATCTCCGCCAGCCTGGAAGAGGGCGTGGACGCAGGCGTCATCGAGCAGCACGAGCACCAGATGGTGCGCAACGTGTTCCACCTCGACGACAGGCGCCTGTCGTCGCTGATGATCCCGCGCGCCGACATCGAATGGCTCGACGCCTCCTTCACCGTGCAGCAGGCGCTGCAGAAGGTGGCCGACGCGGGCGCGCTCAATCTGGTGCATTCCTGGTACCCGGTGTGCCGCAATTCGCTGGATGACGTGGTCGGCGTGATCAGCGTGGCGCACCTGCTGCGACTGGGCCCCGCGCACCCCGGCGTGCTCGGCCAGGAGGCCACGCCCGCGGTCTTCGTGCCCGAGACCCTCACCGGCATGGAACTGCTGGAGCAGTTCCGCGCCCGCGCCGGCCGCCTCGTGTTCGTGGTCGACGAATACGGCGTGGTGCAGGGCCTCATGACCCCGCGCGACCTGCTCGAAGCCATCACCGGTGAACTGCAGCCCGGCATGCAGACCGACGCCTGGGCGCACCAGCGGCCCGACGGCATCTGGGAGCTCGACGGGCTCATGCCTGTGTCGGAGCTGCGCGCGCGCCTGGGCATCCGCGAGCTGCCCGACGAGGAACGCGGCCGCTACAACACCGTGGCCGGCCTGCTGATGGCGGTGTCGGGCCATCTGCCGGAGGTTGGCGAGCAGATCGACTGCGCCGGCTGGTGCTTCGAGATCGTCGCGCTCGAAGGCCGCCGCATCGACCGCGTGCTGGCCTCGCCCGATCCGACCACGCCGCCCAGGGAAGAGTAGGGCGCGGGCCATGCTGTCGCTGCAGGCTCTCAGCTGTCCCCAATGCTCCGCGCCATTGCCGCGCGCCGCCCGTTGGCGCACGGTGAACTGCAGTTACTGCGGCGCCACCGTGGTGCGCGGCCAGGAGATCGTCGAGCGTGAGAGCTTCCGTGCCGCATGGCGCAGGGCCAATGCCGATGTGCCCGGCGGGCGCATTCTTGCGTGGCGCGGTGCGCACTACCGCGTGCTCGCGCCGCTGGCCACCGGCGAGCACAGCGAGGTTCTGCTGGCCGAGCGCCTTGGCGCGATGCCCGCGCGTGTCACTTTCAAGCTCGCGCGCGACACTTCGGCAGACAGCGTGCTGCAGCGCGAGTTCACCGTGCTTCAGGCTCTGCAGGATCTCTCCGTGCCTGGCGCGGCCTACTTCACCCGCCGCCTGCCGCAACCGCTGGGCACCGGTGTGGCCGAAGGACTGGCGAGCGCAATGAGCGACGGCTCCCGGCAGGCGCTGGTGCTGCGCCACCCGACCGGCTTCTGGGGCAGCCTGCAGGACGTGCAGCAGGCCAACGCTCAGGGCATCGACCCGCGCCATGCCGTCTGGATCTGGCGCCGCATGCTGGAAGTGCTGGCCTTCGTGCATGGTGCCGGCTGGACGCACCGCGACCTGTCGCCCGCGCATGCGCTCGTGCATCCACGCGACCATGGCGTGCTGCTCGTCGGCTGGTCTCGCGCCCAGCAGGCCGACGGGGCGACTCACGATGCGGCCGCGGCTCGCGACCTCATGCAGTCCGCCTGGGCCGTGCGCGCCGTGCTGCATGGCGGCGCGGCCGGCGAGCCTGGCCTGGGGGCCAATACGCCGGCACCGCTCGCTGCCGTTCTGCGTGAATTCAGCGAGGACGCCGCCGCATGCCGGCGCCTCGGCGCGCAAGGGATCGAACAGGCGCTTTCGGCGGCGTCGCGAGAGGCCTTCGGCGCGCCCAGGTTCGTTCATTTCGACCCGGCACCGCGCGGCGGTGCCTGAGCCGCAACAACAATCAAGTCACCAAGAGGAGAGAACTCCATGGGCTACGGAAACTACTCGCACGCCGCACACACGGCGCTCATCGCCGACCGCGCCGCGAGGCCCGGCGCGGAAGTCTTCACGCAGCGCTCCACCCATCCGCTGATGAACCCGCAGGGGCTCAAGGTGCGGGAGTCGCGCGACAACGCCGATCATCCGAACTCGCTGGGTATCGCCTTCGCGCTCGACGTGACCGGCTCCATGGGCGACATCCCGCAGACGCTCGCGCGCCGCGAGCTGCCCACCTTCATGAAGCTGCTGACCGATTGCGGCGTGCCGGACCCGCAGCTGCTGTTCATGGCCATCGGCGACGCGAACTCCGACCATGCGCCGCTGCAGGTCGGCCAGTTCGAATCGACCGCCAACCTCATGGACCAGTGGCTCACCTGGAGCTACCTCGAAGGCGGTGGCGGCGGCACCGGCGAGGAAAGCTATGAACTCGCCTTCTACGTGATGGCGCAGCACACCGACATGGACTGCTGGGTCAAGCGCAAGAAGCGCGGCTACCTGTTCGTGACCGGCGACGAACTGCCGTACCCGGCCGTCTCGCGCCACCAGATCGAAGGCCTCATCGGCGAGAAGCTCGACGAGGACATCCCCATCGAGGAAGTCATCGCCGCCGCGGCCGAGACCACGCACCTGTTCTTCCTGATTCCCGACGCGCAGCGCCGCCGCCGCTGCGAAGGCCGTTGGCGCGAGCTGCTGGGCGACCATGTCATCTGCATGGACTCGCCCGACGACGCCTGCGCGGTGGCCGCCGGCATCGTCGCGCTCACCGAGAAGGCCGTGCCCAGCCTCGAGGCGCTGGCCGGCGTGATGAGCGCCACCGGCATGGAAAAGGAACGCGTGGGCGGCGTGCTGCACGCGCTCGACGCCTACGCCGCGCTGCTCGACCTGAGCTTCGAGGACCGCTACGTGGACCTCATCGCGCAGGGCATCGACGTGGCCATCCGCATGGGCAAGCTGGCCGATTCGTCACTGGGCGCGCGCTACCTGGGCGTCAACCCGTGGGTGATGGTCGCTTCGCCCGCCTACCTGAAGAAGCACGGCACGCCGAAG
>NZ_JASMRZ010000027.1 GCF_030462475.1 Variovorax sp. CAN15
CTGGCCGTTGACCTCGCACCCGACGGCATTCCGGGCCAGATGCTGGCCGAAGCGCTGGAGCCGATCAACACCCGGCTGCAGCAGAGCGCGGTCGATGCGGAGTGGCTGCGTGTAGGCATCGATGCCGACATGTCCATCACCTGCATGACGCCCAGCGGCGGCGCGCGGCCGTACGCGCTGCTGAGCGAGTCCGAGCGCTGGCGCGTCGATGCCATGGTGGCCGAGGCCATCAGCTTCCAGTCCGGCGTAAAGCTGCTGGTGCTTGACCGCTTCGACGTGCTCGACGCCCAGGGCCGCGGCGACCTGCTGGCCTGGCTCGATGTCCTCGCCCAGAACGGCGAGATCGAAACCGCCCTCCTCTTCGGCACGCTGAAGGCTCTGCCCTCAGATCTGCCGGCCACCGTCGCCGCGGAGTGGATCAACAACGGCCACGTCGGCCAGCTCAAGGAAGCAGCATGAAACTCGCCCTCTTCTACGACTTCGAAACCCAGTCGCTCCCGCTCTTCAAGGAGCCGAGCGAGCACCCCGACCAGCCGCACTTCGTGCAGGTCGGCGCCGAACTGGTCGACCTGGAGACGCGGCGCGTCTTCAGCACGCTCGACGTCGTCGTGAAGCCCGATGGCTGGACGATTCCCGAGGACACCGCCGCCATCCACGGCATCACCACCGAGATGGCGCTGGACGTCGGCATCCCCGAGCACCTCGCGCTGCGCATGCTGCTCGCGATGTGGCGCCGCGCCGCTGTCCGCATCGGCCACAACGAAAGCTTCGACGCCCGGATCGCGCGCATCGCCTGCATGCGCTTCCTGGACGAGGCCACGGCCGACGACTGGAAGGCCGGCAGCGCGGAATGCACGCAGCTGATCAGCACGCCGATCCTGAAGCTGCCGCCCACGGACAAGATGAAGCGCGCCGGCTTCTTCAAGCACAAGAGCGCCAACCTGGGCGAGGCCTACGAGTTCTTCACCGGCAAGAAGCTCGAAGGAGCCCACAGCGCCATCGTCGACGTCCGGGCCTGCCAGGAGGTCTACTTCGCCGCCACGGGGCCGGCAACCGAACTGATCGCGGCCTGACATGGACAACCTCGAGTTCTGGCTGGTGTGGAGCCCGCACGGCCACCGACCACCCTCACGACAGCACCTGAGCGCTGAAAGTGCGGGCGACGAAGCCGAACGCCTCGCGGCCGCAAACCCCGGCAACTACTTCTACGTGCTGCACGCCGTCGAAGTCCGCCGCACGGCCAACGCTCCCGTCGAGAGCCTCGTGCTCGCCAAGCGCGAGCCGTCCGACGACGACGAACTGCCGTTCTGACAACCCTTTTTGGGCGACACAAGCCGGCCGGGCTCCCTCCCTCCTCCAGACCACGTTTTCCCTGCCGGCCCGCGCAAGCGGCGCCTTCTTTCTTTTCTTCAACCACAGGAGCTACTCCATGTTTTCTCTCCCCGAGTTCACGAAGGTCAAGGTGCTCGATGTCCACCTGCTGAGCCAGAAGAACCGGCCGCCGGGCGCGAACCCGGGCGTGCGCCTCAACGTGCAGGCCGACCTTCCGAACTACGCGCTCGCAGCGTTCGATCCCGCGCTGCGCACCGCCCTGTTCACGAAGACCGAGGCTGCGGGCGGCAGCGCCAAGGACAAGCGCCAGACCTTGCCGGGAGTCGAGGAAATCAGCGATCTCCCGCACCTGACCTCCATGGCGCGCCACATCAAGAAGGTGCCGTGGACCGAGAAGCTAACGGGCTACACCGGCGAGATCGATCACGGCGTCGGCGGCAAGTCGAACCTCCCGATCACGGATGCATCGCTCGAGAACTGGCGCTTCCAGGCCAAGCAGGGCGGCACCGTGGCGACCTGGTGGAGCATCGAGATGGTCGACGTGCCGAAGCTGGTGCTGGCCGAGCTCGCCATGCTCAAGAGCCGCGAGGTGCCGCTGAAGCTGCTGGAGCCAGAGGTCCGCCAGCAGCAGCTCGACGACGGCGAAGAGCAGCGCCAAGGCGCCGCGCCGCCGGCAAGCGCACCTACCGCCCAGAAGCAAGGCGACGGCGAAGGTGCATGGCCGTTCCCGAACGACCCGCCCGGCAGCACCGCAGCAGCGCCGGCGAGCCGCCGCAAGGCCAACACCGCAAAGACCGCGGAAGAGGTCTTCGCGGAAGAGTCGAAGGCCTGAGACCCGATGGACTTCGAGATCCTCACCATTGAGAAGATCCAGGGCGCCTTCGAGCGCGCCCTGGAGCTGAGTTCAGATCGGGAACTGGCCATGCGCGCCGCCGCACAGTCGCTCAACATCCCGGTCGAGTCCGTGCGCGACGCCCTGGCCATCAGCGAGGGCACGCCGGCATGAAGCGTGACGACTTCACCATGCGGCTCGACCTCGGGCACGAGTTGATCATTGACAACTTCGCCGGGGGCGGCGGCACGTCGACGGGCCTCCAAGCTGCATTCGGGCGTCCGGTGGACATCGCGATCAACCACGATCCCGAGGCGCTGGCAATGCACGCCATCAACCACCCGCACACCCGGCACCTGCTGGAAAGCGTGTGGGAGGTAAACCCCATCGAGGTGACCGGCAATCAGCCGGTGGCGCTGGTGTGGCTGTCGCCCGACTGCAAGCATTTCAGCAAGGCCAAGGGCGGCACGCCCGTGGCGAAGCACATCCGCGGCCTGGCATGGGTCGGCATGCGCTGGGTCGCGCTGACGAAGCCGCGCGTGCTGATGCTGGAGAACGTCGAAGAATTCACGACGTGGGGCCCGCTGCTGGTGGGCGCCGACGGCACCGCCCGGCCTGACCCGGCGCGCAAGGGCAAGACCTTCGAGAGCTTCGTGCGGCAGCTGCGCGGCCACGGCTACAACGTCGAATGGCGCGAGCTGCGGGCGTGCGACCAAGGCGCGCCAACGATCCGCAAGCGCCTGTTCCTCGTGGCGCGCCGCGACGGCCTGCCCATCGTCTGGCCCGACGCCACCCATGGCGACCCTACCAGCGCGGCAGTGCTTGCCGGCAAGCAGCTGCCCTGGCGCTCGGCCGCCGAATGCATCGATTTCAGCCTGCCAGCGCGCAGCGTGTTCGGCCGCGAGCGCCCGCTGGCGGCCAACACCATGCGCCGCGTGGCGAAGGGCCTGTGGCGGCACGTGCTGGCCAGCCCGAAGCCCTTCATCGTGGGCGTGGGCGGCCGCATGGGCCAGTCGCCCTCGCGCTCGGTCGGCGCGCCGCTGCAGACCATCACCTCGAAGGCCGACTCGTGCGTAGCGCAGCCAGTGCTGGCGCCCTTCGTCGCGAACACCGCGAACGGTCAGACGACCGGCCGCGGGCCGAACGCCTGGAGCGCCGACCAGCCGCTTCGCACGGTCACATCCTCCAATGGCTTTGCGGCCGTCGGGCCCGTGCTGGCGCCATTGCAGGGCGCGGACCCGATCTTTCCGACACCGCCTGCCACCCCCGAGCGGCCCCACGAGTACCGCTGCAACAACTGCGGCAACACCTTCCCCAGCTATCGCGAGGGCGATGCGGGCATACCCGGCGCATGCCCGACATGTGGCAACGAGGCGGGCATCTTCCCGCTCGACGCGGCGGCCGCGCCCTTCCTGACCGAGCACGCTAACGCCAGCAACCAACGCACGATGGCTGCCGACGAGCCGCCGCGCACTATCTGCGCGCAGGTCAAGGGCGGGCACTTCTCGGTGGTCGCGCCGACGCTGGCGCCGTTGCGCGGCACGGAGGAAAGCCACCTGCAGGGCGACGACATCGAGCAGCCGCTGTCGACCATCTCCGCGGGCGGCACGCACCACGCGCTGGCGAGCGCCAACCTGGTGACCATCGGCTACGGCGAGCGCGCTGGGCAGGAGCCGCGCGCGCTCGACATCACCCGCCCGCTGGGCACCGTGGTGGCCGGTGGCGTCAAGCACGCGGTTGTCGAAGGCGCGTTCATAACGAAGTTCCGCGCCAACAGCGTGGGCCACGACATTCAGGAGCCGCTGCACACCGTCACGGCAAACAGCTTCATCAAGCGCCCTGGCGGCAGCGTGCCGCTGGGCATCGTGGCTGCGCACCTGGTCGATGCCGGGCACGGCGAAGGCAAGGACGGCGGAAAGCGCTTCAGCCATGGCGTGCGCAGCGTCGAGCGGCCGCTCAACACGGTGACAGCCAGCGGGGCCACCAGCGCCGTGGCCGCGGTGCACCTGACGCACCTCACACACCACGGCGAGCGCGCGGGCAACGACCCGGCGGAGCCGCTGCGCACCATCACCGGCGCGCACCGCGGCGAGCAGGCGCTGGTGTCCGCGTGCATCGAGCAGGCCTACGGCGGCTTCTACGAGGACAACCCCGGGCGCGCGGCGGACGACCCGCTCTCGACCATCACGTCGAAGGGCTCCAACCAGCGCCTAATCACCGCCTACTGCGTGAAGTACTACAGCAGCGGCGGCCAGTGGCAGGGCCTGGCAGAGCCCATGCACACGCTACCCACGAAGGGCCGCATGGGGCTGGTGTGTCCGCGCCGAAGTAGAACTGAGCCACCGCGCCGCTTGAATCGTGAGCCAGGGGTGGAAGCCGACGCAGCAATGGTCGACTGTGGATAAGTGTATGTCTTGCCTTGTTCTGTGACCTCCTTTCGCTTCTTGTGATCGAACTCATAAGGCGCGAAGGGCGTAGCCCGTAGCGCCTTGCTACGAGCAGTAGTCGTCAATCGGTGGCGTCGGTTGGATCGGCCTTGGCGCCTGTCTTGCGGGTCTGCTCCCTGGCCTTGATGCGCTTCTTCGCAGTGGCGCTGCTGTGCAGGAAGCGATGGCTCTCGTTGCCCGTCTCCACGATGTGGCAGTGGTGCGTGAGGCGGTCGAGCAAGGCGGTTGTCATCTTCGCGTCGCCGAACACCGTCGACCATTCGGCGAAGTCCAGGTTGGTGGTGATCACCACGCTGGTGTGCTCGTACAGCTTGGACAGCAGGTGGAACAGCAGCGCGCCGCCGGCCTGGCTGAACGGCAGGTAGCCCAGTTCGTCCAGGATCACCAGATCCATTCGCAGCAGGCTCAGCGCGATACGCCCGGCCTTGCCCTGGGCCTTCTCTTGCTCCAGTGCATTGACCAGATCGACCGTCGAGTAGAACCGCACGCGCTTGCCGTGGCGCACGATGCCCGACACGCCCAGAGCCGTTGCCAGATGGGTCTTGCCTGTGCCTGGACCACCGACCAAGACCACGTTGTGCGCGGCCTCGGTGAACTCCAGCATCGCGAGCTGGTGGACCAGCTTCTGGTCGATCACCGACGCGTCGAAGTCGAAGCCGGCCAGATCCCGGTGCACGGGGAAGCGCGCCGAGTTCATCTGGTGCTGGACCGAACGCATCGAACGGTCTGTGGTCTCCGCCTGCAGCAGGTGCTCGACCAGCCAGCGCGAGGCATCCAAGCCGGACGCGGCACCTTGCTCCGCCAGATCGCACCAGGCACTGGCCATACCGTGCAGGCGCAACGCCTTGAGTTCGACTGTCACGTCACGCATGGTCCACCTCCTGTCCACGCAAGCCGTCGTAGCGGGCCGTGTTGGCCAGCGGTGGCGTGACGATCTGCAGCGCCGTCTGCGCACTCTGCGGTGCTGCCGGTGCGGTGAGCCGCCCGAGCACATTGACGACGTGCTCCACGCTGACACGGCCCGATGGCGGACCACTCTCCAGCGCCAGCTCGACCGCCACGATCACCGCATCCAGCCCCGCCGTCGGCACGATGGCCAACACCTGGGCCATCACGCGATCTCCACCGGCCTGGCGCAGCAGGCCGCGGCGCAGTTGCTGCAGCGCTTCGGGCATGTCCGCGAAGGGCGCACCGTTCCTCAATGCACCAGGCTTGCGCTGGATGAGCGGAATGTAGTGCTGCCAGTCGTAGCGGGTGCCGCCAGAGGCGCTCAGGCGCTCGTGGCGCGCCACTGCCGCGTCTTCTGCGACCACCACGACGTTGCCCGGGTACAGCCGCGTGCTGACCATCTGCCCAGCCAGCTCGCAGGGCACCGAGTAGCGATTGCGTGCCACCGACACCAGGCAGGTGCTCGACACCCGCGCTGGCTTCTCTACGTAGCCATCGAAGGGCTCAGGCATGGGCATCAGGTGGGGACGCTCGTGCTCGAGCATCTCGGCCACGCTGAACTGGCTGTGCTCGGGGTGGCGCACCTCGTTCCACAGCGCTCGGCATCGCTCGCCCAGCCAGGCGTTGAGTTCGACGAAGGAGCCGAAGCGGCGCCGGCCCGCCTCGATCCAGATGCGCCGACGGCTGTCCTGCACGTTCTTCTCCACACGCCCCTTCTCCCAGCCCGAGGCCACGTTGCAGAAGTCGGGGTCGTACAGGTAGTGCGCGCACATCACTGCGAAGCGGGCATTGACGGTGCGGCCCTTGCCCTTGTGAACCTTGTCCACTGCGGTGCGCATGTTGTCGTAGATCCCACGGCGCGCCACACCGCCCAGCGCTGCGAACGATCTTGTGTGGGCGTCGAACAGCATCTCGTGGCCTTGGCTCGGGTAGGCCACCAGCCAGAACGCACGGCTCGCACACAGCTTCAGGTGCGACACCTGCATGCGGTAGTAGATGCCGCCGACGACCAGGCCTTCTTCGCTCCAATCGAATTGGAAGGCCTCGCCGAGCTCGAAGGTCAGTGGAACGAACGCGGTGACGTTGACCGCCTGTCCCTCGCCCTGGCGCCAGGCTCGAACGAAGTCAGTGACGGCCGAGTAACCGCCGTCGTAGCCCGCCGCCTTGATCTCGGCGTGCAGCGCACGTGCTGTGCGCCGCTCATGCTTGGGCCGTCGCGCATCGGCCGTCAATGCCCGCTTCAGCGCTTCCTCAAACGGGCTGAGCTTGTTGGGGCGGGGATCGCGCCGGTACTTCGGCGCCTCCTTCACCGGCGCGCGCAGCCACTTGGAAACCGTGTTGCGCGACAGTCCCGTCCTGCGCGCTATCTCGCGCTCCGACAGCTTGTCCCTCGCGTGCAGCCGTCGGATCTTGCCAATCATGTCCATGGTGATCACTCCTCGAACCCCGCTGCTTAAATAAACAGCAGGGTAGGTTGAACACCTGGCTCACTTTTACTTCGGCACTACCTGCAAAACTGGCTCAGTTTCCGGTCGGCGCCAACACGCTGGGCGACCCCAGAAAGGCGAAATTGGCCTATCGGTGGGTCCTGGAGGTTGGACGTCTTTGCGAAGCTGCGGTCACTTCTTTGAATCAGGGAGGGAGGTCAATCGACCAGGACCTGTTCCAGGGAAACTGGGATGAGCCCGTTGCGATTCGAGATCTGCGTTCGGTGCTGAAGAACCTTTTTTCAATGATCCACGAGGAGCGCGAGAAGGAGCGGGCCAATCGGTTCTTTGAAAGATAGGTCACAGGCATAGAGGTGGAGGCGGTGCTCCTGCCGCCCGAGTTTCTGCGGTTCTATTGCGTGGACAGGCGCTCCGCGATTTCGCGTGCGCCCAGGCTTCGCACCGCCGCGAGACTTTCGAGTTGCGTCGCTCGCGGACGTGCTTTACCTTGCTCCCAGTGGTAGATGGTCTGCCCCGAGACACCCACCAGTTGCCCATAGCTTGCGGCGGACAGTTCAAGCTTTGAACGGTGTGCCACCAACCTCGTCGCACTGAATCGGCGCTTCGTGCCGGCTTCTTCATCCTCCAAACTTTTGACTGTGTCGGAGCGCGTCGCGCCCTTCGCAACACGACGAAGTTCTTTCTCCAGGGCGCTTACCTGGCGGCGCAGTTCGGCGATCGAGGCGCGATGTGCGACCGAGGCTTTTTTGAGCGTTTCGATTTCAGCTCGTACTTCCTTGCGGGCGACGCGAGAGATTTCGGATTTGAGGATAGAGGCGATATTTGGCATGAAGGGATTGTGTCGTTGCATTGCCGCCTTGCCAGCAGGCGGATTTCCTTAGAGTGAACGCTTCTGCGCACACATGATTCCCGCGGAAAGCTCCCGCCACCGCGCTGTCGGGCGATTGTGCATCGTCTTGGGGTCAGTAACTCACTGACGGCTGAGACGGTTCACTCGGCCTCCAGATCGGGAAGAAGCGCTTCTTCTTCTCGGAAAACATGTGCGTCAACAGTTCTCGCTGCAGCGGTAGCAGTTTCTCAGGACGGCCACCCTTTTTCGGGTCCTTTGCCTTAGGCCAGCCTCCCTTGTTCAACAGGCGATCCTTCGTCCCTGTCTGGGCCTCGGCGTAGTAGCAACCCTTCCCGGCGTAGCGCGTCACCACGCTGCTCAGAATCTTGCGCTTGGCCAAGTCGTGTCGGTGAACCATCCCGACGCCTACCGCTTTGTGCTTGCCTTGCTTCGCGTCGAGATTGCAATTGTGGTAGCGACCGTTGTCACCCGTGATCTCCTTCAGCCAATTCAAACCGATCGCCGTTGCAATGCCAACGTCGTTTTGATGATCGTCACCGTTCAAGAACAGCGTGACGTGAAAGTGCCAGCCGGTCTCGATTCCGTATTCGGTGCCGATGATGTACCCGGCAATCGGCTGGGGCTTCTTCTTTGCATCTCGATCCTTCTGCGACTGAATCACCTTGGGAAGAACACGATTGAGGAACTTGATCAGTGTCTCGCGGTAGGCGCGTGCTTGGGTCCAGTCATGCGCCGGGGCAAACCCTTCGATGAACATGCAATCGACTCGAATCACCAGGAGACGCGAGTGACGACGGAATTGAGCATCGGTGTAGCGCCGGATGCAGGTAAGGTTGCGCCGCACCTTATCTTGATGAAGTTTGACTGTCTTGCGAAAGGCCGGCTCACGCGCTCCTGAGCGCAATGCCGCAAGCATTCGCTGTCGAGCTTCAGCGTACTGCTTGTGCTCCGCCTTGCTTAGTGCTTTGCCCAAGGCCCTCCAGTTAAACAGGCGCTCTCTGGCAGCGCACTGGATGAAGAGCTCGACGTAGGGGTGAAGGCGATGCTTTGGAAGGTTCTCCTGCAGTTGTTGTGGTGTCAACCAGAGTGCACGTTGAACTCGCTGGTCTAGCTTTGATCCGAAGCGCTGAACGGGGGACTTGCTTGGTGCGCACTGAGAGGGCCCCTCTGCGAGCAGATCGCGGGTGAGGCCGACAATGTCTTCAATGTGCTTGGCCGTCTGAAAGCCAGACGGTATGCGAAGGCATTCCTTCCCATTGAAGGTATCGTGGTAGATCATGCTGATGCACAAGGCACGCTTGTCACTAAACGATGGTGACGAAGGCGGACAAGATGATGGTGTTGCTATGAAGTTGGTCATTTGGGTGAATGTCATAGTGGGAAAGTCCACGCGTCTGATGGCAACTAGATACAGATCCGAATGAGATCGATAATCTCGACGGAAAGAGGGTCCTGGGACGGGGTAGATAATTTCGAATGAGATAAAGAGATAATCCGAAACCTCTTCTCCCCAATGAAGCGAAGATGTCCAGGGGAATCACGTATCTATTGCCATAGATATGACATCAGGTCGATAAAAAGTTATCACGCTCGACGGGTGTGTTTTCGAGGTAGTGAGCAACGATTCCGAAAGCGCGGCGCTGGTGCAAAGTTGGCTTCGCCTTTCCCGCACGCATCCGCTGCTGTGCACTTCAATCGAGGTCAGGAGCGCGTGGATGACGCAAGCGATGAGGGGGCGCACTACAGCTGGAATTTGAGCGACAGGCGTTGATTGAGCGCTGCCAAGAAATCGGGTCGGTGGTGCACACATCGGCGGTGCTCGAACAGACCTTTTCGACTGGACCAAGGCCAGTGCCGGAACAAGTTCGCCAACGTTGAGAGCAAGCCGCCGAGCATCGAGCAGACGGCGATTCTCCAGCTGCGTGCCGAGCTAGTACGCGTGCAGACGTCGCGTACTTTTCGGATGAGCGGCGACGTATTTCGTGAGCGTAGCGGCGAAGTGCGCCTGCATTCAAAAAGCTATCGATGCAAAAGCACGATGCGCTTGGCTGTCGTCGCTCGCGCGATGCTTGCGCATGTTGGAGGCGACCATGGCTATCGTGTCCGAATGCGACTCGAGTAGAAGGCGTTGGAGTAGTTGCGCGGGGCGGTATGCCTCCAGCCAGATCGAGCCCTGCTCGGGGCAACGTGCTGTTCATGCGGGTCCCGTCGACGCTGCGGCAGCGTGGCCGCTGGCTGCTCGTCGGTCCGGTCGAGCTACAAGCCGCTTGGCCTGAAACACCTTCAAGGGACGTCAGGTTCACTGAGTCATAAAACAATGCGATTCCATGCGACAAATCGCATGGAATCGCATTGTTTCGGAAGTCGAAGCGGCCGAAGCCGCCTCCCGCGGGAGCGCTCAGAGCGCGCCGAAGTTGGGACCGCGATAGATGAAGCGGCGGCGACCGAGCCGGCCGATCCACACTTTGCTGCCAGCGGTTAGGTAGTCTAAGACCTCGTCGTAGCGCGAAGCAGGGCGGATCGGGCCATTTCGCAGAATCTCATTGCGGGGAAGCGGCTGATTGCCGTTCCCGTAAAAGAGCGTCTGGATGTAGTGCTCCAACGCCTTGGCATCGGCTTGAAGTTGCGTCACGCCGCTTTGATGCCCGAACAGGCGCTTGAATTCATCGATATGCCAGCAAATGATCAAGAATGCGCATTCCAAGGCGTTGAGACTGATCTGCCCCTGCTGCTTGGTGAAAAAGTGCAGTAGCGCCGCGAGGCGACCCGTCATTTCCATCGACTTCGATGCGAAATCCTTGATGTCGTTCAAATAGCCGAACGGCTGCAACATCGCTTCCACCTGGTTCGTTAACGCGATCCAGCGTGTCACCGCCTCGGGCGAGAACTCCAGCACTTTGCGTTTGATCGGACCTTCGGCGAGCCGTCGGTCGTATTCTTCGAGCAACTCCTTGATGCTGCTGTGAAAGCCAGGGAGATAGACCCATTGCTCGTTGTACCAGTACACAAAGCGGAAGCCCTGCGTGGAGGGCGGAGCTCCCACCAGCACACGCGCCCAGAAGCCAGAACCGCGAGCGAGGTCGCCGTGACGGTGCAGGTAGTTCTTGAGCACGGCGGGCTGGACCATGATGCTCATGGTGCCTCGCGGATGGCGGGCGACGATGTGCACACCGCGTCCGCGATCAAGCGACAGCATTTTGGCGCCATCCCAGACCCGGTTGTGCACACTGAACGTCGTCATCGCACTGCCTTTGAGGACGGCCTCACCTTCGTCCGACATGAGCGCGATGGATTCGCAGTCACCCTCGAGTGCCTCGATGAGCGCGCGTTCGGAGATGTCCTGACGATGGAGTTGCCGCAGACGGGGTGTAATCGGCTTCTTCTTCTCGTGCGCCTCCCACTGCTGTTGGATCTCATCGGTCGGCTCGTCTTGGTGCGCGGCCTTCTTGAGCTTGCCCCGGAGTACCTGGTCTTTTGCTTGCCACACTTTCATGTCGCACATGTACTGCGAGAGATCCTTTTGGTACTTGACCGAGCGAGCCTCGTCATGAGCGTGAATGGGGGCCGACACGATGCCGTCGACTGCCGACTTGCGTTCGCCAGACTCTGCGATGGTCAAGAAGTTGGTCGAGACAGGACGGAGCTGGCCAGTGGGCAGCAGGACGTCGACGAGGCTCTGACTCGCCGCCGAGATGGCGGACAAGATGGCCATACAAATCAAAGCATCGGGAGCCTGCACCTTGGCTTGGATCTCCCCGACAAGACGCGCCAGTTCGGGGGGCAGCGCATCGACAGGGTAGGGAGGTGTGATGATGGGAGGGTTCACTTTTCGCTCCCTTCTTCGAGTTGGGCTTCCGTCGCGGGCGGCGTCATTTGCACTCCACCGCAGGACGAGCAGCGGAGGCCTTCCCCGTTTTCGTTGCGCTGAGCACGAGCTTCCTCGAGCAGCTTCTTGAATTTCGCCGGATGCAGCTTCAGGCCGTCGCGCCCGAGCGCTTCCAAGACAGCACGCTGCGTCACGCCGCGGGTGAGCGCCTGCTCGATGTTGGCATACAGCGCGGTGAACTTGGTGGCGGTGCTGCGCTCGCCCGTGGGCTGGAGCGCGTCGAGCGACTTCATCAGCGCATCGCGGCCTTCGAATTCGAGGGTGGTGGCCATGTCGCTCATTGCTGGCTCTCCTCGATCAGCGTCTTGATCGAATCGGCGGGCCACAAGAGTCGGCGGTTCAGCAGACGCAGCGGTTTGACACCGAAATAGGAGCCGTGGAGGCTCAGGCGCTTCCGAACGGTTTGTGCATTGACGAGTTGCTGCGTTGCAAACTCAGTGGTGGTGAGCCGGAAGCGATCCGCCGGATGGGGCAGAGCGCGGATATCAAGTGCCATGATGGCTCCTTCTGAACAGGTTGAAGAAACTTCGCGCCGGAAGGAGCCACGTCGTCAACGATGTTTCACGTCCGTCGCCGTGGCTCCATGCCGATGCGTGGAGCCAGTGTCAAATGGAGCGTTGTGCAGGAGGACGGGGTGAATGCCCGAGACCGGAAATGAATGCCAATGAAGGCGGGCTCGGTTCTGAAGTGCGAAGCTTGCTCGCGATTCGTTTAGCAGCCCACGCTCACCGACTTCGACTGGCGCTTCAATCCGAAGCTGCCCCGTCAGGCGTACTTCGAGCTGCACACGCTGAAGTTCATCGCTGACGGGGCCAACACCCTGATCATCGGCAAGCCAGGCGCCGTGAAGTCGCATGTTGCCAAGGCCGCCGCCTACCAAGCCACCCTGCAAGGGCATGAAGTTCGCTACGTCGAGGCCGACATCGAGTTGCCAGCTTCACACTGGCAAGCACCCAAGGTGCAGACGGCGCTGATGCGTGCGTACGTCGAATCTGATCTGCTTGTCTTGGACGATCTCTTCCTTGCGCGGTGAATCGCCGACGCCGCCAAGTTGCTCCAGGCCATCGTGCATCAGCGCTACAAAAGCTGCGGCAGCATCGTCGTGACCTCCAACCGCGTCGTGCAGGACGGGCGCAAATACCTTGGCGACGCGACCACGGGAACCACCGATCCTCGATCGGCTCATGCATCGTGCCGTCATGCTCGAATTCGAGGGCAGGAGCTATCGGCTGAAGGAGGCCGTTGCACGCCTGGCGATCGCCCCCGACGCGTGAGCGATCAATAACGAAACCCTCGTCCTGCCTGGAGGAATTTTGGTGTCCACTGGTGGGGGAGTTTGAAGTGTCGATCCGGGATCCAGTCAGCGAAGCTCAACGGACACGAGCCGCACGCGTACCTCAGCGACGTTCTCGAGCGCCTGCCCACCCAGCCCGCCAATCGCGTCATCGAACTGCTGCCGCATCGCTGAGTGTCGTCGGCAGCCTGATCTGCGACTGCCGTCAAGATGGGATCGCCACGCGCTTACAGCGCAACGCGCAGGACACTGGCCGACGATTTTTGGGGCAGGAGATCACGCGCCACAAAGAGTTGGCAGCCAACATGGGCATTGCGGTATATCTCGCTGATTTGGTCCGCCCTTGGCAGCGGTGTGGCAAGAAGAACCTCGACGGTCTGGTACGTGAGTGCCAGCGCCAATCGTGCAGACCATCCAGGAAAGCTTTATGCGATTGCCAACGAAATCAACGATTTTCCGCGCAAGGGCCTGGGCGAGCTAACGTCGCTGATCTATTGCGAGTTGCCGCCATTTGCGCCCAGCAAGTGCACCCTGTTGCGACGAAGGAACTGATCTAGAGCGTCACGAGTGTAGGGTGCCCAGATATGCGTCCCACACGGAACCTCCAAAATGTCAGGGTCCGTGAATCTGAGCGAGAAGTGATTTCCGCTCTTAGCCATTTCTAGTAAATGGTTCCACACGAGCCTTGGCTGTCGAATTCCAGTAGGCCAGGTCTTGTCTAGGGCCTCGGCGATTTCCATTGCAATGGGCAAGATGATCTTGCGGTTCTCGACTAGGACCTCCATGCGCTTGAAAAAATGCCCAGGACTTGGTTGCTGGGCGTTTGGAAGCGAGGTTTCGATCTCGAGCGGGGGTTGCCTGCTGCGTTCAACGGCGGCATGCTGTTCCAACTCAAGGAGGCGTGCCACCACGTCTTGCGGTGCAGGGCCTGCTTTTTGGAACCCTGCGAGGCGAAAGAAGTAGTGGAGAAGTTCAGGAGGAGCAATTGCTCCCCTATAAGCCTCTTCGCACCAGAGTAGGAAGTCGATGGGCGCCTGCTCCGTCGGTACGTCGGACCTGGAGCCGTCATCGTCCTCATAGCTTTCAGCCCATTCTTCCATCACAGAACAAGCGCTACGCAGTTGATTTAACGAGGCGGCAACGGCTGGATTCAGTAGCTGGCTACCTTCGTCAGGGATCTTCGTGGCGTAAGCAGCAGGTTGTACTCCGCTAATGAGCATTGCGCCGACCGCAATGGTCCACGTAGGGCGTTGCAAGAACTCAATGATTGTGGCGTTGACGCGGTCGAGTTTTTTCAGCTCTTCTACGGTGAGATCTATCGAGTCCATGTTCTTTCGCACTATGAGTAATTTTTTGGGCTTGTCGCTTCTCGTTCCGGCCGCTCTTGCGCCGAGACCAGATTCAGGGTAAAGGTTTTCACCGGAAAGCAAAGGGATCGAGCACCGTCAAGATCGTGACCTTGCCCTCGACTCTCGGCTCCCATAGCCGAGGTCATTATGCGTCTCACCTTTTCCTGCGCAGCGAGTCAAGCCCTTCAGCTTGCGTCGGGCTGACATAGCCCTGCGTCGAGCCCCGCTGGCGATGATAGTGAAATCGTCGATTGCGTCGCGCGGTGCCTCGAAGCACCGGCTAAGCTTACTGTTCTTGTTACGGTAAGTTCCAGGCAAAACAGGCAATAGTGGGACCGCTCATAGGGCCGCTCGGGTAGCGAAGGGGAACTCGACTTTCCCCTCTTTTAATACCCATGCCTCAATCTGATCGTGCCATTTGCGCAGTAGGTCTAGTGGACGGCGGCGGTAGTGCTTCTCGGCGATCGCGCTGGGTTTATGCCCCTGGATCTGGGCGATGACACCGGCTGGGGTCTCACACCATTCGGACAAGGTGCCAAACGATCGGCGCAAGCCGTGCAGCGTGATGTGCGGCAAGCCAGCTTGCTCGAGTGCCCTGCTGTGGGCACTGCGCGGCTCTGCGAGCCTGCCAGTTGCCGAGGCGGGGCTTGGAAAGACCCAAGGTGAAGGGCTCCAGGTGAGGCCTCGTGCTTCGAGGCGTTTGAGTTGTCGCCGAGGCGGCGATACTTCGTTCAGCCGCTTGAGTTCGAGCAGTAGGCTGGACAGATAGGGGGTGAGTGGGACGGTCCGCCCTCCCGCACCTTCCACTTTGTCGTTAAGCGTCAGGCTGCGCCAGCGAAAATCCACGTCTTCCCAGCGCAGCGCCGCCAACTCTTCCCGCCGTGCGCCAGTGATGAGTAGGCCTTGGAGGTACGCGCTAATGACCGGGTTGTGGATCCCGCGCACGCTGGTGAACCAGGAGACCAACTGTTCCCGTTGCAGGCAGTCGCCCTCTTTTGCCCTCACGCGCGGGACAGCGTCTTTCACCCCACGCGTTTGGTAACTATCGGCGGGAATGAGCCCCTTGTAGGCCGGCATGTCTTGCGCCCAGCGGATGAAGCCTCGCAGCAGCCGAAACGACAGTGCGGTCATCGTCGGACGGGTGGCGGTCTCGGCCGTGAGCCATTGTGCGATGCGTGGTCCCGTGAGGTCGGGTAGCCGGAGCGCGCGCAGTGCGGCCAGCGGACCAGCCTGGGTGAGGCCTTGCCCCCGCTTCCTCGCTACCCCGCCTTCCGAGGCGTGCTGCACGTGGTCGCGGGAGTGGCGTTCGCTCCAAAACAGTTTGCGCTCTTGGATGTAGGCGTCCCACGCCTGGCCAAAGAGCACGTCTTGGCGTGCGGCCTCTTCTCGGCGAGCCTCCAAAGCCTGGCGCTGCTCGGCCTTCACTTCCCTGGGGTCCTTGCCCTCGTCCACGAGCATCTTGAGGCGGCAGGCTTCCGTGCGCGCTCTGCCCAACTCCCAGGCGCGTGCATCACCGATCGTGATACGCAGCGTCTTGCTGAACAGGCGGGACTCGAAGATGTAGGAGCGAGCGCCGGCCGCAGTGACCCGCAAGCCGAAGCCGGGGGTCTTGGCGTCCCAATGGATGGTTTGTTGTTTACCGGGCTCGCAGGGCAGGTTCTCTACCCGTGCAGTGGTCAGAGTCAGTTTTGTCGTCATAGGTGCCTACACAGTGCCGTGTAGGCACCATGTAGGCATTCTAGAGCAATCTGGGTCAACGACAATCCGCATGAAAATCTTTCAATTATCAAGTAAGTGTTTGATTTTAAAAGAAATTGTCGCATGTATCAACTTAAGTCATCACAAAGGAAATGCCTACTTGTGCAGATTGAAAATCCGCGTGTCGGTGGTTCGATTCCGCCCCAGGCCACCACTCTTCTAAGCCCTTGATTCTTAACGGAATCAGGGGCTTTTCAGTTTGTGGCGCCTCGCTATCCGCCTGATTTGGTGCACCAAGCAGGTACACCGTGGCACCTACGCTTCATGGAATCGGCGGCGCATCCACAGTCCGCCGACGCTCTTTCATGGCCCAGCCGTTCAAGTCCACGACTGGGATCTATCAGTTGCGCCGCAAGGTGCAGCCCGAGTTGCGATCTGCGCTCGGTCATGAGTACAAGAGATCGCTGAAGACCAGCGATCCGTCTGAAGCGAAGCCGAGATTTGCCGAGCAATGGGCGAGATCGGACGATGCCTTCGCTCGGAGCAGCAGAAGCTCGAAAACACTGGTGACTTTGCGTCATGGCTCTTCGAAGCCGAGACCCGGATCAACGAGCAAGGCAACCAATGCCAAGAGTGCACGCGGCTTGTCAGTGCCAGGACGGCGTTGAATGAGGGGCGCCTGGAGGAGAAGGACTTCGCGCGAGATTGGCTCAGGCTTTCGGAGCATGCCTCGCAGCGTTACGAAGGCAACTGGACGGTCCAGCCTGATGTTCCGCCACATGAGCTGCTGACGGTGGACGCCAAGCGGAAGGCATCGAAGCGGCAAACGAAGCTGCTTGACTCTTCAAGACGTATGGCGCCGACAAGAAGCTCAACGATGGTGACACGCGAGGCGTTCCCAACACGCTGGAGATAGAGCGGCAGAGCGGCGAAAAAGACAGCCCAACAGGACCGAAAGGTCAGGAATGCAGGCAATCAGCGGTTGCGGAGATCCGTTTGACTCGCCTCGGCTGCGCCCGCGGCAACCAATTCAGCCAAGATATCGCCGGTCAGTCGATCCAGTTCGACATCGCTGAAGAAGCGTGATCGGATGACGCCGAGATAGGGCGTGCTTCGAAGCCAGGCATTCCAGTCTTCCATCGAAATCACCTGCACCTCCAGCAGCTTGAACTTCATCAAGACCTTGATCGCATGCCGCGCATGTTTGACCGGATCGCGCCTCAACCCATCGAGCCGTCGGCGCGCCACCGAGAGAGCCTTGGCAACATCGCCGAACAGGGCACCGTGTCCAGGAATCACTCGTTGAGGCGCAAGTTCCTCGATCAAGTCCAAGGTCGCCCCCGCATCCTCGAACGATGGCTCCCCCGCCAGTTCGGGAAACGCAATGCCGAACCCGTTCTCCCACAAGGCATCCGCTGAAATCAGCGTCCGCGATTCCTCCTCGAACAGAATGATCGCGTGAGGATCGTGCCCCGGCGCCGCATGCACCTGCCACGGCCTGTCGCCAAGCAGGCACTCAGTTCCCGGCAACAGCAACGATGTAAACCGGAATCGGGGACAGGTCTGCCCGGTGGCTAGAAAGCTCAGCGCCTGCTGGTCCCAGCTCTCCACGAACGCAGCCTCGCCCGGTGGGATCTCCGTGCGAGCCGATGGATAGCGAGCCTGCAGCGCGGCATTCCCTCCGCAATGGTCGCTGTGCAGATGCGTATTCAAGATCCGGTCGAGCGGCCGGTCTCCGAGCACAGCTTCGACCAACTCCAAGGTCTGGTCGGCGTGGGTCGCATACCCCGTATCGATCAGCGCCGTCTCGTCGCAGCCCAGGAACAGTACATTGTTCGAGGACAACCACCCGCGCTCGAACACGACGACACCGGCCGGCAGCCCAGCACTCGCCGACGAATGGCTCATCGCCGCTCAGGCCCGCGCATTGACGCGAAGCTCACGCCGCAGGATCTTCCCGACATTGGTCTTCGGCAGGGATTCCCGAAACTCTATGTGCTTGGGCCGCTTGTACCCCGTGAGTTGCGAATGGCAGTACTGCAGCACCGCATCCTCGGTCAGCGCCGGGTCGCGGCGGACCACGAAAACCTTGATCGCCTCGCCTTGTTTCTCGTCGGGCACGCCCACGGCAGCGCACTCCACGACGCCTGGGCACAGCGAAATCACGTTCTCGAGCTCGTTCGGGAACACATTGAAGCCGCTCACCAGGATCATGTCCTTCTTCCGGTCGACGATGCGGCTGTAGCCGTCTTCCTGCATCACGGCGATGTCGCCGGTGCGCATGAAACCGTCGGCGGTGAACGCCGCGGCAGTCTCCGCGGGCTGGTTGTAATACCCGGTCATCACGTTCGGCCCTTTGATGCAGAGTTCCCCGGGCTGGCCTACAGGCAGTGAATTCCCCTCGTCGTCCTTGATCGCGATCTCGATGCTGGGAAGCGGCAGGCCGATCGTCCCGGTGAACTCGGTATTCGTCACCGGGTTGTTGGTCCCGATCGCACACGTCTCGCTCATGCCCCAGCCTTCGATCATCGGACAGCCGGTAGCGTCGAACCACTTGCGCGCCGTGCCCTCCGAGGCGGCCATGCCGCCCGCCTGCGAGACGAACAGCGTCGAGAAGTCGATCGACTTGAAGTCCGGGTGCATCAGCAGCGCATTGAACAAGGTGTTGACCGCGGGCAGCATGTGGAAGGGCCGCTTCTTCAGAACCGCAATGAACTTGTTGAAGTCGCGCGGGTTCGGGATCAGCGTCATGTGCGATCCCTGGCGGATCACCAGCAGGCACAGCGTCAGCGCGAAGATGTGATACAGCGGCAGTGCCGCGATGCTGTTGACCTTCGCCAGATCGCCCGCGCGCGACAGTGCCGGCGTGAACCAGGCCTCGGCCTGCAGCGTGGCCGCGACGATGTTGCGGTGGGTCAGTACCGCGCCCTTCGACAAGCCGGTCGTGCCGCCCGTGTACTGCAGGAAGGCGATCGAGTCGAGCGTGCTCTGGTCAGGCCCCAGCGTGCGGCCGCGCCCCTCGGCAATTGCCTGGCTGAACGGCGTCACGCTGCGCCCGTCACTCAGCGGCAGCTTGTAGGCCGGCACCAGCTTTGCAAGATGGCGAACGGCCACCGTGATCCAGGCGCCATACAAGCCGCCCAGCAGGTCGCCCATCGACGTCATGACCACGTGCTTCACCGGCGTGCGCTCGATCACCTTTTCGAGCGTGGCCGCGAAGTTCTCGAGGATGACGATGGCCGTCGCGCCGGAGTCCTTCAGCTGGTGCTCCAGCTCCCGCGCGGTGTACAGCGGATTGACGTTGACGCACGTGTACCCCGCGCGCAGCACGCCGCACATGGTGACCGCGAACTGCGGAATGTTGGGCAGCATGATCGCCACCCGCGCACCAGGCTCCAGCCCGCGCGACTGCAGCCAGGCGCCCAGCGCCTTCGACAGCGTATCGAGCTCGCCGTAGGACATCCAGCGCTCCATGCAGACCGAGAACGGCCGGTCTGCATAGCGGGCAAAAGCCTCGTCGAACATCTGGGGCAACGAGCGGTACTGCTCCGGATGAATCTCGTGCGGCACGCCGGCCGGATAGTTCTGTCGCGCGGATGTGGTGGTCTGCATGCAAGCTCCTTTGGCGCGGATTGTGGAAGGCACTCTGCCTCCGCGACCAGCGGGCTTGTCCTAGGGGGAGGGCGTGCGCTGTCGCACGCGCGATAGCTGCGCGCGGGAACAACCCTTCGGAGTCTCAGGCCTTGCCGGACTCGCCCGGCAGCAGCACACCGGCTTCGATGTCGGTCGCGACCTTCAGCGACTCGTACAGCGGCGTGAAATCGGGCTCGGTGAGGTCGAACAGCTGCTGGAAGTTGTCGATCACGAAGTAGTTGGCCTGGTAGGTGTCGATCTTGTAGCGCGTGCGCATGGTGCGCAGCAGGTCCAGCGGCAGCCGGCGCGGCTCGTCGCTGAGCACCGCATGCCTGAGTTCGCCCACCGAGCTGAGGATGCCGGCGCCGTACGCGCGCAGGCCGTCCGGCTGGCGGATCAGTCCGAATTCCACCGTGTACCAGTAGAGCCGCGCGAGCTTCTCGCCCGCGTCCAGCTCGTGCGCCTTGATGCCGCCCTGGCCATAGCGTTGCACGTAATCGGCGAAGGTCGGGTCGAACAGCATCGGCACGTGGCCGAACAGGTCGTGGAACACGTCGGGCTCGACGATGTAGTCGAACTCTTCCGGCTTGCGGATCCAGTCCGTCACCGGAAACTTGCGGTTCGCCAGCAGCGTGAAGAAAGGCAGTTCAGGAATCAGCCCTGGCACCGCCACGATCTCCCAGCCCGTCGCGCGGTGCAGCCGCTCGTTGAGCTCGTCGAAGCGCGGGATGCGGTCCTTCACGCCCAGCGAGGGCAGCGCCTTGATGAAGGCATCGCAGGCCAGCCCTGGCAGCTGCGCCACCTGCCGCTCGTAGAGCCGGCGGTAGGTGTCGTGGTCGGCCGGCGTGTAGCTGGCCCAGTCCTGCGGGCAGGTGTAGTCGGCCAGCACTGCGCCGCCGCGCGAGTAGTCGCCGCGGGGCGGGCGATCGGAGGCGCCGTAGACGGCGGGAGTGACAACGGCAGCGGCGGCGGATTCCATGAAAGAGCTCTGTCCTGAGTTGCTTGCTTGTTTACTTGAGCCAGCGGTCCATCGTCCGCTGGAAGTCGCCGCCGGCCTGCTGCAGGTGCAGCCACTGATCGACGTACGACTTGAAGGCCACGTCGTCGCGCGGCAGCATCCAGGCCATTTCGCCGTACTGAAGCGGCTTGTCGGGGTTGATCGCGCACAGGCCCGGCCTGAGCTTCTGCTGCGTGATGGCCTCGGCCGCCTCGGTGACGAACACGTCGGCGCGGTTGGCGAGGATCTCGTCGAAGATCGTCACGTTCTCGCCGTGCAGCGTGAGCCTGGCGTGCTTGAAATTGGCCCGGGCGAAGCGCTCGTTGCTGCCGCCCGGGTTGAAGATGACGCGCACCGACGGCTTGTCGATGGCGGCCACGCTCTGGTACTTGGCCACGTCGGCGCAGCGCGCGATGGGCGTCTTGCCGTTGACCATGTAGGGCGCACTGAAGAAGGCGCGCTTCTGCCGGTCGGTGGTGACCGACACGCCGCCCACGGCGATGTCGCACTTGCCGGCGCTCAGGTCGGGCAGCAGGTTGGCCCAGGTGGTCTTGACCCACTCGGGCTTCGCGCCGAGGCTGGCGCTGAAGCCGGCCATCAGGTCGACGTCGATGCCCTCGAAGGCGCCGTCGGGCTTCTGGAAGCTGAAGGGCTTGTAGTCGCCCGGGGTGCAGATGCGCAGCACCGCGGCCTTCTGCACCGTGTCCAGGTGCGAGGCGCCGGCGACCGGCGTGGCCGCCGGCGCCATGGCGCAACCCGAAAGAAGGGCGGCAGCCGCCGCAATGAAGGTCAGACCGATCGAAGGCGTACAGCTGCGCATGCGTGCTCCAGAAGCGTGAATAAGGGATGGGGCCCTTATTTTGCGGCGCTCAGCACCCCGCGGCGCATCTGGTCGAGCTCGATGCTCTCGAACAGCGCCTTGAAGTTGCCGTTGCCGAAGCCGTCATCGCCCTTGCGCTGGATGAACTCGAAGAAGATCGGGCCGAGCTGGTTCTCGCTGAAGATCTGCAGCAGCAGCGCGTCCTTCTTGCCGTCGATCAGGATCTTGCGCTTGTGCAGCTCCTCGACGCTTTCTCCGTGGCCGGGAATGCGCTTGTCGACCAGCTCGTAGTAGGTGTCGATGGTGTCCAGCAGCGTGACGCCGTTGGCGCGCAGCGCGTCGACCGTCTTGTACAGGTCGTCCGAACCCATCGCGATGTGCTGGATGCCTTCGCCGCGGTACATGTCCAGGTATTCCTGGATCTGGCCGGCCTGCTCCTTGCCCTCTTCGTTGATCGGGATGCGGATCTTGCCGCAGGGGCTGGTCATGGCCTTGCTTTTCACGCCCGTCACCTGGCCTTCGATGTCGAAGTACTTGATCTCGCGGAAGTTGAAGAGCTTTTCGTAGAAGCCGGCCCAGACGTTCATCCGGCCGCGGTACACGTTGTGCGTCAGATGGTCGATGTAGGTCAGGCCGTTGCCGAACGGAGAAAGTGCCTGCTCCGGCGCAACGCCGGGCAGCGCCTCGAAGTCGACGTCGTAGAAGCCGATGTTGCCGATGTCGCCGGGCTTCGCTCCGTTCTTGCCGGGCCAGCGGTCCACCAGGTAGATCAGGCTGTCGCCGATGCCCTTGATGGCGGGAATGTTCAGCTCGCCGGGGCCGGCCTTGTCGGCGAAGCCCCAGGCGCCTAGTGCCGTGGCGCGTTCGTAGGCTTGCTTGGCATCCTGCACGCGGAAGGCGATGGCGCACACGCTCGGACCGTGCTCGCGCGCGAATTTCTGCGCGAACGAATCGGGCTCCGCATTCAGGATGAAATTGATGGTGCCCTGGCGATAAAGCAGCACGTTCTTGTGGCGATGCTTGGCCACGGCCTTGAAGCCCATGCGTTCGAACACCTTGCCCATGGCGACCGGATCGGGTGCCGCGTACTCGATGAATTCGAAGCCGTCGGTGCCCATGGGGTTCTCCCAGGGCGTGAAGGCGGGTGCGTCGGCTTGGCTCATGTGCGGTCTCCGGAGGGTGGGGATTGAATGAATCGAACGAATAACAGGGCGCGAAATCGGCCGGTCATGCAATGTAGGGTGGATGCCTCTCAGGTTTTCTGCGTTTCCACGCGCCCATGGTGGCTCTTGCGCAGTAAAACTGCAAGAATGGAGAAATGGAAGCACTGGACAAGATTGATAGGCTCATTCTGCGCACGCTGCAAGCGGACGGCCGCGCCACCTACGACCAGATCGCCGAGCAGGTGAGCCTGTCGCCCAGCGCCGTGCTGCGCCGGGTCAAGCGACTGGAGGAGCATCGCGTCATCGACCGCTACGTCGCCCTGGTGCAGCCCGAAGCCATCGGCCTGGGGCTGACCGCCTACCTCAACGTGCGGCTCGAAAAGCACACCGAAACCCACAAGCGCAATCCCATGGACCTGTTCCGCGCCAGCGTGCAGACCTGGCCCGAGGTCGTCGAATGCGCCGCCCTCACCGGCGACATGGACTATCTGCTGCGAGTGGTGGTGGCCGACATGGCCCACTACAGCCGCTTCATCATGGACACCCTGCTCAAGCACCCGAGCGTGGAAGATTGCAAGACCAGCTTCGTGCTGGACCGTGTCAAAGCCACAACAGCTGTGCCTGTCTAGCAACATTTGGTTGCGAGGGCGCTACACGCTTCGGCACAGGATCACGAATGTGTCTTCCGGATTAACCTTGTGAACTTGTTGCTTAGGTGAAAACCCTTACATTGGAGCCATGCTTACCGCCAAGACTCTTCTCAAAGCGTCTCTCGGCATTGGCTCTTTCCTGAAGGCGCCAATGGTCGAGGCGCAACCACGCGCAGTCAGCGCGCCTCAGCCGGTGATGGTGCCGATCCGCTCGATCGGCCCCCGCGAACGCGAGCGCATCGCTCGCCACCTGCTCGACCTCACCCCGCACGACCGCTACCTGCGCTTCGGCTACGCGGCGGCCGACGAGCAGATCCAGCGCTACGTCGACAGCCTCGACTTCGAGCGCGACGAACTCTTCGGCATCTACAACCGCCGTCTCGACCTGATCGCGATGGCACACCTGGCATTCGCACCCGGCGACCAGCACAGCGACTGCGCCGAGTTCGGCGTTTCCGTCTCGGCCCATGCCCGCGGCCGTGGCTACGGTGCTCGCCTGTTCGAGCGCGCCGTGGTCGTGGCGCGCAACGAAGGCGTGGGCATGCTCTTCATCCATGCGCTGAGCGAGAACGCCGCCATGCTGAAGATCGCCCGCAACGCCGGGGCCACCGTGGTGCGCAGCGGCGCCGAAGCCGAGGCCCATCTCGAACTGCCCAGCGCCACTTTCGACAGCCGCATGAGCGAGATCGCCCTGGAGCACTATGCCGCCGTCGACTTCGCGCTCAAGAGCCGCGCCAAGCAGTTCTGGGCCTTCCTCGCCAGCCTGCAGGAAGTGCGCAGCGGCATGCGCGATGCCCGGAAGAAGTCGGCGCCCTGAGCCCCGCGGCCCTGGTGGCCGCCTCCGTTCTTACCCTTGAGGGAGTGCCCGGTAGAGCGTGTCACACGCAATCCGGTATCCTTGTCCCTCCTCAACTCCGCCCTCCCGCAGTGGCCGAACCTCACCCTGAACGCGCTCCCGTCGAACGGGAAGACAAGCGCAGCTTTCTCCAGAAACTCGCCGAATTCATCCACCCCGGACCTGATTCGCGCGACGAGCTGATCGAAACCCTGGCGGACGCCGAGGACAACGAGGTGATCGGCGCGGAGTCGCGCGTGATGCTCGAAGGCGTGCTGCGCATGGCCGACATGACTGCCGGCGACGTGATGGTCGCCGCGCCGCGCATGGACCTGGTGAACATCGACGCGCCCTTCGACGCGCTGCTGCACCTGGTCATCGACACCGCGCACTCGCGCTTTCCGGTGTACGAGGGCGAGAAGGAAAACATCATCGGCATCCTGCTCGCGAAGGACCTGCTCAAGCTGCAGCGCGCGCCGGGCCTGAACATCCGCGCGCTGCTGCGACCGGCCACCTTCGTTCCCGAGAGCAAGGGCCTGAACGACCTGCTGCGCGAGTTCCGTGGCAACCGCAATCACCTGGCCATCGTCATCGACGAGTTCGGCCGCGTGGCCGGCCTCATCACCATCGAGGACGTGCTCGAGCAGATCGTCGGCGAGATCGAGGACGAGTTCGACATCGCCGAGGACGAGGGCGACATCTTCGGCCTCGCCGACCACACCTACCGCGTCTCGGGCGACACGCCCATCGAGCGCGTCGCCGAGGCCTTCGGCATCGTGTTCGACGAAGAGCAGCTCAGCGAAGACTTCGACACCATCGGCGGGCTCATCGCGCACGAGATGGGCCACGTGCCCAAGCGCGGCGAGCACCATGCGATCGGCGGCTTCGACTTCGTCGTGCTGCACACCAAGGGCGGCGCGGTGCGCTGGTTCAAGGTGTCCCCGGCGCGCGGCGGCGACGCGGCCGACTGATGGCTCGCGCGCCGGCTTCCTCCTTCGCCTCCCTGTTTCGCCCGATCGGCTTCGTCGCCGCCGGGCTCGCGCAGGCGCTCTCGATGGCTTCGCCGGCCGGCGGAAAGCCGCTGTGGTGGCTGCAGCTGCTGTCGCTCGGCGTGTTCGTGTGGCTGCTCGATGGACTGCGTTCGCAGGGCGCGGGCTGGCGCCGCGCGGGGCTGCACGGCTGGCTGTTCTCCACCGCCTGGCTCACCGGCAGCTTCTGGTGGCTCTTCATCTCGATGCATACCTACGGCGGCCTGCCGGCGCCGCTGGCGGCCATCGCCGTGCTCGCGCTGGCTGCCGCGCTGGGCCTCTATTACGCAGTCGCCGCGGCGTGGTTCGTCGTGCGGGGGCCGAAGGGCCGGGTGACGGGCGCGCTGGTTTTCGCCGCGCTCTGGACGCTGGCCGAGCTGGTTCGTGGCAGCTGGTTCACAGGTTTCCCTTGGGGCGCCGGCGGCTATGCGCATGTCGAGGGACCGCTCGCGGCGCTTGCGCCATGGGTGGGCGTCTACGGCATCGGCGCCGCGGCAGCACTGGCCGTTGCGCTGGTCGCGCTGCATCGCCCGATCCGCATCGTGGAAGCCGTGCCGGGCGTGGTGCTGATCGCACTTGTGTTCGCCGTGCCGAACCTCGTGCCCGCGCTGCGCGACGATGTGCAAGGCGCCAAAGGCGCGGCCGGCAGCCTGAGCGTCGCACTCCTGCAGGGCAACATCCCGCAGGACGAGAAATTCATTCCCGGCGGCGGCATCGAAACCGCGCTGCGCTGGTACGGCGAACAGCTGCGCGATGCGAAGGCTTCGCTTGTCGTCACGCCCGAAACCGCACTGCCGCTGCTGCCGCGGCAGCTGCCCGCCGGCTACCTGGAAGCGATCAAGGCCCGCTACAGCCAGGGCAACCAGGCCGCCATCGTCGGCCTGCCGCTGGGAGGGCAGGGCACCTACAGCAACGCGGTGCTGGGGTTTCGCCCCGGCGACGAGCAGCCCTACGCCTACAGCAAGCACCACCTCGTGCCTTTCGGCGAGTTCATTCCCTGGGGCTTCCGCTGGTTCATCCAGATGATGAACATCCCGCTCGGCGACTTCGCGCGCGGCGGGCTCGCGCAGGCGCCCTTCGTCTGGCAGGGTCAGCGCATCGCGCCGAACATCTGCTACGAGGACTTGTTCGGCGACGAGATCGGCGCGAACTTCCGCGACGAGGCCACGGCACCCACCATCCTGCTCAACGTGAGCAACATCGCCTGGTTCGGCGATACCGTGGCCATCGACGAGCACCTGTTGATCTCGCGCATGCGCGCTCTCGAGTTCGCGCGGCCGATGGTGCGCTCCACCAACACCGGCGCCACCGTGGTGATCGACGCCCAGGGCCGCGTCACGCACGAGCTGCCGCGTCTCACGCGCGGCGTGCTCGAAGCCACGGTGGAAGGCCGTCGCGGTCTCACGCCCTTCGCGCGCTGGGTGGCACCCTTCGGCCTCTGGCCGCTGTGGCTGCTGGCCATGGCCATCGTGGCGGTGGCCTGGGTGCAGGGCCGCCGCCAGAACTGAAATCGGTCAGGCTGCCGCGGCCGCCTTCACAGGCCAGTCGCGCAGCTTGCCCGGGTTCAGCAACCCCAGCGGGTCGAAGCGCTTCTTCACCTCGATGACCTCCGGCGGCAGCGGCCCGCCGGCCTTGCCGTCTTCCACGATGTTCACGTGCGGGTTGTTGATGTGCACGTTGTGCTCGCGGTGGATGCGCATGATCTCCTGCAGGCGCTCCTCGGTGCTGAAGCGCACCAGCTGCAGCCCGCTGCAGGTCATGAGGCCGGCCACGTTGCGCAGGAACTCGATGTGCATCATCACCTCGCCGGTTTCTCCGCCCAGCAGCTTCTCCATCTCGATGACCTGCTCGACATGCTTGCCGGGGATGAAGCCGCTCTGCAGGTAGGTGAGGTTGGGGGCGACCTTCAGCGCGTGCAGCGTCGTGTGGTTCCAGGTGAATTCCATCAGCGTGCGGTTGCTCTTCTGCACCTCGGCAGCCGTCTTGCGGTAGCTCACCGTGCCGCCGTGCGCCTCCACCAGTTGCAGCATCGCGGGCTCGCACGATTCGGCCACCAGCGACAGCACCGTGTGGCAGCCCTTGGGTAGGTGCGCGGCCAGCTGCGACAGATGATCGGAGATGGGCGCCGCAAAGAAGGTCACGCCGCGCTTCACGATGCCCGGCGCGTGCGCCAGCTTGTCCGCGAAGTTCAGCGCGCTTTCGAAGTCGATGAAAGTCACCAGCGTTTCCAGCCACGGATGCGCGGGTGCCAGCGCGATCTCCAGCTCCAGCACCAGCCCGTTGGTGCCCCACAGGTGGTGCATGCGCATCGCCTCGGCGCCGCGCAGCTCCACCACCTGCGGCTCGGCCTCGATGGTCATCGCGCGGATGCCGATCACGTTGCCGGGCGCGCCCAGCGGCCCGTAGTTGATCGAGCCCACGCCGCCGAAGCCGCCGCCGAAGAGGCCGCCCAGCGTGGCGCTGCGGTAGGTCGAGGGCACGCAGCGCAGCTCCTGCCCCGTGGGTTTGGTCTGCTTCTCCAGCTCGCCGAGGCGGATGCCGGCCTGCGCACGCGCCACGCCGGGCCGCACCCACAGGCAGCTGTTGTAGCCCGTCATGTCGAGCACCACGCCGCCGGCCAGCGGCGTGGTCTGGCCGTAGTTGCCGGTACCGCTGCCGCGGATGGTGATGGGCACGCAGCGGCGCGCGCAGGCGCCGACCACCGCGCGGATCTCTTCCTCGGTGCGCGGGCGCACGACCACGTCGGCGCGCTTGTCCTTGAGCTGGCGCACCAGCACGGGGCTGAACCACGAGAAGTCGGAGGACAGCCGCGTGACGCGGCTCTCGTCGGTGATCCAGTCGAGGTCGGGGAGTTCGAGCAGCAGCTGCTCGATGGCGGAAACAGGGGCGTTCATGGTCAAGGTCAGTCCTGTGAAAGTTCGCTCGCATGCCATGAGCCCAGCGCCAGCTTGGTGAGCCAGGCCATCAGCACGAAGAGCGCGACACCGGTGAGGGAAATGAGCAGCAGCGCCGCGAACATGCGCGGAATGTTCAGCTGGAAGCCCGCCTGCAGGATCTGGTAGGCCAGCCCCGCGCCCGAGCCGCCTGTGCCCGCGACGAACTCGGCCACCACCGCGCCGATCAGCGCGAGGCCGCTGGAGATGCGCAGGCCGCCGAAGAAATAGGGCAGCGCGCTCGGAATGCGCAGCCGCACCAGTTGCTGCCAGCGCGTTGCGCGATTGAGCTTGAAGTAGCTCTGCAGGTCGGGGTCGATGCTGCGCAGCCCCAGCGTGGTGTTGCTGATGATCGGGAACAGCGCCACCAGCGCGGCGCATACCGTCATTGCCGCCACCGGGTTCTTCACCCAGATGATGATCAGCGGCGCCACCGCCACGATGGGCGTGACCTGCAGCAGCACCGCATACGGGAAGAGCGCGGTCTCGATGCGCTTGCTCTGCACGAACAGGAACGAGATCAGCACGCCCGCCACCGTGGCCAGCAGGAACGACAGCACCGTGATCTTCAGCGTGACCAGCAGCGCGTTGCCCAGCGGCGCCCAGTCGGTCACCAGTGTCTGCATCATCAGGTAGGGCGAGGGCACGAGGTAGGGCGGCAGCTCCATGGCCACCACCATCCATTGCCAAAGGGCGACCAGCACCACGCCGATCAGCACCGGGTAGAGCACGCGCTGCACGCGCGGCCGGCCCAGCAGGGGAACGGTCTTCGCAGTCATCGCGCTGCCTCCTCGTCAGTGCTGCTGGCGCGCAGCAGGCTGTCCTGCAGCTGCTTGGCGTGGCGCGCGAATTCGGGCGTCACCATGAAGTCGGCGTTGCGCGGGTACGGTTCGTCGATGTGGAACTGCTCGACCACGCGGCCGGGCCGCGCGGCCATCATCACCACGCGGCTCGACAGGAACACGGCTTCGTGGATCGAGTGCGTCACGAAGATCACCGTGAGCTTCTTCTTGCGCCACAGCTCCAGCAGGTCGGCGTCGAGCTTGTGGCGCGTGATCTCGTCGAGCGCGCCGAAGGGCTCGTCCATCAGCAGCAGGTCGGGCTGCGTGACGAGGCCGCGCGCGATCGACACGCGCATCTGCATGCCGCCCGAAAGAGCGCGCGGCAGCGCGTCGGCGAACTTCTCCAGCCCCACGAGCGCGAGCGATTCCATCACCCGTGCGTCGGCTTCCTTGCGCGGCACGCCGGCCAGATCCAGCGGCAGGCGCACGTTGGTGCGCACGCTGGCCCACGGCATCAGCGTGGGCGACTGGAACACGAAGGACATCTTGCGCGGGCAGTCGTGCAACTGCGCCGCCGGCCGGCGCCACACCAGCAGGCGGCCGTCGCTGGGCTCGAGCATGCCCGCCACCATCTTCAGCAGCGTGCTCTTGCCGCAGCCCGAGGGGCCGAGCAGGGTGACGAACTCGCCCTCGGCGATGGACAGGTCCACCGGCAGCAGGGCCCGCGTGCCGTTGGGATAGGTCTTCTCGGCCGAGAGCACCTCGACGGCGGGCACGGCGGGTGCGAGCTCCGGCGGCGGCGCCAGCGTCTGGGGATCGATGCGGTTCATGCGGCGGGGCCTTGGCGCGCTCAGGGCAGGACCTTCGCGTCTTTCACGAACTCGGTCGTGTAGGTCTTCGCCAGTTCGACCTTGGCGGGGTCGAGCAGCTTCGCCGACACCAGGAAGTCGTAGCTGGCCTTGGCGCGCGCATCCGTCATCACGCCGATGCCCAGCTTGGCCGCGTCGCCGCCGGTGACCATGCCCATCTCCTTGAGCTTGGCGACGCTGTAGGCCAGCTGGTCGTCGGTCATGTTGGGGTTGTCCTTCTTGATGAGCGCGTTGGCGGGCGCCGGGTCGGCGAGGTAGCTCTTCCAGCCTTCGGCCGAGGCCTTCACGAAGGCGGCGACCTGCTTGCCGCGTTCCTTCACCGTCTTTTCCATGCACGACACGGTGGTCGCATAGGCCGGAAAGCCATGGTCGCTGAACATCAGCACGGTGCTCTTCACGCCGGCCTTCTGGATGGCGTAGGGCTCCGAGGTCAGGTAGCCCTGCTGCGCCGCATTCTTGTCGGCCACGAAGGGCTGGATGTTGAAGGTGTAGGGCCGCGTCTGCTCGTCGGTGAAGCCGAACTTCGTCTTCAGCCACGGCCAGTAGCCGCGCTGCGCCTGCGCACCGATCAGCAGCGTCTTGCCCTTCAGGTCTTCGAACTTCTTCACGTCGTCGTGCGCGATCAGCACCTGCGGGTCTTTCTGGAAGAAGGCCGCCACGTTGACCACCGGCACGCCGCCTTCGCGCACCTGCATCATCTGGATGTCGCTCGAACCCATGATGCAGTCGGCCTGGCCGGCGGCCATCATCTGCGTGATGTTGACCTGTGGGCCGCCCATCTTGATGGTGACGTCGAGGCCGTACTTCTTGTAGATGCCCTGTGCCACGGCCTGGTAGAAGCCGCCGTGCTCGGCCTGCGCGTACCAGTTGGTCATGTAGGTGAACTTGTCCTCGGCCTGCGCGGGCGTGGCGGCGAGAAAAGCGATGGCGGCGGCGCCGGCGATGGACAGTGCGAAGGAGCGCATGGGTGAACCTCTCGAGGGCAGGGAGTTGAAGAAGAAAGAAAACCGGAAAGGAGAAGCGGCCGTTGCAAGAAGCGGGCTCAGGCCCATCTCAGGCCGGGTGGAAGCTCTGCTGGATGAAGCCCTGCTGGTGCCCGCGCTCCCAGGTGGCTTCCTCGCGCACCACCCAGCGCAGGGCATGCAGCTCGGTCAGCGCCTGCGCCCAGCTGTCGGAGAGCGTGTCGAGGATGGCTTCGCCCTGCTCGCGCGTGGCGGTGGTCGGGTCGCCGATCACGCCGCTCGGGCCGAAGTCGCGCGAGGTCCACGCACAGGCCGGGCGGCCGTCGGCCGACAGCAGCTTGATCGGGAAGGGGGGCGGAAAGTTGGCGACCGCGCGCTCCATGTGCACCGTCTCGGGCGCGAGCGCGAGCATCAGCGCGGTCTCGGAATGGCCGGCGTGCATCGCGAGCTTCTTTTCCTGTTCGCTCACCTGCTTGCTCGCGGCGCTCGGCAGCCGCGACACGCCGTGCGGCACCACCACGAAGTCGCCGTGGCGCAGGCGCAGTTCGCGTGCCGCCATCTCCAGCACCTGCGGCTGGCCGCCGTGGCCGTTGGCGAACAGCAGCTTGCGAAAGCCCGAGCGGTACACCGACTCGCCGATCTCGATCACCGTCGAAAGCAGCGTGGTGCCGGTCAGCGTCATCGTGCCGGGGAAGTGCAGGTGCTCCTCCGACTTGCCGTACGTGATGGTCGGCAGCGCGAAGGCGCGCACCTCGGCGGGGAGCTTTTCGAGCGCCTTGCCCATCACGCCCGAGCAGATCACGCTGTCGACCGAGCAGGGCAGGTGCGGACCGTGCTGTTCGATGGCGCCGCAGGGCAGCACGACGACGGTGTTCTCGCGGTCGGGCAGCGCGGCGATTTCGGTCCAGCTCAGGTAGGGCAGGAAGCGGTGAGGCGGGATATAGCCGTGGAGCATGGAGAGTCCTTGTTTGTTCGTTAGCGAGGAAAGAAGGGCGTCGCGTCGCCGTGCGTGACGCGGCCTTCCCGCAGCACCACGCGGCCGGCGGTGCGCGAGGGCCAGCCGTGGCGATCGGCCTGCGTGAACAGCACGAGGTCGGCACCCTGGCCGACCAGCGTGGGCCTTGCGGGCGCGGCTTCGCGCCGCAGCCAGTCGCCGCGGCACAGCGCCTGCGACCATTCGTCGAAGGGCTCGTCGAGCTGCGCCACCAGCGCGGCCGTGCCCAGCGCCTCGACGGGGTCGAAGCTGCCGACGCGGCAGAAAGGGTCCTGCACGTTGTCGCTCGCGAAGAGCAGCGGAATGCCGCGCTCGCGCGCCTCTTTCACCAGCGTGATGCCGCGCAGGCGCGGCGTGCGGCCGGTCACGGCGTCCTGCAGCAGCAGGTTGGTGGCGGGCAGCGACACCACCGTGATCGGCGCGCGCGCCACAGCGTCTAGCGTGGCGAAGGCCTGCGCCTCGGGCTGGGCCGCGAGCGCGCAGATGTGGCCGCAGACCACGCGGCCTTCGTAGCCGATCTCGTTCAGGATGCGCGCGGTGGCCTGCAGGCCCACTGCCGAGGCGTTGAGCTCCTCGTCCACGTGCAGGTCGATGTCCAGGTCGCAGGCCTGCGCCGACACCAGCAGGTTGCGCAGCGCGTTCTCGCTCCAGTTGGTGGAGTGCACGAAGCCGCCGAGCAGCGCGTGCGGCCCCGTGGCCTTCACCTGCTTCGCAAGGCGCATGGCCTGCGCCGCATCTTCGAAGAGCGGCAGCTTGATGAGGCTGACCTGCTCCAGCCGCACCTTGCCGGCCCACTCCTGCGCCAGCTCGGCCATCACCGGCCAGGCCAGCGGCACGGCATCGGGCTCCCACCAGTCGACGTGCGTGCGCAGATGCGAGGTGCCGCATTCCCAGGCCCACTGCAGGCCGCGCGAGGCGCGCTCGCGCACGTCGGCGGGCGTCCAGTGCACGCGGTCGGCGAGCATCGCGTCGATGGCGCCGAGCAGGCCGGGCTGCACCTGTTTCATGCGCGGCAGCGTGAAGGCCTTGTCGAGGTGCGTGTGGACGTCGACGAAGCAGGGCAGGGCCAGTGCGCCGTCGAGGTTCCAGGCAGAAGGCTGCGCAGCGGGCGTGGCGGGCAGCACCGACTGCACGCGGCCGGCCTCGATCGCGATGCGCGCGAGTTCCGGCACACCGTCGCGCTGTGGCCAGCCGGTCGGCAGCAGCCAGCGCGGCAGGCGCACGTTGTCGAGGAGCGATGGCGCGCTCATGCGAAGCGCGCCATCGCCTGGCCCACGCGTGCCATGAAGCGCTTGAGCTGGGGTTCGGTCGCGACGTTCATGTGGTAGTGGGCGTGGTAGTCCACCTTGGCGCGCTGGCCGGTCAGCCGCTTCATGTACCGCGTGACGATCTTGCGCGGCGGGTCGCCCATGTACATGGCCATCCAGCGCGGCCGCCCGTAGGTGACGACGGCGCTGATGCGCTTGATGTGCGTGAGCATCGGCTTCACGTTGGCCGGGTCGCTGATGTCGAAGGCCACGCCCGGCATGAAGAGCCGGTCGAAGTAGCCCTTGAGCATCGCCGGCAGCCCGAAGCACCAGGTCGGAAAGCAGAACACGATGCCCTCGGCCCACTGCAGCCGCTCCACGTAGGGCGCAAGCGGCAACTGGTTGGAGGGCACGTCGTGATAGCCCAGCCGCTCCTCGCGCGACAGCACCGGGTTGAAGCCTTCGGCGTAGAGGTCGCAGTCGTCCACCTCGTGCCCTGCCGCGCGCAGGTTCTTCAGAACCTCCTGGTGCAGGGCGGCGTGGAAGCTGGTTTCGACCGGATGGCAGTAGACGACGAGCACGCGCATGGTGTGTTTGACCGCTTAATCAGAGCAAGTGGTCAGGTTATGCAAGCGACGTGCCAGAGCCTGTGCACCAGATTGGGGCCGCGTGGTAAGCGCGCTACGGAGCTGTCGGAAGGCGGCCTGCGAGTGGCGGAGTTTCGTAACAAAAATCACGCAAATCCAAGAAACGCGAGCCGTGAGTGGTGAATTTCACTGAAGCCGTAACAACAACTCACCATTTCTTCCAATTGTTAACTAAGATTCACAGTCCCAATTTTGTGAACTTTGGGCCTCATTTCTCTCTTCATCAACCGTTCGATATCCGAGAGTTCGTCCTCATGAAAAAACCTTCCCTCATCGTTGCCGCGGTTCTTGCTGCCTTGGCTACCAGCGCGGCAGTCGCCGCAACGACCAGTTCCACGTTCCAGGTCCTCATCACCGTGACCAAGGCCTGCTCGGTTACTGCAGGTGCGGGCTCGAACATCAACTTCGGTTCGGTCACTTCCACCGCCACCGCCCTGTCCGCCAGCAGCAACATCAGCGTGACCTGCTCCAAGTCGACGCCCTACAACATCGGCTTGCAGCCCTCGAGCGTCCCCACCAACACTACCGGTGCCGGTGTTATGAATCCCACCGTGGCCGGCCCGGACACCATCCCCTACCAGCTGCGCTCGGTGAGCGCGACGGGTCCGATCTGGGGTAACACCGCCACGCCCACGGCGGTCGGCAACGGCGTGGCTGGAACCGGCACCGGCGCGGCCCAGTCGATCCCCGTGTTCGCCACGGTCGCGAGCGTCAACGTGACGCCTGGCGACTACTCCGACACCGTGACCGTCCAGGTCAACTACTGATCGATGGCCTGACCGTGCACCGCTTTCTGCGCCACACCCTTGCCCTCGCGTTCGCCCTGCTGGCGCACGCGGCCGCTTCGGCGAGCGGGCTGCAGGTTGCCCCGGTCACGCTGACGCTGCAGGCTACGCAGAACGCCGACGGCCTGTGGCTCAGCAACACCGGCGACGACGTGGTGCACGCGCAGGTTCGCGTCTATCAGTGGTCGCAGGAAGACGGCAACGAAAAGCTCACGCCCTCGCGCGAGCTCCTCGTGAGCCCGCCGATGGTGCAGCTGGCGCCGTCCGAGCGGCAGCTGATCCGCGTCATCCGCACCGGCGTTCCGCCCGGTGCGGTCGAGAATTCCTACCGAGTCATCATCGACGAGCTGCCCGTCGAGATGAAGGAGAAGAAGGGCCTGCAGCTGGTGCTGCGCTACTCGGTTCCCATCTTCATCGCGCCCGCCGGCGCACAGCCGGCCGCACCCCAACTGAGCTGGTCGCTGCGCCGCGAGGGCAGCCAGGCGATGCTCGAAATCGCCAACGGCGGCGGCATGCACGCCCAGCTCGCCGATCTGGATTTTGTCGATGCCGCCGGCAAGCGCAGCGCGGTGCACGCGGGCCTGATGGGCTACGTGCTGCCGGGCGCGAGCATGCGTTGGCCCTTGAAGACACCCGCGGAAGCCTTTGCCTCCGGCGGAGTCCTGGAAACGAAGATCAATGGCAACGCGACGCAGGAAAAGATCCCGCCACTTCCACGCGTCCGCTGAGCGCCTGCTTCCACTGCTGCTTCTGTCTGGCCTGGCGTCATTCGCCGCTCAGGCCGAGAAGACTGCAGCCGAACAGGGGCCCTGGCTGGTCGCATCCGCGGCCGAAGGCGACATCACCGGCCCGGGCGGCAGCGACCTCTACCTGGAGCTGAGCCTCAACGGCAACCCCCAGGGACTGGTGCATTTCGGCCTGCGTGGCCGCGAGCTCTGGGCCAGCGCCTCCACGCTGCGGCAGCTGGGTTTCATCCTGCCGGCGGGCGCGTCCGACCCCGTGCGGCTCAACAGCCTTCCCGGCGTGAAGGTTGCGTACGACGCTGCAACCCAGAGTGTTGCGATCAATGCCACCGCCGACGCGGTGCGCCTGCCCACGACCGTGGTCAACACGTCGACGATCAACTCGCCGAAGGCCAGCGCCTCCCCCGGCCTGCTGCTCAACTACGACCTCTACGGCACGCAGGGCCGAGGCAACAGCACCAGCCTCAATGCCCTGGCCGAAGTGCGCGCCTTCAGCGGCAGCAGCGTGTTCACCAGCACCATGATGTCGCGCGCCTATCGCTCCGGCAACGAGGACTGGGCGCACGACTCGGTGCGGCTCGACACCACCTGGAGCCGATCTTTCCCCGACGACATGCTGACGCTGCGCGTGGGCGACACCACCACCGCGTCGCTGCCGTGGTCGCGCTCCACCCGCATCGGCGGCATCCAGCTTTCGCGCAACTTCTCGCTGCAGCCCTACCGCACCACCACCCCGCTGCCGGCGTTCCTGGGCGCGGCCGCGCTGCCCTCGCAGGTGGAGCTCTACATCAACGGCCTGCGCCAGTACACGGGCCAGGTTCCGGCGGGGCCCTTCCAGCTCAACACGGTGCCGAGCATCAACGGCGCGGGCAACGCACAGGTGGTACTCACCGACGCGTTCGGCCGTGCCACCACGCTCGACTTCTCGCTGTACGACACCCAGCGGCTGCTGCAGGAGGGCCTGTCCGACTGGTCCGTCGACCTCGGCGTGGTGAGAAAGAACTACGGCCTGCGCTCGAACGACTACGGCAGCGATCCCGCCGCCACCGGCACCTGGCGCTACGGCGTGAGCAACAGCTTCACGCTGGAGGCGCACGGCGAGGCCACCAAGGGGCTGGTCAAGGGCGGCGTCGGCGGTGCGTGGCTCTTCGGGCAGAGCGGCGTGTTCACGGGCGCCGTGGCGCACAGCAGCTATCGCGGCGAGCAGGGCTCGCTGCTCAACCTGGGCTACAGCTGGCGCGACAACCAGTTCAACTTCGCGGTCGAGGGCACGCGCACGCGCGGCGAGTACCGCGACGTCGCTTCCCTGTACGGCAGCGCGCCGCCGCGCGGCTCGGGCCGGGCGTCTGTCGGCTACACCACCAAGGACCTCGGCAGCTTCGGCATCAGCTATCTCTACCTGCGCTATCCGGCGCAGGAGGCGACGCGCCTGGCCAGCGTCTACTGGTTCCGGGCCATCGGAAAGAGCGCCTCGATGAACGTGAGCGTCAACCAGAACCTGGACAAGCGCCGCGAGCGCAGCCTCTTCGTCGGCTTCACCTGGGCGCTGGACGGAAAAATCACCGCCAGCGCCGGCGTCCAGCGCGACCGCGACCAGACCGTCTACACCGCCGACGCGCAGAGCTCCATGCCGGGCGACGGCGGCATCGGCTGGCGCGCCGGCCTGCGCCAGGGCGGCGGCCAGAACGGCGGACAGGCAGAGATCGACTACCTCGGCCGCTACGGCCGCGCCATGGCCGGCATCAGCGTGCTCGGCGACAACCGCTTCGCCTACGCGGGCGCCACCGGCTCGATCGCGTTCATGGGCGGCCAGCCCTTCGCGGCCCGGCGCATCGACGATGCCTTCGCGGTGGTCTCCACCGACGGCATCGCCGGCGTGCCCGTGAAGCTGGAGAACCGCGACATCGGTACCACGGACGACAAGGGCATGCTGCTGGTGGCGCCGCTGCGCTCCTACCAGAACAACCAGCTGTCCATCGACCCGATGCAGCTGCCGGCCGATGTGAGGATCGAGCGGGTGAAGACGGTGGCTTCGCCTAGCGATCGCGCCGGCACGCTGGTGCGCTTCGGCATCACGCCGGTCAGCGCGGCCGCGCTGCTGCTGGTGGACGAGGCGGGCAAGCCGCTGCCGCTGGGCAGCCGCGTGCGCGCCAACGGACAGGGTGGCGAGCCGGCGCTGGTCGGCTTCGATGGCGCCGTGTACCTGGAATCGCTGCAGGCCCACAACACGCTCGACGTGCAGACGCCCGGTGGCGTCTGCCGGACCAGCTTCGACTATCGCAAGGAAGGCGCGGCAATCCCGCAGATCGGGCCGCTGCGCTGCGCCAGGGAGGCCAAGACACCATGACCACCATGACGAGCCATCTGACCCGCACCCTGCAGGCCCTGCGCCTGCCCCTGTTCTGTGTGCTGCTGTGGCTGATGTCGGCGGGCAGCGCGCAGGCTTCGATCAACTGCACCGCATCGATGACGGGCGTGGCCTTCGGCACCGTCGATCTGGTCGCCGGCACCGCAGCGCCCGCCAACGCCACGCTGACCTACAGCTGCACCAAGACCGGTAACAACAACACCACCGAGTACGCCAGGGTCTGCTTCAACATCGGCGACGGCAACGAGGGCCTCACGAACTTCAATCCGCGCGTCATGAAGAACGGCGCGGGCGACAGCCTGAGGTTCCAGCTCTATCAGGGGACGAGCAACACGATCTGGGGCTCGAACGGCAACGCCGCGGTGCCGAATCCGTTCACCATCAACATCAGCATTCCCGCCCGGTCCAGCAACAACACTATCTCGGGAAGCGCCACCATGCGCGGGGAACTGCTCGCAAATCAGGGCACGGCGCCCCCCGGCACGTACCAAGACAACTTCGCGGGGATCCACACGTCGATCACGCTCACGTCGAGCACGGCCGGCGCGCCGACCACCTGCGGCACGACGCTGGCAGACCAGTTCGCCTTCATCGTCAGCGCGACCGTCTCCAAGAGCTGCATCGTCACGGCCGATCCGCTGAACTTCGGCTCCGTCGCCGGCCTGCCGGGCGGGGCCAACATCGACCAGCTCAGCACCATCTACGTCACCTGCACGACGCCCACCTCCTACACGGTCGGGCTGACGCCGTCCAACAACGTGGCCAATGGTGCGGGGGCGATGACGCCGACCGGGGGCGTACCCGGCAACACGGACACGGTGCCATACCAGCTCTACCGCAACTCCGGCCGCACGAATGCCTGGGGCAACATCGCGGGAACCAACACCATCGGGGGCACAGGCAATGGCCAGGTCCAGCCGCTGCCCCTGTATGGCCGCGTTCTCGGTGCCAGCACCAACGTGCGGCCGGACAGCTACATGGACGTCGTCACGGTCAGCGTGACCTACTGAGTTCACGCCTGGGCCGCGCCCGCGGCCGCACTGAAATGGGATGCCCGCTGGCAATTTGCGGGCAATGTGCGAAGAATGACGTCCGGACGGCCTTCATTTTTCCGCGACTCTGCCGATAAGCCTGACTGGGCATCGATTCGATGCCTCCATCCAGGTTGCGACGAGAGGAGTTCCCATGCCCGGAAACAGGCGTACTGCAAGGGCGACTGCGCTGCGGTCGCCGCGAACGGCTCCACCGCTGGCAACTGCCGGCGTGCTGTTGCTCCTGCTGCCCCTGCAGCTCAGCTCCGCGGAGCCGACGCACGGCGCGGGCAGCGCCACTGGCCGCTTCACCCTGAGCATCAACGTCCTTCCGACCTTCAAGGTGCTCGAGGTCACGCCCATGAAAGGCGGGCATGCGTACCGCGTCTGGACCAACATGGCGTCGGTGGTCATCAAGGGGCGGGAGTACCGGTTCGACAAGGTCGGAGAAGCGAGCTTCATGGTGCCGGGTGCCGATGCCGACGGCCGCGACAGCCTCGGTGCCGCCTTGCACGGCTCGCTCGGTGCAATGGCGGTGACCGCTGGCGGCGCTTCGCCGCAGTCCGCGAGCGCCGCGGCCGGCGACGGCAGCAACGCGACTCGGGTGACAGTGACGTACTGAGCCCCTGCATTTCTTTCCGTTCCTGCCGATATCCGGAGGTCGGGCGCCTGTGCCGCGCCCGCGCTTCACGTTCTCGCAATGGACAACGGATCGGGCCTCACGTCGGTACATCGGCTTCAATCGGCGCGCGCTGTCTTGGCCGCGCTCGCGATGCTCGCGCCGCTGCTGTGCGCGGCGGAGAGCAGCTTCGGTGCCAACTCAGCGACCGCGCAGGTGCGCCTCGTGGTGATCGTGCCGCCGGTGTTCCAGGTGCTGCGGGCCGCGCAGACCGCCGAGGGGTACGACTATCTGGTCTGGACCAACATGAGGTCGATCACCATCGGCGGCCGCGAGTACAGCTTCGCCCGGCCCGGCGAGCACGCCGTGCACGTCCCGGCGGCGCCCGCGGGCGCCTGGGTCGTGCACGGCCTGTAGGCGGCGCGCGCATCGCTTGCCCGCGCCGCCGCGTCGCACTGGTCAGTTGCAGTACTGCGCGTTGCCGCTGGTGTCGAGCGGCGCCGGAGGATCGGCCAGGAACTGCTGGACTGGAACCACGGACGCGTTGCAGGCTTCGTCAGTGCGGATGTCGAAGACATGCCAGAAGTCCGTGCTGCCGCTTTCGCCTGCGGGCGGCGAGAAGACCGTCTGTGCGCCGCGATTGCTCACCTCGACCCGCGCGGGCGAACCGGTCTGCCCCGGATCGAAGGTGCCCGAGAAGTTGCGGACATAGAAGCGGTAGGTGCGGTTCTTGGCCAGCTTGGCAAAGGTCGTGACTTCGGGACCGAAGCTGTCCACATCGTCCACGTCGAGCGCGATGAACGGCGCTGTAGCGAGGCTGCCCTTGTCGCTGTAGTAGACATGTTCGTCGGCGTTGGCGCCCAGCGTGTGCGAGTCGAGGTCGCGCGGACGCTCGCCCCAGGTCAGCTTGATCGACAGCGCGGAGCGCGTGAGTTGGAGACAGCCGCCCAGCGAGATGTCCTGATCCCCGGCTTCTACCGTCGGGGAGTTGGAGATCTCGCTCGCGGTGGTGGCGACCACGAAGGCCGAGCTGGAACGCTTCACGGCGACCGAGAACTCACCGTTTGCATTCGTCAGCGTCGATGCCAGGCCGGTGTACGACTTGCCTTCCGACGCCACCAGCGCACCCGCGACCCGTGCGCCCGCCGCATCCTGCACGCAGCCGTTGATGCGCACGGTGTTGTAGATCTGGTCGGCGTTCCAGGTGGTGAAGTGCGTCACCGTGCCTTCGTAGTACTGGTTGGGCGCCGTGCCCTGCAGCGTGGCGGAGCCCTCCTGCACCCACAGGCCCGTGGTGGTGTTGTAGAAGAACAGCGGCACCGACGCAGGCAGGGTGCCGCTGCGCGAGGACGGGGCGATGCGCACCGTTGCGCTTGTGCCTGCAGCCAGATTCAGCGGCGTGCCGTCGGCGTCCGCGAAGCTGGCGTCAAGCGCGCCGAAGCTCTCCATCGGCGCGCTGCCGCCTTCTGCCGCGGCCAGATAGTTGCCGGGCATCACATTGACGTCGTTGGCCGGCGCGATGGGCGTCACCCGCGCGGTCACCAGTCCGCTGGGCGCGCTACCGTCGGGGCGGCGAAGCGAGTTGGCGCTCAGGCGAACCATCGCGGTCGAGCCCGGGACGACGACGTCGTGCGCCGATTGCCCGTCGAAGGTCTCCGTCACTGCCACAGGGAGCATCGGCACGTTGACTACCGTCGATGCACCCGATCCGGCGAGCGCGGCCGTGGCCCGGCTCTGCGGCACCATGCCGTTCTTCGAGAAGCTCAGCAGCACGGACGCATTCGGCGGGATCTCGGTGAGCGAGTAGCTGCCATCGGCGTCCGTGACGGCAGAGACGCCCGCCGCCGTGACCGTGACCTGCGCGACCCCCTGGCCGTCGAGCGCATTCGTCACGCGGCCGCTGACCTTTGCGTTGCTCTGCGGCGGCGGGGGAGGAGGCGGTGGCGGCGGCTCGTTCTGCTGGGGCGGGGGCAGGGCAACGAAGCCTGGGCCTGAGTCGCCTCCGCCGCAAGCTGCCAGGGCCGCGGCTGTTGCGATCGCGGCAAGAAAAAATCTGATCTTCATGGTCCTCTTCTCCTGTGTATTCGTGATTCGCTGTCATGAGACAGCCTGGACAGCGAAGCACGCGAAGGTAGGCGCGCGAGCGCGCCGAACACAGTGCACAAAGTCACTGCGTTGCAGGAGACGAGAGGACGGTGGAAAGAGAGGTAAGAAGAAAGGATTGGCTCCGGCCGCAGCCGGCGCTCAGGCCTCGATGCCGCAGCCGTGCAGCACGAAGGCCACCAGTTCGCGCCCGATGGGCTCGCGGTCGAAGGGCGCGTCGGGCGGCAGGCCGAGCATCACGCGCGTCTGGATCGCGTAGTCGGCGTAGCTCTGCGTCATGGCCCAGATGTGCATCAGCAGGATGCGGGCGTCGAGCGGGCGCATCTGCCCGCGCGCGATCCAGCCGTTGATGACGTCGATCTTCTTCTGCGTCCAGGCCCGTGCGTTGGGCCAGTAGCGGTCGAGGTTGCGCCCGCCATCGAGAATTTCGCGCGTGAAGATGCGCGACATCTCGGGGCTGTCGATGGCGTGGTCGAGCTTCTTGCGGATGTAGTCGCCCAGCACCGTGGCCGGATCGCTCGCGTCCTCGAAGGAGAACACCACCTTCCATGCGTGCAGCACCTGCATCAGCAGCTCTTCGTAGAGCTCCTCCTTGCCGGCGATGTAGTAGTGAAGCTGGGGCTTGGTGAGGCCGGCGCGCGCCGCGATGGCCTGCGTCGAGGTGCCCTTGAGGCCGTGCAGGCTGAACTCTGTGACGGCCGCGGTGCGGATCGCCGCCATGATGCGTTCGCGCCCGGGCCTGGCGCGCGACAGGGGCCCGTCGGGCGCGGGCATTTCCTGGGCGGTCGAGGTGGGGAGGGCGGCGGTTTCGGCGTTCATGGTGGCGGGTGTGCGGCGGTACGCGCGGTCGGTGACGATGGTAATACCACCGGTGCTCCTGGCATGACCGCATGCCATGCCGGCATCGCGCGGCCGGGGCATGCAGGCATGGTTCCTGTATCTTCCTCGCCGCCCAAGAAAAGATTCACATCAACACAGGAGTTTTCCATGTACCTTTCTCCCCGTTTCCGTGCCTTCGCGGCCGGCGCCGCGCTGCTGGCCGCCAGCGCGCTCGCGCAGGCGCAGCAGGCGCTGCCCAATGTGGTGATCCTCGCCACCGGCGGCACCATCGCCGGGGCCGGCGCCTCGGCCGTCAACAGCGCCACCTACGCGGCCGCCAAGGTCGGCGTCGAGAAGCTGATCGCCGGTCTGCCGGAGCTCTCCAAGGTGGCCAACGTGCGCGGCGAACAGGTGTTCCAGGTCGCATCGGAAAGCCTCACCAACGACAACCTGCTGACGCTGGCCAGGCGCGTGTCGGCGCTGGCGAAGCAGTCGGACGTGGACGGCATCGTCATCACCCACGGCACCGACACGCTGGAAGAAACCGCCTACTTCCTCACGCTGACCGTGCACACCAGCAAGCCGATCGTGGTGGTCGGCTCCATGCGCCCGGGCACCGCGCTGTCGGCCGACGGCGCGCTCAACCTGTACAACGCCGTGAACGTGGCGGGCAGCAAGGACGCGATGGGCAAGGGCGTGCTGGTGACGATGAACGACAACATCGACAGCGGCCGCGACGTGAGCAAGAACGTCAACATCAAGACCAATGCGTTCTCCAGCCAGTGGGGCCCGCTGGGCATGATCGTCGAGGGCCGCAACTACTGGTTCCGCGCGCCGGTGAAGCGCCACACCATGAACTCGGAGTTCGACATCGACAGCATCACCACGCTGCCGCCGGTCGAGATCGCGATGGGCTACGAGGGCGTGAGCTCGGTGGCCATCGACGCCATMGCCAGGAGCGGCGCCAAGGCGCTGATCCACGGCGGCACCGGCAACGGCTCGGTGGCCGACCGCATCGTTCCGAACCTGCAGAAGGCCCGCGCCGACGGCGTGATCGTGATCCGCAGCGCCCGCGTGCCCGACGGCTTCGTCATTCGCAACGCCGAGCAGCCCGACGACAAGTACGACTGGGTGGTGGCGCACGACCTGCGCCCGCAGAAGGCGCGCATCCTGGCCATGGTTGCCCTGACCAAGACCAACAACACCAAGGAACTGCAGCGCATCTTCTGGGAGTACTGATCTCCCCAGGCCTGCTCGCCTCGCGGTGTCCGTTCCTCGCGAACGCCTGCCAGGCGATGCTCAGGCCAGCGCGCGCTGCAGCCGTCGGTGGCGCGCGTACTCCAGGCCGCCCACGCACACGAGCAGCCAGGCCAGGCCGGTGAGCAGGCCGGCCACCACGTCGCTCGCGAAGTGCACCTGCAGGAAGATGCGGCTGCACGCGATGGTGACGATGGCGCCCGCGGCCGCCATCGCACCCGGCACATGCCAGCGCACCGGCAGCGTGCGCAGAAGCAAATACAACAGCATCCCGTAGCTCACGATCGCGCCCGCGCTGTGGCCGCTCGGAAAGCTGTAGCTCGTCTCCAGCGCCAGTCCGTGGTCGTGGATCGGGCGGGCCCGCGCGAAGATCTGCTTGAGCGCGGGGTTCAGCAACACGATGCCGACCAGCGCGAGCACCCAGCCCAGCGCCAGTCCGCGATGCCGGTGCCGCCACAGCACGGCGGCCACCAGCACGCACACCGGCCCGAGGAAGGCCGCGTCGCCCAGGTGCGTGACCCAGCTGAACGCCACCAGCGCGGCCCGCGGCAGGTTCGCGGCGATGGCGTCGGTCAGCGCGTGGTCAGCCTGGCCGAGCACGTGGCCGTCGGAGATGTTCGAAGCGATCCACGCGAACAGGCTCGACGCCAGCAGGATCAGGACGAAGCCCGACGCGAAGGCGAGCGCGATGCGCGGCTCGCTGGGCTCTTCGAGGTCCTGCCGCCTGAAGTGGCGCCTCTGCAGAAGATGGCAGGCTGCGCCGGCACCAAGCACTGAGACCGCGAGCAGCGTCAGGAACCAGGGCAACGCATGCGCGCCGAGCTGTCCGGCGAAGACGACAAGAGGGGAAGTGGAGAGAACGGAGGGGACGGAGGAAAGGGAGGCTTCGAGCGGCATGCGGCAGCACCCTAAGGCCGCGCTGTCTCGTTGGCAAGGGAAAGGCCGAATACTTCGGCGCAGCCGAAGGCCTTGTCGGCCGCCACGTAGTCCCAGCGTTCCACGCGGCACGCGCGGCGGCCTTCGGCGATGTCCGCGCGCACCACGTTCACCGAGTTGGGGTGCCCCGCGCGCACCCGCCGCGACACGGCCGTGCCCGCCTGCACCGCCCATGTCGTGCGCGCGCAGCCCGCGAAGGCGTCGTGCAGCGGCCGCACGAAGGGCAGGTGGATGTGGCCGCCCAGGATCATGTCGGCCCCCGCCGCGCACCAGCGCGCCACGGCTTCCTCGCGCCCGTGCAGGCGGTTGCCCAGGTCCCGCGTGCGCGTGACCATCACCGGCTGGTGCGTCACCACCACCCGCAGCTGCGCTGGCGAGGCCGCCTCGAGCCGCCGTGCCACGCGCTCGACCTGCGCGGACGAGACCGCGCCGTCTTCATGCCGGTACCAGCGCGTGGTGTTGACCGCGACCACCAGCCATCGGGGCGAGTCGAACACGGGTTCGAGATCGTCGCCGAAGGCCCGGCGGTAGCGCGCGTACGGCGCGAACACGCGCGCCGCCAGCTGGAACAGCGGAATGTCGTGATTGCCCGGAATGGCCAGCACCGGTGTGCCGAGCCGGTCGGCGAAGGCGCGCGCCGCCGCGAACTGCGCCACGGTGGCGCGCTGGGTGATGTCGCCCGAGAGCACCACCAGCTCGGGCGCCAGCGCATGCGCCAGCCGCTCGAGCGCCTGCAGCACCTCGGGCTGCTCGGTGCCGAAGTGGGGGTCGGATATCTGCAGCAGGCCGCTCATTCGCGCGCTGCCTCGAGTTCGGGCGCCGTCTCCTGCGGCCGCACCAGCCACAGCCGCTCGGGCGCCACGCGCAGCAGCAGCGGCATGTCGACCCAGCCGATCTCGCCGTCGGTCGCCACCTTCACGCGGCGCGGACCGAGCGGGCCCAATGCCCGGCTCGCCTTGACGGTCAGCGACTCGAACGGGAAGGTCAGCACCTCGTCGGCATCGCCCAGCCGCCCGAGCGCGCCGCGCACCAGCAGCCCCGGCATCGACAGCGGCCCCACCGGCTTGAGCACGATGGCCGCCAGCTGGCCCTGCTCGGGCGCGTCGGCCTCGGGAATGCCGACCTGGTGCAGCTGCAACGGGTTGTTGCCGACGAACAGCGTCGGCGTGCGGATGTCGCGCTCCTTGCCGCGCCAGGCCATGCGCAGGTTCCAGTGCCGGTGGCCGCGCAGCACCGTCAGCAGCCCGGCGCCGAAGGCGATCCAGCGGCTTCGGCCGAAGCGCGACTTGTAGGTCTCGCGCTCTTCCAGCAAGTCGGCGTACAGGCCCATGCTGGCATTGACCAGGAACACCCGGTCGTTCACCAGCCCCACCTGCACCGGCCGCGGCTGTTCCGTCAGCAGGACCCGAAGCGCCTGCGCGGTGTCGCGCGGAATGCCGTGGGTGCGGCTGAAGTAGTTGAAGGTGCCCTGCGGCAGCACGCCGAAGGCGCAGCCGCTGCCCAGCGTGGCCTGCGCCACCGCGTTGATGGTGCCGTCGCCGCCAGCGGCCACCACCACGCCGGCGGCGGCGCGCGCCCGCTCGACCGCCTCGCGCGCCAGCGCCTGCAGCCGGCCGGGCTCGTCGACCACGAAGATGCGCAGCCGCCGGCCGGCCGCGGCGCAGCCCTCCTCGATGACCCGGCGGGCCTCGGCCGCGTCTTCGCTGCCGGAGCCGGCGTTGAGCACGATGAAAAGGGGGGCGTCGAGGGCTGTTTCGGGCGTCTCGGGCGTGTGGGGCTCGGGCATGTCCAGGAATCTCGGAAAAGCGGGTCGAAGCAAGAAGGGGAGGAGGTGCGGGCGCGGGCGGCGGGACCTTCGCGCGTGACGGGCCGGGGTGTTGTCGCACGCGCGGCCCGAAGCCGCCAGAGGGCGACTTCCCGTCCCGCTGTGGGAGAGCAGCCCTCCGAACGTAAAATCGCCCGCTTTCGCGGCGTGTCGCCGCGCTACCGTCCAATGTCCGGCTACGTGCCGGCCAGCTTCATGTTGACCTTCCAGCAAATCATTCTCAAATTGCAGTCGTATTGGGCCGACAAGGGCTGCGCGCTGCTGCAGCCGTACGACATGGAGGTGGGCGCGGGCACCTCGCACACCGCCACCTTCCTGCGCGCGCTCGGCCCCGAGCCCTGGAAAGCAGCCTACGTGCAGCCCAGCCGCCGCCCCAAGGACGGCCGCTATGGCGAGAACCCCAACCGCCTGCAGCACTACTACCAATACCAGGTGGTGCTGAAGCCGGCGCCCTCGAACATCCTGGAGCTCTATCTCGGCAGCCTCGAAGCCCTGGGCTTCGACCTGAAGAAGAACGACATCCGCTTCGTGGAAGACGACTGGGAGAATCCCACCCTCGGCGCGTGGGGCCTGGGCTGGGAGGTCTGGCTCAACGGCATGGAAGTGACGCAGTTCACCTATTTCCAGCAGGTCGGCGGCATCGACTGCAAGCCCATCACCGGCGAGATCACCTACGGCCTGGAGCGCCTGGCCATGTACCTGCAGGGCGTGGACAACGTCTATAACCTCACCTGGACCGACGGTCTGAGCTACGGCGACGTCTACAAGCAGAACGAGGTCGAGCAGTCGACCTACAACTTCGAGCACAGCGACGCCGAGTTCCTGTTCACCGCCTTCAACGCGCACGAGAAGCAGGCCAGGCACCTCATGGAAGCCCAGCTCGCGCTGCCGGCCTACGAGCAGGTGCTGAAGGCCGCGCACAGCTTCAACCTGCTGGACGCGCGCGGCGCGATCAGCGTGACCGAGCGCGCGGCCTATATCGGCCGCATCCGCAACCTCGCGCGCAGCGTGGCGCAGAGCTACTACGACAGCCGCGAGCGCCTGGGCTTCCCGATGGCGCCGCGCGAATGGGTCGCGCAGATCCCCCCGAAGAAGGCTGCCTGAGCGATGACGACCCCCATGAACAAGAACTCCCTCCTGGTCGAACTGTTTGTCGAAGAGCTGCCGCCGAAGGCGCTGAAGAAGCTCGGCGACGCCTTTGCGGGCGTGCTGCGCGACCAGCTCGTGGCCCAGGGCCTGGCCGAGGCCGGCTCCGTGCTGACCTCCTACGCCTCGCCGCGCCGCCTCGCGGCGCACATCACGCATGTGGCCGACCGTGCCGCCGACAAGGCCGTGTCGCAGAAGCTCATGCCCGTGGCCGTGGGCCTCGACGCCTCGGGCCAGCCCACGCCCGCGCTGCTCAAGCGCCTGGGCGCGCTCGGTGCCGACGCCTCGGCCGTGCCCGGCCTCAAGCGCGCCATGGACGGCAAGGCCGAAGCCCTGTTCTACGAAAGCACCGCCAAGGGCGCCACGCTGGCCGAAGGCCTGCAGAAGGCGCTGGCAGAAGCCATCGCCAAGCTGCCGATCCCGAAGGTCATGAGCTACCAGCTCGAAAGCGGCTGCGAACTGCCGGGCTGGACCAGCGTGAGCTTCGTGCGCCCCGCGCACGGCCTCGTGGCGCTGCACGGCGATGCCGTGGTGCCCATCGAGGCGCTGGGCCTGAAGGCCGGCCGCGAAACGCACGGCCACCGCTTCGAAGCGGCGGTCGATCCGGTCGTGCTGCGCGACGCCAACAGCTACGCCCTGCAGCTGCAGGAAGACGGCGCCGTCATCGCCAGTTTCGAGGCTCGCCGCGCCGAAATCGCGCGCCAGCTGGCCGCGGCGGCGGTGAAGGCCGGCGGCGGCTCGGTGCCCATCGACGACGACGCGCTGCTCGACGAGGTGACCGCGCTGGTCGAGCGCCCGAACGTGCTGGTCTGCAGCTTCGAGCGCGAGTTCCTCGAAGTGCCGCAGGAATGCCTCATCCTCACGATGAAGGCCAACCAGAAGTACTTTCCGCTGCTTGACGCCTCGGGCAGGCTCACCAACAGGTTCCTCGTCGTCAGCAACATCAGCCCCGAGGACGCGAGCGCGGTCGTCGAAGGCAACGAGCGCGTGGTGCGCCCGCGCCTGGCCGATGCCAAGTTCTTCTTCGACCAGGACCGCAAGAAGTCGCTGGCCTCGCGCGTCGAGTCGCTGGGCAAGGTGGTCTATCACAACAAGCTGGGCACGCAGGGCGAGCGCGTGGAGCGCGTGATGCGCATCGCACGCGGCATCGCCGAGCAGATCGGCGACACGGCGCTCGCCGCGCATGCCACGCAGGCAGCCCAACTCGCCAAGGCCGACCTCGTGACCGACATGGTCGGCGAGTTCCCCGAGCTGCAGGGCATCATGGGCCGCTACTACGCGCTGCACGACGGCCTCGATGCATCGGTGGCCGACGCCATCGAAGACCACTACAAGCCGCGCTTCGCCGGCGACGGACTGCCGCGCAACACCGTGGGCCTCGTGGTGGCGCTGGCCGACAAGCTGGAGACGCTGGTCGGCATGTTCGGCATCGGCAACCTGCCCACCGGCGACCGCGACCCCTTCGCGCTGCGCCGCCATGCGCTGGGCGTGATCCGCATGCTCATCGAGAAAGACCTGCCGCTGGGGCTCGACGCGCTGCTGCAGGCAACGGCCGCGCAGTTCGCCGGCATCGCCGGCTTCGAGAGCGGCCGGGCCACGGGCGAGCTGCAGGACTTCATCCTCGACCGCCTTGCCGGCAGCCTGCGCGAGCAGGGCGCCAGCGCGCAGGAAGTCGAGGCCGTGCTCGCACCGCGCCCGCAGCGCCTGGGCGAGGTGCCCAAGCTTCTGGCCGCAGTGCGTGCCTTTGCCGCCCTGCCCGCCGCCGCCGCGCTGGCGGCGGCGAACAAGCGCATCGGCAACATCCTCAAGAAGGCCCCCGAGGCCGACGCGCACGTCAGCGAGCTGCTGCTGCAGGAGCCGGCCGAGAAGGCGCTGCATGCGGCCATGGCGCTGGTCGTGCCCGCCGCGAATGCGCAGTTCGAAGCCGGCGACTACACCGCCTCGCTGCAGACGCTGGCCGCGCTGCGCGAGCCGGTCGACGCCTTCTTCGACGGCGTGATGGTCAACGCCGAACAGGCCGACCTGCGCCTGAACCGGCTGGGCCTGCTGATGTCGCTGCACGCCGCGATGAACCGGGTGGCGCAGCTCGAGCGGCTGGCGGTCTGAACATTCCTACGGCAACACCACCATGGGCGGCACCGCCATGAAACTCGTCATCCTCGACCGCAACGGCACGATCAACGTGCACCGCGAAGACTTCGTGAAGAGCGACATCGAGTGGACGCCGCTGCCCGGTGCGCTGGAGGCAGTCGCGCGGCTCAATCATGCGGGCTGGCACGTGGTGATCGCGTCGAACCAGTCGGGCCTGGGCCGCGGCCTGTTCGACATGGCTTCGCTGAACGCCATGCACGCCAAGATGCACAAGATGCTCGCGGCCGTGGGCGGCAAGGTCGACGCGGTTTTCTACTGCCCGCACAGCCCCGACGAGGACTGCGACTGCCGCAAGCCCAAGCCGGGCCTGTTCCTGCAGATCGGCGACCGCTACGGCATCGACCTCAAGGGCGTGCCGACCTGCGGCGACAGCCTGCGCGACCTGCAGGCCGGCGCGGCCGCCGGCTGCGAGCCGCACCTGCTGCTTACGGGCATGGGCGCGGCCTGCCGCGGCGTCGATCCGCTTCCTTCCGAATACCCGGCGAACACGTTGGTCCACGACGATCTCGCCGCCTTTGTCGACTTTCTGCTCGCGCGCGAAGCGCGGGATGCACTGCAGGTGGCTGTCTGATGGCGTTTTTCCGTTCCGTTCTCCACGCACTGTGGATGCTCGTCACCGTGGTGCCCTGGGGCATCATCATGTGCGTCAGCTCGCTGTGGAAGCGCGGCATTCCGCTCTACTGGATGGCTGCGCGCTGGCTCGGCTGGGCCATTGGCGGCGCGCGTGTGCTGCTGGGCATCAAGACCCGGGTGAGCGGCATGGAGAACCTGCCGACCGACAAACTGGCCGGCGCGGTTCTGCTGGTGAAGCACCAGTCGACGCTCGAGACCTTCCTGATGCCCACGCTGATGCCGCATCCGCTGGCCTACGTGTTCAAGAAGGAACTGCTCTACATCCCCTTCTTCGGCTGGGCGATGGCGCGGCTGGACATGATCCACATCGACCGCAGCCAGCGCGCGCAGGCCTTCAACAAGGTGGTGAACCAGGGTCGCAAGCTGCTCGCGCAGGGCATCTGGATCATCATGTTCCCCGAGGGCACGCGCATTCCGCGCGGGCAGAAGGGCACCTACAAGAGCGGCGGCACGCGGCTGGCCTGTGAAACAGGCGTGCCGGTGATCCCGATCGCCGTGACCTCGGCCAAGGTGTGGCCGCGCAAGGCCTTCATCAAGCGCCCCGGTGTGGTCGACGTGTCCATCGGCCCGGCCATCCCCAGCGTGGGCCGCAAGCCCGACGAGCTGATGCGCGAAGTCGAGGAATGGATCGAGGCCGAGATGCGCCGCCTCGACCCCGAGGCCTACGTCAACAGTCCGTCGCAGCCCGCCCGGCAGGAAGCGGTGAGCTGAAGGCGAGCCGGTAGAACAGAAACCAGAAAGCCCGCCATGGGGGGACTGCTCCGGTTCACGATGGACCTGTTCGAGGGGCTGGGGAGCGAGTTCGCGCCTCCGGCGCCCGCGCCGGCACGTCCGCGCCGTCCGAAGAAGCCCAAGCCGGCGATGCCGCCCGCCGTGCAGCCGGATGCGGCGGCTCTTCCCGCGGAGCCTGTCGATCCGCATGCGCCGCCCGCGGTGCCCCTGGCCGACGCGCTGACGCTCGCGAACTTCGCCCACCCCCAGGCCACGCGTGAAGTGGTGCTGGGTTCGGCGCGCGTGGCCTACGAGTTCAAGCGCGGCAAGCGCAAGACCATCGGCTTCCTGGTGGGCGCCGAGGGGCTGTCGGTGCGCGCGCCGCGGTGGGTGGCGCTGCGCGATGTCGATGCGGCCATCCACGAGAAGTCGGACTGGATCCTGCGCAAGCTCACGGAGACGCGCCAGCGCCTCGCGCGCGTGGAAGCCACGCGCATCGAGTGGAAGGACGGCGCGGGCTTTCCGTTCCTGGGCGAACCGGTCGTGATGCGGCTCGATCCGAAGCATGGCTTCTCGAGCGTGGGCGGCACGCTGGATGCGGCCACGGAAGACGGCGTGCCGCGCGTGCTGCGGCTGGCCGTTTCGCAGAACGCCGAGCCCTCGCAGATCCGCGACGCGGCGCAGGCCTGGCTCATGCGCCAGGCGCGCAAGCTCTTCATCGAGCGGCTGGACCACTTCGCGCCGCTGCTCGGCGTGCGGTGGCAGAAGCTGTCGCTGTCCAACGCGGCCACGCGCTGGGGCAGCGCGAGCGCGGACGGGTCGATCAGGCTCAACTGGCGGCTGATCCATTTCCGGCTGCCGGTGATCGACTATGTCGTCGCGCACGAACTGGCCCATCTGAGGGTGATGGACCACTCGCACCGTTTCTGGGAAACGGTGGAGAGCGTGCTGCCCGACTACGACGTGCTGCGGCAGCAGCTCAAGGACGAGGCGGTTCCGCGCTGGAACTGAGGCCGGGGTTCCCCGGCCTCAAGACCGGATCGAGCCGGGGCCTCAGGACACGGCCTTGATGGGGACGTACATCTCGCCCCCGCCCGCCATGAACTCCTTCGACTTCTCCTCCATGCCTTCGCTCATGGCCTGATCCTCGGCCACGCCCTTCTTCGCTGCGTACTCGCGCACTTCCTGCGTGATCTTCATCGAGCAGAACTTGGGGCCGCACATCGAGCAGAAGTGCGCCACCTTGCTCGAATCCTTGGGCAGCGTCTCGTCGTGGAATTCGCGCGCGGTGTCGGGGTCGAGGCCCAGGTTGAACTGGTCCTGCCAGCGGAACTCGAAGCGGGCCTTGCTCAGCGCATCGTCGCGCGAGCGGGCGCCCGGGTGGCCCTTGGCCACGTCCGCCGCGTGCGCGGCGATCTTGTAGGCAATGATCCCCTGCTTCACGTCGTCCCGGTCGGGCAGGCCCAGGTGCTCCTTCGGCGTCACGTAGCAGAGCATGGCGGTGCCGGCCCAGCCGATCATGGCCGCGCCGATCGCGCTGGCGATGTGGTCGTAGCCCGGCGCGATGTCGATGGTCAGCGGCCCCAGCGTGTAGAACGGCGCCTCGTGGCAGTGCTTGAGCTGCTCGTCCATGTTCGACTGGATCATGTGCATCGGCACATGGCCCGGGCCTTCGATCATGGTCTGCACGTCGTGCTTCCAGGCGATCTGCGTGAGCTCGCCCAGCGTGCGCAGCTCGGCGAACTGGGCCTCGTCGTTGGCGTCGGCGCCCGAGCCGGGGCGCAGGCCGTCGCCGAGCGAGAAGCTCACGTCGTAGGCCTTCATGATGTCGCAGATGTCCTCGAAGTGCGTGTAGAGGAAGCTCTCCTTGTGATGCGCGATGCACCACTTGGCCATGATCGAGCCGCCGCGCGACACGATGCCGGTCATGCGGTCGGCCGTCAGGTGGATGAACGGCAGGCGCAGCCCGGCGTGGATGGTGAAGTAGTCGACGCCCTGTTCCGCCTGCTCGATGAGCGTGTCGCGGTAGATCTCCCAGGTGAGGTCCTCGGCCACGCCGCCCACCTTTTCGAGCGCCTGGTAGATGGGCACGGTGCCGATCGGCACGGGGCTGTTGCGCACGATCCAGTCGCGCGTGGTGTGGATGTTCTTGCCGGTGGAAAGGTCCATCACGTTGTCCGCGCCCCAGCGGATGGCCCACACCAGCTTCTCCACCTCTTCCTCGATGCTCGAGGTGACGGCCGAGTTGCCGATGTTGGCGTTGATCTTCACCTTGAAGTTGCGGCCGATGGCCATCGGCTCGACTTCGGGGTGGTTGATGTTCGCGGGAATGATCGCGCGGCCGCGCGCCACCTCGTCGCGCACGAACTCGGGCGTGATGATGCGCGGAATGCTCGCGCCCATCGGGTTGCCCGCCACGCGCCTGGCCCGCTCCTCGTTGGCGAGGTACTCGGCCATCCATTCGCGCTTGCCGTTCTCGCGCAGGGCCACGTATTCCATCTCGGGCGTGACGATGCCGCGGCGTGCGTAGTGCATCTGCGTCACGTTGCTGCCCGACTTCGCGCGGCGCGGCGTGCGCTGCAGCGCCGAGGCGCCGGCGCGCAGTTCGGCCAGGCGCTGGGCGTCGCGGTCCTCGTTCTTGGCGCCGTCGTCCAGCGCGTGGTGCACGCGGCCTTCGTAGCTTTCGGTGTCGCTGCGTTCGGCGATCCACGCGCCGCGCACGTCGGGCAGGCCGCGGCGCACGTCGATCTCGACCTTCGGGTCGGTGTATGGGCCCGAGGTGTCGTAGAGCGACACGGTCTCGCCGTTGGTCAACTGCACGTCGCGCACGGGCACGAACAGGTCGGGCCGGCTGCCTGGAATGACGCACTTGTGCGACGCGGGAAAGGGCTCGCGCGTCAGCGAAAGCAGCGAGGTGAACTTGTCGGGGGCATTCATCGGAGGCACTCCTTGTTGAGGAAAGGGTGCTCCGCAATCGCTCGGTGGTCTTCGGCAAATGCCCGTCACGGGAAGGTGGACGGACCGAAGTCAGGGAGTGCAGCTCTTCTTACGCCGGTATGACCCGGATCAAGTTCGCGGGTCGGCAGCTTTGCCATCTCAGCACGCCACATGCGTGCACCCCGGAGCGGGGCCGATTGTGCGAGCCTCGGACCGTCGAGTCAACCCGCGGGTTGTTACCGCAGGTCGCCGTCGAGGTAGTACCAGCGGCCGTCCTCGCGCACGAAGCGGCTGCGCTCGTGCAGGCGGGTGGCGACGCCCGAGGGGCCGCGCTGGCGCGCGACGAACTCGACCTCGGCGTGGTCGGCGTCGAGCACCGAGCGCGCGCGGACGTCCAGCCCGAGCCATTTGACGCCCGGTTCGAAATCGATGGAGGCGGGGCGTTTCGACGGATGCCAGGTGGCGAGCAGGTAGTCGCCGCGCTCCAGCACGAAGGCCGAGTAGCGCGAGCGCATCAGCGATTCGGCGTCGGGCGCGGGCGTGCGGTCGAAATCGTCGAGGTAGCGGCCGCAGCACTGGGCGTGGGGGACGGGCTTGTCGCGGCGGTCGGTCCGGCCGCAGGGGCAGGGGCCGGAGAAGGACCCGAGGAGGGACCCGGGGAATGGGGCGGAGGCACTCATGAAGACCCACATTGGAACACCTCGCGGCCTTTGTGCCGAGAGGGCAAGCCCGCGGATGCGGCCATGAAGGCCGATTCGCGGCGATGGCCCGCTGCACGCGGTGCGCGTCGGCGGGCTTGCGGATCAGCGCATGGTCTCGGAGACGACGGCGGCAGGCCCTACCGGAACATCACCCACTCCGGCCGCATATTGAAGCGCACCGGCAGGATGCTCACGCCCAGCCCGCTGGTGACGTACATGCGCCTGTCCTTGTGTGTGATCCAGCCGTAGGCCCACTCGCGCGGGGCGGCGCCCGGCACGATCAGTGCGCCATAGCCCGGCACGCTCACCTGCCCGCCGTGCGTGTGCGAGGCCACCACCAGCCCGCGCGTGCGCGGCATGGTCGCGAAGCTGAAGGGGTCGTGCATCATGACCAGCGTCGCCGCGCCGGGCGGCGCGCCGGCCAGCGCGCGCATCGGCTCCGAATGGCCGGTGGAATGGTCGCCGATGCCGACCACCCAGATGTCGTGGCCGGGCAGGCGCGCCGAGGCGTTCTCCAGTACGCGGATGCCCTGTGCGGTGAGTGCCTTTGCCGTGCGCTCACCGTCATGCCACCAGTCGTGGTTGCCGAGCACCGCATACACGCCCTGCGGCGCCTTCAGCTTGCCGAGCACGGCGGCCATGTCTTCGATGGGCAGCGGCTCGTCGTCTTCACCCGTACCCGCGAGGAAGTCGCCGGCCAGCAGCACCACGTCGGGCTGTGCGGTGTTGATCTCCTCGACGATGCGCGCGGCACGCTCCACGCCGGTGATGCGCCATGCAGAGCGGGATGTGAGATGCCAGTCGCCTGCCACCGCGACCTTCAGGCCGGCGGGCGCCTGCCATTGCGCCGAGCTCAGGGGCTCGACGCGCGCGGCCACCCAGCGTGGCTCGATGACGAAGCTCCAGACGGCCAATGCCGCGAGCACGACGGCCGCGGCGTACAGCCAGACCGGGCGTCGCCCTCGGCGCTCGCTCACGTCACGCCAGCGCGCGTTGGATCAGCAGCTTCTGGATGTCCGAAGTGCCTTCGTAGATCTGGCACACGCGCACGTCGCGGTAGATGCGCTCCAGCGGAAAGTCGTTCACGTAGCCGTAGCCGCCCAGCGTCTGGATGGCGGCGCTGCACACGCGCTCGGCCATCTCGCTCGCGAAAAGCTTGGCCATGGCGGCTTCCTTCAGGCAGGGCAGGCCGGCGTCGCGCAGGCTGGCCGCATGCCAGATCAGCTGGCGCGCGGCTTCGATCTGCGTCGCGCATTCGGCAAGGCGGAAGCCAACGGCCTGCTGGTCGAAGATCGAGCCGCCGAAGGCCTGGCGCTCCTTGGCGTAGGCCAGTGCGGCGTCGAAGGCGCTGCGCGCCATGCCCACGCTCTGAGCGGCGATGCCGATGCGCCCGCCTTCCAGCGCGCCGAGCGCGATCTTGTAGCCCTCGCCCTCCGCGCCGATGAGGTTCTCGCGCGGAATGCGGCAGCCGTCGAAGTTGATCTGCGCTGTGTCGCTGCTGTGCTGGCCCAGCTTGTCCTCCAGCCGCGCCACGTTGTAGCCGGGTGCGTTCGTCGGCACGATGAACGCGCTCATGCCGCGCTTGCCCGCGCCCTTGTCGGTCACCGCGATGACGATGGCGACCTGCCCGTTCTTGCCGCTGGTGATGAACTGCTTCACGCCGTCGATCACGTAGCCGTCGCCGTCCTTGCGCGCGGTGGTGCGCAGGCTCGACGCATCGCTGCCGGCCTGCGGCTCGGTGAGGCAGAAGGCGCCGAGCATCTGCCCCTGCGCCAGCGGTTCGAGCCACTGCTTCTTCTGCTGCGCGTTGCCGTAGCGCATGAGGATGGCGTTGACGGGGCAGTTGGTCACGCTGATGGCGGTGCTGGTGCCGCCGTCGCCGGCGGCGATTTCTTCCAGCACCAGCGCGAGCGTGAGGTAGTCGAGGCCGGCGCCGCCATGCTCCTCGGGCACGCAGATGCCGTAGGCGCCCAGCGCCGCGAGGCCCTGGTGAGCCTCCTTCGGAAAGCTGTGTTCGCGGTCCCACTTCGCGGCGTTGGGCCAGAGTTCGGCTTGCGAGAAATCGCGCACCGCGTCGCGGATGGCTTCCTGGTCGGCGCTGAGCAGCATGGCGTCGTCTCCTGTCTTTCTTGTCTTGTTCGCGCTTCTTCTTACTTGCCGGCGCCCAGGTCCATGATGAGTCGGGCAGCCATGTACAGGCGGCGCGGGATGGCGCTGATGTCCACGTACTCGGCCTTGTCGCTGTGGTAGCCGAAGCCCGGCAGGCCCAGGCTTTCGATCACGGGCTTGCCCGAGAGCGCGGCGTAGGCCGCGTCGGTGCCGCCGCCGGTGCGTTCTTCCACGCCCAGGGTGCCGCCGGCTTCCCTGTAGTAGGCCACGGCCTTGTCGACCAGCTTCCTGCCGCCTTCGCCGGCGTCGAAGGCCGGGCGGCCGCGCGTGACGATCACCTTGACGTCGGCCTCGGGCAGCTTCTTCTGCTGCGCGCGTTCTTCCAGCGTCTTCATGGCGGCGTCGAAGTCTTCGTTGCGCGCATAGCGCACGTCGGCGTTCAGCGTGGCGCTGGCGGGAATGATGTTGGAGACGTTGCCGGCCTTGGCGATGGTCCAGTTGAAGCGCAGGTTCTTCGACTTGTCGTCGATGTTCATCGTGCGCAGCACGAGGTCGGAGGCCTCGACCAGCGCGTTCACGCCCAGCTCGGGCGCCGCGCCCGCATGCGATGCCTTGCCGGTGATGTTGACCTGCACGTAGGCGATGCCCGAGGTGCCCAGCGACAGCTTCTCGTCGCCGGCGCTGGTGGGCTCGAAGGAGAGCACGTAGTCGGCGAGCTTGGCTTCTTCCTGGATCAGGTCGCGCGAGCCGAAGGAGCCTTTTTCCTCGTCGGTGTTGAAGAGCACGGTGATGGTGCCGTAGTCGCGCACGCCGTATTCCTTCAGCAGCTTGAGCGTGTGCAGGATGACCGCATTGCCGCCCTTGTCGTCGGCGATGCCGGGGCCGTAGGCCTTGTCGCCCTCGACGCGGAAGGGCGCCTTCGCGAGGATGCCCTTCAGGTAGACGGTGTCCATGTGCGACATCAGCAGCAGGTTCTTGCCGCCGCGACCCTTGATCTTGCCCACGATGTTGTCGCCCACCACGAAGCCGGCCGACTTGCTGCGCGTGACGGTGAAGCCCAGGTTCTTGAGCTCACCCTCGAGGTAGTTGCCGGCGGCGGCGATGCCTTCGGCGTCACCGGTGCCGGTCTCGATGTTGACCAGCTTCTCCAGCGTCTTGATCACCGCGGGCTGCTCGTCGGTGGCGGCCTGGAACAGCACGTTGTCGCGCTTCTGGGCCCAGCTGGCGGCGGGTGCCAGGAAAGCGGCGGCCAGCAAGGCGGCAATGGCGGTACGGTGGATGGATGGGCGCATGAAATCTCCTGCTCTACGCATTTGTCTGTATGTCTGTCTGTATGAAAAAAGCCGGGAGCGCCCTGATCGGACGCTGCCGGCCCTGCTCTTATAGCAATTCGAGCGCCACGGCCGTGCCTTCGCCGCCGCCGATGCACAGCGTCGCCACGCCGCGCGACTTGCCGCGCGCCTTCAGCGCATGGATCAGCGTGACCATGATGCGCGCGCCGCTGGCGCCGATCGGGTGGCCCAGCGCGCAGGCGCCGCCGTGCACGTTGACGATGTCGTGCGACACGTCGAGCTCGTGCATCAGCGCCATCGGCACCACGGCGAAGGCTTCGTTCACTTCCCACAGGTCGACGTCGCGCGCCTTCCAGCCGGTCTTGGCGAAGAGCTTCTGCACCGCACCGACCGGCGCGGTGGAGAACCACTCGGGCTGCTGCGCGTGCGTGGCATGGCCGACGATGCGGGCGATGGGCTTCGCGCCGATCTTCCTCGCGTGCGACTCGGTCATCATCACCAGCGCGGCCGCGCCGTCGTTGATCGACGAGCTCGATGCGGCGGTGATGGTGCCGTTCTCCTTCTTGAACGCGGGCTTGAGCGTGGGGATCTTGTCGAGCTTGACCTTGCCCGGGCCTTCATCGATGGAGATCACCGTGTCGCCGCCGCGGCCCTTCACGGTGACGGGCGCGATCTCGTCCTTGAAGAGGCCGGTGTCGGTGGCCTTCTTGGCGCGCTCGACGCTGGCGATGGCGAAGGCGTCCTGCTGCTCGCGCGTGAACTTGTATTTGGCGGCGCAGTCCTCGCCGAAGGTGCCCATGGAGCGGCCCGGCTGGTAGGCGTCCTCGAGGCCGTCGAGCATCATGTGGTCGAAGATGCGGTCGTGGCCCATGCGGTAGCCGCCGCGGCCCTTGAGCATGAGGTAGGGCGCGTTGGTCATGCTTTCCATGCCGCCGGCCACCATCACATCGTGCGTGCCTGCCAGCAGCAGGTCGTGCGCGAGCATCGCCGCCTTCATGGCCGAGCCGCACATCTTGCTGAGCGTGACCGCGCCCGCGCTGTCGGGCAGGCCGCCCTTGTAGGCCGCCTGGCGCGCCGGGGCCTGGCCCTGGCCGGCCATCAGGCAGTTGCCGAACAGCACTTCGCCCACGCTGTCGGGCGCGATGCCCGCGCGCTCGACGGCGGCCTTGATGGCGGCGCCGCCCAGGTCGTGCGCGGAGAGCGACGAGAAGTCGCCCTGGAAGCTGCCCATGGGAGTGCGGGCAAGGCCGACGATGACGATGGATTCGGACATGTGGAGGTCTCCTTCAGGAATGATGTGAAAGTGGAAATCGAAAATGGCCGTTCGGGTCAGAAGTGCGTCATATGCCCTTCGTGCCTGAAGCGCTGCGACTCTTCGTACGGGAACACGTCGAGCATCTGCCCGGCCTGGATGCGTTGCTTGTGGTGCTGCCAGAAGGCGGCGTCGAGCAGGTCGGCGTGGTGGGCCATGAAGGCCTCGCGCACGTCCTTGTTGCCCAGCAGGAAGGGCTCGAAGGTTTCGGGGAACACGTCCTTCGGCCCAACCGAATACCAGACCTCGCCGCTCATTTCGTCCTCCTCGTTGCGCGGCGCGGGCACCTTGCGGAACTGGCAATCGGTGACGTACTCGATTTCGTCGTAGTCGTAGAACACGACCTTGCCGCCGCGCGTGAGGCCGAAGTTCTTCCACAGCATGTCGCCGGGGAAGATGTTGGCGGCCACCATGTCCTTGATGGCGTTGCCGTATTCGACGACCGCATGTTCGAGCTGGTCCTTCGCGCGCTTCGCATGCGCCGGGCTCTCGGGGTTTGCCAGCGTGTCGAAGGCTTCCTGCAGGTAGATGTTCAGCGGGATCATGCGCCGCTCGATGTAGACGTGCTTCACCACGACCTCCATCTCCCCGTTGCCGTCGCGGTCGCCGATCTCCAGCTGGCTGGGCGCGAACTTGCGGATCTCCTCGATCAGTTCGGGCTCGAAGCGGTCCAGCGGAAAGCCCACGTCGCTGTACTCCAGCGTGTCGGCCATGCGGCCCACCCGGTCGTGCTGCTTCACGAGCATGTACTTGCCCTTGATCTGTTCGCGCGTGGTGTCCTTCTGCGGCGGGTAGAAGTCCTTGATGACCTTGAACACGAAGGGGAACGAGGGAAGGTCGAACACCAGCATCACCATGCCCTTGATGCCGGGCGCGATGCGGAAGCGGTCGCTCGAGTAGTTCAGGTGCGAGAGGAAGTCGCGGTAGAAGAGCGTCTTGCCCTGCTTGGCCAGGCCCAGCGCGTTGTAGATCTCGGCGCGTGGCTTGCGCGGCATCAGCGAACGCAGGAACTGCACCCAGGCAGAGGGCACCTCCATGTCGACCATGAAGTAGGCGCGCGCGAAGCTGAAGAGCATCTGCAGGTCGTCTTCGCCGAAGAGCGCCGCGTCGATGTAGAACCGGCCGTGGCTGTCGTGCAGTATGGGCAGCGAGAACGGAAGCTCGGTGAAGCCGTTCATGATCTTCCCGACCACGTACGCGCCCTTGTTGCGGAAGAACAGGCCCGACAGCACCTGCAGCTGGAAGTTGGCGCGCAGCTTGACCTGGTGGAGGCGGTTCAGGATGACGTGCGCCACGCGCTCCGCGTCGCGCCGCTTGTTCGCGAAGGTGCCGAGCAGCGCGAAGTCGTCGAGCATCTGCTCGATGGTGTCGGCCAGCGTCTCGGGCGACGGGTAGTAGGGACGGTAGGTGGGCGCGCCGCGCGGCTCGATGTACTCGGTGCTGATGGCCGGGCGCACGAAGATGAAGTCGTTCTGGAAGTACGCCCTATGCAGGATCTTCGTGGTCACCGAGTTGAAGAAGGTCTCGGCAAGCTCGGGCTGGTGATGGTCCACCAGCAGGCCGATGTAGTGCAGCTTGATCTGGTGCCACACGTCCATCGGCTGGTCACCCGCCTTGAACTCCTTCTCGAGCCGGGCCACGGCCTCGCCCACGCGCAGGTCGTAGAACTCGATGCGCTCGCGCTGCGCGCGCTGCTGGCCGTGCCAGTCGGCGGTTTCGAAGCGGTGCTTGGCGCGCGCCGACTCGGCCCTGAACAACCGGTAGTGCCGGTTGAAGCCGTCCATCATCGCCTTCGCGATGTCGTAGGCCAGCGGCGAATCGAGGCGCTGCGGGAACATGACGGGCGAAGGAGAGGCTGGAAGGCGGCGGGCCGCTCGGCGTCAGGACTGGCCGGAACTCTCGGCCTTGGGCTGCGCGCTCTGCGCCCCTGCCGACCTCACCATTTCGCCGGGCTTGCTCCACTTGTGGCGGATGCGCTGCACGGTGGCCTTGTAGGCGGCGTCCATCGGCTGCGTGCCGTCCACGCTCAGGCCCAGGTCCTGCAGCAGGCCGTCGTGCACGCCGAAGGTCCAGCCGTGGATCTTGACCTTCTGGCCGCGCGCCCAGGCATCGACCATCACGGTGCTGACGGCCACGTTGACCACCTGCTCGGCCACGTTGAGTTCGCACAGTGCATCGACGCGCGCGTCTTCGTCGGGCAGGCTCTCGAGCATCACGTGGTGGCGGTCGCGCACGTCCTGGATGTGGCGGATCCAGTTGTCTGCCAGGCCGATGCGCTTGCCGCTGAGCGCGGCCTTCACGCCCGCGCAGCCGTAGTGGCCCACGACCATGATGTGCTCGACCTTCAGGTGCTCCACCGCGAACTGGATCGCCGAGAGCGCGTTGAGGTCGGAGTGCACCACGATGTTGGCGACGTTGCGGTGCACGAACACCTCGCCCGGCTCCAGGCCGGTGATCTGGTTGGCGGGCACGCGGCTGTCGGAACAGCCGATCCACATGTAGCGCGGCGTCTGCTGCTTCACCAGGCCGGTGAAGAAGCCGGGACGGTCGCGCTCCATCTGGGCGGACCAGGCGCGGTTGTGGGCGAAGAGGTCGTCGAGGTTGTCGGATTTTTCGGACATAGTCGGCTATTGTCGATGAGAGGTGTATCAGGCCTTGGCTTCGGCTGGGGTGGGGGCCTTTCCGGCCTTCTGCGTCTTGCTTTTCTGCGCCTTGGCGAGCGTTGCCCGCCCTTTTTTCTCGTGCTCCTTCACTTCCGCAAGGTTGGCCTGCAGTTCGGCGAGCTGCGCCTCGAGCTGGGCCCGGTGGGTACCCAGCACGCCGAGAAATTTTTCGAGCTGCGGGACGGTGTCGCGCGGGCTGTCGTACATGTCGAGGATGTCCTTGGCCTCCGTCAGGCTCAGGCCGAGGCGCTTGGCGCGCAGCGTGAGCGTGAGCCGGGCCCGGTCGCGTGAGCTGTAGATGCGCTGCAGCCCGGCGCGCTCGGGCGAGAGCAGGCCCATGTCCTCATAGAAGCGGATGGCCCGCGTGGTGAGGTCGAATTCCTTCGCGAGCTGGCTGATGGTGAAGGTCTGCGCGGGCATGGCGACGGTGGCGGGAAGAGGCTCTGTTCGGGGCGTTACGGGCGCGACAGCAGGTTTGCGCCGCGATCCCTACAATGGTGCCCTTGACTCATGACGTTTACGTAAACGTCAATCTTACATGAACCTCCTCGAACGCGAACTCCACTACCCCCTCGGCGACACGCTCCCCGAGCCCGGCCAGACCCTGGAGGTGGCGCCCGGTGTGCGCTGGATACGCATGCGGCTGCCCTTCGCGCTCGACCACATCAACCTCTGGCTGCTGCGCGACAGCATCGACGGCGTCGAGGGCTGGACGGTGGTCGACTGCTGCATCGCCCGCGACGAGGCACGTGCCCAATGGGAGCAGGTCTTCGAGACGCAGCTGCAGGGCATGCCGATCCTGCGCGTCATCGTCACGCACATGCACCCCGACCACATCGGCCTGGCCGACTGGCTGTGCAAGCGCTGGAACGTGCCGCTGTGGATCAGCTCCACCGACTATCACGTGGCCCGCGTGCTCAGCACCGCCGGCGACACCCTGGCGGGCGGCGAGCAGGCGGCGAGCTTTTTCGCCTCGCACGGGCTGACCGACCCCGAGGCGGTCGCCAAGATCCGCGCGCGCACCAACTACTACGCGAACATGGTGCCCTCGGTGCCCGACAGCTTCGTGCGCATGCTCGACGGCGACATCGTCACCATCGGCGGCCACGCCTGGCGCTGCATCAGCGGCTACGGCCACGCACCAGAGCACATCTCGCTGTACTGCGACGAACTCAAGCTGCTGCTGGGCGGCGACATGATGCTGCCGCGCATCTCCACCAACGTAAGCGTGCACGCGGGCGAACCCGAGGCGAACTCGCTGCGCCTCTTTCTCGACAGCATCGACAAGTTCAAGGCGCTGCCGGCCGACACGCTGGGGCTGCCCTCGCACGGCAAGCCGTTCAGGGGCATCCATCGCCGCGTCGACCAGCTGCAGGAGCACCACCGCGACCGCCTGGCCGAGCTGCTCGAAGCCTGCACGGCGCGCGCCCTTACGGCCGCCGAGGGCCTGCCGATCCTGTTCAAGCGCGAACTCGACCTGCACCAGATGACCTTCGCCATGGGCGAGACCGTGGCGCACCTGCACCTGCTGTGGTTCGCCGGCCAGGTCAAACGCGAACTGGGCAAGGACGGCATCTACCGCTTCGGACCCAAAGCCACGACGGCTTAGACTCCGCGGATGGACACGCTGGCTCAGCTGCGCGCGGGCCGGCTGGCAGGCGCAACACGTATCGACCTCTCGTGCGGACTCACCGAGTTCCCGCGCGAGCTCTTCGACCTTGCCGATTCGCTGGAAGTGCTGAACCTCTCGGGCAATGCGCTCGACACGCTGCCCGACGACCTGCACCGCCTGCACAGGCTGCGCGTGCTGTTCTGCTCCGACAACCGCTTCACCACGCTGCCGGAGTCCATCGGCCGCTGTCGGGGCCTCGACATCGTGGGCTTCAAGGCCAACCGCATCCGCACCGTGCCGGCCAATGCGCTGCCGCCTTCGCTGCGATGGCTGATCCTCACCGACAACGAAATCGAGCAGCTTCCCGATTCGCTGGGCGCATGCACGCGGATGCAGAAGCTGATGCTCGCGGGCAACCGCCTGCGCACGCTGCCTGATTCGATGGCGAGGTTCGAGCAGCTCGAACTGCTGCGTATCTCCGCCAATCGCTTCGAGACGCTGCCCGGTTGGCTGCCGACGCTGCCGCGCCTGTCGTGGCTCGCCTGCGCGGGCAATCCTTTCGACACCCAGGCCGAGGACGCGGCCATCGTGGCGCAGTCGGTGCCGCACGTCGACTGGAGCGAACTCACGCTGGGCGACAAGCTCGGCGAAGGTGCATCGGGCGTGATCCACCGGGCCATACTAGGCGCCGACTCGCAGCCGGTGGCGGTCAAGCTCTTCAAGGGCGCGGTCACCAGCGACGGCTGGCCGCACAGCGAAATGGCCGCCAGCATCGCGGCCGGCGCGCATCCCACGCTGATCGCCGCGCAGAGCCGCATCGACGGACACTCCGATGGCACCGAGGGCCTCGTGATGGCGCTGGTCGATCCCGCGTTCGCCACCCTTGCCGGGCCGCCGAGCCTTGCTTCGTGCACACGCGACGTCTACGCCGAAGAGGCGAAATGGACCGCCGACACGGCGCTGCGCATCGCTCGCGACATCGCCTCGGCCATGCAGCATCTGCACGCGCGGGGGATCCTTCACGGCGACCTCTACGCGCACAACATCCTGTGGCATGCACGGGGCGGCGGCCGGCTCGGCGACTTCGGCGCGGCATGGCTCACCGGCGCGCTCGACGCGCAACAGACGAAGGCATTCCAGGCGCTGGAAGTGCGGGCCTTCGGCTGCCTGCTTGAAGAACTGCTCGACCGCTGCACCGACACACCGCCGCCAGAGATGCCGACGCTGAGAGACCGCTGCCTGCACCCCGACGCATCGGCACGCCCCACCTTCGCCGAAGCCCTGTCGGCACTGCAGCAGCAACAAGCACCCCTGCCATGACCCGCCGCCGGCCAACGCAAATGCCGCTGCCCACGCGCGACGGCGTAGGCCCGAGCTGCACCGGCTTGCCGTACGGCCCCTGGCCGACCATCGCGCAATACCTGATCGAGCGTTTTCCCATCATCACGCCCGAAGCGTGGCTGGAGCGCATCGAGGCGGGAGACGTCGTCGACGAGCACGGCGTGCCGGTGACCGCCACGCGCCGCTACCAGTCGCCGCTGCGCGTGTACTACTACCGCACCCTCGATGGCGAGGCGAGCATTCCTTTCGAAGAGGAGGTCGTCTTCCAGGACGACCAGCTGCTGGTGGTCGACAAACCTCCCTTCGTGCCCGTGACGCCCAAGGGCAAGTACCTGAAGGAAAGCCTGCTGGTGCGCCTCAAGCGCAAGCTGAAGCTCGATGACCTCGTGCCGCTGCACCGGATCGACCGCAGCACCTCGGGGCTGGTGCTGTTCTCGGTGAAGCCCGCCACCCGGGGCGCCTATCAATCCATGTTTCCCGAGCGCCGCATCACCAAGCACTACGAGGCCGTGGTGCCGTGGCGCGAGGGCGTGTCGTCGGTGCCGGCGGTCTACCGCAGCCGGCTGGTCGACGACGACCACTTCATGCGTGTGCGCGAAGAACCCGGCGAGCCCAACTCCGAGACGCGCATCGAAGTGCTGAACGTGCACGAGGGCCGTGCGCTGTTGCGGCTGTCACCCATCACCGGGCGCAAGCACCAGCTGCGCGTGCACTGCATGGCACTGGGCATGCCGATCGTGAACGATCCGATCTATCCCGTGCTGCTGCCCGAAGGGGCCGACGACTTCGGCAAGCCCATGCAGCTGCTGGCCCGTTCGCTGGCCTTCACCGACCCCGTCACAGGCGAGCAGCGCTGCTTCACCAGTCCTCGCAGCCTGCTGCTGACACCGAGGTGACGCGCGCGCGGCGCCGCGCGCACTAAGCTCGTTTCCTGAATCCGATCGATCCATTCCCGTACGCATTCAATCATTCAGGAGACATCCGCATCATGGACACCACCCAACTCTTCTCGCTGAAAGGCCGCACCGCGCTGATCACCGGCGGCTCGCGCGGCATCGGCCGCATGATCGCCGAGGGCTTCCTGGCTCAGGGCGCGCGCGTCTACATCTCGGCGCGCAAGGCCGCGGCCTGCGACGAGACGGCGAAGGAGCTGTCGGCCTTCGGGCATTGCGTGTCGCTGCCGGCCGACGTGTCGACGCTGGAGGGGGCGCAGGCGCTGGTCGATGCCTATGCGAAGCACGAAGACTCGCTGGACATCCTGGTGAACAACGCTGGGGCTGCCTGGGGCGCGCCGTATGAAGAGTTTCCGGAAAGCGGCTGGGACAAGGTGGTGGATCTCAACCTGAAGACGCCTTTCTTCCTGACCAAGGCGTTGACGCCGATGCTCAAGAAGGCCGCCACTGACCATCTGGCGAAGGTGATCAACATTGCGTCGATCGACGGGATTTCGGTCAACCCGCAGGAGACGTACTCCTATGCGGCGAGCAAGGCGGGGCTGATTCAGCTGACTCGGCGCATGGCGCTGCGGCTGGCGCAGGATCGCATCGTGGTCAGTGCGATTGCGCCGGGGGCGTTTGCTTCGGATATGAACAAGGTGGCTCGGGATCATGGGGATGAGATCAAGGGGCGGATTCCGGCGGGGCGGATCGGGGTGCCTGAGGACATGGCTGGGGCTGCCATTTACCTTGCCTCGCGGGCTGGGGACTATGTGATGGGGTCTACGTTGGTGGTGGATGGGGGCGTTACGCACGCGCGTTGATGGGTTTTGCTGGGCCTTTGTTTCCCGGAGCCGGGACTCGCCCCGGCGGGCGACCTACTTTTCTTTGCTTCGCCAAAGAAAAGTAGGGGCGGTCTCAAATCCCAAGTGCAACGATAGGTTGGATATCGACATTCTGGTTGAAACAGTCTTCGAAGAGGACTTGTGCCGGAGTACGGAACCCCAAGGTCTTGCGTGGGCGGGTGTTCAGGCTCCAGGCGATGTGATCGAGATGGCGCTGAGAGTGAACGCTCAAGTCCGTTCCCTTGGGCAGGTACTGCCTGATCAAACCATTGGTGTTCTCGTTGATGCCGCGCTGCCAAGGGCTGTGAGGATCCGCAAAGTAGATCTTCAAACCCGTGCTTTCGGCGAGCTTCTTGTGCAAGGCCATCTCCTTGCCTTGGTCGTAGGTCAAGGTTTTTCGAAGCGCTTCGTCCAATGGCGAGAAGGCTTGCTCGTAGCCCTTGAGAGCATCCAGCGCCGTGGCGCCATCCATCTTGACCAGCATCACGAACAAGGTCTTGCGGCAGACCAAGGTGCCCACGGCCGAACGGTTGAGCTTTCCCTTGATCAAGTCGCCCTCCCAATGCCCAGGCAGCAGGCGGTCGTTGGCCTCGGGCGGACGCACGTGAATGCTCACCATGTCCTGCAGCGAACCACGCCTGTCTTCCCCCCGAGCGCGGGGCCTGCGCGCGCCGCGGCCCTGGCGCAGCAACGCCACCAGTTCTTTGCGCAATCCACCGCGCGGGGCGGCATAGATGGCCGTGTAGATCGTCTCGTGGGAAGCTTGCAATTCGCGTTGTCCAGGGTGCTCTTGCTTGAGTGTGCCGGCGATCTGCTCGGGCGACCAACATTGCTCCAGCAACGCCCGAACCTTGCGCCACAGTRCGCCCTCGAAGTGGAGCTTGCACCGACGCCGCGCCTGGCGTCGTACGCGGCGAGCGCGTGCGCCGGCCCTTGCCGCATCGTAGCCACCCGCAATGCGCGGGCGTCCCATCGTGCCGAGCTCCGCATCGGATTTGAAACCGTTGCGTCGCAACTCCCGCGTGATCGTGCTGGGAGCACGCCGCAAGGTCCGGGAGATCAATCTGGCGCTGCTGCCCTGCAGCTTCATCGCCATGATCATCCCTCGCTCTTCGGCACTCAGCTGTTCGTAACTCCTGGTCATGCAAGCTCTTCCCTTCAGGATCGAGTGTGTTGCACTTCAGAATTGAAACCGCCCCTACTTTTCTTTGGCGAAGCAAAGAAAAGTAGGTCGCCCGCCGGGGCGAGACCCGGCCCCGGAATCCAAACTCACCACAGAAGAAAGACGACTCAAACCGCCTCCTCCTCAATCTCAACCCGCCGAGCACTCCCCCCACCCAACCGATCAAACGCCAAATAAATAACAGGCGTAG
>NZ_JASMRZ010000028.1 GCF_030462475.1 Variovorax sp. CAN15
CGAATAGGCGCCCGGCAGCATGACCAGCAGCGTGTCGACATTGCCGCGCGCGCAACTGCTCTTTTCGAGCGAGGTCGCCATCGGCACCGTGGCCTTGCGCACGCCGCCGCAGGCCGTGGCGAGGAGGGCGGCGATGCCCATGTGGTCGAGCTCGACGTGACCGACATCGGCAGCATCAAGGCGGCCGTGGCGCGCGCCGAGACCGAAGTGGGCCCCATCGACATCCTAGTCGCGCCGCAGCTTCAGCGCGCTGCTGCCCGAACTGTTCGCCGCGGAGAACCGCATCCGCTACGTGGCGGAGACCGACATCCGGATTCCCGTGCGTGGCGGTGTCGTCCATGCCAGCATGGTCCGGCCTGGCCGCGCGACCGCGGCCCTGCCGACGCTGCTGCGCTTCACGCTCGACCCCGCCGAGGACGATGCCCGGCGCAGCGCCGCCAGGGGCTACGTCGGCGTCACCGCGTACGTGCGCGGGCGCACGCCCGACGGCAAGGGTGCCGTCTGGCCCTTCGTTCGCGACGGCGAGGATGCTGCTGCCGTCATCGACTGGATTGCGCGGCAGGCATGGAGCGACAGGCGCGTCGTCATGCTCGGGGAAGGCTACTCCGGCTACGCTGCCTGGGCCGCCGCTCAGAGAAGGCCGCCGGCGCTCAAGGCCATCGCCACCATCGCGCCGATGGCGCCGGGTATCGACTTCCCGATGGCCGGGCAGATCTTCCGCAACGCAATGGTCCGCTGGGCGCAGGAGCACGCGCTGGCCGAGCCCCTGGCTGCAGGCAGCGCTGCAGATGCGAACCCGGATGCGGTCTGGCAGGCACTCGACGCGCGCTGGTATCGCGGCAATCGCCCCTACTGGGACATCGACCGCGTCCTGCTGGGCAAGCGCAGCAGGCTGATCCGGACCTGGCTGACGCACCCGAGCCACGACCGCTACTGGCAGAAGTTCCTGCCATCGGCGCAGCAGTTCGCTCGCATCGACATCCCGGTGCTCAGCTTCGCCGGCTACTACGGTGCCGATGCCGGTGCGCTCTATTTCCACCGCGAGCATCTGCGCAACCGGCCGCAGGCCGACACCACACTGCTGCTCGGTCCCTACGACGCTGATTCGATCCGGCGCGGCACGGTGGGCACGCTGCGGGGCTACGCGCCGGACCCGGTTGCGCGCGTCGACCTGCCCGAGTTGCGCTACCGGTGGATCGATCACATCCTGAAGGGCGCGAGCAAGCCCTCCCTGCTGCTGGATCGCGTCAATTACCAGGTGATGGGGGCGGACCGATGGCGCCATGTCCCGGCGCTGGACTCGCCGCAGCGAACCCGGCTGCGCCTCTACCTCGATACCAGCGGGCGCGGCGAATCGCATCGTCTGCTGCCCGCGCCGGCCGCGGGCAGCGGCAGCGCGCGGTTGTCGGTCGATCTGGCCGACAGGCGCGACGTGGGCATCCCCTGGCCGGACGCGTTGCGCATGAAGCAGGTGCCGGCGCGCAACAGCATCAGCTTCGTGAGCGACCCGCTGCCCGAAGGCAGCGAGATCGCCGGCAGCCTGCGCGGCGTGTTCGACATCACACCCTCGCGGCAGGACGTGGACTTCAGCGTCTCGCTCTACGAGCAGACGGAAAGCGGCGAGTGCCAGCTGCTGTTCGACCCCTACGATTTCCGCGCGAGCTATGCCGGCCATCGCGTGCGCCGCCGGCTGCTGCGGGCTGGAGAGCGCCAGTTGCTCCCCTTCACCGTTGAACGCGTCACCGCCTGCAGGCTGGCGGCGGGCAGCCGCCTCGTGCTGGTGGTCGGCATCAACCGGCGCCCCGACCGGCAGATCGACTACGGCAGCGGCAAGGACGTGAATTCGGAAACCGTTGCCGACGCGAAGTGGCCTTTGCGCGTGCGCTGGCATGCGCGCAGCTACGTCGAGATTCAGACTGGCGAGGCCTGATTCCCCGTGGCGTCTCCGGCGCCGATCACGACGCCCTCGCAGGGCGCCAGCATCAAGGGGCCTTCGACCGATCCGGCGCGCGCCGGATCGGTCGATGCCAGCACGAATGGCCGATGCGGCATCAATGCCGGCGGCACGGAGGCCGGGTCGGCGCCGAAGTTCAATATCACCACCAGCCGTTCTCCCTCGCTTTCGCGCGCATAGGCGAGCAGTTCGCTCCCGGCTTCCAGTGCCTCATAGCCGCCTCTGTGCAGCGCGGGCCGCGCGCGGCGCAGCGCGATGAGGCGCCTGTAGAGCGTGAGCATGGAGCCGGGGTCTTGCGACTGTGCCTCGACGTTGCACGTGCGCCAGTCGGCTGCCAGGCGCAACCAGGGGCTTGCGGTCGTGAAGCCGGCGTTTGCGGCGGTGCTCCACTGCATGGGCGTTCTCTGCGGGTCGCGGCCCAGGCCCATGCCGGGCTTGTTCTTCTCGAAGGGGTCCTGGACTTCGCCGGCGGGAATGGGGACGTCCGTCATGCCGATCTCGTCGCCGTAGTAGAGCGTCGGTGTGCCGCGCAGCGTGAGCAGGAGCATGGCAGCGAGCCGTGCCATCCGGGGCCCGGCGCGGCTCGCGATGCGGGCCCTGTCGTGGTTGCCCAGCACCCAGTTCGGCGCGGCGCCTGGGGGCAGGGCGGCTTCGTAGTCGCGCACCAGGCGGTCGATGAGCGCCGCCTGCCATTCGGTCGCGATCAGCTGGAAGTTGAAGGGCAGATGCACGCCTTCGAGCGTGCCCCGGGCGGTGAGGCCGTAGTAGGCGACCAGGCGCGGCAGCGGCAGATAGAGCTCGCCGATCAGCACGCGCGACGAGCGTGCGTCGCTGAATTCGTCGACCACGCGGCGCATCTCGGCCACGATGGGCTGCACCTCCGGCAGGTCGGTGTTGTAGAGCATCGTCAGGCGCAGGAACGGATCCTGCCCCTCGACGAAATCCGGATTGGGCGGGTTGTCGCGGAACTGCTCGTCCTTCACGATCTGCGAGAGCACGTCGACGCGGAATCCGTCCACGCCGCGCCGCAGCCAGAAGCGCAGCACCTCGTACATCGCGGCGCGCACCTCGGGGTTGCGCCAGTTCAGGTCTGGCTGCTCCTTCAGGAAGGAATGGGCGTAGTACTGATTGGTGGATTCATCGAAGCTCCAGGCCGGACCGCCGAAGTTGCCCAGCCAGTTGTTGGGCGGCCCGCCGTCGGGCGCGGGGTCGCGCCAGATGTACCAGTCGCGCCGCGCATCGGTGCGCGCGCTGCGGCTCTGCAGGAACCACGGATGACGGTCCGAGGTGTGGTTGGGCACGAAGTCCAGGATGAGCCTGAGTCCCTTCGCGTGAGCCTCCCGCACCAGCGCGTCGAAGCCGTCCAGCGTGCCGAAGCGCGGATCGATGCCGCAGAAGTCGGAGATGTCGTAGCCGAAGTCGGCCATCGGCGAGGGATAGATTGGTGAGACCCACACGGCGTCGACTCCGAGCGAGACCAGATGATCCAGCCGCGCGCGAATGCCGTCGAGGTCTCCGATGCCGTCGCCGTTGCTGTCCTGGAACGAACGCGGGTAGACCTGATAGACGATTCCGAATTTCCACCAGTCGTCAGCTGACATCGCGATTCCCTTGGCTTGGCATTGAGCGGGGTCATTGTCTCCAGAAAGCGCTCCGGCCGTTTCGAGGTGCCGGCGGTTCCGGATATTCAATCGCCGCGCGTTTAGCCAGCCTGCCGCCGCAAAAAAGTCAAGAGGCGGTTGCCTCGAATACAGGCAGTCTGGCGACGGCCCGCGTGATTGCTGGCAACGCCGATGTTGTCCCTGCGTTATCCACAAAGATTTCCACAGACTCGGGGAACAACTTTCTGCGCAACACCGGTCTGGCGCCGAAACTCGAGCCTGATGCGGAGCCGAGGGGCGCGGCGCGCACCGGCTTCGTGGCATGCACCTGCTTGCGCCAGGTGCCTTCTTCAGGCGCGGCGCTTGCGGGTGCCAGGCGCGGTCTTTGCCGGCGGCGTGAACAGACGCATGATGGCTTCGCGCACATCGGCATGCATCTTCTCCACGGCCTTCGTGTCGCCCGACATGTGCTTCAGCAGCGCCTGCTGGAAGAGCCCGTCGAACAGCGCATAGGTGGCCGACGGCGACATGCCGGGCTGCTCGCCCGAGAGTTCGGCGAAGCGGCTCATGATGCGCCAGATCATTTCTTCCAGGCTCCTGTCGATCTGCAAGACGTCGGCGCGGAAGGCTTCTTCGAACAGAGCCTGCGAGCGCAGGTCGTACCAGAGGCGGTGCACGTGGCCTTCGTCGCACAGCGTGTCGCCGAGGCTCTTGAGGAAGCCCTCCATCAGCTCGTCGTAGGTGGTGGCGCTTTCCACCGCGTGGTCGTAGCGCGTGACGCATCGCGCCTTGTACTGCTTCACGCTGCAGATGATGAGGTCGACCTTGTCGCTGAAGTAGTAGTGCAGCACGCCGTGCGAGAACTCGGAGTTCTGGGCGATCTCGCGCAGGCTGGTGCGCGCGTAGCCCAGCGCGGCCAGCGTGGTCAGCGCGGCTTCGCCCAGTTCGGCGCGGCGCTCGGAGAATTTGTCGACCCGCGCCTTGGGCACCCGTTCAGCGTGTTTCTTGACCCGTTGATGTGTCGTCATTGAAAGCCGGGCGGCATGAACGCCAAGCCCTGTGTTCTTCGTGATTTCAGACCATAGCACGCAAGCGGGAGAACCCGCATCCAGCGCGCCACGGATGCATTCTAGAAAAACTTGACGAGTGACAAGAAAAATCTTGACAGTTGTAAAGTCGATTTCTAGGATGGCCGCTCCATCTCACAACACATCCACAGGAGACAAGCGATGGGCAAGTTCGACTTGAAAGGGCGCCGTGCGCTCGTGACGGGCGGTGCGCGCGGCATTGGCGCGAGCATTGCCGAGACGCTGGCTGCCGCTGGCGCTTCAGTGATGATCGGCGACGTGCTCGCCGACCTGGGGCGCGAAACCGCCGCCAGGCTTTCCTCCTCCGGGGCCAGGGTGGGCTTCGTTCCTCTGGACGTCACGAAGGACAGCGACTGGGCCTCGGCCACCGAAGCCACGGTGAAGGAACTCGGCGGCTTCGACATCCTCGTCAACAACGCCGGCATCGAGATCACCTCGCTGGTGATCGACGTCGATGGCGACGACCTGCGCCGCATGCTCGACGTGAACGTGGCCGGCACCCTGCTCGGCATGAAGCACGCGTTCCGCGCGATGCGCCCCGGCGCAAGCGCGGGCGAGGGCGGGGCGGTGGTCAACATCGCCTCGGTTGCCGCGACCATTGCGTTCCCCGCCATCGCCGGCTATTCCGCCACCAAGTCCGCCGTCGACCGGGCGACCCGCGTCGCGGCGATGGAGTCCGGCAAGCTGGGCTACGGCGTTCGTGTCAACTGCATCTACCCGGGCCTCGTGCCCACCGACATGGGCATGAAGCTCGCGCACGACATCGTCGCCGCGGGCCTCGCGCCGAGCGTGGAGGCCGCCGTGGGCGACGTGGTCGGCCAGACGCCGCTGGGCCGCCTCGGCGAAGTCGGCGACATGGCCGACGTGGTGGTCTTCCTCTGCTCCGATGCGGCCCGGTTCATCACCGGCGCCGGCATCGCGGTGGACGGCGGCATGGGCATGTAGGTCGCACGGGCAATCAGTCAGCAAGGAGACACAGCATGAGCAACAACAGCAAGAAGAAACCCGTCGTCGTCTACGGCGCCTCCGGCTACACGGGCCGGCTGGTGTGCGAATACCTGCGCGAGTACAACATCCCCTTCGTCGCCGCGGGCCGCAGCGCGCAGAAGGTGGAAGCGGCGATGAAGTCCAACGTGCCCGGCATCGAGACCGCGAACTACGAGGTGGTGGAAGTGGCGCATTCGGTGGCTGCGCTCACGGAGCTCTTCACCGGGGCCTCGGTCGTGCTCAACACGGTCGGCCCCTTCGCCCGTTTCGGGCCTGAGGTGGTCGACGCCTGCCTGGCCGCCGGCTGCCACTACACCGACACCACCGGCGAGCAGGACTGGCTCATCACGCTCGACCAGAAATACGGCGCCCGCTTCGCCGCGGCCGGCCTGCTGCTCTCGCCCGGCCTCGCGCACATGTACACGACCGGCGAGATCGCGGCGCAGCTGTGCCTGGAGACGCCCGGCCTCGACACGCTCGACATCGCCGTGTTCTGGGGCGGCAGCCCGACCATCGCGTCCACCCAGACCATTCTGGTGAACGCCGCCACCTCCAAGGCCTTCTACCTGGAGCAGAACGAGTACGTCGAGTGGCAGCCTGACGCGGGCCTCTACCACCTGTCCATCCCCGGCCAGCACGAGGCGGCGCTGGCGCTGCCCTGGGGCGGCACCTCGCATCCGGTGTGGTTCAAGCGCGATCCGCGCGTGGCCAACGTGAAGGTGCTCGGCGGTGTCTTCAACAAGGCGCTGATGCAGGGCGTGCCGCAGATCGTCGCCGCCGCGCTCAAGGCCACCGAGGGCATGAACGACGACGACCGCTATGCCGCGCTGGCCCAGACCGCATCGGGCGTGATGAACACCATGCCCCCGCGCGAGAACCCGCGCATCAACAAGTCCGTCGACTCGGTGCATGCCTCCGGGCCGCTGGGCCGCGTGCACTGTGTGATCTTCGGCAACTGCAACTACAAGCAGACCGGCCTGCTGCAGGCCTATGCGGCGGCCTCGCTGCTGCAGCAGCCGCCGCGGCGCGCCGGCTTCGCCTCGGGCTGCCAGGCCTTCGGGCACCGCGAGTTGCTGGGCGCGCTGCGCGGTTTCGGACTGGTGCAGGAGCCCGTGCTCACGCGGATGGGCTGACTGCCATGCGCCTCGTCGACTATCTCGACAAGGGCGCCCAGCTGGGCGCCCACGTGCCGTGCCTCACCATGGCCGGCACGGATCTCAGTTACGGCGAGGTGCAGCGCATCAGCTGGCGCGTGGCGCGCGGCCTGCAGCGCGCCGGCATCGAGCCTGGAGACAAGGTGGCCGTGCTCTCGAGCAACGACGCCACCGCCTTCGCCACCGTGTTCGGCATCTCGCGCGCCGGTTGCGTGTGGTGCCCGATCAACCCTCGCAACGAGGCCGGCGAGAACGCCTTCGTGCTCGACGTCTTCGACTGCGCCTGCCTGATTTTCCACGGCAACTACGCGCCCATGGTCGAGCAGATGCGCGCGCAGCTGCCCAAGCTGCGCGCGCTCGTTTGCCTCGACCAGCGGCAGCCTTTCGCGCCATCCATGGACGACTGGCTCGAAGGCCTGGACGATTCGCCGCTCGACATCGCCGCACCCGACGACGTTGCGATGATCGCCGGCACCGGCGGCACCACCGGCCAGCCCAAGGGAGTGATGCTTTCGGGGCGCAACCTGGAGGCGATGTCCGCGCTGACGCTGATGGGCTATCCCTTCGAGGGCCGGCCCGTCTACCTCGCGCTCGCGCCGCTCACGCATGCGGCCGGCGTGCTGTGCCTGCCGGTCATGGCGCTGGGCGGGCGCATCGTGATCATGCCCAGGCCCGACATCGGCGAGTTCCTCGGCCTCATCGAGGCGCACGGCGTCACCCACACCTTCCTGCCGCCCACGCTGATCTACATGCTGCTGCAGCATCCGCAGATCGCGCAGACGAAGCTCGATTCGCTGCAGTGCTTCTGGTACGGCGCGGCGCCGATGTCGTCCGCGCGGCTCGAAGAGGCGCTGCAGAAGATCGGCCCCGTCATGGCCCAGCTCTTCGGCCAGACCGAGGCGCCGATGATGATCTCGATGATGTCGCCGCGCGAGCACTTCAACGCCGACGGCACCGTTGCGCGCCACCGCCTCGCGTCGGCGGGCCGCCCGGGGCCGCTGGTGCAGGTCGGCGTGATGAACAGCGAGGGCAAGCTGCTGCCCACGGGCGAGAGCGGCGAGATCGTGGTGCGCGGCTCGCTGGTGATGCTCGGCTACTACAGGAACCCGGGCGCGACCGAAGAAGCTTCGCGCCACGGCTGGCATCACACGGGCGACATCGGCTACCTCGACGCCGACGGCTTCCTCTATATCGTCGACCGCGCCAAGGACATGATCATCTCCGGCGGCTTCAACGTCTATTCGGCCGAGGTCGAACAGGTGCTGCTGCAGCATCCCGACGTGCAGGACAGCGCCGTCGTCGGCTTGCCCGACGAGAAGTGGGGCGAGCGCGTGGTGGCCGTGCTGCAGCTGCACGATGGCAGGCAGGTGGATGTCGAGGACATCAAGGCCTTCGTCAAGGCGCGCATCGGCAGCGTGAAGGCGCCCAAGCAGATCGAGGTGTGGCTCGACCTGCCGCGCTCCAGGGTGGGCAAGGTGCTGAAGAAGGAAGTGCGCACGACGCTGCTGCAGCGTGCCGATCATCCGGGCTGACTGGTCAGCCGCCGCGCTCGTAGTGGTCGTGGTGCGCCCGGCGCAGCTCGAACTTCTGGATCTTGCCAGTCGATGTCATCGGCAGCGCCGGCAGGAAGATGATCTTCTTCGGCACTTCGAAGCCGCCCAGGTGCTCCTTGCAGTGCGCGGTGAGCACGTTCTCGTCGAAGTCCGCGGGTGCATCGGGCCTGCGCGTGACGAATGCGGTGATCGCCTCGCCCCAGCGCTCGTGCGGCAGGCCCACCACCGCGGCGTTGAGCACGGCGGGGTGCCGCAGCAGCACCTCCTCGACCTTGATCGAGGGCACGTTCTCGCCGCCCGACTTGACCATGTCCTTCAGCCGGTCGAGAAAGATCAGCTGCCCGTCGGCGTCGAGCTTGCCCAGGTCGCCCGAGTGGTGCCAGCCGAAGCGCTGCGCGTTGGCCGTGGCCTCGGGGTCGTTGTAGTAGCCGAGCATCACGTTGGGGCCGCGAAAGACGATCTCGCCGACCTGCTCGGGGCCCAGCAGCCCGCCATCGTCGCCCATCACCGCGACTTCGTTCACCAGCGTGCCCACCCCCCAGTAGGAGCCGAAGCGCCTGCGCTGCTCGTTCGCCTCGAAGATGGTGGCGCCGGGATACATCTCGGTCTGGCCCGAGACGAGTGCGAAGTCGGGGCAGAACTCGTCGAGCAGGCGCAGCAGCAGCGTGCGCGACATCGGCGCCATCGCGTACACGCAAAGCCGCAGGCTCGAAATGTCCCGCGCGGCACGCTGCGGGTGCGCGAGCAGCGCGCCGTACATCATCGGCAGGCCGACCATCACCGTGATGCGGTGCCGCTCGATGGCCGCGAGCACCGCGCCGGGGTCGAAGCCGCGCAGCACGACGATCGAGCCGCCCACCGCCAGCGCCGACATCAGCACCGTGTGCTGCCCGCAATGGAAAAGCGGCAGCACGCTGCTCCACACGTCGGCGCGCTCGGGGCTGCTGCCCCATTCGACCATGTTGCTCAGCAGCACCGAATGCACAGAGGCGTGCGAATGCATCACGCCCTTCTGCCGGCCGGTGGTGCCGCTGGTGTACATGATGAGCGCGAGCTGCGTGCTGTCGATGGGCACCTCGGGCAGCGTTACCGGGCCCTGCGCGATCGCCTGCGGCACCGTGCGCACGCCGGCAGGCGGCGTGTCGCCGTCGAGCACGCAGAGGATGGGCGCCACGCCTTTCGCTTCCAGCAGTTCGCGCAGATCGGGCTTGGCGTGCAGCGCGGTGTCGATCACCATGTGGCGCACGTCGGCATGGCCGAGGATGTAGCCGATGGCATCCACCGCCAGCGCGGTGTTGACCGGCACCCACACGAGGCCCGCCTTCTGGATGCCCAGCATGGCGACCACCATCTGGATCGAGTTGTTGCACAGCATGCCCACGCGGTCGCCGCCCGCGAGGCCCAGTCCCAGCAGGTGGTGCGCGAAGCGGTTCGAAGCGGCGTCGAGTTCGCCGTAGGTGATGCGGTGCTCGCCCTCGATGAGCGCGGTGCGCGTGCCGAAGCGGCGTGCGCTGCGATGGATCACGTCGCCCAGCGCGATGCGCGAGATGCGTGAATGGAACTGCGACGGCACAGGGCCGGGGGCGGCTGCGGGCATGCTCTTCGTCTCCGTTCTTCGGTGATGCGTCGGGAATGCGCGCAGCCTAAGGCCGCATCCCGCGCCGCGTCTTGCGAAGACTGGCTACTGCTGCGCGTCGCCTCGGAACGCGGCTAGAAGCGCGCCTTGAGGAAGGCCGAAGGCCCCTGCAGCCGGACCTTCAGGCGCGAATCGGCGAAGTCGTTCTCGCGCGTCAGGTCGATGTTCGTCACGCCGTAGGCCAGCACCACGCCGATGTTCTTCACCGGGAACCACTCCACGCCGGCCGAGGCGTTGTAGATGTTGCCGTGGAAGCGTCCGCTGCTCTTCCACACGCCGGAGGCGTCGGCAAAGAGCCGCAGGTCGGGCGTGATGGCGTGGCGCACGCCGATCTCCAGCAGCGGCGCCACGGCGTTGTCGCTGGTGCTTTGGCTCAGCGTGCCGATCTGCCCGTTCACCGATGCCAGCGCGGTGGCGCCTAGCGTCGCGCGGTAGTAGGCAGCGCCGGCGCCGAGGCCCAGCACGGTGTTGCCCGAGCCGATCCACCACTTGTAGGAGAGCTTGGCGAAGTCGAGCTTGGTGCTCAGGTTGGCGTTGCCGAAGGTGTTGAGCGTGCCGAAGGGGCCCAGCGAGGTGGTGTTCGCGACGCCGCCCGAGTAGTCGCGCTTGTACCGGTAGTAGTCGAAGGAGATGCCCTGGCTGTCGCCGAGCAGCACGTCCGCCGAGATGCGCGGCATGGTGACGCGGCCCGGCTTGATGTCGCCCGTCTGCAGCGCGCCATAGGCCGTGCCGAAGGAGGCGTTGATCTTCGGATCGGCATTGAAGCCGCCGACCGAGAGGCTGAAGCGGTCGAGCGCGGGCGAGGGATCGGCGAAGGCCGGCGCGGCGGCCAGCAGCAGGCCGGTGCCCAGCAGCGCGGGCTGGCCGAGCAGGCGGGGAACGAAGCGGTCGCGGAAACGGGTGCGGCGAAGCAGCGGCATGAAGCGAATCCTTGATGGTCCGGAGGGCCGGAATTGAACAGATGCCGCGGGCGCGCTGTCGTGACGTGGCGCAGACACACTCCGGGCGGGGCTCCCTTGAACAACAGCCATGACGTTAGTAGCGTGCGCACGCCCCGTGGATGCGCGGAATGCCGCAGTGGCTGTAGGAATTTCTCTACGCCGCGACGGCCGTCGCGCGCCTTGGCGGGCGCTAAAGTGCCGTCATGCGTCGACACTTCTCCACCACCACCGGTCCCCAACGTCTTCTCTACGGCGCCGTCACGGGCTGCGCCGTCGCCATCGCGCTKCTGCCCGTACCCATGAGCGGCATGGCGCGCGGGCTGGTCGGGTGGTGCGCGGGCGTGGGGGTGCACCAGCTGCTCGCGTGGTGGCTGGCCTGCACCTTCGATGCGAAGCACACCCGTGAGCGGGCGCAGTCGCTGGACCAGCCCAACGTGGTCATCCTGGTGTCGATGCTGGTGGTCGTCGCGATGAGCGTGGTGGCCATCGCCATGCTGCTGCAGCAGGTGAAGGACCTGAGCGGCTGGATGCGCGCGGCGCACATCGTGCTGGGCCTGGTGGCGCTGGCCGGTTCGTGGCTGACGATGCACACGATCTACGCCTTCCACTACGCGCACCGCTACTACATCGACCAGCGCGGCGGCACGCTCGACGGCGGCCTCGACTTTCCGGGCAAGGGCGATGCGCCCGACGCACCCGACTACTTCGACTTTCTCTACTACTCCTACGTGATCGGCATGACCTCGCAGGTGTCCGACGTGCAGGCGACTTCCAAGGAGATGCGGCGCATCACGCTGCTGCACAGCATGCTGGCCTTCGCCTTCAACATGCTGGTGCTGGCGCTTTCGGTGAATGTTGTCGCGGGCGCCGTGTAGGCGCCTCGCGATGCCTGTTCAGGCTGCGGCCTTGCGCGGCCAGCCCGGCTTGACGATGCCCGTCGACAGCGCCACGCCGCAGACGATCACCACCGCGCAGCTCAGCATCCATTGCGTGATGCTTTCGCCCAGGAACACCGCGCCGTAGAACAGCGCGAACACCGGCACCAGGAAGGTCACCGTCAGCGCACGGGCCGGGCCGGCGCGCTCGATCAGGCGGAAGAACAGGATGTAGGCCACACCGGTACAGGCGATGCCCAGCGCCAGCAGCGCGAGCCATGCGCGCAGGCTGGGCATCTGCGCGGGCCAGAGCCAGATGGCGGGCAGGGCGAGGAATGCGGTGGCGCCGATCTGGCTGCCGGTGGCCGTGGTCAGCGCGGGCACGCCGCCCAGCCAGGCCCGCGTGGCGCTGGCCGAGATGCCGTAGCAAAGGCACGCGCCCAGGCAGGCCAGCACCGCGAAGAGCGCGGCATTGCCGCTGGCGCCGGAATGCAGGCCGGCGTTTCGGCTGGCGAGCATCGCCACGCCCGCGAAGCCGATCGCCAGCCCGACCAGGCGCCAGTTCGCCGGACGCTCGCGAAACCAGGCCCAGGCCACGAGCGCGCCGAACATCGGCGTGGTGGCGTTGAGCACGGCGGCGAGGCCGGTGTTGATGGTCAGCAGCGCGAAGCAGAAGAGCGCGAACGGCATGCCCGAGTTGAAGACGCCTACCAGCATGCTGGCCTTCCAGTGCTTGGCCAGCGACGGCCCTTGTCCGCGCAGCAGTGCGATGGGCAGCAGGAACAGCGCGGCGATCGCCACCCGCACCGCGGCCGTCGGCAGCGCGCCGAACTCGGCGGCGCCGATGCGCATGAAGAGAAAGGAGGCGCCCCACAGCGCGCCCAGCAGCACCAGGTCGATGAGCCAGGCGGTGGGGGCGAGGGGCTTGGCGGGAGTAGCGGGAGTGGCGGGAGTGGCGGCGGCGATGTTGTTCTTCGTTGTGGTCATGCGTCCTCGGTCGTTCTTTCTTCTGTGCGTTTGTGTTCGCTCAGATGGCCTTCTCGAGCTGCAGCAATGCCGTCTTGCGTTCGAGCCCGCCAGCGTAACCGGTCAGCGAGCCGTCCGCGCCGAGCACGCGGTGGCAGGGCACGATCACGCTGATCGGGTTGCGCCCCACGGCCGCGCCCACCGCGCGCACCGCGGCCGGGTTGCCCACGTTGGCGCTCAGCGCGCCGTAGCTCGTGGTTGCGCCGGCCGGAATGGCCAGCAGCTGCTGCCACACGCTCTGCTGGAAGGCGGTGCCGTGCGAGAGGTCGAGCTTCATGTCGAAGCTGTCGCGCTTGCCTGCGAAGTAGTCGCGCAGCTGCACGGCCGCCTCGACCAGCGCGGGGTGGTCTTCCTTGGTGACCCAGCCGCTGGTGTCGGGCCAGTGGCGCTGCTGGTCGAACCAGACGCCGGCCAGGCCCTTGTCGGTGGCCGCCATGGTGATGCCGCCCAGCGGCGTGTCGATGTGCGAGGTGTAGATGGCTTTGCTCTTGAACTTCATGACATTTCAGGCGGTGATGCCTGCCGTGTTGACGAGGGGAGATGCGGTGTCCGCCTGCTCGGCGGTGCCGGCGGTATCCGCGACAGGGGGCGAGGCCGGGGAGGGCGCGTGCCAGGCCCGCAGCACCGCGTAGCTGCGCCACGGCCGCCACGCCTGCGAGGCCTCGCTGGCCGCGCGCGCCGTGGTCACGCCCAGCGCCTTCTGCAGCGCGACGTCGCCGGCCGGAAAGGCGTCGGGCCAGCGCAGCGCTCGCATCGCGATGTACTGCGCTGTCCAGGCGCCGATGCCGGGCAGTTCCTGCAGCGCGGCGATGGTGGATGGCACGTCGGCTCCTGCGTGCAGCGCCAGCTTGCCGGACGCCACTTCGCGGGCGATGGCGTGCAGTGCCGTCTGCCGCTGCCGCACGATGCCGAGCCGGCCTAGCTCGTCGCCGCTGGCGGCAGCGATGGCGGCCGGGGTGGGAAAGAGCCGGTTCAGCCCCTCGACGGGCGTGGCCAGCGTTTCGCCGAAGGCCTCGACCAGCCGCGAGCCCAGCGTGCGCGCCGCGGCCACCGTGATCTGCTGGCCCAGCACCGCGCGCACCGCGAGCTCGAAGCCGTCGACCGCGCCGGGCACGCGCAGTCCGTCGCCGTGCGGGAAGGCTGCATGCAGCGCCGCGTTGATCGCCATCGGCTCGGCGTCGAGGTCGAACAGGGCACGGGCGCGGCTGATGACGATGGGCAGCACCGCTGCCAGCGAATCGCTGACCGACAGCAGCATCTGCTCGCGTTCCAGGTCGAAGCGCAGCTGCAGCCACCCGGCATGGGACTGCCCGCCCTGCTGGATGCGCAGGGTGCGGGTCAGCTTCAGGTATTCGGGCGTGCTGCCCTTGGCGGGCTCCTTGCCGTCGGCCGTGGAGACGACCTCCACGCCGCGCAGCGCGCGCCGCGCGAAGAAGCCCAGCATGGCGTTGGCGTCATAGGGCGGGCGGAAGCCCAGCCGCACCTCGATGGCCTTGCCCTGGCCGCCACCGTTGTCGCCGGTGGCACCACCGGCGCGTCGCAGTGCGCTCGGATTCAGGCCGTAGTGCTCGAGGAAGGCCGCGTTGAAGCGCCGCACGCTGGCGAAGCCGCTGGCCAGCGCGACCTGCGTCATCGGCAGGCGGGTGTCGGCGATGAGCTGCTTGGCGGCCAGCAGGCGGCGCGTCTGCAGGTATTGAAGGGGCGAGACGCCGAACTGGGACTCGAAGATGCGCCGAAGGTGGCGATCGCTCACGCCCAGGCGCGCCGCGATCTGCGCGGCGCCGGGGCCGTCTTCCGACCATGCATCGGGCTCGTCGATCAGCCGGGCCGCCTGCAGCGCGAGGATGCGCGACGCGTCCTCGGTCGACCAGCTGGCCGAACGCGGCGCCAGTTCGGGCCGGCAGCGCAGGCAGGGGCGGAAGCCCGCGGCCTCGGCCTGTGCCGCATGGCGGAAGAACCGGCAGTTCTCGCGCCGCGGCAGCTTCACGCGGCAGACCGGGCGGCAATAGATGCCGGTGGATGTCACCGCGGTGAAGAACGACCCGTCGAAGCGCGCGTCATGCGTCTTCATCGCCAGGTAGCAGGCGTCGCTCTCGAGCGCTTCGGTGGAGTGGTGGTTGGCAGGCATGGAGAAATGATACGGTTTCGACTCGTTTCAACTGGCCGTTTCCGGACATGTGGGCCTCCAGAGGCTTGCCTACAATGGCCGGTTTACAAATCCATCAGGGAAACGCCTCTCCATGCAGCTCAGCGCGTCGATCTTCAAGGCCTATGACATCCGCGGCGTCGTGCCGGTCACTCTCGATGCGGAGGTGGCGGAAGCGCTCGGCAGGGCCTTCGGCAGCGCAGCCCGTGCAGCGGGCGAGAAGTCGGTGGCCGTGGGGCGCGACGGCCGCCTGTCGGGCCCGGCGCTGGCCGAGGCGCTGATCAAGGGCCTGGTGGCCACCGGCATCGAAGTCATCGACGTGGGCGCGGTCACGACGCCGATGCTGTACTTCGCGGCCCACACGTTGTGCAGGAGCGGCATCCAGGTCACCGGCAGCCACAACCCCAAGGACTACAACGGCTTCAAGATGGTGCTGGCCGGCCGCGCGATCTACGGTGACGAGATCCAGGCCCTGCGCAGGACCATGGAAGCCGGCACCGCCCAACTCGCCGAGGGCGGCAGCGTGCGCAAGGTCGACGTGACCGATGCATACATCAAGCGCATTGCGGGCGACATCAAGCTGGCGCGCCCGATGAAGATCGTGGTCGATTCGGGCAACGGCATCGCCGGCGCTTCGGCCCCGGCCATCTTCCGCGCACTGGGTTGCGAGGTGACCGAGCTCTACAGCGAGGTCGACGGCAACTTCCCCAACCACCATCCCGATCCGAGCAAGCCCGAGAACCTGAAGGACCTGATCGCGGCGCTGGCCACCGGCGACGCCGAACTGGGCCTGGCCTTCGACGGAGACGGCGACCGCCTGGGCATCGTCACCAAGGACGGCCAGAACATCTTTCCCGACCGCCAGATGCAACTGTTCGCACAGGACGTGCTCTCGCGCGTGCCCGGCGGCACCATCGTCTACGACGTGAAGTGCTCGCAGCGCCTGGCGCCGGCCATCGAGGCCGCGGGCGGCAAGCCGATGATCTTCAAGACCGGCCACTCGCTCATCAAGGCGAAGATGAAGGAAATCGATTCGCCGCTGGGCGGCGAGATGAGCGGCCACATCTTCTTCAAGGAGCGCTGGTTCGGCTTCGACGACGGCACCTACGCGGGCTGCCGCCTGCTGGAGATCCTGAGCAAGAGCCCGGACGCGAACGCCGTGCTCAACGCGCTGCCCACGAGCTTCTCGACGCCTGAGCTGAACGTGGCCTGCGCCGAGGGCGAGCCGCACGCGGTGGTCGACAAGCTGGTGAAGAGCGCTGCCTTTGCCGCCCCCGCCCAGGTTTCGACCATCGACGGCCTGCGCGTCGACTGGCCCGATGGCTTCGGACTGATCCGCGCATCGAACACCACGCCCGTGCTGGTGCTGCGCTTCGAAGGCCAGACCGATACCGCGCTCAAGCGCATCGAAGCCGAGATGCTGGCCCTCCTGAAAACCGCCAAGCCCGACGCCAGGCTGGCAGAAGCCGCCCATTGAACTGCTGACTGCCGAGCCCGTGCGTTCCCTGCTGCTGCGCCTCTACGGCGTCTTCACCACCGTCGTGCAACCGCTCGTGCGCCGCAAGCTGCGGCGCCGCGCGCAGGTCGAGCCGGGCTATGGCGTGGCCGTGGAGGAGCGCTTCGGCTACTACGATGAAGTCACCACCGGCCAGGCCCAGTGCTGGGTGCACGCGGTCTCGCTCGGCGAGACGCGCGCGGCCGCCATCCTGATCGCCGAGCTGCGCCGCCAGTATCCGGGCGTGCCGATCCTGCTCACGCACGGCACCGCCACCGGCCGCGAGGAGGGCGCCAAGCTGCTCGAGCCGGGCGACACGCAGGTCTGGCAGCCCTGGGACACGCCGGGCGCGGTCGGGCGCTTCCTGGACCGCTTCCAGCCGCGCATCGGCGTGCTGATGGAAACCGAGGTCTGGCCGGAGATGACGGCCGCCTGCGCCGAGCGCCGCATTCCGCTGGTGCTGGCCAATGCACGCCTCAACGAGAAATCGCTGGCCGCGGCCGAACGGCTCGCATGGCTGGCGCGGCCCGCGTACTCGTCCCTCACGGCCGTTTGGGCGCAGACCGAGGCCGATGCGCATCGGCTGGTGTCGCTCGGCGCCAAGGTGGCGGGCATCTACGGCAACCTCAAGTTCGACGCCACGCCCGACACGCGCCAGCTCGCCACGGCCGCTTCGCTGCGCGAGCGCCTGCCCAAGCCGATGGTGGTGCTCGCCAGCTCGCGCGACGGAGAGGAACGCATGCTGCTCGAAGTGCTCAAGCGCTTCGGCGCGACTTCGCCGGTGCCACCGGAGCAGGGCGCGATCCGCTCGATTTCCAAGCGCGTGCACGACGTGCAATGGATGATCGTGCCGCGCCATCCGCAGCGCTTCGACGAAGTGGCGGCGCTGATCGAGGCCGAGGGCTTCGCCGTGGCGCGCCGCAGCGCGGCGGGCCAGCCGGCCGAGGCTGAAATCTGGCTCGGCGACTCGCTGGGCGAGATGGCGCTGTACTACGGCCTGGCCGACGTGGCGCTGCTCGGCGGCAGCTTCGAGCCGCTGGGCGGGCAGAACCTGATCGAGCCGGCGGCCTGCGGCTGCCCGGTGGTCATGGGCCCATCGACCTTCAACTTCGCCGAGGCGGCGCAGCTCTCGCTGGCTGCCGGCGCTTCGCTGCGCGTCGAAGGCATGGAGCAGGGGGTGACGGCTGCATTGAAGCTGGTCGAGAACCCCGAGCGCCGCGCCACCATGGCGCAGGCCGCGCTGGCGTTCTCGTCGTCGAACCGCGGAGCGGCCGAGCGCACGGCCGCCGCGGTGCTCGCCATCGCGCAGGCTGCGGAGCCGGTGACGGCGAAAGGCGAGCCCGTTGACGAGGGTGAAGACCCGCCGCGCGCGGAACCCACGCTCGACTGAGCCTGTCTTGAATTGCTCCTTCCCCCTCTGGGGGAAGGCTGGGATGGGGGCTCGCGCCCAACGAGCCCTGTGAAGGGGGGAAATCCGCCGTGCCCCCACCCCGACCCTCCCCCGGGAGGGGAGGGAGAGAGACAACTGGCTCAGCGCACGGGCGGATTCACGATCACCGGCGGCACGGGTGCCGTCGGCATCGTTGGCGCAGGCGGACTGAACTGCGGCGTCTGCACCGGCGGGATCACCGGAATGCTCGGCGGCGTCACGGGCACCGCGGGCGTCGTCGTGCCGCGATCGGGCCCGATGGCCGGAGGCACGGCCGGCACGCTGCCGTTGCTCGCCAGCGTCGCGTTGATCGCGTTCATGTCGTCGACGGTCAGCGTGCCGTTGGCCTGGCGCAGCTTCAGGTTGCCCAGCAGCACGTTGTAGCGCGCCTGCGCGAGGTCGCGCTTGGTCTGGTAGAGCTGGCTCTGCGAGTTCAGCACGTCGATGTTGATGCGCACGCCCACCTGGTAGCCGAGCCGGTTGGCGTCGAGCGCGCTCTGGCTCGATGCCTCGGCGGCTTCCAGCGCCTTCACCTGCCCCGCGCCCGAGACGAGCCCGAGGTAGGCCGCGCGCGTGGCCTGCGCCACGCTGCGGCGCGTGCCCTCGAGCACGCTGCGCGACTGGTCTTCGAGCGCCAGCGTTTCCTTGATGCGGTTCTCGGTGGCGAAGCCGGCGAAGAGCGGCAGGTTGAAGGTGACGCCCACCGTGGCCGCGTTGACGCGCGTGCCCACGGTGCTGGTGCTGGTGCCGGTCGGGTTGCGCGTGACGTTGTAGCCCAGGTTGGCGTCCAGCGTGGGCTTGTGGCCGGCCTTGGCCTTGTCCACTTCGAGCCCGGCCACGTCGAGGCCCAGGCGGGCCTGCTGGATGGCGGGATGCACCTGGTCGGCCTGCGAAACCCATGCGTTGATGTCGGCGGGCGTCGCCGTCGGCAGCACCACGGGCACCGCGAGCGGCACCGGTACGCTGCCGGGGCGGCCGACCAGCTGGTCGAGCACCACCTTCTTCACCTGCAGGTCGTTCTCGGCGGCGATTTCCTGGGCGATCACCAGGTCGTAGCGGGCCTGGGCCTCGCGCGAGTCGGTGATGGTGGAGGTGCCGACCTCGAAGTTGCGCTTGGCAGAAGCCAGCTGCTCGGCCACGGCCACCTTCTGCGCGCGCACGAGTGCCAGGCTGTCCTGGCTCGCGAGCACGTCGAAGTAGGCCTGGCTCACGCGCACGATCAGGTCCTGCTCGGCGATGGTGAGCACCGCCTGCGCGATCTCGGCTTGGCGCTTGCCCTGCTCGTAGGTGGCCCAGTTGGCGGGGCGGTACAGCGGCTGCGTGGCGTTGATCCCGACGTTCTGCGTGTTGAAGTCGCGCGAGGCGGAGGTGCCCCGGCCGGTGCCCGTGAGGGTGTCGATGTCGAGGTCGCTGCGCGTCACGCCGGCCGTGAGCCCCACGGCGGGCAGGATGCCGGCCTTGGCCTGTGCCGCGCGCGCGATGCTCGCGTCGTACTGCGCTCGTGCGCCCTGGTAGGTGGCGTCGAAACCGCGGGCGGATTCGTAGAGTTCGTTCAGGGTCTGGGCCTGGGTCAGGGCCGGCGATGCGAGCAGGACTGCGAAGGTGGTTGCGAGCGCTGCGGAAAGAGGCGAAAGCCGGGGCCTGGAAGGCATTGAACGTCCTTGGGGAAAGAGAAAATCTTTTGGCGCGTGCTACGCATCGCTGCTCGCACCGGCCACATCGCGCCTGCATGGCAGGAAACGCGATGCCCCTTCCAGAAACGCCACGGAACCGGCTCTGCCGGGCCGTTGGCGTTGCCCCCTGAGAGGGGGTGGGAGAAGCGACACGAAGTGCGCGAATCCTGGGGGAGTCATCAGTACTTCGGGACCGTGGGGTCGTACGAGGACCAGGCGTCGATGCCGCCCGCCACGTTGGCGAGCTGGTCGAAGCCGTTCTGGTTCAGGAAGGCGGCCACGCGCTGGCTGCGCGCCCCGTGGTGGCACAGGCAGGCAATCCGGAGTTCAGGCTGGCCGTCACTCAGCTCGGCCAGCCGCCCGGGGATCTCGTTCATCGGAATCGCCACCAGGGTGAAGCCCTGGGGCGTGACGCTCGCCGTCTGCAGCTCCCAGGGCTCGCGCACGTCGAGCAGCACGGGGGTGGCCTCGGCGTTCTGTTCGAACCAGGCGGCGAGGTCGGCGGGGCGGACTTGGTCGATCATGCTCGGGTCAACCGTCTGCTCAGAAGGCGAAGCGCGAGGGCTCGGGGAAGTTCAGCAGGCGCGGCGCCATCGTGTCCCAGGGCTGGATGGTGTCCCACTTGCTTTCGCTGGTGCGGGTGACGAAGTGGGCGCGCATCATGGGCTCGTCGCCCACGATGGCCGAGAGGCGGCCGCCGACCTTCAGCGATCCCAGAAGGTTCTGCGGAATGCGCGCGACGGAGCCGCTGAGCACGATCACGTCGAAGCTGGGGCCGCTGGGCAGGGGCACGGAGCCGTCGGCATTGCGCACCTCGACGTTGGTCACGCCGTTGCGGCGCAGCGTCTCGGCGGCGCGGGCGGCCAGCACGGGGTTGATTTCGAGCGAGAGCACCTGCGCGGCGCGGGCGCCCAGCAGGGCGGCCATGAAGCCGGAGCCGGTGCCGATCTCGAGCACGGACTCGTGCTTCTGGATGTGCAGGTCCTGCAGCGTGCGGGCTTCGACCTTGGGCGACAGCATGATCTCGCCGGGCACGGAGCCGTCGAGCAGCGGCAGTTCCATGTCGAAGAACGACAGCGTGCGGTGCGCCTCGGGCACGTAGTCCTCGCGGTGGATCTGGGCCAGCAGCTCGAGGATGTCGTTGTCGAGCACGTCCCAGGGGCGGATCTGCTGCTCGATCATGTTGAAGCGCAAGCGCTCGAGGGTGGGGGTGGGGTTCATGGCGTGGCTTTCCTTGTGGGCTCAGGACAAACCTTCAATTTTAGGTGCCGCCGGTGACACCCCCGGTTCGGTCGGCCTTCCGGGGCGCACGCTGAGCCCGTTGATCACCACTTCGGCCTGGGTCGCCAGGTACTTTTCGGGGTCGAGCGCCGCGGCGCCGTCGACGCAGACCATGGCCGAATGCTTCCAGAGCATGAGAAAGACCATGGGCGCGACCACCGAGTAGATCGCGTGGTCGATGTCCATCGGCGCGAATTCGCCGCTGTCGATGCCGCGCTGGAAGATGCGCCGCAGCAGTTCGTGGCCGGGCCGGACCACCTGCTCGCGATAGAACTCGGCGAGCCCTGGAAAATTGGCGCCCTCGCTCATCATGAGCTTGGTCAGGCCCGAGGCCTGGGTCTTGCCGACGCGTTCCCACCACACGTTCATGCAGTAGCGCAGCATGTCGGCGGTGGTGCCCTCGAAGGCCTCGAACTCGGCGTTCCACTCGGTGAAACGGCCGCCGAGGTTCTCCATGACCACGGCCTTGAAGAGCTCTTCCTTGCTCGGAAAGTAGAGAAAGAGGGTGCCCTTGGAGACTCCGGCGCGCGCCGCGACTTCTTCCGAGCGGGTGGCGGCGAAGCCCTTTTCGACGAACAGATCGAGCGCGGCGGCCAGCAGTTCGCCGGGGCGCGCCTCCTTGCGGCGCTCGCGCTTGGCGCGTACCGGGCAGATCTTGTCGACGAAGGAACGGGGCGTGGACATGGGGTTAATGACTCGCGGGTTAGTAATGTAGTGGCCGACATACGTCACGTCAAGCCGCGACAATACCGGGCTCGCCTTTTCGAACCCCACCGGAGCTGCACCATGTCCACTTCCTCGCCGCCCACAGAAACCATCGTGCTGGGCGGAGGCTGCTTCTGGTGTACCGAGGCGGTCTTCGACCGCGTCCAGGGGGTGCTCGACGTGGAGTCGGGCTACTGCAACGGCCAGACCGTCAATCCGAGCTACGAGCAGGTCTGCACCGGCCGCACCGGCCACGCCGAGGTGGTGAAGCTCGAATTCGACCCGGCCCAGATCAGCCTGCGCGAAATCCTCGAGATATTCTTCGTCGTGCACGACCCGACCACGCTCAACCGCCAGGGCAACGACGTCGGCACCCAGTACCGCAGCGGCATCTACTACACCGACGATGCCCAGAAGCAGGTGGCCGAAGACGTGATCCGCGAGATCGAGGCCAGCAAGACCTATCACTCGCCCGTCGTGACCGAGGTGGCGCCGCTGGCCAACTATTCGACGGCCGAGGCCTATCACCAGGACTACTTCCTGAACAACCCGAACCAGGGCTACTGCGCGTTCGTCGTGGGCCCGAAGGTCGAGAAGTTCCAGAAGACCTTCGCGTCCCGTCTCAAGGCCTGAGCGGCCCGGAATCAGTTCCCCCGTGCACCTCGCCATCCGACAGTCCCGCCCCCGCTCGGCCCGCGCGCTCGCAGCCGTGCTCGCGGTCGCGCTGTGGTTCGCGGGCACGCTGGGGCTGATGCACCGTTCGCTGCACGTGCCGGGCCTGCCGGACGCCGCGGCGCAGGCCGCTCAGATCGTCCATAAGCACGCGGGCCATCACCTGGCCAACCTGTTCGGTGACCACACCGACGCCGAGTGCCGGTTGTACGACCAGCTCGCCCACGGCTCGGCCGCGCCCGGCGTACCGCTGGTGGTGCTGCCGGTGCTGCTGCCGTCGGCCACCTTCGCTTTCCTGCAGGGCGAGGCTCTCGCCCGCTGGGTCGCGCTCTTCGACGCGCGCGGCCCGCCTTCCACTCGCTGAATCCCCCTGTGTGCCGGCTGCTGCTGCACCCGCCTTGCGCGCGGTGGCGGCCGGTCGTCCCTTGATTCACCGAGTGTCCATTTCATGATCCCCAATTTCCGTCGCAACGCCATCGGCGTTGCCGTTCTCTCGCTTGCCTCCTTTGCAAGCATGGCCCAGACGCAGGCGCCCGATGCCGCACCGGCCCAACCCGCCGACGCCGCGAGCCTGCGCGAGATCACCGTCACCGGCAATCCGCTCGGCGCCTCCGACCTGATCGCGCCCACCTCCACGCTGTCGGGCGACAAGCTGCTGCTTCGCTCCCAGTCGACGCTCGGCGAAACGCTGGACAACGTGCCGGGCGTGAGCAGCAGCTACTTCGGCCCCAACGCCAGCCGGCCGATCATCCGCGGCCAGGACGGCGACCGCATCCGCATCCTGCAGAACGGCGGCGCCGCGCCCGACGCCTCCTCGCTGAGCTACGACCATGCCGTGCCCGTCGATGCGCTGGTCACCGAGCGCATCGAGGTGCTGCGCGGCCCCTCGGCGCTGCAGTACGGCGGCAGCGCCGTCGGCGGCGTGGTCAACGTGATCGACAACCGCATTCCTTCGGAGCCCGTCAACGGCTTCGGCGGCCGCGCCGACCTGGGCTATTCCACCGGCAACAAGGAGAAGAACGGCGGCGTGGTGGTCGAGGGCGGCAACGACCGCTTCGCCCTGCACGTCGATGCCTTCAACCGCGACTCGAAGGACGTCTCGGTGCCGATCACGCTCGAATGCAGCAAGCCCGGCTCGCCCTGGACGGCGCGCAAGATCTGCAACTCGGCCAACGAGGCCAACGGCGGCGCGCTCGGCGGCACGCTGTTCTTCGACCAGGGCTACATCGGCGCCTCGGTCAGCAGCTACCGCAGCAAGTACGGCACCGTGGCCGAGGACGACGTCACCATCAACATGAAGTCCGACCGCTACGCGCTGGAAGGCGAATGGCGTCCGGGCGGCTTCATCAGCAGCATCCACGCCAAGCTCAGCCACACCGATTACCGCCACACCGAGTTCGAGGGCGGCACGCCCGGCACCACCTTCTCGAACATGAGCAACGACCTGCGCATCGAGGCGCGCCACCAGAAGATCGGCAACTTCGAGGGCCTGGTCGGCTTCAGCAGCGAGACCAACCGCTTCGCCGCCGACGGCGAGGAAGCCTTCGCGCCGCACAGCCGCACGCGCTCCAACGCGCTCTTCCTGTTCGAGGAATACGGCACCTCGTGGGGCCGCCTGAGCTTCGGCGCGCGCACCGAGCAGGTCCGCATTCGTTCGCTGGGCTACCCGGACGATCCGACGGTCACGCGCTTCGCCATCGGCGAGCGCACCTTCAATCCGCACAGCGCGGCCTTCGGTGCGCTGGTGAATCTCGCGCCGCAGTGGCAGCTGACCTCGAACCTCGCCTACACCGAGCGCGCGCCCAAGGACTACGAACTGCTGGCCAACGGACCGCACGTGGCGACCGGCGCCTGGGAGGTGGGCGACCCGAACCTGAAGAAGGAGAAGTCGACCGGCTTCGACCTGGGCGCGCAATGGAAGTCGGGCCCCAACACGGCCCGCGTGAACGCCTACGTCACGCGCTTTCGCAACTACATCGGCCTGACCGCGACGGGGCGCAACCTCGACGAGGAGGGCAACGTGGCCGAGCCCGGCGCCACCGACACGCTGGCCGAGTACGTCTACGGCGGCGTGCGCGCGCGCTTCACCGGCATCGAGGCCAACGGCAACCTGCGACTGCTGGGCTCCGACGGCTTCGCGCGCATGGACGACGCGGGCACGCTCGACCTCGAGTGGCGCGGAGACATCGTGCGCGCGAAGAACCTCGACACCGGCGAGCCGCTGCCGCGCATCGCGCCGCTGCGCCTGGGCGCCACGCTGGCCTACAACAACGGCCCGTGGGGCGCGCGCTTCGGCTTCGACTACAACGCAGCCCAGCGCCGCGTGCCCACCGTGGGCGCGCGCGAGACCGATGCCTACACGCTGTGGAACGCCGCCATCACCTACCGCATGAAGGTGCAGCGCGCCAACCTCACCTGGTACGCGCGCATGGACAACATCACGAACAAGCTGGCCTACAGCGCGACCTCGATCCTGACGAGCACTGTGTATCCGAACGCGCCGCTGCCGGGGCGCACGCTGAAGGTCGGGCTGCGCGTGACGTTCTGACCGGTGCCTGTCTCCCTCCCCCTCTGGGGGAGGGCAGGGGTGGGGGCAGACGGCGTGTGATGAAGCTGCAACCTATGCATGCGCCGCGTGCCCCCATCCCAACCTTCCCCAGAGGGGGAAGGAGCAAGAGAGGAGAGTCCGTGGGCTATCCTCGCCCGGTGGATTCCTTCGTCATCTCCTCGCTCGTGCCCGTGGTCGTGCTCATCGCCGCGGGCTACCTGGCCGGCAAGCGGCGCTGGATCGGCGGCGGCGCGGTGAAAGATCTCTCCCATCTCATCTTCCTGCTGCTCGCGCCCGCGCTGCTGTTCCGCGCGATGAGCACGGTGCATGTCGAGCAGCTCAGCCTGAAGCCGGTGGCGGCGTACTTCGTCGCCTCGGGCCTGCTGTTCGCGGGCACGCTGGCGCTGCGCGGCTTCAACCGCACGGCAGCGGTGATCGCGTTGGCCAATACCTACAGCAACACCGTGATGATCGGCATCGCGCTGATCGGCCTGGCCTACGGCGAGGAAGGCATGGTGGTGCTGCTCACGCTGATCTCGCTGCATTCGCTGGTGCTTCTGACCAGCGCCACGGTGGTGCTGGAACTGGCCGTGGCGCGCGAGCAGGCCGGTGCGCAGAAGCGTCCCTCGATGGCCCGCACCGTGATGCGCGCGCTGCGCAACGCCATCATCCATCCAGTGCCGCTGCCGATCATCGCGGGCCTGCTGTTCGCCCAGACCGGCCTGGCCATGCCCGAGGCGATCGACAAGCCGATCCAGCTGCTCGGCCAGGCCTTCGGCCCGATCGCGCTGGTGATGGTGGGCATCACGCTCGCGCTCACGCCCATCGGCAGGCACTGGCGCAGCGCGCTGGTGCAGGCGCTGGTGAAGAACCTGTTGCATCCGCTGCTGGTGGCCCTCATCGGCTGGCTGCTGGGCGTGCGCGGCATTCCGCTCACGGTGATGGTTGTGGCGGCCGCACTGCCCATCGGTGCCAATGTGTTCCTGTTCTCGCAGCGCTACCGCACGGCGGAGGATCTGGTGACGGCCAGCGTCGTGGTGTCCACGGTGCTGGCGCTGGCCACGCTCACGCTCGTGATGATGTGCGTGCAGTGGCTGCCCTGAGCCCTTCGGTCCGCATCCCGTAGCTCCGGGCGCACTTTCGCCCTGGCCCGGCTGCAAGGGGTGCCTATGCCGTTCGGCAGGGTGGCCGTCTGGCGGGATGGCGCGCGGCCTTTTCGCACTTTCATTTGCCGGCTGATGCAACTGCCGGTGCAACACGAAGCAGCCGCCGCGCCCCGCGCCATCGAAGCGCTGCACCGAGATCAACATGCGCGCCGCCGTCGGACCAGGACATGAAGCTCTACCTCGAGCACCTGTCGATCGCCACCCTGCTGCAGGCAGCGACCGCCGCCTGCGAGGCTGGCCGCATGACCGAAGCGCTCCGCCGCTACGAGGCGATGCGCTTGACCGGCGCGTCGAATCCAAGGTCGTCGGTTGCGAGGCCTGACGACGATCCGCCTCAGGGAGCGAGACGCTCGCGCACCCAGTCCGCGCCCTCGAGCCGATAGCGCAGCCGGTCGTGCAGCCGGCTCTTGCGGCCCTGCCAGAACTCCCAGCGGTCGGGCACCAGCCGGTAGCCGCCCCAGTGCGGCGGTCGCGGTGGCGAGAGCAGGTGCTTGGCGGCATAGAGGGCCGCGTTCTTCACGAGCACGTCGCGGCCGCTGATCACTTCGCTCTGCGGGCTGGCCCATGCGCCGATGCGCGAATCGAGCGGGCGGCTCGCGTAGTAGGCGTCGCTTTCCTCGGCGCCGGCTTTCTCCACGCGGCCCTCGATGCGCACCACGCGCTCCAGCTCGACCCAATGGAACTGCAGCGACGCATACGGGTTGCCCGAGAGCTCGCGGCCCTTGCGGCTTTCGTAGTTGGTGTACCAGACGATGCCGCGCGCGTCGTAGCCCTTGACGAGCACGATGCGGCTCGACGGCCGAAGGTCGCTGCCCACGGTGCACAGGGTCATCGCGTTGGGCTCGGGCACCTGGGCTTCAACGGCCTCGGTGAGCCAGCGTTCGAACTGCTTCAACGGATCGTCGGCGCTGCGGGTCTCGTCGAGCTCGGCACGCTCGTAGCTCTTGCGCAGCGCGGCCAGCGCGTCTTTGGAAAGAGGGGAAGTCATGCCGGGATTGTTGCGCACATACTCGGCCCATGACGACGCAGAAGGCGAATTCCCCGGTGGTGATCGTGCTGGCCTCGGGCCGCGGCGAGCGCTTCATCGCGGCCGGCGGCACCGGCTCGAAGCTCAAGGCGCCGCTCGCGGGCAGGCCGGTGCTGGAACGCACGCTGGATGTGGTACGCGCCAGCGGGCTGCCCTGGCATGTGGAAGACGCGGGGCATCCCGGCATGGGCGACTCGATCGCGGCGGCCGTKCGCGTCACTTCCGGGGCGGCGGGCTGGCTGATCCTGCCGGGCGATCTGCCGCTGGTTCGACCGAGCACGCTTCAGGYCGTGGCGGCCGCGCTAGGCGGTGCGGTGAACGCCGTCCAGCCGCAGTACCAGGGGGAGCGCGGCCACCCGGTGGGCTTCGCCGCGGTGTGCGGCCCTGAGCTGGCGGCGCTGGAAGGAGCGGCCGGTGCGGCCTCCGTGCTGCGGGCGATGCGCGCAGCAGGCTCGGTCATCGATCTGACGGTGGACGACGTGGGCGTCGTCACCGACATCGACACGCCCGAAGCCCTGGCGCGGGCCGAGGCGCTGTGGCTGGCGCGCGAGGGCGCCTAGCCTTCTTTTCTTCTTGCGCGGTCAGGGCTTGGCGATCACCGCGCAGGCGATGCGCGGACCGGAGTTGCCCGACGGCTGGGTCGTGAAGTCGTCGGGGTCGCGGTGCACCACCAGCGCACGGCCGATCACGCTGTTGGCGGCGCCCGGGGTGAGCGAGATCGAGTGGTCTTCGAGGCTGAAACGCGCCACGCCGCTGGAATCGGCCCGAAGACTGGGCAGTTCGCCGGCATGGCTGCCCGGCGCGCCGAACTTGCCGTGCGTGCCGCCGGTCGGGTTGAAGTGGCCGCCCGAGGCGTTGCCGTTGTCGCCGCAGTCGCCCTTTTCGTGGATGTGGAAGCCGTGCTCGCTGCCCGGCACCAGGCCGCGCACCTCGCCCGCCACGCGCACGCCATGGTCGAGGGCGGTGAAGGTCACCGTGCCGCGCGTCGGGTTGGGCGTGATCGCGCCGGTCGGCACCAGCTCGACGGCGGAGCTGGGCTTGCCGCCCATGCTGCCGCAGGCGGCCAGGATGGCCGAGGCGAGGAGGGCAGAGCCGGTGGAGATGAGGCGACGATGGTTCATGTGTTTTCCTTGTTGGATCCGGAAGGTTGGGAAGAAGACTTGTCTGCCGACACCGGAACATATACCGGAGCGTGCGGCGCATCGCAATCAGCCGCGTTCTCCGACGGCAGTTGCTCCTTCGCCTCGGACAGCGCCACCAGCCGCGCCAGGGCCGCGTCGTGGATCGAGTGGCGCCGCAGCTCCATCAGCGTCTGCCGTGCATAGTCGAGCGAGCTGCCGTAGCGGCCGACAGCGTTCGCGAAGATGTGGCGGTAGCGTTCGTCGCTGAGCTCGCCAGTGAAGTTGGGGCTGCGCCTCGAGAGCGTGAACGCCAGGGCGCGCACCTCGCCTTCGGCCGTGCCGCAGCGCAGCCACCTGGGGTCGTACACGCCGGTGGGCATCTCTCGCAGCCAGAGCCGGCGCAGGGTCGCGAGGCCGTCCGCCTTGGGCACGCGGAACACCATGCCGCGGCAACTGCCGCCCGATAGCAGCCCGAACACCAGGCCTGGCGTCTGCACGCTGCCCCGGTTCACGCGGCTCCACATCTTCAGCGCCCGGTGCCAGCCACGCACCCACGCCTGGCGCCGCTCGACGAAGTCGAACTCGGGCCGCCAGATCAGCGAGCCGTATCCGAAAAGCCAGAGGTCCTCGTGCCCGCCCCAGTCGGCGATGGCGCGCTCGAGCATCGGCTGCGGGTCGCGCAGGGGCGTGGGCATGGGGTCGAGTCCCGGCGGACCGGGGTTCGGCGCGGGCGCCGACACAGGGGTGTCGGCGCCCGCGCCTACAATTTCCTGATCATGGTTCACCGCACCATTATTTACCGGCCCCTTCCTTACGGAGCAAGACCCCCAATGAGCGACGACGACAGCCAGCAGAACTTCATCCTCGGATTCGTCATGGCGTTGATCGCCCTGGTGATCTTCTTCGTGGTGGGCATCGCGATCTGGCACAAGGGCCACAACCCGGGCGCCGCCAAGCCGGTAGCTGCCGCAGCGGCGACGATGCCCGTGCCGGCCTCCGCCGCCGCGCCCAAGGTGGCCGAAGTCACCGAGACGGTCACCGTCACCATCCCCGACGGCGCGAGCATCCGCGTGGTCGATGGCGTGGTGAACTTCTATTTCGCGACCGGCAGCGCCGACCTCGCACCGGGTGCCGCCGAGGCCCTGGCCGCGGTCATCAAGGGTGTGGAGAGCGGCCGCAAGGCGGTGGTCTCGGGCTTCCACGACACCACGGGTGATGCCGCCATCAACGAGCAGCTCGCGAAGAAGCGCGCGGAAACGGTGCGCGATGTGCTCGTGGGCCTGGGCGTTCCGGCCGCCAAGGTCGACCTGCAGAAGCCCGCCGTCACGGTCGGCACGGGCAACAACGCCGAGGCGCGCCGCGTCGAGGTCAAGCTGATCGACTGACAGCTACCTCGCCGCCAGACCAGGAAGCCCGGCCATGCCGGGCTTTTTTGTGCGTGGCGTCTTTCAGCTTGCGGATGGGTAAATTCGTATTGCCTCGCGCTCGGATTTCATCGGGCGGCCGCAGCTGACTTGTTACCATGGGCCTCCAGGCCCATAGTCGCCCGTGCGACAGCAGCAAGAGCCATCGATCCCCCATGAGCAGCAGCACCAACCCCACCGTACGCGACGTCACCGATCGCATCCGCGAGCGCAGCCAGCGGCTGCGCGGCGCATACCTCACCCGACTTGCCGAGATCCGTGCCCGCGACCGCGGCTCCGACCGCATGGGCTGCGCCAACGTGGCGCACGCCGTGGCCGGCATTCCGGCCAACGACAAGTTCCGCGTGGTGACCGAGCGCGCGCCCAACATAGGCATCGTCACCGCCTACAACGACATGCTCTCGGCCCACGCGCCGTACCAGGGCTACCCCGACATCATCAAGAAGGAGGCCCGCGGCCTCGGCGCCACCGCACAGGTGGCCGGCGGCGTGCCCGCCATGTGCGACGGCGTCACGCAGGGCACGCCCGGCATGGAGCTGAGCCTCTTCAGCCGCGACCTCATCGCCATGAGCACCGCCGTCGCGCTCACGCACGACATGTTCGACGCCGCGCTGATGCTCGGCGTGTGCGACAAGATCGTGCCCGGCCTGCTCATCGGCGCGCTGCACTTCGGCCACCTGCCCACCGTGTTCGTGCCGGCCGGGCCGATGCCCTCGGGCCTGTCGAATGGCGCCAAGTCGAAGGTGCGCGAGCAGGCGGCCCAGGGCCTCGTGGGCCGCCAGGGCCTGCTCGACGCCGAGATGGCGGCCTATCACACGCTCGGCACCTGCACTTTCTACGGCACCGCCAACAGCAACCAGATGCTGCTGGAGGCCATGGGCCTGCACGTGCCCGGCACGGCCTTCATCCAGCCGGGCGACGCGATGCGCGAGACGCTCACCCGTGAGGCCGTGCGCACGGTGCTGGGCAAGGCGGGCGAAACCACATTCGGCTGCCCCCCGATCGGCGTGATGGTGGACGAGCGCTGCATCGTCAACGCCATGGTCGCGCTGCTCGCCACGGGCGGCTCCACCAACCACCTGATCCACTGGGTGGCCGTGGCGCGCGCCGCGGGCATCGTGATCGACTGGGACGACTTCTCGAAGCTCTCCGACGTGGTGCCGCTGCTGAGCCGCGTTTATCCCAACGGCAGCGCCGACGTGAACGAATTCCAGGCCTCGGGCGGCCCCGGCTTCGTGATCGGCGAGCTGGTCGAGGCCGGCCTCATGCATGCCGACGTGCTGACGGTGCGCTCGGGCGGCATCCGCGAATTCGCGAACATTCCCTCGCTGGCGAGCGGTCCGGATGAGAAGCGCCTGCAATGGACTCCCGCCGCGCCGCTGAAGAACGAGGCCGTCACCCGCACCGTCGACAGCCCCTTCAGCGCCACCGGCGGCCTCAAATTGCTGAGCGGCAACCTGGGCCGCAGCGTCATCAAGGTGTCCTCGGTGCCTGATGACCGCCACGTCATCGAGGCGCCCGCGCGCGTCTTCGATTCGCAGGCCGCGCTGCAGAAGGCATTCACCGCCGGCGAACTGGAGCGCGACGTGGTCTGCGTGGTGCGCTGGCAGGGCCCGCAGGCCAACGGCATGCCCGAGCTGCACAAGCTCACGCCGCCGCTGTCGGTGCTGCAGGGCAAGGGATTCCGCGTGGCGCTGGTCACCGACGGTCGCATGAGCGGCGCGTCGGGCAAGATCCCGGCCGCCATTCACGTTTCGCCCGAAGCCGCCGCCGGCGGGCCGCTGGCCAAGGTGCGCGACGGCGACCTGATCCGCCTCGATGCCGTCGCGGGTACGCTCGCCGTGTTGCTGCCCGACGACGAATGGGCCGCGCGCGAGGTCGCCACCATGTCCGAGGCGCAGCGCATCGCCGACGGACACGGCCTCGGCCGCGAGCTGTTCGCAGGCATGCGCCGCAATGCACTGACCGCCGAAGAGGGCGCCTGCTCCTGGCTGTGACCAGGGGCGGCTTCTTCCCCGAAGGCGATGCGCAAGTAACCAATTGGAGCCAGGAAATGACTGAAAAACTCACCCCCCTCGATGTGATGCGCGACGCCCCGGTCATTCCGGTCATCGTGCTCAACGATGTGAAAGACGCCGTCCCGCTCGCGCGCGCCCTGGTGGCCGGCGGCATCCGCATGCTCGAGGTCACGCTGCGCACGCCGCAGGCACTGCAGTGCATCGAGGTCATCGCCAAGGATGTGCCCGAGGCCGTGGCCGGCGCCGGCACCATCCGCAGCGCCGCCGACGCACAGGCCGCGGCACTGGCCGGCGCCAGGTTCGGCGTGAGCCCGGGCTATACGCGCTCGGTCGGCAAGGCCTGCCACGACATCGGCCTGCCGCTCTTGCCCGGCGTGGCCACCGGCAGCGAGATCATGACGGCGCAGGAAGACGGCTACACCCAGCTGAAGTTCTTCCCCGCGCTGCAGGCCGGCGGCCTGCCGATGCTCAAGGCCTGGCAGGGCCCGTTCGGCGATGTCAGCTTCTGCCCGACCGGCGGCATCCACGCCGGCAACGCGGCTGAGTTCCTCGCGCTGTCGAACGTGGCCTGTGTGGGCGGTTCGTGGATCGTGCCGACCGACGCGATCCGCGATGGCGACTGGACCCGCATCGAGCAGCTGGCACGCGCCGCCAGCCAGCTGGCGCGCTGAGCTTTGTTGCCATGAGCAGCGCTGATTTCGATGCGAGCGATCTCAGGGTCATCGCGTTCGACGTCTTCGGCACGGTAGTCGACTGGCACAGCGGCATCGCCGCCGAGGTCGAGCGCGTGTTCCCTGGCGTGGACGGCGCGGCCTTCGCGCTCGCATGGCGCGCCGGCTACCAGCCGGCCATGAAAGCGGTGATGGAGCGCATCGCGGCGGGCGAGGGCGGCTTCACGCTGCTCGACGAGCTGCACCTGAGCATGCTCGACCAGGTGCTGCACGACTTCAGCCTGGCCGACCAGATCGACAGCGCCACCAGGCGCGACCTGAGCCGCGCCTGGCACCGCTTGCCGGCCTGGCCCGACTCGGCGCAGGGCCTCTCGCGGCTGAAGAAGAAGTTCACCATCTGCACGCTGTCGAACGGCAACATCGGCCTGCTCACCGAGATGGCCAAGCGCGCCGGCCTCCCCTGGGACTGCATCCTGTCGGCCGAAGTGTTCAAGGCCTACAAGCCCGATCCGCGCACCTACCTCGGCGTGGCGGGCGTGTTCGACGCGACGCCTGGCCAGGTGATGCTGGCCGCCGCGCACCACGACGACCTCGCGGCCGCGCGCACCTGCGGGTTGAAGACGGCGTACATCGAGCGTCCGCACGAATTCGGCCAGGCCCGGCCGAAGGACGTGTCGCCGCAGCCGGACAACAACCTGCACGCGCGCGACATCGACCATCTGGCTGACCTGCTGGGCTGCTGATCAGTCGCCCAGCAGCTTCTCCACCGTGCGCAGGTTGCGCGTCGTGGTGCTCGATTTGTAGCGCGTCTTGCCGAGCAGCTTGGCCACTGGCGTCTCCAGGCTCTCGCCGCGCGGGCATTGCCAGTACAGCACGCCCTTGCCGCGTTCGAGTCTTTCTGTATCGGCATCGACCGTGCCGGCCTTTTCCATGATCTCGTCGAGCATCGCCTTGTCGGAGCCGAACACGACGTACGGATGGCGCTCTTCGTCGATGCGCTCGAAGGGGTAGGCCGCGGCCATGTCGGCGACGGTCTTCTGCGTGAGCAGCACGATCCACGCGTCGTAGCCGAAGCGCTTGCGCAGCGCCTGCTCGATGCGGGTGCGCAGTGCTGCGGCGTCGCTCTCGGTGGTGTCGAACAGCACATTGCCGCTGGCGAGCACGGTGCGCACCGCGCCGAAGCCCAGTTCGACGAAGAGCGCCTTGAGCTCCGCACTCTTGATCGTGATGCCGTTGACGTTCACGCCGCGCAGCAGCGCGACATGGCGTGTTGCCGTGGCGGCGTGCTTCTTCGCGGTTGCCATGGCGTATTCGGCGCCGGGGCTCTCAGCGCAGGCCGCCGCCGGTGGCCTTCTCGTCGCGCTGGATGAGTTCCACCTTGTAGCCGTCGGGGTCGGTGACGAAGGCGATCACGGTGGTGCCGCCCTTGACCGGGCCGGCCTCGCGCGTCACGTTACCGCCGGCGGCCTTGATCTTCTCGCAGGCCGCGTAGGCGTCGGGCACGCCGAGAGCGATGTGGCCGTAGGCGGTGCCGAGCTCGTAGCTCTCGGTGCCCCAGTTGTAGGTGAGCTCGATCTCGGCCTGGTCGGGGTTGCCGTTGCCGTAGCCGATGAAGGCGAGGCTGTACTTGTACTCGGGGTTTTCGGAAGTGCGCAGCAGGTTCATGCCGAGCACCTTGGTGTAGAAGTCGATGGAGCGCTGCAGGTTGCCGACGCGCAGCATGGTGTGGAGGAGTCGCATCTCGTGGTGCCTTGTTTGTAGTTGTGGGGAGGGAAGCCCGCTATTGTGGGCCTGCGGGCGCTGCGATCAAGCCGCCAGCGTCAGAAGGTGGGCCTGGTGGCGCTTCAGGAATTCCATCAGGTGCTGCGGATACTCCGGAACCACGGCATTGCGCACGCTCGGGCGGGCGGCCAGCGCCTTGCGCCATGCATCGACTTTGGGCAGGGCGTCGAAGATGTGCGAGTCGCTGATCGCGTCGAACACTTCGAAGTAGCGGAACACCGGCGCGAAGACCGCGTCGACGAGGCTGAAACTGCCGCCCGCGAAGTAGGGGCCTTCGCCCAGCGCTGCCTCCACGCGCTGGAACTTGGCGAGCAGCGCCTGCCGCTTCTGCTCGAACACCGTTGCGTCCTGCGTGGTCTCGTAGCCCCAGAGGTCGCCAAGGATGGCCGAGCCGAACTCCATCCATGCGCGGTGCTCCGCGCGGGTGAGCGGGTCTTCGGGGTGCAGGCGCGCACCGGGCTGCGTTTCTTCCAGGTACTCGCAGATCACGTTGCTCTCGAACAGCACGGCCTCGCTGCCGTCGGGCCTGCGCACCTTCAGCAGCGGCACCTTGCCGAGCGGCGAGATGTCGAGAAACCACTGTGGCTTGCTGGCGAGGTCGATCACGATGCGCTCGAAGGGCACGTTCTTCTCATGCAGCGCGACCGCGGCGCGTTGCACGTACGGGCACAGCAAGTGGCTGACGAGGGTGAGGGATTGCTGGGACATGGGGCTCTCCTTTTTCTGGATCGGTTGTGTCTGGATCGCGGCGATTCTTCCGATCCCGAACAACCTTTTCCCGGAAAGCCCATTCGGAAAACGGGCCGCCTGTGCTAGGCCGGATCCACGGCTTCCGTATCTATCCAGTGCGTGATGCGCCCGCCATGCATCACGCCGATGCGATCGGCCATCGCATGCGCCTCGGCCTCGTTGTGCGTCACGAGAATGGCCGTCTGCCCAGCCTGCTTCAGGATGTCGCGCACCTCCACGGTCAGCCGTTCGCGCGTGCCGCCGTCGAGGTTGGAGAAGGGCTCGTCGAGCAGCAGCAGGGCGGGCGAGGGCGCGAGCGCACGGGCCAGCGCGATGCGCTGCTGCTGGCCGCCGGAGAGTTCGTGCGGATAGCGCTCGCCCGCATCCGCGAGGCCGACCAGCGCGAGCATTTCGGCCACGCGCGACTGCTGTTCGGCCCGGCCCAGCCGGCGCAGGCCGAAGGCCACGTTCCCGGCGGCCGGGAGGTGCGGGAACAGCGCGTACTCCTGGAACATCATCCCCACGCGCCGCTGCTCTGGCGGCAGGTGCTTCTGCGCGGACGACAGAAGCACCTCGCCGAGGCGGATCGTGCCGGCGCGCACCGGCTCGAAGCCCGCAATGGCGCGCAGCACCGTCGTCTTGCCGCAGCCGGAGGGGCCGAACAGGCAGGCGATGTCGCCCGCGTTCAGCGCCAGCGAGAAGCCGTCGACGACGGTGTGCAGGCCGCGCGGCGTGTCGTAGGCGAGGCTGATCGCGTCGAGATGCAGTGGAGAGCTCATGTCATGTCTTCTCGGGGCCCAGTGTGGCCGAAGGCGCGCCCAGCTGGTTGCGTGCCAGCAGCACCACGGGCAGCAGGCCGGCCAGCACGATGGCGAGCGCGGCGATCGCGCCTTCCTCGTACGTGCCGCGCGCGGCTTCGGCATACAGCCAGGTGGCGAGGGTGTCGAAGTTGGCGGGCCGCAGCAGCAGCGTGGCCGGCAGCTCCTTCATCGCGTCGACGAACACCAGCAGCGCGGCTGCCGCCATGGCGGGCCGAAGCAGCGGCAGGTGCACGCGGCGCAGCGTGCCGGCTGCTGTTTCTCCGAGCAGGCGCGAGGCCTGCTCGATGGCGGGCGGAATGCGCGAAAGGCCGGCCTCGATGCCGCCGACCGGCATCGCGAGAAAGCGGATCGCGCAGGCCACGACCAGCACCACGCCGCAGCTCATGAGCGGCAGGCCCTGCAGGCCGAAGGCCGTGGCCAGCGCCGAATCGAAGGCCAGAGCGGGCGTGAGCAGCCCGATGGCCAGCACCGTGCCGGGCACCGCGTAGCCCAGCGTTGCCGCGCGTGCCTGCCAGCGGGTACGGCCGGAGCCCGAACCCTGGCTGCGCGCCGCCCACGCGACGACCAGCCCTGCGGCCACTGCGACGGCGGTGACGCCAGTGGCCAGTGCCAGCGTATTGCCGAGACTCGCGACCAGCCCCTGCGAAATGCCGCCGCCCTGGCGCAGCCGCTTGGCGCTTTCCCAGACCAGATAGAGGGCAGGCGCTGCAAAGCCGATCAGCACCGGCAACGAGGCTGCGGCCGTCGCCGCCCAGCCCGCGGCACCGCGCAGGCGACGCGGCTGCACAGCACGCATGCGCTGTGCCGAGCCGAAGCGCTGGTGTCTGCGGCCGTTGCGCTCCAGCCAGACCAGCGCGATCGCCACGAACAGCATCGCGCAGGCGATCTGCGCGGCACCCGCGAGGTCGGAGCGCGTGATCCAGGTGGTGTAGACCGCGACCGTCAGCGTGTTCACGCCCAGGAATTCCGATGCGCCGATGTCGTTGAGCGTCTCGAGCAGCGCGAGGCTCAGCCCCACGGCCAGCGCAGGACGCGCCAGCGGCAGCGCCACGCGGAAGAAGGCGCCGCGCCGGCTCTCGCCGAGCATGCGCGCCGCTTCCATGAGATGCGCGGGCTGTGTCGCGAACATCGCGCGGGCCGTCATGTAGACGTACGGATAGAGCACGAAGCCCAGCACGAAGATCGCGCCCGGCATCGAGCGCAGGTCGGGCAGGCGGAACTGGCGCGGGCTGTCGAAGCCGAGCATCCAGCGGATCGCGCCCTGCACCGGGCCGATGGGGTGCAGCAGGTCGAGGTACGCGAAGGCGACGATGTAGGTCGGCATCGCCAATGGCAGCAGCAGCGCCCAGTGCAGCATGCCGCGGCCGGGGAAGTCGTGCGCCGTCACCAGCCAGGCGCAGCCTGTGCCGATCAGCAGCACCAGCGTGCCGACGCCCGCAAGCAGCACGGCGGTATTGAGTGCGGCCTGCGGCAGCACGTGCGCGAACAGCGGCCCCCAGTGGCCCAGGCCCGAGCCGAAGGCCAGCCACGCCAGCGTGAGCACTGGTGCAAGCACGCCGATGGCGATCAGCAAAGACGCGCAGCGCCACGCCGGGCCTGCGGCTTGCAGGCCTGCGTACCGACTGCCGATGTTCATGCGAAGCAAAAGGTGCCTATGCGCGCGCTCTGGGTTCCGCGAGGAACACCGTGGAACCGGCTTTGCCGGGCCACCGGTGTTGCCCCCGGAAGGGGGTGGCGAAGGCGGCACGCGGTGCGCTGCCTGGAGGGCGAGCCAAGCCTACTGGTCGAAGCCGACCTTGTCGACCAGGGCGCTGGCCTGCTTGCGGTACTTGGCGATTTCGGTCAGCGGCAGCGGGTCGACCTTCAGCTCGCCGATGGACTGGCCGATGATCGGGTCGAGCGCCACGCCCTTGCGCACCGGGTATTCGTAGTTGGCCTGCGCGTACAGGGCCTGCGCCGGCTCCGACACCAGGAACTCGAGCAACTTGACCGCGTTGGCGCGCTGCGGCGCGTTCTTCGCCACGGCCGCGCCGCTGATGTTGACGTGCGTGCCGCCGCTCTTCGCGTTGGCGAAGGTCGGGCGCACCACCTGGATGGCGTCGCCCCACTTGCGCGCGTCGGTGCCTTCCTTGGCGCTCTTCATCTGGCCGACGTAGTACGAGTTGGCCAGGCCGATGTCGCAGATGCCGCCGAGGATGTCGCGCGCCACGTCGCGGTCGCCGCCGGTGGCCTTGCGCGCCAGGTTGGCCTTGACGCCGCGCAGCCACTGCTCGGCCTTGGCTTCGCCGTCATGCGCGATCAGCGAGGCGACCAGCGCGGTGTTGTAGGGATGCTGGCCGGCGCGGATGCAGACCTTGCCCTTGTACTTGGGGTTGGCCAGGTCTTCGTAGCGGAAGCTGGTGATCGGCAGGCTCTTGTCCGCGTAGAGCACGCGGGCGCGCATCGAGAGCGAGAACCACTGGCCGTCGGCGCCGCGCAGGTTGGCGGGAATGGCCGATTCGAGCGCGGCCGACTTCACGGGCTGCGTCACGCCGCCGTCGACGAGGTCCATGAGGTTGCCGATGTCCACCGTCATCAGCACGTCGGCGGGCGAGCGCGCGCCTTCGGCCTTGACGCGCTCCAGCAGGCCATCTTTCACGAAGACGGTGTTGACCTTGATGTTGCTCTGGGCGCTGAAGGCCGAGATGAGCGGCTGGATCAGCGCCGGTTCGCGCGTCGTGTAGAGCGTGAGTTCTTCGGCGGCCTGGGCGGGCAGGGCGGTTGCGGCCAGCCAGGCAGCGCCTGCGCCAAGCAGTGCGCGCGCGGCGCGGCCTCGGACGCGCGGGCGTTGTTCGGTCATGAGGATCCTCCAGGAGCGGGTTTTCTAGAAAGCTCCGGCGCCGGCGGCGGATGGTGCGCCACCGGCATCGCGTGTTGCGAGGGCCGGATGAGAATAATTATCACTGGCTGCCCTGGATCGCGACGCCTTTGGACTTACAGGTTGAAGGCTTACTTGAAGTGCTCTGGGTTTTTTGGCTTGCCAGAGACAGGCACGTTTCGTCAGCGATACCGATGCGCACCGCAAGAATCGACACGAAGAATGTCTCGCAACGTCCCCGCGGGCCGTTTTGCCCCAGCGATCAAGCACCGAAGAGAAATGTGACGGCGAAAAAGGCGACCGCCAGCGCAAAGGAGCCGACGATGGACATGGCGATGACGAATATGGTCGCGTAGCCAATGCGGCGCATCGGGCTCTCGGTGCTCGGGACGACATACCAGTAGATGAGCGCGGCCCACGCAATGATGAGCGCATTCAGCACGAAGAACTTTTCGTCTGCGTCCCAAGGAAAAGCAGTCCGCCCAAGGTACGCAATTGCTATCGAGAGCACGGGAACCGCCATTGCCCAAGCAATGACGTTGATCACTAACGGCCAAGGGCGCTTCATCGCAGTGCCTCACCCTTGAAGAAGTGCAGAGCCATGGGATTTTCCCAGCCCGGGGCTTGATAGCCTGCGACTTTGACATCAGGCACGTAGCCCATCACGCTTTTCAGTAGTGCCGCGAGGTAGGAACTGCTGTTGTATTCGCCGGGCCTCATACGAGAACCGAACACTTTGGCAGGGACGCTATACGGTGAAACGTAGCTCGCGAAGTTCTGCGCACGCTTGACCAATTCCAGCGCGAAGGTCTGTCGGCTCATGCCGCTCGGTGGATCCAAAGGAATCTTGACGATCACATCAGTCGGCAGGCTATTCGCATAGATATTGGTCCTGATCCGCAGAGCATTGCGCAAGCCAAGATTGCCGTAAGTAGGCTGACCATCGATCACCGTGATGCCGCTGTAAGCGCCCTGTATTGGCCAGATGTCCTAGCACGCCGGGCGCATGATATCGGCTCGCGCATCTGCCGCCATTTGGCTGAGAAAACGTTTTCACTGCATTCTTGAAGTTGGTGATAGGAGCCTGCCGCCGACGGCTTGATTTGCGTTGGAACTGGACGAGTTGCGTCTAATCTCCTGCTTGGAGAGGGGTGTCTTCAACCGGGAGATCGTGGTCAGGCACTTGCTCCCGGGCAACCGCAGCGAATGAATGCTCATTGACCGGGCATGCGCGGCGCGGCATGGACTTCTGCACTCTGTCCATCGCCCACATGCTGGATGCGCGCATCGAATCCTTCGCGTACCTGTTTCAACGCGTCGGCGGCACCTCGAAGACGAGGCAGGTGGTCGTGGCGTGCGCGTACAGCGTGCCATCTGGCCCGTAGAGGCGGGCCTCGGCGGTGGCGAGTTGCTTGCCGCAGTGGATCACCTTGCCTTCGGCGCGCACGCGCTGCACCTTGGGCGTGAGGCCCTTCACGTAGTTCACGCCCAGTTCTGCGGTGGTGTAGGCCCGGCCGGGCGGCATCATCGTGTGGACCGAGCAGCCCAGGGCGGAGTCGAGCATCGTCGCGACCCAGCCGCCGTGGATGGTGCCCAGCGGGTTCAGGTGCTGGGGCAGCGGCGTGCCCTGGAAGATGGCCACGCCCAGGCGCGCCTCGATGATCGTGAAATCCAGCGTCTTGGCGATGGCGGCGTAGGGAATGTCGCCGTTGAGCATCGCCTGCATGATCTCCAGGCCGGTCTTGTCGGCGATCTGGTCGGGGCGGGCGAGGCCGGGGCCCGGGCCGGCCTCGAGACGGCCGGTGATCTTCTGTTCCTCGGCGATCCATGCGTCGAGCTGGCTGGTGGCTTGTGTCATGCCTGTGTTCCTTCTGGGGGCTTTGTGCCGGGGTGTTGATTGCATATGCAATAGTTGCACATACAATAATAGCCTATGGACACTCCTGCCAAGCCACGCGGCTGCACCAGCTTCAAGGTGCGACAGCTTTCGCGACGCCTCTCGCAGCACTACGACGCCGAGGTTTCGCAAAGCGGGCTCAAGACCACGCAGTACTCGCTGCTGTCGCACCTCGCGCGGCTCGGTCCTTCGCGTCCCGTCGACCTGGCGGCCGAGCTCAAGATGACCGCCTCCACCCTGAGCCGCAATCTGCAGCCGCTGATCTCCGCGGGCTGGATCGCGCAGAGTGCCGGCGCCGATGCGCGCAGCCGGCTTGTGCAGCTCACCGAGGAAGGCGAGGTCAAGCGGCGCGAAGCTCTCGCGCACTGGAAGACCGCGCAGCAGAAGCTGAACGCGCTGCTGGGCGTCGAGCGCGTGCTCGCGCTGCACCTGCTGATCGACGAGGCCATGGAGCTGCTGGGCGGCGAGGAAGAGCACGCCAGCGACGACTGACCCCCTAGCTTTTTCTTCACCCACACCCAATCCGCTCATCGTGCGCCCAGCCGCGCGAGGGACTCGTTTCGCCGTTTTTTTCTTCTATTCAATTCCAACAGCAGAGGCCCCATGTTCGCCAACTCCGTTTCCGCATGGCTGCAGCGCCGCGGCATCCACTACGGCTGGATCGTCGCCGCCATCACCTTCCTCACCATGCTGACCATGTCGGCCGCGCTGGGCCTGCCGGGCGCCATGCTGCAACCGCTGGGCAAGGAGTTCGGCTGGAGCACCGAGCAGATATCCTCGGCACTGGCGCTGCGCTTCGCGCTCTTCGGGCTGATGGGGCCGTTCGCCGCCGTGCTGATGGAGCGCTACGGACTGCGCGCGGTGGTCTGCACCGGCCTCGCGCTCGTCGGGCTGGGCATGGCGCTGGTCACCATGGCCTCGCAGTTGTGGCAGCTCTTCGTTCTCTGGAGCCTGATGCTCGGCCTGGGCACCGGCATGACGGCGCTGGTGCTCGGCGCGGTGGTGGCCAACCGCTGGTTCGTCGCGCGGCGCGGGCTGGTGGTGGGCATGCTCACGGCCAGTTCGGCGACGGGGCAGCTGGCCTTCCTGCCGCTGGCGGCCTGGATGATCGAGCACTGGGGCTGGCGCTCGGCCATCGTGCCGATCGTGATCGGCACCATCCTCATCGGCCTGCTGGCGCTTCTGCTGATGCGCAACCGGCCCTCCGACGTCGGCCTGCTGCCCTACGGCGAAGTGCCCGGCACGCAGCCCGCCGCTCCCGCCACTGCAGCGCCCGCGATGAACTTCGCCACGCCCTTCCGCGTGCTGAAGGAAGTCTCGACCAACCGCACCTTCTGGGTTCTGGCAGGCACCTTCTTCATCTGCGGCCTGAGCACCAACGGGCTTGTGCAGACGCACTTCATCTCGCTGTGCGGCGACTACGGCATGAGCGCCGTGCCGGCTGCATCGGTGCTCGCGATGATGGGTGCCTTCGACTTCGTCGGCACGATCCTCTCGGGCTGGCTCTCCGACCGCTACGACAACCGCAAGCTGCTCTTCTGGTACTACGGCCTGCGCGGGCTGTCGCTCTTCTGGCTGCCACATTCCGAATTCACCATCTACGGCCTCGGCATCTTCGCGATGTTCTACGGCCTCGACTGGATCGCCACCGTGCCGCCGACCGTCAAGCTCGCCGGTGCGGCCTTCGGTCCGGCCAAGGTCGGCCTGGTCTTCGGCTGGGTCTTCGCCGCGCACCAGCTGGGCGCCGCCACGGCCGCCTACGGCGCGGGCTTTGCCCGCACGCTGCTGCTGACCTACACCCCGGCGCTCTACACCGCCGGCGCGGCCTGCCTGGTGGCTGCGCTGATCGTGATGGCCATCCGCCGCCCGGCCGCGAAGTCCGGCTCCCCGGCCACGCCCGCCGCGGCCCGTGCCTGAACCCGCCAAGGCTCCAGCCATGACCGCACCCCACGGCACCACCGAACTCGACCCGCGCACGCGCCGCCTGCTCGAGGCGCCCATCGTCCCCACGCTGCTGCGCCTGGCCGCGCCCAACGTGCTGGTGATGGTGGCGCAAGCCTGCGTCGGCCTCATAGAGACCTACTTCGTCGGCAAGCTCGGCACCGACGCGCTGGCCGGCATGGCGCTGGTGTTTCCCATCGTGATGCTGATGCAGATGACCTCCAGCGGCGCCATGGGCGGCGGCATCGCCTCGTCCATCGCCCGTGCGCTCGGCGCGCGCCGCCGCGACGACGCCGACGCGCTGGTGTGGCACGCCATCGTCATTGCGCTGGGCTTCGGCCTGTGCTTCACGCTGGCGCTGCTGCTGGGCGGGCGCTGGCTCTACGGTGTGATGGGCGGCACCGGGGCCGCGCTGGAGGCCGCGCTCACGTACTCCAACTGGGTGTTCGCGGGCGCGACGCTGGTGTGGCTCTTCAACTCGCTCGGCGCCATCATCCGCGGCACCGGCAACATGTCGGTGCCGGCGAACGTGACCGTGGTGGGGGTGGTGTTCCTCATCCCGGCCTCGCCGCTCTTGATCTTCGGCGTCGGGCCGCTGCCGGGCATGGGCATCGCGGGCGGCGCGATCGCGCTGCTGCTTTACTACCTGCTGGGCTCCATCGCGCTCATCGCCTACCTGCGCTCGCCGCGCAGCCTGTTGAAGCCCACGCTCGACGCGCTGAAGCTGCGCTGGCCGCTGTTCCGCGACATCCTGCGCATCGGGCTGGTGGGCGCGGTGTCGACGGTGGCAACCAATCTTTCCATCGGCATCGCCACCGCGCTGACCGGGCATTTCGGCTCGGGCGCGCTGGCCGGCTACGGCACGGCCTCGCGGCTCGAATACCTGCTGGTGCCGCTGGTCTTCGGCCTGGGCGCGCCGCTGGTGGCGATGGTCGGCACCTGCATGGGGGCAGGGCTGCGCGAGCGGGCCCTGCGCGCCACCTGGACCGGCGCGGCCCTGGCCTTCACGCTCACGGAGACGATCGGCCTCGCGGCGGCGCTGTTCCCGCGTCCGTGGCTGCTGCTGTTCGGCAATGACCCGGCGATGCTGGAGACCGGCGCGCACTACCTGCGCGTGGTCGGGCCGATGTACGGCCTCTTCGGCGTCGGGCTGGTCCTTTACTTCGCCTCGCAGGGCGCGGGCCGGCTGCTGTGGCCGATGCTCGGCAACATCGCGCGCCTGGCGGTAGCGGGCACCGGCGGCCTGCTTGCGTTGAAATGGGGCGCCGGGCTTACCGGCGTATTCACGGCACAGGGCGTGGCGCTGGCGGTGTACGGCATCGTGACCGCATCGGCGATCGCGGGCGGCGCCTGGTTCGGTCGCGTCGGATGGCCGCGCACCACCACCGGACTGCTGCGGCGCATGGCGCAGGCCTGAGATTCATCTGTTCATGCATCCTTCAACCAACGAAAGACTCATCATGAAAATCAAGGACTCCGTGGTCTTCATCACCGGCGCCAATCGCGGCCTCGGTCTCGCCTTCGCGAAGGCCGCGCTCGCCGCGGGCGCACGCAAGGTCTACGGTGCGGCGCGCGATCCCAGGAGCATCGACTTGCCCGGCGTGACGCCTGTGGCGCTCGACGTGACGCAGCCCACGCAGATCGAGGCGGCCGTGCGTGCCTGTGGCGACGTGACGGTGCTGGTCAACAACGCGGGCATCTCGCGCGGCTCGAGTTTCCTGGGCTCGCCCGATGCAGTGGCTGCGGCGCGCGCCGAGTTCGAGACCAACTTCTTCGGCCCCTGGGCGATCACGCAGGCCTTTGCGCCGGTGCTCGCGGCCAACGGCGGCGGGGGCGTGATCAACGTGCTGTCGGCGCTGGCATGGACCACCTTCCCGAGCGTGGCGACCTACAGCGCGACCAAGTCGGCTGCATGGTCGCTGAGCAACGGGCTGCGCAACGAACTGGCCGGGCAGGGCACGCAGGTCACGAGCCTGCACGTGGGCTACATGGACACCGATATGACATCGCACATCCAGGGCCCGCCCAAAGCCGCTCCGGACGACGTGGCGCACCAGGCGCTGTCCGGCTTCGAAGCGGGCCAGGCCGAGGTGCTGGCGGACGAGACTTCGCGGCAGCTCAAGCAGGGCCTGTCGAGCGTGACGCCGCCCTATGCGAACGTGCCCCAGGCCGACTGAACGAGCAACCCGGGCGCGGGGCCCGGGTCTCGATCATCCCGATCAGTAGCGATAGGGGTTGTTGGGACGGCGGTCGTAACGGTTGGGCACACCGTCGCCGTCGTTGTCGCGGCGGCCATAGCGGCGGCGATCGTCCCAGCGGCGGTCGTAGTGATGGCCATGGCGGTAGCCGGGGCCGTAGTAGTGGCGCGGCGGAGGCGGCGGCGGCGCGTAGTAGCGGCGCGGCGGAGGCGGTGCCGGCACGACGTACACCTGCGCCTGGATGAACGAGCCGCCCGTCTGTGCCTGGGCGGGTGCGCTGATGGCGGCCAGCGAGAGCAGGGCCGCGGCGCCGAATGCGAAAGTAAGCTTTTTCATCTGATCCCCCGGTTGTGAATTGGAAGCCTCATCCTCGCGGCCTTTTGTTAAGTTCGTGTAAGGCTCGAGCGAAATCGGATGAAGAGCTGTAAGCCGGTGCGCGCCGAGCGCCGCACTGGCAAGACACAATTGTGAAGGGACTTTGCTCCGCGGAACGTTCCCGCGGAGTAGGCCATCGGCTCTATCGGCCGAAGGCTCAGCCGCGCGGTGCGGGCAGCAGGCGGCGCAGGGCCTCGAAGAACAGGTCGGACTGCTCGCGCTCGCCCTGGATCTGCGCCGCCACATGGGCGGCCAGCTTCGGGTCCACGGGCGCCAGCGGGCGGCCGGTCGACTGCGCGATCACCTGGTGCAGGCAGGCGCGCTCCAGGTAGTAGAGATCGTCGTAGGCATGGGCGATGGAGCCACCGGCCACGATCACGCCGTGGTTCGCGAGAAAGGCCACGTCCTTGCCGGCCATCGCGCGGGCGATGCGCTCGCCCTCGGCGTCGTCGAGTGCGAGGCCGTTGTACTCGGCGTCGATGGCGATGCGGTTCATGTAGCGCATCGCGTTCTGGCTCGCGGTCGGGTCGAGCGCGCGGTCGACCGTGATCGTGAGCGCCGTGGCGTAGGGCATGTGGCAGTGCAGCACCACCGCGTGACCGGTGAGCCGGTGCACTGCGCCGTGGATGAAGAGGGCGGTCGGCTCCACGCGGTGGCGGCCCGCCAGCACCTCGCCGTGCACGTCGATCAGCACGATGTCGTCGGGGCCGATCTCGCTCCAGTGCAAGCCGCGCGGGTTGATGAGATAGCGGTCCTGCGCGCCCGGCAGCATCACGCTGAAGTGGTTGCAGACGCCTTCCGACAGTCCGTGATGGTCGGCGGCGCGCAGGGCGAGGGCGAGGTCTTCGCGCAGCTTGCGCACGGCGGGGCTGGCGTAGAGGGAATCGGCAGACATCGGTGAGGGTCTCCTTTTCTTCTTGGGGATGGTCAGGCGAGCGTGAGGCCTTGCCAGGCGGCAACGAACTTGCGTGCGTCCTCGCGCACCGCCGAAGCCTGCTTGCCCGGCTTGTAGAGCGAGGAACCGATGCCGAAGCCGGCGGCACCGGCCGCGCGCCACTCGGCCATGTTGGTGGGGGCGATGCCGCCCACGGGCATCACCGGCGTGCCGGCCGGCAGCACGGCCRGCAGGGCCTTCACCACGGCGGGCGAGGCAAGTTCGGCCGGGAACAGCTTGAGCCCCGTGGCACCGGCCGCGAGCGCGCCGAAGGCCTCGGTCGGCGTCATCACGCCGGGCAGGCACACCATGCCCAGCCGCACCGCCTCGGCGATGACTTCGGCATTGAAGTTGGGCGAGACGATCAGTTCGCCGCCCGCCGCATGCACCTCGCGCACCTGCCGCGCGCCGAGCACCGTGCCGGCGCCGACCAGCGCCTGCGGAAAGCGCTTGCGCATCAGCGCGATGCTTTCCAGCGGTTGCGGCGAATTCAGCGGCACTTCGAGCAGCCGGAATCCGGGCTCGACGATGGCGTCGCCGACGTCGCCCGCTTCGGCGGGCGTGAGGCCGCGCAGGATGGCCACCAGCGGCAGCTCGCGCATCGCGGCGTCGAATTTTTCTAGGGGGGTGGGAGCGCTCATGCGGGAATTCTGTCGGAGGAATCGAGAAAGCCGGACAGCGCGTGCAGTCCGGCCCAGGTGGCCTCGGCGCCCAGCGTACGCGTGGCTACGCCGGTGGCGCGCAGGGCCAGCGTGTAGCGCTCGGTGAGGTTGGACGAGCCGATCAGGATCACCTCGCCGGAAGCCTGCAGCGCCTGCGTGCGCAACTCCTCGCCGATCAGCAGGCCCGAGAGATAGCTCGACAGCTCCTGTTTGGGCATGCGCTCGAACAGCGCCAGCGTGCGGGTGCCGAAGGCGTTGTGCAGCAGGCCGTGTCCGTTCTCGGAGCGCGTCACGCCTTCGAGAAAGGCCGCTTCGTCGAGCGGCGCCGACGCATCGAGCGTGCGCGCCAGTATCGAATGCTGGCTCAGCAGCGCGTAGAACTCACCCGTCATGTAGGTGCGGAAGCCCGCGACGCGGCCCTTCTTCACCAAGGCCCACTTGTTGTGCGTGCCGGGCAGCACGAAGACACCTTCGCTCAGGCCGGTGAGCTCCATCGCGCCGAAGATCTGCACTTCCTCGCCGCGCATCACGTCGGGCACGCCGGCGTGCTCGTCGCTCAGGCCCGGCACGATTGCAATGCGCGCACCCGGAACGGCGTCGATGTCGATGATCCGGCGGCCCACTTCGACGCGGCCGGCGGGGCAGGCGCAGTAGGGCGCCTCCACCCAGCCCTGCTTGCTGCCGGCCATGCCGGAGATCAGGCAGCGTGCGCCTTCGAGGCGCATCCAGTCGCCGACGAGCTTGTCGAAGACGGCCGGAAAGCCGCCTTCGGGCACCGTGAGAATCCCGCGCGCATCGCTGCGCTCTTCGAGCACCTTGCCGCTGGTGTCCAGCAGCGCGCCGCGCAGTGAACTCGTGCCCCAGTCGATTGCTACCAGTCTTGTCATCTCAGTGATTGTCGCGCGGCACGAATGCCCCGCGGCGACCACGCAGGAAGGCCAGGTCAGCCCCTTGGTCAGCCTGCAAAACTGTATCGACGTACAACTTCCAGTAACCGGATTCCAGCGGCGCCTTGGGCGCGACCCACTTCTCGCGGCGCTTCGCGAGCTCTTCGTCGCTCACGTGCAGGTGCAGCTTGCGGTTGGGCACGTCGAGCTCGACGATGTCGCCGTCCTGCACCAGCGCCAGCGGGCCGCCCGCGGCCGCCTCGGGCGCGGTGTGCAGCACCACGGTGCCGTAGGCCGTGCCGCTCATGCGCGCGTCGCTGATGCGGACCATGTCGGTGATGCCCTTGCGCAGCACCTTCGGCGGCAGCGGCATGTTGCCGGCCTCGGCCATGCCGGGGTAGCCCTTCGGCCCGCAGTTCTTGAGCACCATGACGCAGTTCTCGTCGATGTCGAGGTTCTCGTCGTCGATGCGCTTGTGCAGGTCTTCGGCGCTCTCGAACACCACCGCGCGGCCCTTGTGCACCAGCAGCTCGGGCGTGGCCGCGCTGGGCTTGATGATGGCGCCGTTGGGCGCGAGGTTGCCGCGCAGCACGCAGATGCCGGCCTTGTCCTTGAAGGGCTCGGCCAGGGTGCGGATGACCTGCGGGTTGAAGTTCTCGGCGTCCTTCACGTTCTCCCACAGGCTCCGGCCCGTGGCGGTGATCACGTCCTTGTGCAGGTGCTCGGCAATCTCCTTGATGACCACGGGCAGGCCACCCGCGTAGCAGAAGTCTTCCATCAGGTACTGGCCCGACGGCTGCAGGTTGACCAGGCAGGGCAGCTCGGCGGCCAGGCGGTCGAAGTCGTCGAGCGTGAGTTCGACGCCCATGCGGCCCGCGATGGCAAGCAGGTGGATCACGAAGTTGGTCGAGCCGCCGATGGCCGCGTTGACCTTGATCGCGTTCTCGATGGCCTGGCGCGTGAGGATCTTCGACATGTTCATGTCCTCATGGACCATGCCGACGATGCGCCGGCCCGCCTGCCGCGCGAGCACGTTGCGCCGGCCGTCGACGGCGGGGTAGGCCGCGTTGCCCGGCAGGCCGATGCCCAGCGACTCGACCATGCTGGCCATGGTGCTCGCGGTGCCCATCGTCATGCAGTGCCCGTGGCTGCGGTGCATGCAGCTCTCGGCCTCGAAGAATTCCTGCAGCTTGAGCGTGCCCGCGCGCACCTGCTCGCTCATCTGCCATACGCCGGTGCCGGAGCCCAGCTCCTGGCCGCGCCACTTGCCCGAGAGCATCGGGCCGCCCGACACGCCGATGGTCGGCAGGTCGACGCTGGCCGCGCCCATCATCAGCGCGGGCGTGGTCTTGTCGCAGCCCATGAGCAGCACCACGCCGTCGAGCGGGTTGCCGCGGATGCTTTCTTCCACGTCCATGCTCGCAAGGTTGCGATACAGCATGGCTGTGGGGCGCAGCAGTGTCTCTCCGAGCGACATCACCGGGAACTCGAGCGGGAAGCCGCCTGCCTCATACACGCCGATCTTCACCTGCTCCGCGAGCGTGCGGAAGTGCGAGTTGCAGGGCGTGAGTTCGCTGAAGGTGTTGCAGATGCCGATGACCGGACGGCCATCGAACTGGTCGTGCGGCACACCCTTGCCTTTCATCCAGCTTCTGTAGATGAAGCCGTCGCGGTCGTTGCGGCCGAACCATTGCTGGCTGCGAAGTTCGCCTGGTTTTTTCTTGGGGATCGTGCTCATGGGGTTGTCTCCGAGTGCCGTTTTTTGTGATGACAAACCTCAGGGTTTGTCCTGCAGGGCTGCAGTTTCAATCATCATATGATAAGCGCGGACAGCCTGCCAGAGCCTTTGTTTTTTGGATCGGCGGGATACCGGAATTCACATCGCACATGATCAAGAACATCCACGGTCGAACGCTCGAGCTGCTCGGTGAAGCCGTGGTGTCGGGTCGTTATGCCATCGGCGCGTCGATACCCGCCGAGCCTGTTCTTGGCGAGGAACTCGGTGTGAGCCGCACCGTGGTGCGCGAGGCCATCAAGTCGCTGGCTGCCAAGGGACTCATCGTTACCGGGCCGAAGGTCGGCACGCGCGTGCTGCCCAAGGACAAGTGGAACTGGTTCGACCCCGACGTCATCACCTGGCAGGCACGTGCCGGCCTCACGCCCGAGTTCCTGCGCGACCTGCAGGACCTGCGCAGGGTGGTCGAGCCCGCGGCGGTGCGGCTGGCTGCGGAGAGGGCTGCCGAAGAAGACATCGACGAGATCGAGCGCGCCTATGCGGGCATGAAGGAAGCCGTGGAGAACGGCGGCGACTACGTCACCTTCGATCTGCGGTTCCATAACGGACTGCTGGCTGCCGCGCGCAACCGCATGCTCGCGCAGATGAGCAAGGTGCTCAACGCATTGCTGCGCACCAGCTTCGAGATATCGACCACCAAGCCCGACGGCCCGGCGCTGTCGCTGCCGCTGCATCGCGCGGTGCTGGACGCGGTGATCGCGCATGACCCGGACAGGGCGGAGCGCGCGATCATCCGCCTCATCGACGGTGCCCGCCAGGACATCGAGGACGTGTTGGGTTCGCGCCGCCGATTGCCGCGCCTGAGCCGCCCCCCGCCGCGGCTCAAGGCCGGCTAGCCATCCTGGCCCGCCTGCGGTCGTCGTCAGGTTTTTCACCCCACGCTCGCGCGCCGAGCAGATTCCACCCTAGAAAAGAAGGAGACAACGTCCATGAAACTCGTCAAGTCGCTGATCGCGCCGACGCTGGTCGCGATGGGCCTGCTGTCGGCAGGCCACGTCGCCGCGCAGGAAAAACTCACCGTCTGGTGGGTCAAGGGCTTCTACAAGGCGGAGGACGACGCGCTGTACGCCGCCATCAAGAAGTTCGAGGAGAAGAACAAGAACGTGAAGATCGAGCTGTCGCAGTACCCGATCCAGGACATGATCCCCAAGACCGTGTCCGCGCTCGACTCTGGCAGCCCGCCCGACGTGGCGTACGCCGACGTCTACGACTTCCAGGTCACCGGCAAGTGGGCCTACGACGGCAAGCTCGAAGACATCAGCAGCGTGCTCACGCCCATGAAGGACCGTTTCGCGCCCAACACGCTGGAGACCACCTACCTCTACAACGACCAGACCAAGAGCAAGGCGTACTACGCCTTCCCGATCAAGCAGCAGACGATGCACATCGAGTACTGGCGCGACATGCTGGCCGAGGCCGGGTTCAAGGAGTCCGACATCCCCACCGGATGGAAGGATTACTGGTCGTTCTGGTGCGAGAAGGTGCAGCCCGCAAGCCGCAAGGAAAGCGGCAAGCGCACCTTCGGCATCGGCATGCCGATGGGCGTGGATTCGAGCGATGCGTTCTATTCGTTCCTGACCTTCATGGACGCCTACAACGTCAAGCTGGTGGACGACAACGGCAAGCTGCTGGTGGACGACCCGAAGGTGCGCGCCGGCCTGATCGCCGCCATGACCGACTACACCACACCCTATCTCAAGGGCTGCACGCCGCCTTCTTCCACCAGCTGGAAGGACCCGGACAACAACGTCGCCTTCCACAACAAGACGACCGTGATGACGCACAACGCGACCATCTCCATCGCCGCCAAGTGGCTCGACGACTCGAACAACGCATCGCTCACTCCCGAGCAGCGTGAAGAGGCGCGCAAGAACTACACCGAGCGCATCCGCACGGCCGGTTTTCCGAACAAGCCCGATGGCGGCAAGATGGTCTACCGCACGGCGGTGAAGACCGGTGTGATCTTCAAGGACGCGAAGAACAAGGCCCGCGCCAAGGAGTTCGTGTCGTTCCTGATGCAGGAGGAAAACCTCACGCCGTACGTCGAGGGTTCGCTCGGCCGCTGGTTCCCGGTGACCAAGGCCGCGCAGCAGCGTGACTTCTGGAAGGCCGACCCGCACCGCCTCTCGGTCTACAACCAGTACGCGGCCGGCACCGTGACCTTCGAATTCACGAAGAACTACAAGTTCACCGTGCTGAACAACGAGAACGTCTGGGCCAAGGCCATGAGCCGCGTCGTGACCGACAAGGTGCCGGTGGACAAGGCGGTGGACGAGATGATCGCCCGCATCAAGACTGTGGCGGGGCAGTAAGCCGCGCACGCACGACACACGTTGCCAGCAACAACAGCAGCTGCATGCCATGAGCGCCACTGCCACCGCCGCCGCGTCGTCGACCACGTCGACGCCTGTCGTCAATCCCGGGGCGCGGCATGCGCGCTGGCAGTTCTGGGGCGCGGTCATGGTCGTGCCCTACCTGCTGGTGTTCGTGGTGTTCGTGCTGTACCCGGTGGGCTACGGCCTCTGGCTCGCCCGCCATCCGCAAAGCTACGTGAAGCTGGTCGAAGACCCGATCTTCTTCCGTTCCGTGATCAACACGGCCATCTTCCTGGTCGTGGCGATCAACCTCAAGATGCTCGTGGCGCTGGTGCTCTCGGGTTTCTTCGTGACATCGCGCTGGTGGATCAAGATCGTCTCGGCGATCTTCATCCTCCCGTGGGCGATGCCCTCCATTCCAACCATCCTGTCGATCCGCTTCATGCTCAACCCGGAGTGGGGCGTGATCAACAGCACCATCTTCCGCCTGACCGGCGCCGACGGCCCCAACTGGCTCAACGATCCTTCGCTGGCGCTGGCCTTCGCGATGCTCGTGCACATCTGGAAGTCGCTGCCGTTCTGGACGCTCATTCTCGTGGCCGGCCGCCTGGCCATTCCCACCGAGCAGTACGAGGCGGCTTCCGTCGACGGCGCCTCGTCGTGGCAGAAGTTCCGCTTCGTGAGCTGGCCCGCGCTCAAGACGCTCTACATCACCTCGCTCATCCTCTCGATGATCTGGACGCTGGGCGACTTCAACAGCGTGTACCTGCTGACCGGCGGCGGACCCGCCGACCTCACGCACGTGCTCGCCACGCTGGGCATCCGCTACCTGCGGCTCGACCAGGTCGACCTGTCGATGGCGTCCATCGTGGTGGCCATGCCGCTCGTATTGCCGCTCGTGTACTTCATGATGAAGAGGCTCTCGAAATGAGCCCCCACGTTCATCACTTCGTGTATTCACTGCCTCTCGAGGGGGCGTCCGCCCTCCTGGAGGCGGCTCGTCGGAGGGCGATATGAAGCGCTGGACCCCAAAAGCCGTGCTGACCGAGGCCCGGCTGCTGCTCATCGGCATCCCGGTGCTGCTGTGGACGCTGATCCCGGTCTACCACATGGTGCTGTTCGCGATCTCGTCGAAGGACTCCGCGACCTCGGGCCACCTGTGGCCCAAGAACCCGACGCTGGACAACTTCCGCATCGTGTTCCAGCAGAAGCACTTCTACCTCGACCACTTCTGGCTGCAGCTGTGGAACTCGCTGCTGATCGCGCTGTCGGTGGGCGTGCTCACGCTCTTCGTGGCGACCACGGCGGCGTTCGCCATCAGCCGGCTGCGTGTGCGCGGCGGGCGCACGGTGATGAACATGGCGCTGTTCACGTACTTCATCCCGGCCGCCTTCCTCGCGGTGCCCATGTACAAGACCATGGGCAACTACGGCCTGCTCAACAGCCAGTGGGCGCTGATCCTCGCGATGGTGACCATCGCCTCGCCGTACTGCATCTGGGTGCTGAAGCAGGCCTCCGACAAGCTGCCCTACGAGCTCGACGAGGCCGCGCGCATGGATGGTGCCTCGCCGCTGCAACTGTTCCGCCTCGTGTACCTGCCGCTGATGGTGCCCTCGCTGGTGGCCGTGGGCACGTACTCGCTGCTGCTGGCCTGGAACGAGTACCTCTATGCCTTCCTGCTGCTGTCGAACGACAAGAGCGTGACGCTGGCGGTGGCGCTGGGCAACTTCCTCTCGGCGGACGATTCGCCCTGGGAGCTGCTGATGGCCACCGGCCTCATCTACGCGCTGCCCCCGGCAGCCATCTACTACGCATTCAAACGCTACATGGTCGGCGGCATCACCGCCGGAGCGGTAAAGAGCTAACCCCCAGTCTTCGCGCACTTCGCGTCGCTTCGCCAACCGCCTTGCAGGGGGCGACATCAGCGGCCCGGCAAAGCCGGTGCCGCGGTGTTCCGCGCAGGACCCGAGGTGCAACGACACACTGAAGAGAGAGATTCCATGGCATCCGTATCCTTTCGCAATATCCAGAAATCCTTCGGCAAGGTCCAGATCATCAAGGGCCTGGGCTTCGACATCACCGACGGCGAGTTCGTCGTGCTGGTCGGCCCTTCGGGCTGCGGCAAGTCGACGCTGCTGCGCATGCTCGCGGGCCTGGAGGACATCAGCGGCGGCGAGATCGTCATCGACGGCCGCGTGGTCAACGACCTCGAGTCGAAGGACCGCGACATCGCCATGGTGTTCCAGAGCTATGCGCTCTATCCGCACATGACCGTGGGCGAGAACATGGGCTTCAGCCTGCGGCTGCGCAACGCCGACAAGTCGGTGACCGACGAGCGCGTGACCAAGGCCGCGAAGATCCTCAACCTCGACGCGCTGCTGGGCCGCTATCCGCGCGAGCTCTCGGGCGGCCAGCGCCAGCGCGTGGCCATGGGCCGGGCCATCGTGCGCGACCCGAAGGTGTTTCTCTTCGACGAGCCGCTGTCGAATCTCGACGCCAAGCTGCGCGTGGCGATGCGTGCCGAGATCAAGGCACTGCATCAACGGCTGAAGACCACCACCGTCTACGTCACGCACGACCAGATCGAGGCCATGACCATGGCCGACCGCATCGTCGTGATGCACGACGGCATCGTCGAGCAGATCGGCACGCCGCTGGACCTGTACGACCGGCCCGACAACCTGTTCGTCGCGCAGTTCATCGGCTCGCCGTCGATGAACGTCATCGAGGGCACGGTGCGGCGCTCGGGCGGCGAATGCTGGGTCGAGGCGCAGGGCGCGCGCTGGCCGGTTCCTGCCGCCACGTCGGCACCCGACGGCCAGCCGGTGCATTACGGCGTCAGGCCCGGCGACATGACGCTGGGCGGCGGATCGCACGGCGTCGAAGCCAGGGTCATCGTGGTCGAGCCCACCGGCGCCGAGACCGAGCTGCTGGTGCAGGTCGGCGAGGCAAGGCTGGTGCTCGCGGTGCACGGCCGCGTCGACGCCGGGCCCGACGCCATCGTGCGGCTGGCCATCGAATCGGAGAACGTGCACCTGTTCGATCGGCAGACCGGCCGCCGCATGGGCTGAACCTGATCGTGGCTACGTGCGCAGCCGCAGGAGGGCGCGCACGAAGCCGTGATCGGAGCGCGAGCGGTCGCGCCCTTCGTGCAGGTGGTCGTTGAAATAGTCGACGCGCCGCACGTCGCCCAGGCTGTGCCGGCTGGTGGCGACGAATTCCTCGCTCACGAAGATCTGGTCGAGCACCTCCGGGTAGCCCTGGTGGATGTGCGAGTAGGCCACGTCCTTCTTGAGCGCCGCCTCGCCCTGCATCTCGTAGGCGTTGAAAAGCGCCACGTCGCGCGCGGCCTTGTCGTAGGCCACCTCGGAGGTGGCGGCCACGAGCTGCGTGGTCACACTGTGCGGGTTGTCGTTGAAGTCGCCCATCACCACCAGCGGCACGTCCGTGCCCTGCAGCAGGTCGATCACGATGCAGCGCAGGGCGGCGGCTTCCGCGCCGCGCATCAGCAGCGAGCGAAGCGAGGCCATCACGCCCACCTTGCGGTCGTCGCGGTCCTCGAGGGGATTGCCTTGCGCGTCCTGCAGGAACTTGGGGCGCTTGGACTTCAGGTGCACCGTGAGCACGTGCACCTGCTGGCCGTGCTTCATGCGCACCGTGGCGAGCAGGGGCGGGCGTTCGAAGCGCGTGTGCGGGCCAAGGCCCGGCACCTCGACGCCGAAGCCTGGCGGGAAATCGCCGAAGGAACGGACCTCGTCCACCTTCAGCCGGGTCGCGATGCCCACGCGCGGCGTGCCCTGTGCGCCCGTTCTCGCAGGCGTGCCGGCGGGACTGCCGGGCGGCGGCGTGTTCTCCGCGCCGGGCACCGAGACGAAGTCGTAGCGCAGGCCGCTGCGCGCGATGGCGGCCTTCAGCGCCCCTTCGTCCCACACCTCCTGCACTGCCAGCACGTCGGCATTGAGCGCATGGAAGCGCTCGCCGGTCCACTCGATCTTCCGCTCGTACTCGCGCTCGGTGTAGGCGTCCTGGTTCTCGTAGTACGTCCGGTTCGGGTTCGCGAGGTTGAGAAGGTTGCAGGTGGCTACGAAGAGGGTGGCGTAGTTGGGTGGGATGTATTGCATGGCGTAACGATTGTGGCCCGGGCAGGGCGGTGCCGCGCCACCAATGAAAAAGGGCACCGAAGCGCCCTTGTTCTGGTTCCGGGCAGGCGTGCCGCCCGGATGGGTGTGCTTTGTCGCCTCAGCGGCCGAAAGAACGGCCACCGCCGCCACCGGAACGGCCGCCACCGCCGCCGTAGCCTCCACCACCCGAACGGCCACCACCGCCCGAACGGTTGCCGCCGTAGCCACCCCCACCGCCGCCACCCGGACGACCGCGTCCGCGGCCGCCGCCCATGTGGTCGACGCTGGTGCGCAACGGATCCGGCTGGCCTGCGCCGCCTGCGACCGCTTCGGCACGCAGGTGCGCGACCTGGTTGGCTTGCGTCGGACTGTGGCTGTTGCCGTGATGGCGCGGCTGGCGCTCGTCATGCGGCTGATGGGCTTGTTGATGCGGTGCATGGTGCGGCGCGCGTGCCGGACCTTGCGGGCCGCGGCCTTGCGGTGCGCGGCCACCCGGGCCGCGCGGGCCCTGGCCTTGTCCGCCGCCGTTGGCATTGCGGGCCTGGCCGCCACCCTGGCCCTGGCCACCGCCACGGCGCTGGCCGCCATTGCCGCCACCACCACCGTTGCCGCCGCCCTGGCCGGCCTTGTTCTCGCGGATGCGCTGCAGCATCTCGGTGCGGGCGGCCTTGGCGGCCGCCTGCATGACTTCGCGGCTCGGCGGACGGCCGGCGCCGCCCCAGATGGTCTGGCGACCCATGGCGATGGGCTCTGCGCGCTCGCCTTCCTCGGGGCCGAAGCCTTCGACGATCTGCACGGGAATCGTCTGCTTGGTGAAGCGCTCGATCTCCTGCATGAAGCCTTCTTCGTCCAGGCACACGAAGCTCACGGCCTCGCCGCTGGAGCCGGCGCGGCCCGTGCGGCCGATGCGGTGCACGTAGTCTTCGCTGACGTTGGGGATCTCGTAGTTCACGACGTGCGGCAGTTCGTCGATGTCGATGCCGCGGGCGGCGATGTCGGTGGCCACCAGCGCGCGGATCTCGCCGCTCTTGAAGCCGGCCAGTGCCTGCGTGCGGGCGCTCTGGCTCTTGTTGCCATGCAGCGCCATCGCCTCGATGCCGTTCTTGGTGAGGAATTCGGCCACGCTGTTGGCGCCGAACTTGGTGCGCGTGAACACGAGCACCTGGCTCCACTTGTTCTCGTTGATGATGTGCGCGAGCAGCGCCTTCTTCTTGCCGCGGCCCACGGGGTGGATCACCTGGGTGATGCGCTGCACCGTGGTGTTGCGCGGCGTGACCTGGATGCTCTGCGGGTTCTTCAGCAACGTGGCCGCGAGGTCGCGGATGTCGTCGCTGAAGGTGGCCGAGAACAGCAGGCTCTGCTTTTCCTTGGGCACCAGCGCAAGGATTTTCTTCACGTCGTGGATGAAGCCCATGTCGAGCATGCGGTCGGCTTCGTCCAGGATGAGCATCTGGACCTGGCCCAGGTCGAGCATGCCCTGCTGCTGCAGGTCGAGCAGGCGGCCGGGGGTGGCCACGAGGATGTCGACGCCCTTCTTGAGCTTGGCGATCTGCGGGTTCATGCCGACGCCGCCGAAGATCACGGTCGAGTCGAGCTGCAGGTACTTGCCGTAAGTGCGAACCGATTCCTCGACCTGGGCGGCGAGTTCGCGCGTGGGGGTCAGCACGAGGGCGCGAACGCCGGTGCCACCGAACTTGTTGGTGGCGCTGCGGCTCATGCTGAGCTTGTGCAGCATTGGCAGCGTGAAGGCGGCGGTCTTGCCGGTGCCGGTCTGGGCGCCGCCGAGCAGGTCGTGGCCCTCGAGCACCGCGGGGATGGCTTGCGCCTGGATGGGGGTGGGGGAGTCGTAGCCGTGCTCGTGCACAGCCTTCAAGATGGCGGGAGCCAGCTTCAGTTCGTCAAAATTCATTGGAAACAACAAGCGCCATACACGGCGCGGTGGCATCGGCCCGCCAGGCGTTTCTAGACAACGCCGAGCCAGTCAAGGCAGATGAGGATCAGGGGTGGGAGCCGGAAAGTCCGCCCTCGCAAAAGGGTTGAAATGGACCTTTCTTCGTCCCCGGCAGAGAGCCGGTGTTGCGGGCAACTGGACCCGGCAACGGAGCGTATTGTCGCATGAGTCGATAATCGGTGGTTTGCCGCGCCCGAATGCCTGCATTCCGGCGGCCGCGCATTCCTTCGAATCCCCGCTACCCAAGGTAACCAACCACACATGGCTCAATACGTCTATTCGATGAACCGTGTCAGCAAGACCGTGCCGCCCAAGCGGCAGATCTTGAAAGACATTTCGCTGTCCTTCTTCCCCGGCGCCAAGATCGGCGTGCTCGGCCTGAACGGCTCGGGCAAGTCCACGCTGCTCAAGATCATGGCGGGCGTCGACAAGGAAATCGAGGGCGAGGCGCTGCCCATGCCCGGCCTGACCATCGGCTACCTGGAGCAGGAGCCCAAGCTCAACCCCGAGCACACGGTGCGTGAATCGGTCGAGGAATCGATGGGCGCCGTCAACGCCGCCAAGAAGCGCCTTGAAGAGGTCTACGAGCTGTACGCAGCCGAAGATGCCGATTTCGACGCTCTTGCGGCCGAGCAGGCCGAGCTCGAAGCCATCATCGCCACGGCCGGCACCGACTCCGAGCACCAGCTCGAGATCGCCGCCGACGCCCTGCGCCTGCCGGCCTGGGACGCCAGGATCGGCGTGCTCTCCGGCGGCGAGAAGCGCCGCGTCGCGCTGTGCCGCCTGCTGCTGAGCAAGCCCGACATGCTGCTGCTCGACGAACCGACCAACCACCTGGACGCCGAATCGGTCGAGTGGCTCGAAGTGTTCCTGCAGCGCTTCCCGGGCACCGTGGTGGCCATCACCCACGATCGCTACTTCCTCGACAACGCCGCCGAGTGGATCCTCGAACTGGACCGCGGCCGCGGCATTCCATGGAAGGGCAATTACAGCACCTGGCTCGAGCAGAAGGGCGAGCGCCTGGCGCAGGAGCAGAAGAGCGAGGAAGCCCACGCCAAGGCCCTGAAGAAGGAACTCGAGTGGTCGCGCCAGAACCCGAAGGCACGCCAGGCCAAGAGCAAGTCGCGCCTGGCCCGCTTCGAGGAGCTGAGCGACGTCGAATACCAGAAGCGCAACGAAACTCAGGAAATCTTCATTCCCGTGGCCGAGCGACTGGGCAGCCAGGTGTTCGAGTTCAAGAACGTCAGCAAGTCCTTCGGCGACCGCATGCTGATCGACAACCTGAGCTTCAACGTGCCTGCGGGCGCCATCGTCGGCATCATCGGCCCGAACGGCGCCGGCAAGTCGACGCTGTTCAAGCTGCTGGCAGGCAAGGAAAAGCCGGATTCGGGCGAGGTCGTCATCGGCCAAACCGTGAAGATGGCCTTCGTCGACCAGTCGCGCGACGCGCTGGGCGACCAGAAGACCGTGTGGGAAGACATCTCGAACGGCCTGGACATCATCAACGTCGGCAAGTTCCAGATGGCCAGCCGCGCCTATGCGGGCCGCTTCAACTTCAACGGCGCCGACCAGCAGAAGAAGGTCGGCACGCTGTCGGGTGGTGAGCGCGGCCGCCTGCACCTGGCCAAGACGCTGATCGCCGGCGGCAACGTGCTGCTGCTCGACGAACCCTCGAACGACCTGGACGTGGAAACCCTGCGCGCGCTCGAAGACGCGCTGCTCGAATTCGCCGGCACGGTCATGGTGATCAGCCACGACCGCTGGTTCCTCGACCGCATCGCCACGCACATCCTCGCGGCCGAAGGCGACAGCCAGTGGACCTTCTTCGACGGCAACTACCAGGAGTACGAAGCCGACAAGAAGAAGCGCCTGGGCGAAGAAGGCGCGAAGCCCAAGCGCATGCGCTACAAGGCGCTGAAATAGGGCTCGCCCCCAGGCTGCGCGACACTTCGTGTCGCTTCGCCTACCCCCTGCAGGGGGCAACACCGGAGGCCCGGCAAAGCCGGCTCCGCGGTGTTCCCGGAATGGGCTCAGATCGCTTCGGCAACAGCGCGCGGTTCCTCCTGGGATCGCGCGCTTTTTTCATCCTCCGCCGCGAACACGTCGCGCGCCGCGAAGAGGCCGTTGAGCGCCGCCGGAAAGCCCGCGTACACCGCCATCTGCATGATGACCTCGACCACCTCGTCGCGCGTCACGCCCACGTTCAGCGCGCCCTGGATGTGCACCTTGAGCTGCGGCGCTGCGTTGCCAAGCGCGGTGAGCGCGGCCACCACGGCGATCTCGCGCGAGCGCAGGTCGAGGCCGGGGCGCGAGTAGATGTCGCCGAAGGGGAACTCGATCAGCAGGCGGGCGAAGTCGGGCGCGATGCCGGCCAGGCTTTCGACCACTTTCACGCCGCCTTCGCCGTCGATTTCATGAAGCTTTGCGAGGCCGCGCGCGTAGCGCAGGTTGTCGTCGTGGCCCTGGTCCTGTTGTGTGTTCGTCATTGCTCGTCTTTCCTTTCGGGGTAGTGCCCGATGAAGGAGGGCACTTCCTCGTCTTCTCGACCGCGCGGTAGTGGTCGATCTTGAGTGACAGCGCCTGCATCGATTGCTGCAGTGCCGCCACCCGGGCCTGGACTTCGGCAAGGTGCTCTTCGAGCATCTCGCGCCGCTGGCCGACGCTGGCGTCCCCCTGGCTTCGAAGCCTGGCGAAGGCCTGCATGCCCTGGATGGGCATGCCGGTCTCGCGCAGGCGCAACAGGAAAGCCAGCCACTCCATGTCGGCGCCCGCATAGCGGCGCTGGCCGCCGGGTGCGCGAGACACCGCCGCGATAAGCCCGATACGCTCGTAGTACCGCAGCGTGTGGGCCGTGAGGCCGGTTCGTTCTGCGACTTCCGCAATGGTCAGGCTGGTTTCCATGGCGTCGATTCTCGAAATTGGAGCGCGCTCTAAGTCAAGCGCTTTGTCGAACTATTTTTCAGGAGGCCTGCGGCAGCAGGTCGGCATCGATCCGGCCGCGCAGGCTGTTGACGAAGGCAAGGGCCTGCACGCGGGGCAGATCGTCCACGCGAACGACCGCTTCGCCGCGAAGGCTTGCAGAAGCACGGGCGCAACCGGCCCGCGCCGCCGGGCGGCTGTACGAAATCGACCGCGTGCGCAACGTGCTGGGCCGGACCTCGTCAGGTGGCATCGTTCGCGGCAGTCGTCGGGGCCGCTTCGGTCACGGCGCCCTGCGGCGTCCTGGCCAGCACCCTCTTTCGCACCGCGTAGATGTTGTTGCGCAGCGCATAGAGCTCGTCGGCGTACGACAGCGGCACCGCCACCTTGTTGACCACGCGGTCGAGCTGGTCGAGGTCTTCGAGCAGGTCTTTCTGCTCGCCCTTGTGCGCATCGACCTTCGCCTCGATGTCGCGCAGCCGCGCATACCAGCGGAAGACGCGCCGGCGCACGCGGAACTGGTACAGCGGCGGCACCACGCGGCTCAGCGGCAGCATCAGCACCAGCAGGCCGCCGAGCACCAGCCACATGCGTTCGACGAGGTTGCTGGCCCAGAAGGGCAGGTAGCGCTGCCACACCGGCGGCGTGCCGTTGATGGCGCGGTCGCCCTCGGGGCTCACCGGCAGTTCGCTGGTGCGGGTGTTGGGGAAGTCGCGCGCCCGGTTGAACCAGCCGGCGCCGCTGTGCACTGTCTGCGCGGCCTGCGCGAAGAGCTGGCGCAGCGCGGGGTGGGTCTCGTCGCGCGACAGCAGCGAGGTGGTGGCCGCGAGCAGTGACACGTCGTGCGGCGGCAAGTCCTTCGACAGGTCGATCATCCCGCGCGACAGCGTCACGGCCGAGAGGAAGGGAAAGCGCCGCGAGTAGGCGTCGGCCTGCCCGAAGTCCATGAGCTTGATCGAGTCTGACCGCAGCAGCCGCTGCACCTGCGGCGACTGCGGCGCGGAAGACAGCACGATGGCGTCGAGGAGGCCGGCCTCCAGCGCCTCGGCGGCCGAGGCCTGCTCCAGGTTCGACAGCAGCAGGTCGTCGGGGCCGAGCTTGTTGGCCTTGAGCATGCGCTCCATGATGTCGGGCAGCCCGCTGCCGGGCAGGTCGACGTTGACGCGCAGGCCGCGCAACTGGGTGAGCGAGGTCAGCGTGGCCGTCTTGCGGTCGATCTTCTGCGCGGTGTCGGTGCGGTAGAAGAGCCAGATGGGCTCGTAGAACAGGCTGCCCAGCGAGGTGAGTCCGGCTTCCTCGTCGGCCACCGGGTCGGCGCTGCCGCCGCGCACGAAGCCCACGTCGGCGCCCCCGGTGCGCAGCAGCTGCAGGTTCTCGGTCGAGCCCGAGGTGGGCTTGAGTTCCACCTCGATGCCGTTGTGCCTGAGCGCCTCGGCATAGCGCTTGCCGAACTGGGCGTAGGCGCTGCCCGTGGGGCCGGTGGCCAGCGTCACGTGCTTGGGCGGCTGCGGCTGCAGCCACCAGTAGGCCGCGACCAGCAGCCCCACGACGATGAACAGGATCGGCCCCGCCGAAGCGATCAGGTCGCGGATCGACAGCAGTATCAGCTTCAGGGTCCTGGGGAACGCCATGGTTGTGCCTCCCCTGGTCAGCCGCGCGCCTTGCCGAGGTCCGCGGCGCAGGGAATGTGCAGCTCGTCCACCGTCACGCTGCGCGCGGCCTGCACCGCGCGCAGCGTGGCGATGGCGACGACCTCGGCGGCCATGGTGCTAAGCACCGTCATGCCGGGCGCGTCGCCCTCCAGCGGCACGCGGCCGGTGGCCAGTGCGAACAGGGTGTCGCCGTCGCTCATGGTGTGCACCGGGTTGACGGAGCGCGCCAGCCCATCGTGCGCGACCATGGCGAGGCGGTTGGCCTGCACCTTGGTCAGCACCGCGTCGGTGGCGATCACGCCGATGGTGGTGTTGGTGCCCGCGAGCAGCGGCTTGGGGCTCAGGCCCCGCAGCAGGGCGCGGCGGGTGTCGAGCAGGGCCTTGCCGTCCTCGGTGCGCGCGCCCGCCACGGGCTGGCCGGTGTCGGGGTCGATCACGTCGCCCAGCGGATTCGCCGCGATGATCGCGCCCACGGTGACGCCTCCCACCTTGACCGATGCGGTGCCGACGCCGCCCTTCATCGCGCGATGCACGCCGAAGAGCTTGCCCACCAGTGCGCCGGTGCCGGCGCCCACGTTGCCCTCGGCGGGTGCGCCGGTACTGGCGGCCTCGCAGGCCGCATAGCCGGCGGCCGCGTCGGGTCGGATGCGCGCGTCGCCCATGGGCAGGTCGAACAGCACCGCGGCCGGCACGATCGGCAGGGTGCCGAAGCGCACGTCCATGCCGATGCCGCGCTCCTCCATCCAGCGCATCGCGCCTTCGGCCGCAGCGAGGCCCCAGGCGCTGCCGCCCGCGAGCATCACCGCGTGCACCTGCTGCACGAGGTTGCCGGGCGAGAGCAGGTCGGTCTCGCGCGTGCCGGGCGCGGCGCCGCGCACGTCCACGCCGGCCACGGCGCCTTCGCGCGCCATGATCACGGTGCAGCCGGTGGGGCGGCGCGTCTCGGTGAAATGGCCGACCTCGATGCCGGCGACGTCGGTGATGGCACCGGCGGAATGGGAGAAAGTGGATGACTGGGCTGACATGGCGGCCGATTATGAGACCGCACCCTCTACGATCGCCCTCCATGACGGTTGCAAGAAGTTTCTCTTTCCCCGGCGGGACTCGCCACGTGGTGGTGATCGGCGCGGGCGCGGTCGGCAGCGCCACGGCCATCGAGGCGCTGCGCGCGGGTCTGCGCGTGACGGTGCTGGAGCCCGGCGAGCCCGGCGGCCCGCATGCCACCAGCTACGGCAATGCCGGCTGGCTCTCGTCGCACTCGGTGGTGCCGCCCGCGCTGCCGGGCGCATGGCGCAAGGTGCCGGGCTGGCTGGCCGATCCGCTCGGGCCGCTGGCCCTGCGCTGGCGCTACCTGCCGCGCGCCTTGCCGTGGCTGCTGCGCTACCTGGCCTCGGGCTGGACCGAGGCGCGCGTGCAGCGCACGGCGGACGCGCTGCGCACGCTGCTGTCGGACGCGCCGGCGCTGCATGCGCAACTGGCCGCCGAGGCCGGCGTGCCGCAGCTCATCGAGCGGCGCGGGCTGCTCCACGCCTACCGCTCGCGTACCGAGTTCGAGGGCGACGCGCTCGGCTGGCGCGTGCGCCGGCGCACCGGCGTGCAGTGGGAGGAATGGCCGCTGGACGAACTGCGCCGCCGCGAGCCCGACCTGGATGCGCGCTACACGCTCGGCATCTTCGTGCCCGAGGCCGGCCACTGCCGCGACCCGGGCCGCTACGTGGCCGCGCTGGCACGGCATGCGCTCGACGCGGGCGCTGAGCGCATTGCGGCTCGCGCGACTGGTTTCCGCATCGAGGGCGGCCGGCTGCGAGCCGTGCTCACCGATACCGGCGAGATCGCCTGCGACGCCGCTGCCATCTGTGCCGGCGCCCGCTCGGGCCCGCTGGCGGCGGCGGCCGGCTCGGCGGTGCCGCTGGAATCGGAGCGCGGCTACCACGTGGTCGTCGAAGACGCCAAGGCCGGCCCGCGCACGCCGACCATGGTGGCCGACGGCAAGCTCATCGCTCACTGGATGGACGGCGGCCTGCGCGCGGCAGGGCAGGTGGAGATCGCGGGCCTCGAAGCCGCGCCGGACTGGCGCCGCGCCGAAATCCTGCACGCGCATCTGCAATCGATGTTTCCCTCGCTCGCACCAGCCGCCCCGGGCTCGGCCTCGGTGAAGCACTGGCTGGGGCATCGCCCGAGCCTGCCCGACGGCCTGCCCTGCATCGGCCCGTCAGGTGCCAGCGCCGACATCGTGCTCGCCTTCGGGCACGGCCACGTCGGCCTGTGCGGTTCGGCGCGCACGGGCAGGCTGGCTGCGCAACTGCTCGCAGGTGCCGCGCCGGAGATCGCGCTGGCGCCCTTCGACCCGGCGCGCTTCCGGCGATAGCCTCAATTCGCCGGCGCGATCGACAGCACCGTGAGCGCGCCGTCGACCTTGTCGGCGGTGAACTGCACCTTGTCACCCGGCTTCACCTTGGACAGCAGCGCGGGGTCGCTCACGCGGAAGACCATCGTCATGCCGGTCATCTCGAGGTTGGGAATGTCGCCGTGCTTCAGCGTGATCTTCTTCGCGTCGAGGTCGACCTTGCGCACCTCGCCCTCGACAGAGGGCAGGGCGGCCTGAGCGAAGGCCGCGGCGGCGAGCAGGGCGGCGGAGAGGGCGGTGAACAGTTTCTTCATGATGAATGTGCTTTCCTTGTCTGGGTGGTTCGAGGATCGATTCAGCGATAGCTCTGGTAGACGCGCGTGCTGCCATCGGCCAACACCAGCAGCACGTCGTAGGGATCGCGCTGGTCGCCATAGGCGGGGCCGTCCATGCCCGGCGAGCCGACCGGCATGCCGGGCACGGCAAGGCCGACAGCCTTGGGCTTTTCCTTCAGCAGCCGTTGCACTTCGCGCGCGGGCACGTGGCCTTCGATGGCATAGCCGCCCACGAGGCCCGTGTGGCACGAGCCCAGCTTGGCGGGCATGCCGAGCCGGGTGCGCGCCGCCGTGTTGCCTTCGTCGTGCACACGCGTGGCGAAGCCGTTCTTGTTGAGATGCTTCACCCAGTCCTGGCAGCAGCCGCAGTTCGGGTCTTTCCAGATCTCGACCATCGGCGCCGCGGCCAGCGCGGTGGTCGAGGCGAAAGGCATGGCGGTGGAAGCCAATGCCAGCAACACGCGTCTTCTCTTCATGGGGGTCTCCTTCAGGATTTGTTGCCGCCGGTGGCGGCAGGCAGCACACGGACGCGGCCTGCCATGCCGAGTTCGTAGTGGTCCTTCACGAGGCAGGCGAAGTCGAAGTCGCCGGCGCGGTTGAAGGTCCAGACCATGCTGCCGGTCTTGCCGGCGGGCACGTGGACCATCCATGGATCGTCGTGCTCCATGTCCGGAAACTTCTTCATCATGGCCGCGTGGGCCTCGATCTCGGCGGTGGTGCCGAGCACCAGTTCGTGCAGCTCCTTGCCGCGGTTCTTCAGCCGCAGGCGGACGGTGTCGCCCTCGCGCACCTCGATGACCGAGGGCGTGAAGCTCATGTCGTCGGCCATCGCGATGTCGATGGTCCGTTTCACCGCGCTGCTCTTGCCGGCGATGCCCCAGGGCTTCTGCTCGGGGGCGAGCTCGGCGGCACCCTTGGGCTTGGGTTTGTTGTGGGCCTCGTGGGCCAGCGAGGCCGTGGCCGCTGCCGCGAGCACGAGGCCCGTGGCGATGGACTTGATGAGACAACGAAGAAGGCAATGTCAACCCACCGAGCGCCCCGAAAGAGCC
>NZ_JASMRZ010000029.1 GCF_030462475.1 Variovorax sp. CAN15
CCTTGTTGGCCACCAGCAGGCACGGCTTGCCGATGCGGCGCAGTTCGTTGGCGATGTCGTGGTCCTGCGCGGAGAGTCCTTCCCGCGCGTCAACCACGAAGATCACGACGTCGGCCTCGGCAACGGCCTGGCGCGTCTGCTTGGCCATCTCCTTGTAGATGCCGCTTCCCGCATCGGGCTCGAAGCCGCCGGTGTCGATGACGATGAACTCGCGCTTGCCCAGCCGGCCGTTGCCGTAGTGGCGGTCCCGCGTGAGCCCGGCGAAGTCGGCGACGATGGCGTCGCGCGTCTGGGTCAGCCGGTTGAAGAGGGTCGACTTGCCGACATTCGGCCGCCCGACCAGGGCCACGACCGGCTTCATGGCCGGCCTTTCGAGGACGCGGTTTTCATGGTCGGGCCTTGGAAAGAGAGAAAGGAAAAGGAAGGAAAGTTACTCTGGGCGATAGCCAAACACGCCACCCTTGGCTGTCACCACGACCACCGTATTGCCGGCCAACACCGGAGCGACAGTGATGGCCGAACCATCCGGCGTGACGCGGTTGAGCAGCGCACCGTCTTCGCGCGACACGAAATGCAGGGTTCCGGTGTTCTCGCCGATGATGAGCGAGCGCCCCACGGCCAGCGGCGAGGTCAACACCCGGTTCTTGAGGCGGGACATCTGCCAGGCGCGCTCGCCATCGGCACGCCGCCACGCCACAACGCTGCCGTCGGACTCCGTGCCGTAGACGAAGCTCTCGTTGCCGCTGACGCCGTCGGCGCCTGAGGCAGGCTTGCTCCAGACCAGCGAACCGCGCAAGGTATCGACGCAGCCGACACTGGCGTAGTAGGCACGCGCGCAGACCGTGTCGCCGAAGCGGCTTACGCTACCGGTCAGATCGACCAGGCGCTCAACGTCATTGGTGCCGCGCGGGGCAGCAATCGGTGATTCCCAGCGCGAAGTGCCGTTGGCGGGATTGATGCCCACCAACCGGCCGCCGACGCCAGCCACCAGCGTGTCGCCGACGGCAATGAGCACGCCCGACTTGCGCAGCACGAGGTTTTCGCCCGCGCGCTGCTGGATCCACAGGCGGCGGCCACTCTGGCCATCCCAGGCACTGATGCTGCGGTCGGCGGTCTGCACGAACACGCGGCGCCCCGCCACCAGCGGTGCGGTGAAGGCCTGGGCCGAGAGCCTCTGCTTCCACAGCACCTTGCCGTTTTCGAGGGCGACCAGCTCGTTGCCGGTGGTGACGACCGCCGCCACCGATCCGTCGCTGCCCACGCCGGCCGCCAGCGGGGCGCCGGCATTCGCACGCCAGACTTCGCGGCCTGCGCGCGCATCGATGGCGACCACCGTGCCGTCGCTGGCGGCCACGGTGATCGTGTCGCCGCTGATGTCGGTGGTCAGTGGGAACTGCACTTCAGGGATGCGCACCGTCCAAGCCTGGCGCACTCCCATCAGGGCCGGGTTGGCGGGGAGTTCATCGGGCTTCGGCTTGGCAGAGCCGGAGCAGGCGGCAAGAAACGCTACCAAAACGAGAGCTGATCCCGCACGCAGGGCGGACGATTCAGGCATGAGGCGCTTGAAATTCATGATGCGGTCAGGGAGTCTTGGGGGCTGCGGGAGTGACGGTGATCACGGGAGCCAGGCTCTTGGGGTCGACACCGACCGCGTTGAGCTTGATCTCCACCAGGCGGCGGTAGTCGGAAGTGGGGCCGAGGCCGGTCCAGGCCTTGCGGTATTCGGCCTGCGCCTCGGCGCGCTTGCCCTGGGCCAGGTAGATGTCGCCCTTGCGGTCGGCCACCAGCGGTTCGAATTCCTTGGGCACGCTGCCGTCGAGCTGCTTGAGGGCGTCGTCGTACGACTTGCCGTCGAGCAGTTCAGCCGCCAGCCTCAGGCGGGCAACGGCCTTGTAGCCAGGGTCGATGGCGTTCTGGGCCACCCATTCGAGCTCGGCGCGCGAACCCGCGGCGTTGCCCTTCTCGTACAGCGTCTTGGCGGCCAGCAGGCCCGCCTGCTGCGCGTAGGTCGTGCCCGAGAAGCGCTTCTTCATGTCGTCAAGCACGAGCGCGATGCGCGCCGGGTCGCCCGCCTGCGCCGTCTTCTCGATCTCGTCGTAAAGAGACGAAGCCTGCGCGGCCTTGTTGCGGCCATACCATTGCCAGCCGTTCCAGGCCACGAAGGCGCCGGCAACGAGCAGCACGACCGAGGTGATCAGGGTGCCGTAGGTATTCCAGAAATGCTTGAGCTGGTCGAGCTGTTCCTGTTCTTCGAGGTCGAGATGGGTTGCCATGCGTGTCAGGTATTGGAAGCCGGCGATTGTAGGGTGGCGGCCCAGGTGGCCACTTCCGAAAGAGACCGGGCAGTCTGCGCTCCGCCTGCGTCGCGCAGCGACTTGACGGTGACCTCGCCGCGCGACAGCTCGTCTTCGCCGAAGATCAGCGCGTAGCGCGCGCCGCTCGCATCGGCCTTCTTGAACTGCGCCTTCATGTTGCCACCGCCGGCGTGCTGCAGCACGCTGACGCCTGCGGCCCGCAGTTGCTCGAGCACGCCCATGACCTGCGGCAGCATCGTGGCCGAAGGCACGATGGCATAGGCCGCGGGCGCCGCGGCCGGCACAGGCAGGCCCAGTTCCTGGATCAGCAGCAGCAACCGCTCGATCCCGAGGCCGAAGCCGACGGCGGGCGCCGGCTTGCCACCCATCTGCCCGATGAGGCCGTCGTAGCGCCCGCCTCCGCAGACGGTGCCTTGCGAGCCGAGCTGGTCCGTGACCCACTCGAAAACGGTGAGGTTGTAGTAGTCCATGCCGCGCACCAGGCGCGGATTCACGCGGTAGGCCAGGCCCGCGGCGTCGAGCACGGCACGCACCGCATCGAAGTGTGCGCGCGATTCCTCGCCGAGAAAATCCATCAACTGAGGCGCAGCCTCGACGACGGACTGCATCGCCGGGTTCTTCGTGTCGAGGATGCGCAGCGGGTTACTGTGCAGGCGCCGCTTCGCGTCGGCGTCGAGCGCGTCGGCATGCGCCTCGAAGTGGCGGATCAGTGCCTCGCGGTGCGCCTGCCGTTCTGCCGGCTGGCCCAGGCTGTTGATCTCCAGGCGCACATGCTCGCCCTCGATCAGCCCGAGCTCGCGCCAGAGCGCCCGCACCATGAGGATGAGTTCGGCATCCACGTCCGGCCCCGGGAAGCCGAGCGCCTCGACGTCGAGCTGGTGGAACTGCCGGTAGCGCCCCTTCTGCGGCCGCTCGTGGCGGAACATCGCTCCCATGGTCCACAGGCGCAGCGGGCCGTTGTAGAGCGCGTTGTGCTCGACCATCGCGCGCACGATGCCGGCCGTGGCCTCGGGACGCAGCGTGAGCTTGTCGCCGTTCATCGAGTCAGTGAAGGAGTACATCTCCTTCTCGACGATGTCGGTGACCTCGCCGAGGCCGCGCACGAAAAGCGCGGTCGGCTCGACGACGGGCGTCACGATGTAGTGATAGCCGTAGCGGGCCAGCAGCTGCCGCACCTTCTGCTCGAACCACGACCACAGCGCCGAATCGGGCAGGCGGTCGGTGCGCGGCACGCTCGCCGGCAATATGTCGTTCATGCCTTTGACGGCACTTATCTTGTCAGCCATAGGAGGAAGGGGTCAGGCGGCGTCGGCAGCCAGGTGCTGTCCGAAGCGCTTTTCAATGTAGTTTTCGACGAGCTGATGGAACTCGTTGGCGATATTGTCGCCGCGCAGCGTGAGGGCCTTTTCGCCGTCGATGAAGACGGGCGCCGCGGGCGCCTCGCCGGTGCCGGGCAGGCTGATGCCGATGTCGGCATGCTTGCTCTCGCCGGGGCCGTTGACGATGCAGCCCATGACGGCCACCTTCAGCGTCTCCACACCCGGATATTTCTTGCGCCAGACGGGCATCTGCATGCGCAGGTAGTCGTCGATCTGCTTGGCCAGCTCCTGGAAGGTGGTGCTGGTGGTGCGGCCGCAGCCCGGGCAGGCGGTGACGCTCGGCACGAATACGCGAAGGCCCAGCGCCTGCAGGATCTCGGAGGCGATCACCACTTCCTGCGTGCGCGACTCGCCCGGCTGCGGCGTGAGCGACACGCGGATCGTGTCGCCGATGCCCTCCTGCAGCAAGATCGACAGCGCAGCAGCCGAAGCCACGGTGCCCTTCGTACCCATGCCGGCCTCGGTGAGGCCCAGGTGCAGCGGATAGTCGCAGCGGCGAGCCAGTTCGCGGTAGACCGAGATCAGGTCCTGCACGCCGCTCACCTTGCAAGACAGGATGATCTGGTTGCCGGCCATACCCATCGACTCGGCCAGCCTGGCGGACTCGATGGCCGAGGTGATGAGCGCCTCGTACATCACCTGCTTGGCATCCCAGGGCTCGGCGCGCTGGCTGTTGACGTCCATCAGGCTGGCAAGCAGCTCCTGGTCGAGGCTGCCCCAGTTGACGCCGATGCGCACGGGCTTGTTCCAGCGCATGGCGGCGTCGATCATCTGGCCGAACTGCTTGTCCTTCTTGTCGCCCTTGCCCACGTTGCCGGGGTTGATGCGGTACTTGCTCAGCGCCTCGGCGCAGGCCGGATATTCGGTCAGAAGGCGATGGCCGTTGTAGTGGAAGTCGCCCACCAGCGGCACGTCGATACCCATGCGGTCGAGCTGTTCGCGGATGTAGGGCACCTGCGCGGCCGCCTCGGGCGTGTTGACCGTGATGCGGACCATCTCGGAGCCGGCCTGGGCCAGCTCCTTCACCTGGATCGCCGTGCCGATGGCATCAACGGTGTCGGTGTTGGTCATGGACTGCACGCGCACCGGAGCATCGCCGCCCACGGTGACCACCCGAGGCCCCCAGACCACGCTGGCCTGGCGCGAACGACGGGCCTTGGGAGCCGCGGCCTCGATCGGAACGGGAAGGCAATTGCCAGAGGAGGTCACGACTTCACCTCGAAACGCGCCACCCCGCCACCCTTGGTGAAGGGCTTCAGGTCAAAAGGCTGCCCATGGACCTGTACATCGACGCTCGAAGCACGGCCGACCACGACCGACAACGGCAGCGTGCCCGACAGGCCCACAGTTTCGCCGGCCTGCAGGCTGCGGCGCAGCAGTTGCTTGCCACCGGCTTCGGTCACGGTGATCCAGCATTCCTCGCGAGCGACGAAGACCAGCTGCTGGCTGCTTGAAGCTGSTGCCGCAGCCGCAGCCGCAGCCGCAGCTGCGGCGGGTGCCGCGGCAGCCGGTGCAGCGGCGGTTACCGCAGGCGCACCTGGAGCAGGTGCCGCGGCGGGAGCCTCGCCAACCACCGGGCCGCCGGTAGCCACGGCTTGCGTAGGCACGGTCTCGGCAACGGCACCGCTGGCGACCGAAGCCGGGCCGCTGGCCGGCGCCGATTCCGCGCCGGCGTCGCCGCGCACCGCAAGGCGGGACACGGAAGCACTGAGCTGGTCGAACACCGACTGCGGTAGCCAGAACAGCGCACCCGCGCCGATCAGCAGCAGCAGTACGACGATCAGGAGCGGCCTTGAAGGCAGCCCGCTCGAGCGGGCGTTGCCGTTCCAGCGCGGCGTGCCCGAGTTGATATTCGAGCGGAGGGTGCGGTCGGTCTCGGCCAGCGACACCTTCTGGGTGCTGGGCAGCTTCGCGAGCACGGGAGCCGGGTCGATGCGCAGGGCACGGCAGACGCTGCTGGCCAGCGCGCGCGCGAAGACCGGGTCGGGCAGCGAAGCGATGTCGTCCGCCTCGAGCGCCATGAGCTTCTGCGGCGGCACCTTCAGCGCGGCGGCCACCATCTCGATGTGCAGGCCATGGGCTTCACGCGCCTCGCGCAGCAACTCACCGGCCGTCTTGTTCGCGATATCGCCAGCTTCCAGTGGCAATGCTGCTGAAGTGCCGAACTCCGAAACCCGATCAGTCATTGAAATTCCCGCGCTCGTACGCTGTTGCCTCCCGCGACTGGGGGAAGCGTCGTTGCAGTTGGCCTCCCAACTGCGCGACTGCCTCGCGGTTGTTCAGCTTTCGTTCGATCTTGATGCCGAGCCAGAGCGTCTCGGCACTGGCTGCGGCACTGTTGTTGACACGGCGGATGTAGAACTGCGCGCGCGACCACTCCTCGCGCTGTGCCAGCACCGACGCAAGGTTGAAGCCGACGATCGGATTGCCGGCGTCGATTTCGTAGGCCTGCATGAGGGTGCGTTCGGCCTTGTCGCGCTGGCCTGCCTTGAGTTCGCACACGCCCTGCGTCATGAGCGTCTTGGCACGGTCGGCATAGGTCGGCACGGCCAGGGCTTCGTTGAACTGCGCGGCGGCGTCGCCATAGCGGTTCTGCTGGCACAGCAGCCAGCCGTAGTTGTGGCGCGTGTTCGGATCGCGCGGATTGATCGCGATGGCGCGGCGGAAGCTGTCTTCGGCCAGGCCGGCATCGTCCAGACGCATGTAGACGAGGCCACGCAGGTTGTAGGCATCCGCGTTGTTCGGGTCGGCGGCCAGCGCCTGCTTGATCTCGTCGAGCGCCACGGTGGTCTGGCCGTGCTCGAAGTAGCCGGCGGCCAGTTCCATGCGCAGCCGCGCGCGGCGCTGGCGGCTGGACTCGTCGGACTCGGTGATGATCTCGGTCCCCTTGGTCGCATTGCTGTTGTCGGCCAGGCTGGTGGTGGTGGTGCGCGTGCTCACGCAGCCTCCGAGCAGCAATGACATGGCGACGCCCGCGAAACCCACTGCCAGCATCCGCCGCGCGTTCGCGATCGTCATCGAAATGGCCATGCTCATCGGTTCAATGCTCCTGGGAGATGGTCTTGCGGACCGGATGCAAAACAACAACCGGGCGCTGCCCGGCTGCGCGGCGCTGGGCCATGCGCTCGGCCGCGCGGGTGCGGTCCTTCACGTCACCGGCGAGCTGCCCGCAGGCGGCATCGATGTCATCGCCGCGCGTCTTGCGCACGGTGGTCACGAGGCCGGCTTCGCTCAGCGTCCTGGCGAACGCCAGCACGCGCGGCTGAGGCGAGCGCAGCAGGCCCGAGGCCGGAAACGGGTTGAACGGGATCAGGTTGAACTTGCACGAGATGCCGTGCTTGCGAACCAGCTCGACGAGCTGCCGCGCATGCTCGGGCTGGTCGTTCACACCGTCGAGCATGCAGTACTCGAAGGTGATGAAGTCGCGCGGCGCATGCGCCAGGTAGCGCTTGCAGGCCTCGATGAGTTCGTCGATCGGGTACTTGCGATTGAGCGGCACGAGGTCGTCGCGCAGCGGATCGTTGGGCGCATGCAGCGAAACCGCGAGGGCCACGGCGCAATCGGCGCCCAGGCGGTCGATCATAGGCACCACGCCGGAGGTCGACACCGTCACGCGGCGGCGCGACAGCCCGTAGGCGTTGTCGTCGAGCATGGTGCGCAGCGCGGGCACCAGCGCCGAGTAGTTCTGCAGGGGCTCGCCCATGCCCATCATCACCACGTTGGAGATGATGCGTTCGTCGCGCTTGAGGTGCTTGCGAAGGAAGTGTTCGGCAAACCAGAGCTGGGCGACGATCTCGCCCGTGCCCAGGTTGCGGCTGAAGCCCTGATGCCCCGTCGAGCAAAAGCGGCAACCGACCGCGCAGCCGGCCTGGGACGACACGCAAAGAGTGCCGCGGTCGTCCTCGGGAATGAATACGGCTTCGACGGCATTGCCGTCACCGACGTCGAACAGCCACTTGATCGTGCCGTCCCTGGATTCGTGCTGCGTGATGACCGGCAGGGCCTCCACGCGAGCGGTGGTCGCGAGTTTCTCGCGCAGCGACTTCGCCAGATCGGTCATCTGGGTGAAGTCGCTGGCGCCACGCTGGTGGATCCAGCGGAACAGCTGCGTGGCGCGGAATTTCTTCTCGCCGAGTTTTTCGCAGAACGCAGCCAACCCCTCGAGATCGAAATCGAGCAGGTTGGCCGTGGTCATGGAATCGGGGCGAGATCCGGTTTCAGCGTGCGTAGACGTTGAGGCCGGCGAAGAAGAAGGCGACTTCGTTCGCGGCGGTTTCGGGAGCGTCCGAACCGTGAACGGCGTTGGCGTCGATGCTGTCGGCGAAGTCGGCGCGGATGGTGCCGGCGGCTGCCTTCTTGGGGTCCGTGGCGCCCATCAGGTCACGGTTCTTGGCGATGGCGTTCTCGCCTTCGAGCACTTGCACGAACACGGGGCCCGAGATCATGAACTCGACGAGGTCCTTGAAGAAGGGACGCTCCTTGTGCACGGCGTAGAACTGCTCGGCTTCGTTGCGCGACAGGTGCACCAGCTTGGCGGCGACGATCTTCAGGCCGGCGGCCTCGAAGCGGGAAACGATCTTGCCGATGACGTTCTTGGCAACTGCGTCGGGCTTGATGATGGAAAGGGTACGTTCGATAGCCATTGAAATGCTTCCTGGAGCTTTGATTTTGAAGTGTTTTGTCACAACTGCAACGAGTTTGTTGCGTCACATGTCGACAAAGCCTCTGATTTTAACCGGCGCGGCCTTGCGGATTGGTGAAAACCCCGCGAAAGGCCGCGCTGCGACGGCAGACTTTCAGCGCCCGCGGCGACGTCCGCCGCCCTGGCCGCCGAAGCCGCCACCACCGCCTCCGCCACCACCACGGCGTTGGCCTCCGCGCTGCTCCTTGCGTTGGCGCGAGAAGCTGTCGGCGCCGATGTAGCCCAGGGAGGTCTTCATCGGATCGGGCTGACTGGCTCCGCCCGGCTGGCGGTCGTCACCCTGGCGATTGCCACCGCCTTGGCGGTTGCCATTGCCACGACGCCCCTGGCCCTGGGGCTGACCACCATTGCCGCCACCACGGTTGGGACGCCCTCCCCGCTCGCCACGCGGCGGACGGCCGTCGCCCAACGGGTTGGGGATCGGCGCATCTCGGCCGCCGTCGTCGCGCGCCTCGCGCATGTCGCGCGGCTGCTGCCCCCCGCCGCCATTGCGGTTGCCCCGGCGCTTCTTGTTGCGGCCGCCACGACCATTGCCACCGCCTTCCTGCCCCGGGCCACGCTGCTGCGGGCCCGGCCGTGCAACCGCGCCACCGGAAGCCTGGAACAGGGCACGGATGTCGCGCTCGTCGAGCTCCATCCAGGCGCCGCGCTTCAGGCCGCGCGGCAGCACCATCGCGCCGTAGCGGATGCGGATCAGCCGGCTGACCGCATGCCCCACCGACTCGAACAGTCGGCGCACCTCGCGATTGCGGCCTTCGGAGATGGTCACCCGATACCAGCAGTTGGAGCCTTCGCCGCCACCATCCTCGATGGCACCGAATTGCGCCATGCCGTCGTCGAGACGCACGCCGTCCAGCAGCTTCTGCTTCTCTTCGCCGGCAAGCGCGCCCAGCACCCGCACCGCATACTCGCGCTCCAGACCGAAGCGCGGGTGCATGAGCTGGTTGGCCAGATCGCCGGAGCTGCTGAACAGCAGCAACCCCTCGGTGTTCAGGTCGAGGCGCCCCACAGACTGCCACTTGCCCTGCTGCAGGCGCGGCAGCTTGCGGAACACGGTGGGACGGTTCTGCGGATCGTCGTGCGTGACCACCTCGCCCACGGGCTTGTGGTACGCGATGACGCGCGGCGGCGGCGGCGCGATGCGGTAGCGGATCGGCTTGCCGTTGATCTTGACCTGGTCGCCGTACTGGATGCGTTGGCCGATATGGGCCGGCTCGTTGTTGACGGAAATGCGGCCCTGGAGAATCAGCTGCTCCATCTCGAGCCGCGAGCCGAGGCCGGCCTGCGCCAGCACCTTGTGCAGTTTGGGCGAATCGGCTTCCGGCAGCAGCACGCGCTTGAGCGGCGGGACTTCGGGGCTTTCCTCGTCGGCGTCGAACTGGCCGGAGATGACGTCCGCGAAGCGGATCGGCTCGGGCGGCGGCGCGTTGCGCTGTTCGCGCTCGGCGGCGCGGCGGGCGCGGTCGAGGTCGTCCTCCTCTTCGTCGGGCTCGTCCTCGTCCTCGTCCTCGTCCTGACTTTCGTCGTTGCGGTCTTCGAAGCGCTCGGCCTGTCCGGGCTGGGGCGCCTCGACGGGCGCGGGGTCATGGGCCACCTCCGCGGCAGCGACAGGAGCCTGCGCGCTGGCGGCGGCCTGCGGCTCGACCATCTCCTGAGGCGCGTCTTCAGCGGGCGCAGCCACCGCCTCGGCGTCCGGGACTGCCTGCTCGACCACCTTCTTCTTGCGAGGCGCGCGCGGTTTCTTCGGCGCCTCGGGCTCCGGCGGCGCTACCGCTTCGATGGCATCAACCACGGCCTTGCTGGCAGCGGTCGCCCTCTTCTTCTTCTTGACTTCGGGCTCGACCGGCAGCATTGCTGCGTCTTCGGTGTCGGTTGTGCTCATGAGGTTTTTCCGGGAGAGGGAGCGTGAAGATCGGCCTCGTCCTCGGACGGGGCATCGGATTTCGACGCGGGTTCTTGTTCTGGTTCGGCGGGAACGGATTCGGCGCCCGCTTCGTTCTCGGCGAACTGCGCCTGGGCGGCTTCGATCGCTTCGGCCGCTTCAGCGGGCTCGGCGACTTCGGGCTCGATGTCGGCGACGGCGGATTCCTGGGCCTGCACTTCCGGCTCTTCAGCCGGTTCTGCCTCAGCCGCTTCGCCTTGCTGCGAAGCAGCAATCTCGGCATCGGTCCCCGATGCGTCGGCTGCGGAGAACTCCAGCTCCGCCATTCCGGACGCGTCGGCATCGCCCTCGACGAGCGCTTCGGTCTCTGGAGCCGCGTCGATGGGCAGCCCTTGCTGCTCGCCCGAGGCCTGCTCGAGCGCATCGACCAGGGCCGCCTGCTGCGCAGGCGTCTCGATCAGCGGCAACTGGTCGAGCGAGGCCAGGCCCAGGTCGTCGAGGAACTGGCGGGTGGTCGCATAGAGCGCAGGGCGGCCGACCGTTTCGCGGTGGCCGATGACCTCGACCCAGCCGCGATCTTCCAACTGCTTGAGGATCAGCGAGTTGATCGTCACGCCGCGGATGTCTTCCATGTCACCGCGCGTCGCCGGCTGGCGGTAGGCGATGATGGCCAGCGTCTCGAGCGCGGCGCGCGTGTAGCGCGGGGGCTTCTCGGGGTGCAGGCGATCGAGGTGGTCGCGCATTTCCGGCCGGCTCTGGAAGCGCCAGCCGCTGCCGACGCTCACCAGTTCCAGGCCGCGTTGCGCCCAGTCTTCCTGCAGTTCGAGCAGCAGCGCCTTGATGGTGTCCGCACCCAACTCGTCGTCGAACAGCACGCGCATATCGCGCACCGGCAACGGCTGGCTCGAACAGATCAAGGCGGTTTCGAGAATGCGCTTGGCATCCGCCGTATTCATGGTTCGCGTTATCCGGGAAAAGGCGCCTGGGGGCGCTTGTTCAGAAGGATGGAAGGAGTAGGCGCTGCAGGCACGCGGCAAATGCAACGCAAGGCCGGTCTCGGGGGCCGGCGCGGCTCTCGGGCCGTCAGGCGCGATTGTAATCCAGCCCCCAGGCCTGCAAAGCCTGCGCGAGGTCTGCCGGCAACGGCGAGTGGAACTCCAGTGGCGCCTGCGTGACGGGATGCACGAAGGCCAGCCTGAATGCATGCAGCGCCTGGCGGGACAGCCCCACGGCCGGCGCGCCGCCGTAGAGCGCGTCGCCCACCAACGGGTGGCCGATGGACGCCATGTGCACGCGAATCTGGTGGGTGCGCCCGGTTTCGAGGGTGCATCGCACGACGCAGCCTTCGGCGTTGCTGTCGAGCCGCTCGATCAGCGTGCGCGCCGTCTTGCCTGCGCTGCGCTCGAGATCGACCACCGCCATGCGCAGCCGGTTGCGCGGGTCCCGGCCGATGGGAGCATCGACATGGCGCGCCGACGCGCCCTCCCACTGCCTGTGGCCGATGGCCAGATACTGCCGCTTGACGTCGCGCGCGGCGATCAGCGCCACCATCGCGTCCATGGCGGCACGGGTACGCGCCACCACCATCAGGCCGCTGGTGTCGCGGTCGAGCCGGTGCACGATGCCGGCGCGCGGCAGCAGCACGGCCTTGGGATCCAGCGCCAGCAGGCCATTCAAGAGCGTGCCGCTCCAGTGCCCCGGCGCCGGGTGCACGACCAGCCCCGCGGGCTTGTCGACGATGCGCAAATGCTCATCCTCGTACACGGTGACGATGTCGATCGCCTCCGGCCGGAAGGCCTGGCTCTGGGGCGTGGGGCGCAGCTCGATGCGGCCGGCCTGCCCCGCCTTGACGGGGGCCGAGGCCTTGGTGACAGTGCGGCCCTGCAGCTCGACGACGCCAGCTTCGATCAGCTGCTGCAGGTAGCTGCGGGAAAACTCGGGCACCAGCGCGGCGAGCGCGCGATCGAGCCGCTGGCCATGCTGCGCAGGGTCGATGACGAAAGGACGCTGCTCGCTGGCCTCGGCCGGGTCCGCCCCCTCTTCGTGCTCGGCCACCTCGGGGCTGTCGGGGATATTGCCCAGAGGGTCGGTCGATATAATTGAGGGCAACTGTTTCACGAAAGCCGTATGTGATGATTCGCGCCAAATTATCGGTCCCCGCCTGGATCGCGCTCAGCGCGGCGGCTCTGCTGGCAGCAGGCTGCTCGTCGACCTCTACCGCCGACAAGACCGCCACCTGGAGTCCCAACCGAATCTACTCCGAAGCCAAGGACGAGGCCGGATCGGGTGCCTACGACAAGGCCATTCCGCTCTACGAGAAGCTCGAAGGCCGCGCAGCCGGTACCCCGCTGGCACAGCAGGCACAGCTGGAAAAGGCCTACGCCCAGTACAAGTCGGGCGAAAAGGCGGCCGCCATCGCCACCGTCGACCGCTTCATGAAGCTGCACCCCGCGAGCCCGGCCATGGATTACGCGCTCTACCTCAAGGGCGTGATCAACTTCAACGACGACCTCGGCATGTTCGCCTTCCTGACGCGCCAGGACCTGTCGGAGCGCGACCAGAAGGCCGCCAAGGAGTCTTTCGAGGCGTTCAAGGACCTGGCCACGCGATTCCCCGATTCGCGCTATGCCCCCGACGCGCGCCAGCGCATGAACTACATCGTGAACTCGCTCGCGCAGTATGAAGTTCACGTGGCGCGCTACTACTACTCGCGCGGCGCCTACCTGGCGGCCATCAACCGAGCCCAGGTCGCGCTCGCCGATTACCGCGAAGTGCCGGCCCTGGAAGAAGCCCTGTACATCATGGTCAAGTCCTACGACGCCCTGGGCATGAAGGACCTGCGCGATGATGCACAACGCGTGCTGACCACCAACTACCCGCAGAGCACCTACCTAGCGAACGGCTTCAAGAGCAAGGAAGATCCCTGGTGGAAGGTCTGGTAAGCCAGGCAACCGCATCCGACCGGTAGAGCCGCAAGCGCTCTGCCGGAGCTTCCAGCTCAGTTCCTGAGCGCCTCCAGCGCGGCTTCGAAGTCAGCTTCGTTTTCGAGCCGCCGCATCGGCGGCAGGGCCGCCAGCAAACGGCGGCCGTAGCCCATCGCCACCAGCCGCGTATCGCAGATCGCCAGCACGCCGCTGTCGGTTTCCCGCCTGATCAACCGCCCCGCTCCCTGCTTGAGCGCCACCGCCGCCTCGGGCAGCGAATAGTCGGCGAACGAGCTCCGCCCCTGCGACTCCAGCCGCTGCGAGCGCGCCTCGACCAGCGGATCGTTGGGCGGCGGAAACGGCAGCTTGTCGATCACCACCAGCTGCAGCACGTCTCCCGGCGCATCGAAACCCTCCCAGAACGAGGCCGATGCCACCAGCACGCATCCTGCTCGCCCGGCGCTCGAGCCTTCGCGGAATCGGTCCATCAGCACGCGCTTGGGCAGTTCGCCCTGCACGAGCACTTCGGGCCGATGCTGCCCATCGAGCAGCTCGAACCGTTGCCTCATCTCGTCGCCGATGGTGCGCAGTGCGCGCAGCGTGGTCGTCAGCACCAGCGTGCGGCCACCGAGCTCCGCCGCCCCGCGCGCCGCCAATTGCGCGACGCGCTGGCTGTGCGACGGATCGTTGGGCTTGGGAAAGGCGCGCGGTACGTAGATCGCGGCCTGCGAGGCGTAGTCGAAGGGGCTCTGCACGCGCAGCACTTCGGCGTCCTGCAGGCCGCAGGGCTCCGTGAACCAGCGCAGCGTAGGCTCGTCGCCCAGCGTGGCCGAGGTGAAGACCCAGGCGCGGCGGCCCTCTTCCCGCGCCGCGCCCGAACGCCCTGGCTGCTCGCCGTAGGCATCGAGGTCGTCCTCCTCATCGGCCCCAGCTTCATCCGGCTCGTCGGCGATCTTGAGCACCCGCTTGCGCATCGCATCCGCAATGTCCAGCGGCGATTCGATGAGCCGCAGCTGCGTGCCCACATCCACCCAGCGCACGGAATCGAGCTCGCACGGCAGGGCGAAGCGTGCGGTGCGTTTTGCAAGCTGACGGGCCCGCTCGTGCAGCCGCACGAAGTCGGGAGAGATTTCGCTGACCGTGTCCAACCCGTCCGCAGCCGCCCGGAATGCATCCAGCAACTCGTCGAGCGCGCCCTGCCATGCGGCAGGGTCGATGCCCTCGGGCGATGCGCCCAGCCAGCGCAGCTTGGCGCCCGGCCATTGCTTGCCGACCACCAGCCGCAGCTCGCGCGCGGCGCGCTCGGTCGCGGACACCAACTGCTGCCAGTCGACCAGGCCGCGCGCATGCTGCAGGCCGGCGGCCAGCATGTCATGCGCGAAGTCGAGCGCCTGTCCGGTTCCGAGTTGCGCGCCCAGGAACTGCACGCCGGTCTCGTTGAGCTGATGGGCCTCGTCGAACACCACCACGCTCACCGTCGGCAGCAGCTCCGCCATGCCGGTCTCGCGCACCGCGAGGTCGGCAAAGAAAAGATGGTGGTTGATGACGACGATGTCGGCCGCCAGCGCCTCGCGCCGCGCCAGGTTGACGTGGCAGGGCTTGAACTGCGGGCACTGCGCGCCCAGGCAGTTCTCGCGCGTGGAGGTGATCAGCGGGATGAGCGGCGAACGCTCGTCGAGCCCCGGCAGCTCGGCCAGGTCACCGGTGCGCGTGGCCTTCGACCATTGTTCGATCTTGGCGAGCGTGCGCAGGCTGCCGCGCTCTGGCAGGGAAGCATCGTGGCGCGCCATGTCGAGCCGGTGCAGGCACAGATAGCTGGCGCGTCCCTTGAGCAGTGCCGTGCGCACGGGCAGGCCGAAAGCTTCGACGAGGCGCGGCAGGTCGCGGCCGAAGAGTTGGTCCTGAAGTGTCTTGGTGGCGGTGGAGAGCAGAACGCGCTCCCCGCTCAGCAGCGCCGGTACGAGATACGAGAAGGTCTTGCCCACGCCGGTGCCAGCCTCGACCACCAGCACACCGCCCTGGTCGATGGTGCGGGCCACGGCCATGGCCATCTCGGTCTGGCCCGGGCGCTCGCGGAACTGCTCCGCGGCATGCGACAGCGCCCCATCGCGCGCGAAGGCGTCGCGCACCTTGTCTTCGAGCGAACCCGTCACGCCGGCTCTTTCGGATCGAGGATGTTTTCCAGTCGGGCGATCTGGTCGCGCAACCCAAGGCGGCGCTTCTTCAGGCGCCGCAGCAGCAGTTCATCCTGCGGCGAGCCTTCGGCCAGCCGGTCTATGGTGGCGTCGAGGTCAGCGTGCTCGATGCGCAGTTCGATCAGCTGACGGGAAAGAGAGTGGAGATTGGAGTCCAACGGTGGAGGAGCGCACGCGTGGTTTTCGTGTCGCATGTTCATTCGATAATACGTCCTGACACGAATCTCCGAGAAGACAGGAACCGGCGCCTCAGGCGCATATTGCTTCATGACCCAAGGCTTTCGACTCGCAGCGGCCACCGGACTTCACAAGGGAGACCGCCCGTACCAGCAAGACCAGGTCCTGCTGATGAGCCATCCGCGCGTGACCGGCTGCGTGCTGGGCGTGGTGGCGGACGGCATGGGCGGGCGCAGCGGCGGGCGCAAGGCTTCCGACCAGGTGCTCATGACGGCGCGCCAGCTTTTCACACGCTACCAGCCTGGCAAGGAAGACTCCGAAGCCCTGCTCAAGCAGATCCTGGAAGACGCGCACACGGTCATCAAGCTCACCGCCGCTTCCGCCGAACAGGAGCCGCACAGCACGATCGCGGCTTTCCTCATGAACCCGAAGGGCGACTGCGCCTGGATCCATGCCGGCGACTCGCGCATCTATCACTTCCACGACGGCGAGTTGCTCAAGCGAACGCGCGACCATTCGTACGTGCAGGTGCTGATCGACCGCGGCCAGATCACCGAAGCCGAGGCCAACATCCATCCGCAGGGCAACATCCTGCTGGGCTGCCTGGGCATGACGACCACGCCGCCACCCATCGACCCCTACTACATCCCGAAATTGGCGCCGGGCGACCTGCTGATGGCCTGCAGCGACGGACTCTGGCACTACTTCAGCCCCGAGGAGCTGGCGAGCGTGCTCTATGCACAACCCCCGCGCGATGCGGTGGAGATCCTGGTGGGCGAAGCGCGCCGCCGGGCCAGGGGCACGGGCGACAACATCTCGATCGCCGTTCTGAAGCTCGACCCGCTCCCGGCCGCTGCCGCAGCCTGAGCGACAGCCACCCTTCTTTTTCTCAGGGCTTGGCCGGTTCTGCGGGCGGCGGAGGCAAGGGCGCCCCGCGCGGCTTGTCACGGTTGGCGTTCTGGCGCTCAAGGTTGGCCTTGTGCTCTGCAGCGCGCCTTTGCTTCTCCTGGAAACGCCTGACGGCTTCGGGCGCCTCGGCGCGGCGCTGGGCAGCCTTGGCCTGCTCGTCAGCATGCGCCTGCTGCTTGGACTGGAACTGGCGCTCGCGCTCGGCTGCCTCGGCCGCCGTGGAAGCCCGACTGGCCGCGTGATCGGCGGCACGCTGCTCGCGGTCCTTCTGGTCCTGGATCGACTGCTGCTGCTTCTCGGGCGTGTCCACCGGGCGCTGCGCGGCGGCCTTCTGGTCCAGCTTCTGCAACTCGGCCGCACCGCTGCGCTGGCGCTGGATGTCGTTGATGGCGGTTTCCTGCCGCTTGATGTTGTCGGTTTCCTTGCGGCGGCGGCTGCGGCTTTCCTGCAGGCAGCCTTCCACCGCGAACTTCTTGTAGCAGGCGGCCCGCTCTTCGACAAAACGTTTCTCGATGACCTCCCGCTCCGAGGAAAGCCGGCGCTTCTCGGCCTCGAGGTCGGTGTTGCCCGCCGCGGCGTTGGACTGCGCCCACAGCGGAAGGCTGGCCAGCGCCATGGACAGGGCAAGAACGATTTTTTTCATGTGAGTCGGGTATCGACGACGCGGCGTTCCAGGGCAAGGAACTCGCTCGATTGCATTTCGGTGAGCCGGGAGACCGTGCGCGGAAATTCGTGCGACAGCGGACCTTCGGTGTACAACGCCTCGGGCGGAACCTCAGCCGACATGATGAGCTTGCATCGCCGGTCGTACAAGACGTCGACCAGCCATGTGAAACGGCGTGCCTCGGAGGCCATGCGCACCGGCATGTGCGGTACGTCGGACAGCAGCACGGTGTGGAACTGGCTTGCGATCTCGAGGTAGTCGTTCTGGGAGCGAGGACCGCCGCACAGCGTCTTGAAATCGAACCAGACCACGCCGCCGGCCTTGCGCCGCGCGCGGATCTCGCGCTGCTCGATGTGCAGGACCGGGTTTTCGTCGGCCACCTCGGCCAGCTTGTCGAAAGCCTTGCGCATCTCCTTCTCGGCCGCCGCGTCGTTGGGCGTGAGATACATGCGCAGCTGCTCCAGCGTGCGGCGGCGGTAGTCGGTGCCGTTGTCCACGCTCAGGACTTCGAGCTTCTCGTTCAGCAGCTCGATCGCGGGCAGGATGCGGTCGCGGTGGAGTCCGCCCGGATACAGGTCATCGGGCTTGAAATTCGAGGTAGTGACGAAGCCCACGCCGTTCTCGAAGAGCGACACCAGCAGCCGATGAAGAATCATCGCGTCGGTGATGTCGGCCACGTGGAACTCGTCGAAGCAGATCAGCTTGTAGCGCTTCGAGATCCGCAGTCCCAGTTCGTCGAGCGGGTTGACCGTGCCTTGCAGCTCGCGCAGTTCGCGGTGCACCTCGCGCATGAACTCATGGAAGTGCAGGCGCGTCTTGCGCCGCAGCGGCACGGCGTTGAAGAACAGGTCCATCAGGAAGCTCTTGCCCCGCCCGACGCCACCATACATGTAGACGCCGCGCGGAAGCTCCGGCCGGTTGATGAACTTCTTCAGCGCATTCGAGCGCTGGGCCTTGTACTCGGCCCATTCGTTGGCGCAGCGATCCAGCGCCTCCACGGCGCGCAGTTGCGCGGGATCGCTTTTGAACCCGCGCGCCGCGAGTTCCGCCTCGTAGGCCTGTTTGACGCTGGTCAAGAGATCGGCGAGATCAGAAGTTCAGCGTGCGCTTGTCCACGGCGAGCGCCGCTTCCTTCGTGGCTTCCGACAGCGACGGGTGCGCGTGGCAGATGCGTGCGATGTCCTCGGCGCTGGCCTTGAACTCCATCGCCACCACGGCTTCGGAGATCAACTCGCTGGCCTGCGGGCCCACGATGTGCACGCCCAGGATCTCGTCCGTCGTCGCGTCGGCCAGGAACTTGACCATGCCGGTCGTGTCGCCCAGCGCGCGTGCGCGGCCGTTCGCGAGGAACGGGAAGGTGCCGGCCTTGTAGGCGCGGCCCGAGGCCTTGAGCTGCTGCTCGGTCTGGCCGACCCACGCGATCTCGGGGCTGGTGTAGATCACCCACGGGATCGTGTTGAAGTTGACGTGACCGTGCTGACCCGCAATGCGCTCCGCCACGGCAACGCCCTCTTCCTCGGCCTTGTGCGCCAGCATCGGGCCGCGCACCACGTCGCCGATGGCCCAGACGTTGGGCAGGCTGGTCTTGCACTCGTCGTCCACGGCAATGGCGCCGCGCTCGTCGAGCTTCAGGCCCACGGCTTCGGCGTTCAGGCCGATGGTGTTGGGCACGCGGCCGATCGACACGATCAGCTTGTCGACTTCCAGCGTCTGGGCTTCGCCCTTGGCATTGGTCCAGGCAACGCTCACGCCCTTCTTCGACGACTTGATCTCGCCGACCTTCACACCGAGTTCGATCTTGAGCTTCTGCTTGTCGAAGGCCTTCTTGGCTTCCTTGGCGATCTGCTCGTCCACCGCGCCGAGGAAGGTCGGCAGTGCTTCGAGCACCGTGACTTCAGCGCCGAGGCGACGCCACACCGAGCCCATTTCGAGGCCGATGACGCCCGAGCCGATCAGGCCCAGCTTCTTCGGCACCGCGCCAATGCGCAGCGCACCGTCGTTCGAGAGGATGTTCTCCTCGTCGAACGGCGTACCCGGCAGCGCGCGGGCGTTGGAGCCCGTGGCCACGATGATGTGCTTGCCGACGATCGACTCTTCAGCGGCGCCAGCCACCTTGATCTCGTAGCCGCCTGCGTCCGCCTTCACGAACGAACCGCGGCCGTGGAAGAACGAAATCTTGTTCTTCTTGAACAGGTACAGGATGCCGTCGTTGTTCTGCTTCACGACCTGGTCCTTGCGGGCCAGCATCTTGTCGATGTCGAGGCCCAGGCCTTCGACCTTGATGCCGTGGTCGGCGAAGTGGTGGCCGGCCTGCTCGAAGTGCTCCGACGACTGCAGCAGCGCCTTCGAGGGAATGCAGCCCACGTTGGTGCAGGTGCCGCCCGGTGCCGGGCCGCCCTTGCCGTTCTTCCACTCGTCGATGCAGGCGACGTTGAAGCCGAGTTGCGCGGCACGAATAGCTGCGATGTAGCCGCCGGGGCCGCCGCCGATGACGACGACGTCGAATTGTTTGCTCATTGGGTTTCCGTTTCAGTTGTCCATCGCGCTGCGTGAATCAGGGCTCCTTCGCGAACACCGCGGAACCGGCTTTGCCGGGCCGCAGGTGTTGCCCCCGTGTGGGGGTTGGCGAAGCGACACGAAGTGCGCGAAGACTGGGGGTGGATCAGATGTCGAACAGCAGGCGCGACGGGTCTTCCAGCGCCTCCTTCATGGCGACCAGGCCCAGCACGGCTTCACGGCCGTCGATGATGCGGTGGTCATAGCTCATGGCAAGGTAGTTCATCGGGCGGATGACGATCTGGCCGTTTTCCACCACGGCGCGGTCCTTGGTGGCGTGCACGCCCAGGATCGCCGACTGGGGCGGGTTGATGATCGGGGTCGAGAGCATCGAGCCGAAGGTGCCGCCGTTCGAGATGGAGAACGTGCCGCCGGTCATGTCTTCGATGCCCAGCTTGCCGTCTTGCGCCTTCTTGCCGAACTCGGCGATCTTCTTCTCGATGTCGGCGAAGCTCATCTGGTCGGCATTGCGCAGGATCGGCACCACCAGGCCGCGCGGCGAACCCACGGCGATGCCGATGTCGAAGTAGCCGTGGTACAGGATGTCGTTGCCGTCGACCGAGGCGTTGATCACCGGGTACTTCTTGAGCGCGTGCACAGCGGCCTTCACGAAGAAGGACATGAAGCCGAGCTTCACGCCGTGTTCCTTGGTGAAGCTGTCCTGGAAGCGCTTGCGCAGTTCCATGACGGGCGCCATGTTGACTTCGTTGAAGGTCGTCAGGATGGCGTTGGTCGACTGCGACTGGATCAGGCGCTCGGCGATGCGGGCGCGCAGGCGGCTCATCGGCACGCGCTGCTCGGGGCGCTCGCCCAGGTCGGGAGCGCTGGTCGGTGCGGCGACCTGCGGCAGCGCGGGCTTGCCGGCCGGCACCGCCACGGTGGCTGCAACGGCTGGCGCGGGCCTGGCGCCCGAGGCAACGGCGGCGAGCACGTCGCCCTTGGTCACTCGGCCGTCCTTGCCGGAGCCGGCCACGTCGCCGGTCTTCAGGTTGTTGTCGGCCAGCAGCTTGGCTGCGGCGGGCATTGCCACGTCGGCCTTCGAGCCGCCGGTCGCGGCGGCAGCTGCTGCCGGTGCGGCTGCGGGCGCCGGGGCTGCCGCAGCGGGTGCCGCGGCAGGAGCGGCCGCGCCGGCCTTGCCTTCGGTGTCGATCTTGGCGATCAGTTGGTCGGCCACCACGGTGGCGCCATCGGGCTGCACGATTTCGGCCAGCACGCCAGCCGAGGGCGCGGGCACTTCGAGCACGACCTTGTCGGTCTCGATCTCGATCAGGATTTCATCGACGGCGACGGCTTCGCCGGCCTTCTTCTTCCACGTGAGCATGGTGGCTTCGGCCACGGATTCGGAAAGCTGGGGGACTTTGACTTCAACGATAGACATTTGGAGTGGGCTCCGATTTGTTCTTCAGGGTATTCGTGTGAAAGAGGACTGGTTTTACTTGGTCAGCACGAAGCCCTTGAGCTTGCCGAATGCGCCATCGACGAGCGCCTTCTGCTGTTCCTGGTGCAGGTGCGAGTAGCCCACCGCCGGCGATGCCGAGGCGGCACGGCCGGAGTAGCCGAGCTTCTGGCCTTCCTGCATGTTTTCGTGGATGTAGTGCTGCACGAAGAACCAGGCGCCCTGGTTCTGCGGCTCGTCCTGGCACCAGACCACGTCGACGAGATTGGGGTACTTCTTGATCTCGGCGGCGAATGCCTTGTGCGGGAACGGATAGAGCTGTTCGACGCGGATGATCGCCACGTCTTCGTCGCCGCGCTCCTCGCGCTTCTTGGCCAGGTCGTAGTAGACCTTGCCCGAGCAGGCGATCAGCCGCTTGACCTTCTCGGCCTTCAGCGACTTGCTTTCCGGAATCACGGTCTGGAAGCTGCCCTTGGTGAACTCGGCCAGCGGCGACGTGGCATCCTTGTTGCGCAGCAGCGACTTGGGCGTGAGGATGATCAGCGGCTTGCGCAGGTTGCGCACCATCTGGCGGCGCAGCACGTGGAAGATCTGGCTGGCCGTGGTCGGCTGCACCACCTGCATGTTGGTGTCCGCGCTCAGCTGCATGAAGCGCTCCAGGCGAGCCGAGCTGTGCTCGGGGCCCTGGCCTTCGTAGCCGTGCGGCAGCATCATGGTCAGGCCGTTGACGCGGCCCCACTTCACTTCGCCCGAGGCGATGAACTGGTCGATCACCACTTGCGCGCCGTTCACGAAGTCGCCGAACTGGGCTTCCCAGATGACGAGCGTGTTCGGGTCGTTCGAGGCGTAGCCGTATTCGAACGCGAGCACGGCTTCTTCCGACAGGATCGAGTCGATCACGACGAAGGGAGCCTGGTTCTCGGCGACGTTCTGCAGCGGGGTGTAGGTGCCTTCGTCGAACTTCTCGCGGTTCTGGTCGTGCAGCACGGCGTGGCGGTGCGTGAACGTGCCGCGGCCCGAGTCTTCACCCGACAGGCGCACCGGATAGCCGCTGGCGACCAGCGAGGCGAAAGCCATGTGCTCGCCCATGCCCCAGTCGACGTTGACGTCGCCACGGCCCATCGCCGCGCGGTCGTCCAGCACCTTCTTCACGAGCGGATGCACCGTGAAACCCTGCGGCACGGTAGTGATCTTCTCGGCCAGGCGCTTCCATTCGGTGGACGGGATGGCGGTGTCACCGGCGTCGGTCCACTTCTTGTTGAGGTAGGGGCTCCAGTCGACGGCGTACTTGCTCTTGAAGTTGGTGAGCACGGGGTCGACCGTGTTCTTGCCTTCGTCGAAGGCGGCGCGCTGCGCCTTGACCATGTCGTCGCCCAGCGTGTCGCCCAGGCCTTGAGCGGCCAGCTTGTCGGCGTACAGCTTGCGCGTGCCGGGGTGCTGGGCGATCTTCTTGTACATCAGCGGCTGGGTGAGCGAGGGGGTGTCCTGCTCGTTGTGGCCCAGCTTGCGGAAGCAGATGATGTCGACGACCACGTCCTTCTGGAACTCCATGCGGAATTCGAGCGCGATCTGGGTGGCGAGCACCACGGCTTCGGGATCGTCGCCGTTCACGTGCAGCACCGGCGCCTCGATCATCTTGACGATGTCCGAGCAGTACAGCGTCGAGCGGCTGTCGCGCGGGTCGCTGGTGGTGAAGCCGATCTGGTTGTTGATGACGATGTGCACCGTGCCGCCGGTGGAGTAACCACGGGTCTCGGCCAGCGCCAGCGTTTCCATCACGACGCCCTGGCCCGCGAAGGCGGCGTCGCCGTGCACGATCACGGGCAGCACCTGCTTGCCCAGCGGGTCGCCGCGGCGGTCCATGCGCGCGCGCACCGAGCCTTCGACCACGGGATTCACGATTTCAAGGTGCGAGGGGTTGAACGCGAGGCTCAGGTGCACCGGGCCGCCGGGGGTGGTCACGTCCGAGCTGAAGCCCTGGTGGTACTTGACGTCGCCGCTGGGCAGGTCTTCGGGAGCGGTGTGGTCGAACTCGGCGAACAGGTCGGCCGGCATCTTGCCGAGCGAGTTGACCAGCACGTTCAGGCGGCCGCGGTGGGCCATGCCGATCACGATTTCCTGCACGCCCTTGGCGCCGGCCTGGTTGATCAGCTCGTCCATCGCGACGATGAAGCTCTCGCCGCCTTCGAGCGAGAAACGCTTCTGGCCGACGTACTTGGTGTGCAGGAAGCGCTCCAGGCCTTCGGCCGCGGTCAGGCGGCTCAGCACATGCTTCTTCTGCTCGGCGCTCAGCTTGGGATTGGTACGGGCGCTCTCGAGCTTCTGCTGCCACCAGCGCTTGTGGTTCTGGTCGGTGGTGTACATGTACTCGGCACCCATCGTGCCGCAGTACGTTTCGCGCAAGGCATTGAGCAGGTCGCGCAGCGACATGGTCTCCTTGCCGAAGAAGGTGTTGCTGGTGTTGAACACCGTCTCGAGGTCAGCGTCGCTGAAGCCGTAGAACGAGGGCTCGAGTTCGGGAATGGCGGGACGCTCGGCGCGCTTGAGCGGATCGAGGTCGGCCCAGCGGGCGCCGACGTTGCGGTAGGCGGCGATCAGTTGCTGGACTGCCGTGCGCTTGCGGCCGAGTTCGGAGTCGGCGCCGCTGGCCTGCACGACCTTGGTCGTGCCCTGCTTCGCACGTTCGGCGAAGGCGTTGATGACCGGCAGGTGGGGGACGTCGCGGGTGTTGCTGCCGTCGGCGGCCGGCACGTTCTGCAGCGCGTCGAAGTACGAGCGCCAGTTGTCGGGCACGCTGCCGGGGTTGGAGAGATAGTTCTCGTACATCTCCTCGACATACGGCGCGTTGCCGCCAAAGAGGTACGTGTTGCCTTGATAGGCGGTATACGCCGAGGGCGTGGATGAATCGCTCATGATCCGCTGACCTTCGCTTCCCTGCGGGAAGCACTAGTTGGTTTGAGAAACCTTCCGCGACACGGCTGAACCGGTTGGCGGATGCGACTGTGGCTGGGGAAGGGCCTGAGTACCTTGGCATTGTGCCACGTCAACCATATGACGGTTCAAAGAGGCTTCGCAACCCCCTTCCCGCTCATTCAGACGGAAGAGAGTAACTGTTTGATCTGCTGCAGCGTGGCGGGGTCATCGATGGTGGTCAGGTCGCCGGGGTCGCGCTGCTCGCAGACGGCCTGGATGGCGCGGCGCAGCAGCTTGCCGCTGCGCGTTTTCGGCAGGCCGGAGACGAAGCGCACGCGGGCCGGCCGGGCCAGGGCGCCGAGTTGGTCGGCCACCAACTTCATGATCTCGCCTTCCAGCTCGAGGGCCGCGTCGGCATCTGTCACAGCCTTGCCGTCCTTGGGCACCACGAAGGCCATCGCGACCTGTCCCTTCAGGGCATCGGCCACGCCGACCACCGCCACTTCGGCCACGTTGGAATGACCCGAGATGCTTTCCTCGATCTCGCGCGTGCCCAGGCGATGGCCCGCGACGTTGATCACGTCGTCGGTGCGCCCGAGGATGTAGAAATAGCCGTCCTCGTCGCGAATGCCCCAGTCGAAGGTCGAATAGACCATCTTGCCGGGAACGCTTTTCCAGTAGGTGTTGACGAAGCGCGCATCGTCCTTCCACACGGTCTGCATGAAACCGGGCGGGGTCGGCCCCTCGACCACGACCACGCCCTTCTCGTTCGCGCCGGTCAGCTCTTCGCCGGTGGACTCGTGCACGATCCTGATGCGGTAGCCGTACATCGGCACGCCCGGGCTGCCGAACTTGCTGGGCCTGGGCTCGACGCCGTTGGCGATGGTGATCATCGGCCAGCCCGATTCGGTCTGCCAGTAGTTGTCGATGATCGGCACGCCCAGGCCCTCGCTGATCCAGCGCGCGGTCGGCTCGTCCAGCGGCTCGCCGGCCAGGAACAGCGCGCGAAGGGTCGAGAGGTCGTATTTCTTCAGCAGCGCCGGGTCCTGCTTCTTGAGCACGCGCACGGCCGTGGGCGCGCTGAACATCACCGTCACCTTGTATTTCTCGACGAGGCGCCACCAGATGCCGCCGTCGGGCTGGCGGTCGATGCCCTGCGTGGGCAGGCCCTCGTACATGATGGTCGCCATGCCGGCGATCAGCGGTCCGTAGACGATGTAGCTGTGGCCCACCACCCAGCCGATGTCGCTGGTCGAGAAGTAGGTTTCGCCGGGCCGGCCGTCGAAGATGTGCTTCATGCTCGCCGCCAGCGCGACCGCGTAGCCGCCCACGTCGCGCTGCACGCCCTTGGGCTTGCCGGTGGTGCCGCTGGTGTAGATGGTGTAGCTGATGTCGGTGGAGGCCAGCCAGGTGCAGGGCACCTTGGTGTCGAGGTGCTTGCGGCGCAGTTCGGCGGCAAGGTGGTCGCGCCCGGGCGTCAGGTCCATCGGCGCCAGGCCCCGGTCGGTCAGCAGCACGCCCGAGGGCTTGTGCTTCGACAGCCGGATCGCTTCGTCGAGCAGCGGCTTGTACGCGATGACCTTGTTGCCACGCGAGCCCGCGTCGGCGCTCACGATCACCTTGGGCTCGGCGTCCTCGATGCGCGTGGCCAGCGAACCGCTGGCGAAACCGCCGAACACCACGCAGTGGATGGCGCCGATGCGCGCGCAGGCCAGCATCGCGAAGGCGGCCTCAGGAATCATCGGCATGTAAATGAGCACGCGGTCGCCCTTGCCCACGCCCAGCTCGACGAGGCTGGCGGCGGTGCGCTGCACCTCGGTGTGCAGTTCGGCGAAGCTGTAGCTCTTCTCGATGCCGGTCTCGGTGGACACGAAGATCAGCGCCGGCTGTTCGCCCCGCTGCGCCAGATGCCGGTCGACGGCGTTGTGGCAGAGGTTGGTGGTGCCGCCCACGAACCAGCGCGCGAACGGCGGCTGGCTCGCGTCGAGGATCTGTTGCGCGGGCGTCTGCCAGTCGATCAGCTTCGCCTGCTCGGCCCAGAAGGCCTCGGGCGCGTCGACGGATTGGCGATAGAACTCTTCGTAGCGGCTCATCTCGGTTTGTCTCCTGTTATTCGTCCAGTCCTGGCAGGCGCCAAAACTGAATTCATAATTATGGAGACCGATCTTGCAGCAAGCTGACAGCCGGGACAACCCGGCCGTCTCACCCCAGCCGCCCCCTGCTCTTCCGATCAGCGGATGAGCGAGAGCACCTCGGAAAACGCAGGATGCTCCGCCGTGCGCAGCCACTCGAAGCCGACCATCTCGGTCGTCACCAGCTCGGCGCCGGCACCGGCCAGCCGGTCGAAGGCCGCATCGCGGTTGCGCTCGGTGCGCGAGCCGCAGGCGTCGGTCACGACCCAGACCTCGAACTCGTCTTCCAGCAGGTCGAGCGCCGTCTGCAGCAGGCAGACGTGCGCTTCGCAGCCGGCGATCACGATGCTGTTGCGCTCCTCGACGGGCGCCGCGGGCTTCTGCAGGTGCTTGGGCAGGCTGCGCGCATTGCCCTGCGGCGCCTTGGCCGGCACTCGCAGCCATTCGCCCAGGCCCTCTTCCACGCCGCTGAAATGCATCTTCGACATGGTGCGCTGGCACTGCGCGCGGATGTCGGGCAGGTTCTGGCCCAGCTTGGAAGGGTTGTGCTCGGTGCCCCACACCGGCACCTGGAGCAGCTTCGCCATCTTGCCGAGCCGCACCGCGTTCTGCGCAACCGCTTCTCCCTCGAAGATCGCCGGCATCAGGCGCGCCTGATAGTCGACCAGGACGAGTTGGGATTGCGAGGCGTCGAGCAGCATGAACGGGTTCTTTCTTTTCAGGAATCGGTTGAATCGGGCTGAACCGTACCACCGAAAAGACCGGGTTGGCGCACGCCGCCGGCAACACGCGCCACGAGCTGTGCCACATAGGCCTTGAACAGCGCGTCGGCCGACTGCCTGAACATGCGGATGCGCCCCGTATGCTGCATCAGCAACAGGCCCACGCCGTGCGCGAAGAGCGCGGTGTTCTCGCGCAGGGCGGCGTCGGCATCGAGCCCCATTTCCTGCAGCGCCTCTTCGCAGGGGCGCAGGGCCTGGTAGAGATGGTCGTTCAGCTCATGGTCGAGCTCGCTGGTCAGGCCGCGCGGGCGCATGCCCTGCACCAGATAGAAGCCCAGGTCGAGCTCGCGCGGATTCGCGGCGTAGAAGTCGAACCAGGCCTGGGCCCTCGCGGCGAGCGCCTGGCCGGGGCCGTCCTGTGACACCGGGGCGTCGGCCACGGCGGCCTGCAGCCGCTGGATCGATTCGTCGAGCAAGGCTGCGTAGATGGCCTCCTTGCTCTCGAAATACGAATAGATGGCGCCCGGCGTGTAGCCGGCCTTCCTGGCGATTTCCCGGACGCTCGCCCCTTCGATGCCGGCTTCGAGAAAGACCGCGCGGGCGGCATCGAGCACGAGCGTGCGGCGGGCATCGCTGAGCGCCTGGCGGCGCTGGATCTTGGCTTCCATGGGCGGGACTATAGCCCTCGATTGATCGCCATCTCAATTTTCTGATCGTTGATTGAAAAATTGAACAGTGTTTAAATTCAGGCAAAACCCACCCAATCAGGAGACAGACACGATGAACGCCCCGCTCTCCGGCACCGCCCTCATGTCCGGCACCGACTACCGCGAATCGCTGCGCCGCTACAAGCCCACCGTGTTCGTCGACGGCCGCCGCGTCGACAGCGTGGCCGACGAAGCCGCCTTCCAGCCAGGCATCAATGCCATCGCCCTCACCTACGACTACGCGCTCAAGACAGAACACGCGCCGCTGATGACCGCCGTGCAGCACACCAGCGGCAAGCGGGTCAACAGGCTCTCCCACATCAACACCAGCGCGGGCGACCTGCTCAACAAGCTCGAAGCCGTGCGGCTGGTCTGCCAGGAGACCGGCTGCGCCCAGCGCTACCTGACGCACGATGCGCTCAACGCCATCGCCCAGGTGTCGGCCCGCATCGACGACGCCCGCGGCAGCACCGAGCACACCTCCCGCTTCCACGAGTACCTGCATCGCGTACAGGACCAGGACCTGACGCTCGGCGTGGCCATGACCGACGCCAAGGGCGACCGCAGCCGCCGCCCACACGAGCAGGCGAACGTCGACAGCTACCTGCACGTGGTGGAGCGCAACGCGCGCGGCATCGTCATCTCGGGCACCAAGGCCATCGTGACCGGCGCACCGTACGTGCACGAGCTGCTGGTCATGCCTTGCCGCAACATGGGCAAGGAGGATGCCGATTTCGCCGTCTGCTGCGCCGTGCCGCTGGACGCGCCCGGCCTCACCATCGTCGCGCGACCGGCGGGCCGGCCCGGCGAGAAGCTGGAGCACGGCGATGCCCTCTTCAGCCGCAAGTACGGCCAGAGCACCGGCGTGTGCATGTTCGACCGGGTCTTCGTGCCATGGGAGCGCGTGTTCTATGCGGGCGAGTGGGAGCACTCCGGCCACCTGACCTACAGCTACGCCACGCACCACCGCCACAGCTGCATTGGCGCCCGCGCCGGCTTCGGCGACCTGCTGATCGGCGCGGGCGCGCTGATGTGCGAGGCCAACGGATTCGACCCGGGCAGGGAAAGCCACCTGCGCGAGCAGATGGTGGAGCTCATCACCATCACCGAGAGCTTCTTCGCCTGCGGCGTGGCGGCCAGCGTCTACGGCAAGGCCGACGAGCATTGCGAGGTTTTCATGCCCGACCCGGTGTTCAGCAACATCGGCAAGCTGCTGCTGGCCACGAAGATCTACGACATGCACCGCATCGCGCACTACGTGAGCGGCGGCCTGATCGTCACCCTGCCCGGCCCCGACGAAGACCACAACCCCGAGACCGCCGCCCGACTGTCCGACGTGCTGCGCGCCAACCCGTCCATTCCCTACGAGCAGCGCATCGAGACGGCCCGTTTCATCGAGGACCTGACGGCCGGCTACCAGGGCGGTTGGTACAGCGTGATCAGCCTGCACGGCGGCGGCTCGCCCGCTGCGATGAAGCAGGAGATCTGGCGCAACTACCCGGTCGGCTCCAAGGTCGAGCTGGTGGAGCGCATCCTCGAACGCGGCATCGCGGCCGACGGCTCGCCCGCCGCCGCGCCGCACGACCCGGCCCGCGCCATCACCCGCAATCGCCAGCCCGGCAAGTGCTGCGACACCGGATGCACCACGCCGGGCCAGGCCGCGATGGTCGACCTGCCCGTCTCGCGGCGCGCCTAGACTCCGGCGGATGAAGAAGCTCTTCTCGAAACGGTTTTGCCTCGCCGCCCTGGGCATCGGCGCCGCCCTCCTCGCCACGGCCTGCGGCGGCGTGCGCAAGGCCACGGTGCCGATGGCGACCTCGCTCGAAAAGAGCAGTTGCGCGCGCGGCAATGTCGACACGCTGCTGGTCATGCTGCCGGGCGCCTATTCGACACCCGACGAATTCGAGCGCGAGGGCTTCGTGCGCGCGGTCAGCGAGAACCGCATCGCGGCGGACGTGATGCTGGTCGACTCCCACCTCGGCTACTTCAACGACAAGAGCATCCTCGACCGCCTCGGTGCCGACGTGGTGGCGCCCGCGCGCAGCCAGGGCTACCGCCACATCTGGTTCGTCGGCATTTCCCTCGGCGGCTTCGGCGGAATGCTCTATGCGCAGACGCACCCCGGCGACCTCGCGGGGCTGGTGACTCTCGCGCCCTACCTCGGCGAACGCACGCTCTCCACCGACATCGCCAATGCCGGTGGTCTCGTCAAGTGGAAGGGGCCGCTGGTCGACCCGGCCGCCGCGGCTCCGCGAACACCCGACGAAACGCAGCTCTGGCAATGGCTGCGCGGCTACGCGGGCTTCACGAACACCGCGGGCGCACGGCCACCGCTCTACCTGGGCTACGGACTGGACGACCGTTTCGCATTCAGCCACCGCCTGCTCGCGGGCGTGCTGCCGCCGGAGCGCGTCTTCACGACCGAAGGCGGCCACGACTGGCCAGAGTGGACCCGGCTCTGGCGCCGGATGTTGCCGACATTGCCGCTGCCGGGCTGCCCCGGCTGAAAGCCGGCACCGGGCCGGCTCAGTTCGGCCGCAGGCGCAGCAGCTTGCCGTCGGCTTCGTCGGTCAGCACGTAGAGCAATCCGTCCGGCCCCTGCTTCACGTCGCGGATCCGGGCGCGGCCCTCGGCCAACAGCTTGTGCTCGGCGACCACCTTGCCGCCCTTGAGCTCGATGCGATCCAGATAGCCGAACTTGAGCGAGCCCACGAACAGGCTGCCCTTCCAGGCCGCGCCGTAGCGGTCGCTGGTCAGGAAGGCCATGCCCGACGGCGCGATCGACGGCACCCAGTAGTGCAGCGGCTGTTCCATGCTCTCCTTGGCCGTGATGCCGTCGCCGATCTTTCCGCCGCCGTAGTTCTCGCCGTAGGTGATCACCGGCCAGCCGTAGTTGCGGCCGGCCTGCGGAATGTTGATTTCGTCGCCGCCCTGCGGGCCATGCTCGGTCATCCAGAGGCGGCCGTCGGGCGCAAGCGTGGCGCCCTGCCCGTTGCGGTGGCCGTAGCTCCATATCTCGGGCAGCGCGCCGGCCTTGCCGACGAAGGGGTTGTCCCTGGGCACCGTGCCGTCCTTGCCGATGCGCACGATCTTGCCCAGATGGTTGTCGAGCTTCTGTGCGTCTTCCTTGCGGCTGAAGCGGTCGCCCAGCGTGAGGAACAGCATGCCGTCGCGGGCCTCGACGATGCGGCAGCCGAAGTGATTGCGGCTCGCCACCTTGGGCTGCTGGCTGAAAATGATCTTCAGCTCCTCGAGCTTCGTGCCGTCGGCCGACAGGTTGGCGCGCGCCAGCGCGGTGCTGTTGGCCGAGCCGCCGGCATCGGGTTCGGAGAAGCAGAAATACAGCGTGCGGTTCTTCTCGAAGCCGGAGTCGGCCAGCACGTCGAGCAGGCCGCCCTGACCGCCCGCTGCGATGAGCGGCAAACCCGCGATGGGCGCGCCGATCTTCCCGTCGGAGCCGACCAGCCGGAGGCGGCCGGGCCGCTCCGTCACCACGAAACGGCCACCCGGAAGGAAGGTGACGCCCCACGGGTTTTCGAGCCCCGTCGCCACGGTTTCCGGCTTCGTCTGCGCGGCGGCGAGGCCGTAGAAACCGATTACTGTGACAAATGTCCAGCGGCCAAGGGATGTCAAAAGAGGCAGGCGCGGCAAATTCATGTTTTTTCTCTGACGTTGGAGTCATCTTGGCGAGAAATAGCGACCGAATCCAGCATGAACCTCGATCCACCCGAGGTCTGAAGGCCTTTCGACCGTCAACCGTTTATGGACCATAAACGTTCGCCGTTACATTTTTTCTTTGGCCGAATCGAAATTTCTCATGTAAATCAATGACTTACAGAGGGATCCGCTAATTCTGTTTAAATTGACATAACCGCGCGTCATCAATATCCTACGCGCCATGCGTTTTTTCGTCCTACCCGCATCCCTCCTCTTTGCCGTTGCAGTACATGCAGCCCCCCAACAGGAAAAAACCGATGACGAGCTGGCACGAATGCTTGCCGACAAAGGCCTGATCGGACAACTCAAGCAGGTTCGCCAAACCGTCACCGAACGCACTTCCGACCTGGTCGTCACCGCCATCGGATTTCTGGGCGTCCCCTACCGCCGTGGCGGCAACACCGCCGAATCGGGTTTCGACTGCAGCGGCTTCGTCCGCGCCATGTACAACCAGACAGTCGGCCACATGCTCCCGCGCCGCGCCGAAGAGCAGGCCGCCGCCACCGAGAAGATCGACGCCAGCCAGCTCAAGCCCGGCGACCTCGTGTTCTTCAACACCATGCGCCGCGCCTTCAGCCATGTCGGCATCTACGTCGGCGAAGGCAAGTTCATCCACTCGCCCCGCTCCGGCGCCCAGGTTCGCGTCGAAGACATGAACGGCAGCTACTGGCAACGCCGCTTCGACGGCGCCCGCCGCGTGCTCGGCGGCCCGACGGATGAAGTGAAGGCCGCGGCTGTCGCCAACACCGGCAACTGAGCCTCCCCCCCGAATTCAGAACGAAAAAAATCCCGCCTCGGCGGGATTTTTCATGGGCGCTCGATCAGCAGCGCCCTTCCGTTCTGTCTTGTCAGCCTTTCTTCGCTGGCGGCAGATCGGTACACGTGCCGTGCGCCACTTCCGCCGCCATGCCGATGCTTTCGCCCAGCGTCGGGTGCGGATGGATGGTCTTGCCGATGTCGATCTCGTCCGCGCCCATCTCGATGGCCAGCGCGATCTCGCCCAGCATATCGCCTGCATGCGTGCCGACGATGCCGCCGCCCAGGATGCGATGCGTCTCGGCGTCGAACAGCAGCTTGGTGAAGCCTTCGTCACGGCCGTTGGCAATGGCGCGGCCCGAAGCAGTCCACGGGAAATGGCCCTTCTTGATCTTGATGCCTTCGGCCTTCGCCTGGTCTTCCGTCAGGCCGACCCAAGCCACTTCGGGGTCGGTGTAGGCCACGCTCGGAATCACGCGGGCGTTGAAGGCAGCGCTCGAAAGCTCCTTGTCGCCCTTGAGTTCGCCGGCGATGACTTCGGCCGCCACGTGCGCCTCGTGCACCGCCTTGTGCGCCAGCATGGGCTGGCCCACGATGTCGCCGATGGCGAAGATGTGCGGCACGTTGGTGCGCATCTGGATGTCGACCGGAATGAAGCCGCGGTCGCTGACCGTCACGCCGGCCTTCTCCGCGCTGATCTTCTTGCCGTTGGGGCTGCGGCCCACGGCCTGCAGCACCAGGTCGTACACCTGCGGCTCCTTCGGGGCGTTCTCGCCCTCGAAGGTGACCTTGATGCCCTCCTTCGTGGCCTCGGCGCCGACCGTCTTGGTCTTGAGCATGATGTTGTCGAAGCGCGGCGCGTTCATCTTCTGCCAGACCTTCACCAGGTCGCGGTCGGCGCCCTGCATCAGGCCGTCGAGCATTTCGACCACGTCGAGGCGCGCGCCCAGGGTCGAGTACACCGTGCCCATTTCGAGCCCGATGATGCCGCCGCCCAGGATCAGCATGCGCTTGGGATCGGTGCCCATCTCCAGCGCGCCGGTCGAGTCGACCACGCGCGGGTCCTTCGGCATGAAAGGCAGGCTCACGGCCTGCGAGCCGGCCGCGATGATCGCGCTGCGGAACTTGACGGTCTGCTTGCCGCCCGTGGTGTCCCAGCTGGTGCCGGAGGTTTCCTCGACCTCGATGTGGTACGGGTCGATGAAGTTGCCGACGCCGCGCAGCACCGTCACCTTGCGCATCTTGGCCATGGCCGTGAGGCCGCCGGTGAGCTTGCCCACCACCTTGTTCTTGTGGCCGAGCAGCTTGGCGCGGTCGACCGTGGGCGCGGCGAAGCTCACGCCGAGGTCGGCGAAGTGCTTGACCTCGTCCATGACGGAAGCCACGTGCAGCAGCGCCTTCGACGGGATGCAGCCGACATTCAGGCACACGCCGCCGAGGGTGGCGTAGCGCTCGATCAGCACGACCTTCAGGCCGAGGTCGGCGGCGCGGAAGGCGGCCGAGTAGCCGCCGGGGCCGGCGCCGAGAACGATCACGTCGCACTCGACGTCGACCTTGCCGCCATAGCTGGACACGGCCACGGCCGGCGCAGCGGGGGCCGGCGCGGGAGCGGCGGCCTTCGGTGCGGGTGCTGCAGCAGCCGGGGCAGGCGCAGCCGCAGCGGGCGCGGGTGCCGCGGCACCGTCGACTTCCAGCGTCAGCACCACCGCGCCTTCGCTGACCTTGTCGCCCACCTTCACCGCGAGCGCCTTCACCACGCCGGCGGCGGACGAGGGGATCTCCATCGACGCCTTGTCCGATTCGACCGTGATCAGCGACTGCTCGGCCTTGACCGTGTCTCCGACGTTGACCAGCACCTCGATCACTGCCACTTCGTCGAAGTCGCCGATGTCGGGCACCTTGATTTGTTGTTCGCTCATTTGGACACTTTCAGTTTGAGTGTGAGAACGTCGACCGGTGGGGCCGAATTGCGATCGAATTCGCAGGCGGCGGCGATGCCCGCCTCCGCCACATCGCGCGAGGTGCGCGACTTGATGTCATAGGCCGCGTGCATGGCGCCGAGTGCGAAGCTGCGTCCCGAGCCGATGGCCCAGAACTCCTTGAACTCGAACACCTCGCGGTAGCTGTAGATGCCATAGATGCCACTCTGGTTGGCCATCAGCATCGTGAACTGGCTCGACTCGTAGGGCTCGTGGTCGTCTTCCTTGGTCTGCATGAAGAACGAGTCCTTCAGCACCGGATGCAGCATCGTGAAGGTGCGGAAGATCTCGTGCTTGCTGCCGAACATCAGCTGCTCGCGCGGTTGCGCGGCCAGCGCATGCTGCAGCACCAGGAAGTGCGCGGCGGCGCCGGCCATCGCGAACAGGCTCTGCCCCGCCGCGTCCTCGACGGTGAAGATCTTCTGGTTCGCCTCGGCGCGGTGCGAAAGCCGCGTGTCGCCGAAGGTCACCAGAGAATCCGCTGCCATCGTGACCTGGCCGCCCTTGCGGACGGCCACAACCGTGGTCATAGCAGGATACGGCGATAGTCCGCGAGCACCTGGCCCAGGTAGGCGTTGAAACGCGCAGCCAGGGCGCCGTCGATCACGCGGTGGTCATAGGACAGCGACATCGGCAGCGTCAGGCGCGGCACGAACTGCTTGCCGTCCCACACCGGCTTCATCGCGCTCTTCGACAGGCCGAGGATGGCCACTTCCGGAGCGTTGATGATGGGCGTGAAGTGCGTGCCGCCGATGCCGCCGAGCGAGCTGATCGAGAAGCAGCCGCCCTGCATGTCGGCCGAGCCGAGCTTGCCGTCGCGCGCCTTCTTGGCGAGCTCGCCCATCTCGGCGCTGATCTGCAGGATGCCCTTCTTGTCGGCATCCTTCAGCACCGGCACCACGAGGCCGTTGGGCGTGTCCGCCGCGAAGCCGATGTTGTAGTACTGCTTGTAGACGAGCTGGTCGCCATCCAGGCTGGTGTTGAACTCGGGGAATTTCTTCAGCGCCGCGACCACCGCCTTGATGACGAAGGCCAGCATCGTGACCTTCACGCCCGACTTCTCGTTCTCCTTGTTGGTGGAGACGCGGAAGGCTTCGAGCTCGGTGATGTCGGCCTCGTCGTTGTTGGTGACGTGCGGGATCATCACCCAGTTGCGGTGCAGGTTCGCGCCGCTGAGCTTCTTGATGCGCGACAGGTCCTTGCGCTCGACCGTGCCGAACTTGGTGAAGTCGACCTTGGGCCACGGGATGAGACCCAGCGCCGCGCCGTCGGCGCCGCCACCGGCCGGCGCCTTGGCCGCCGAGGCCTTGGTGCTGGCCTGGCCGCTCATCACGGCCTTGGTGAAGCTCTGGATGTCTTCCTGCGTGATGCGGCCCTTGGGACCGGAGCCCTTGACCTCTTCGAGCGGCACGCCGAGTTCGCGGGCGAACTTGCGCACCGAGGGCGACGCGTGCGGCAGGTTGCCGCTCGGGGCGACCGTCGGGTTGTGGGCCGGAGCTGCTGCAGCTGGCGCGAGCGCAGGCGCCGGGGCTACCGCTGCGGGAGCGCTTGCCGTGGCGGCTGCAGGAGCCGCCACGGCTGCTGCCTGCGCGGGCGCCGGAGCGGCTGCACCGGCCGCACCTTCGAGCACGGCGATCAGGTCACCGATGTTGACCGTGTCGCCGACCTTGACCTTGAGCTCCTTGAGCACGCCGGCGGCCGAGGACGGAATCTCCATCGATGCCTTGTCCGATTCGACCGTGATCAGCGACTGTTCGGCCTTGATCGTGTCGCCCACCTTCACCAGCACTTCGATGACGGCGACGTCCTTGAAGTCGCCGATGTCCGGCACCTTGACCTCGACCGGGCCCGAAGCCGCCGGGGCTGCCGCGGGAGCAGCCGGTGCGGGGGCCGCAGCGGCCGGCGCAGGCGCGGCGGCAGCCGGAGCCGCGGCGGGCGCCGGTGCTGCTGCGGCACCCGCTCCCTCGGCTTCGAGCACGAGCACCACCGAGCCTTCCTTGACCTTGCTGCCGACTTCGACCTTCAGTTCCTTGACCACACCGGCGGTCGACGACGGGATTTCCATCGACGCCTTGTCCGATTCGACCGTGATGAGCGACTGCTCGGCCTTCACCGTGTCGCCCACCTTCACGAGCACCTCGATCACCGCGACTTCATCGAAATCGCCGATGTCCGGCACCTTCACTTCCACTGCTGCCATATCGTTGTCTCCCGCCGTAAGGCGCCGTTCGTTCGTTGGTTGTTGATCAGGGGTTCAGGCGTAGAGCGGGTTGACCTTGTCGACATTGATGCCGTACTTCTTGATCGCTTCCACCACCTTGGCCACAGGCACGGTGCCATCTTCGCTCAGCACCTTGAGCGCGGCCACCACGATGTAGTGGCGGTTGACCTCGAAGTGCTCGCGCAGCTTGTTGCGGAAGTCGCTGCGGCCGAAGCCGTCGGTGCCCAGCACCTTGTAGTTGCGGCCCTTCGGAATGAAGGGGCGGATCTGCTCGGCGTAGGCCTTCATGTAGTCGGTCGATGCGACCACCGGGCCGGTCGATGCTGCGAGCTGCTCGGCCACGAAGGGCACGCGCGGGGTCTGGTCGGGGTGCAGCAGGTTCCAGCGGTCGGCGTCCTGGCCGTCGCGGGTCAGCTCGTTGAAGCTCGGGCAGCTCCACACGGAAGCCGACACGCCCCAGTCCTTTTCGAGCAGCTCTTGCGCAGCAAAGCTTTCGCGCAGGATCGTGCCGCTGCCCAGCAGTTGCACCGTGGGTGCCTTGGCCTTCAGCGCGGGGCCCTGCTTCGACAGGTACATGCCCTTGATGATCTGCTCTTCGGTGCCGGGCTGGAGGCCGGGCATTGCGTAGTTCTCGTTGAGCAGCGTCAGGTAGTAGTAGACGTTGTCCTGCTTCTCGACCATGCGCTTCAGGCCATGGTGCAGGATCACGCCGACTTCATGAGCGAAGGTCGGGTCGTAGCTCACGCAGTTCGGGATGGTGTTGGCCAGGATGTGGCTGTGGCCGTCTTCGTGCTGCAGGCCTTCGCCGTTCAGCGTGGTGCGCCCCGAGGTGCCGCCCAGCAGGAAGCCGCGCGCCTGCATGTCGCCGGCAGCCCATGCCAGGTCGCCGATGCGCTGGAAGCCGAACATCGAGTAGTACACGTAGAACGGCACCATGATGCGGTTGTTCGTGCTGTACGAGGTGGCGGCGGCGATCCAGCTCGACATGCCGCCGGCTTCGTTGATGCCTTCCTGCAGGATCTGGCCGGCCTTGTCTTCCTTGTAGTACATGACCTGGTCTTTATCGACCGGGGTGTACTGCTGACCGTGCGGGTTGTAGATGCCGATCTGGCGGAACAGGCCTTCCATGCCGAAGGTGCGGGCCTCGTCCACCAGGATGGGCACGACGCGCGGGCCCAGCGCCTTGTCGCGCAGCAGCTGCGTGAGGAAGCGCACGTAGGCTTGCGTGGTCGAGATCTCGCGGCCCTCGGCCGTGGGCTCCATCACTGCCTTGAAGGTATCGAGCGACGGCACCGTGAAGCTCTCGTCGGCCTTGACGCGGCGGTGCGGCAGGTAGCCGCCGAGGGCCTTGCGGCGCTCGTGCAGGTAGCGCATTTCCGGCGTGTCGTCGGCCGGCTTGTAGAACGGCAGCTCGGCGATCTGGCTGTCGGGAATCGGGATGTTGAAGCGGTCGCGGAAGGCCTTGATGTCCTCGTCGCCGAGCTTCTTGGTCTGGTGGACCGTGTTCTTGCCTTCGCCGATCTTGCCCATGCCGAAGCCCTTGACGGTCTTCACGAGCAGCACGGTCGGCTGGCCCTTGTGGTTCTGGGCGGCGTGGAAGGCGGCGTACACCTTCTGCGAATCGTGGCCGCCGCGCTGGAGGTTCCAGATCTCGTCGTCGGTCATGTGCTCGACCATCTTCAGCGTGCGCGGATCGCGGCCGAAGAAGTTCTTGCGGACGTAGGCGCCGTCGTTGGCCTTGAACGACTGGTAGTCGCCGTCGTTGCACTCCATCATGATCTTGCGCAGCGCGCCGTCATGGTCCTTCTCGAGCAGGGCGTCCCAGCCCTTGCCCCAGACCAGCTTGACGACGTTCCAGTTGGCGCCGCGGAACTCGCCCTCGAGCTCCTGGATGATCTTGCCGTTGCCTCGCACCGGGCCATCCAGGCGCTGCAGGTTGCAATTGATGACGAAGATCAGGTTGTCGAGGTTCTCGCGCGCCGCCAGGCCGATGGCGCCCAGCGATTCGACTTCGTCCATTTCACCGTCGCCGCAGAAGACCCAGACCTTGCGGTTCTCGGTGTTGGCGATGCCGCGTGCGTGCAGGTACTTGAGGAAGCGCGCCTGGTAGATCGCCATCAGCGGGCCCAGGCCCATCGACACGGTCGGGAACTGCCAGAACTCCGGCATCAGCTTGGGGTGGGGGTAGCTTGAGAGGCCCTTGCCGTCGACTTCCTGGCGGAAGTTCAGCAGTTGCTCTTCGGAGAGGCGGCCTTCGAGGTAGGCGCGGGCGTAGATGCCGGGAGAGACGTGGCCCTGGATGTAGAGCAGGTCGCCGCCGTGGTTCTCGCTCTCGGCGTGCCAGAAGTGGTTGAAGCCGGCGCCGAACATGCTGGCCAGCGAGGCGAAGGAGCCGATGTGGCCGCCCAGGTCGCCGCCTTCGGCCGGGTGGTGCCGGTTGGCCTTGACCACCATGGCCATCGCGTTCCAGCGCATGTAGGCGCGCAGGCGCTGTTCGATCTCGAGGTTGCCGGGGCTGCGGGCTTCCTGCGAGGGCTCGATGGTGTTGACGTAGCCGGTGTTGGCCGAGAACGGCATGTCGACCGTGTTCTGGCGGGCATGTTCGAGCAGCTGCTCGAGAAGGAAGTGAGCCCGCTCAGGCCCCTCGCTCTGGATGACGGAAGACAGTGCATCCATCCATTCACGGGTCTCCTGGGCGTCCGCGTCGTTAGCGGCCGAGCCGAACAGGTTCTCGGGATTTGCCGACATGCTTGTGTCTCCTTTTAGGGCTGTGGCTGTAATTTAAGTGCGCTGTGCTGCGAACGCGGCGGAGTTTCGCATAGAAACATCGCAATTTCAAATAGTGCTTTTTGATTTTTCAATATGAAATTATCGAGGCAATCCAGCCCCGGGCAGCGACCCGCACAAGGCATGGCAACACGAGGGGGCAAGCCTAGAATCCGCCCATGCCTCTCTCCTCTCCGCTGGCGGTTGCCCGCAGTGCCGTGAACGCCTCGCCGCTGTCCTGGTGGCGCAGGTGGTGGCGACGCCAGACACCGGTGCTGCAGGACGCGGTCGCCATGCTCGCGCCGATGGCGGCCGTGCTGCTGTTCCTTGCCGCCATCGTTTCCGCCTTCTGGTATCTGCGCACCGAGGAAGTCGAACGCGAGCAGGAGTCGGTGCGCCGCGACGTCGAGTACGCACAGCAGCGCATGCGCCTGCGGCTGCTGGAACGGCAGGAGCAGCTGATGCGCATCGCGCGCGACGCCTCCAACCGCGAGATCGACCCCATCGAATTCACCAGTCGCGCCGAGTCGCTGGTGAGCCAGTTCCCCGAACTGCAGACCATCACCTGGATCGACGACCGCCGCCGCTTCAAGGCCGGCTACGCTGCCCCCAGCGTGCACCCGGCGCAGCAGCACCTGATCGGCGACGTGCTGCGCCCCGGCGACATCGAGAGCAACTATGCGCTGGCCCGCGAACTGCGCCAGCCGGTGTTCTCTCAGCCCGTGGCGGGCGGCGACCCACCGGCCATGCTGCAGCTGCACATCCCCCTCTTCGACCAGGGCCTGTTCGCGGGCGTGGTGCTGGGCGAGTTCTCGGTCGACGGCCTGCTGCGCTACGGCATGCCCTCCGAGGTGCAGGCGCGCTATGCGGTGTCGCTGCTCGATGCCAAGGGGCAGGTGATCGCCGGCAACACTGCCAACCTGAAGGAAAACGGTACGCGGCTGCTGCCCTGGACCGAGCGGACCAACGAATATGAAGTGCCGGTGTCGCCGGTGGGCAATGCGCTGGTGCTGCGGGCGCAGGCGTACCGCACCTCGCAGGGCGTGGTCGGCAACGGCCTTTTCTGGCTGGTCTGCGCGCTCAGCGTGCTTACCAGCTGGATGCTGATCGGCACCTGGCGCCACACGCGGCGGCGGCTGCAGGCGCAGCAGCGGCTGGTGGCCGAGACCAACTTCCGCCGCGCGATGGAAAACTCCATGCTCACCGGCATGCGCGTGCTCGACCTGCAGGGCCGCATCACCTACGTCAACGCCGCCTTCTGCGCGATGACCGGCTGGAGCGAGGAAGAGCTGGTCGGCCAGTCTCCGCCCTTCCCCTACTGGCTCGAATCCGACCGCGAGGTGATGAACGAGCGGCTCGAAGAAGAGCTGCACGGCCGCGCCCTGCCCGGCGGCTTCCAGGTCCGGGTGAAGCGCAAGAACGGCAGCGTGTTCAACGCCCGCCTCTACGTGTCGCCGCTGATCGACGCGCGCGGCCACCAGACCGGCTGGATGACGTCGATGACCGACATCACCGAGCCCACGCGCATCCGCGAGCAGCTGTCGGCCTCCTACGAGCGCTTCACCACGGTGCTGGAAGCACTCGACGCGGCCGTGTCGGTGGCCCCCATCGGCAGCGAGGAACTGCTGTTCGCCAACAAGCTGTACCGGCTCTGGTTCGGCTCCGACACCGTGGGCCACCTCGGCATGGTCGCGCAGGCGGGCGTGCCGGCGTCGAACGCGCACGACGAGGGCCTGGACGACGTCGACCCCTACGCAGGCCTGCCGATCGACACGCTCACCGCCGCTCAGACCGCCAACAACGAGATCTTCGTGCCCCACCTCGGCAAATGGCTCGAAGTGCGCTCGCGCTACCTGACCTGGGTGGACGGCCGCCTCGCACAGCTGGTGATCGCCACCGACATCACGCCACGCCGCGACGCCGAAGAGCAGGCCGCCGCGCAGGCCGACAAGGCCCAGGCCGCCAGCCGCCTCATCACCATGGGCGAAATGGCGTCGAGCGTGGCGCACGAGCTCAACCAGCCGCTGACCGCCATCACCAACTACTGCAACGGGATGATGTCGCGCATCAAGGGGCAGACGATCGACACCGAGGCGCTGCTCGCCGCCCTCGAGAAAACCTCGAAGCAGGCCCAGCGTGCGGGCCAGATCATCCAGCGCATCCGCTCCTTCGTGAAGCGCAGCGAACCCAACCGCACGCCGGCCGACGTGGCCACCATGGTGAGCGAAGCGGTCGAGCTTGCCGGCATCGAGCTGCGCCGGCGCAACGTGCGCCTGAACCACTACGTGGCGGCGCGGCTGCCGGTGGTGCGGGTCGACCCGATCCTCATCGAGCAGGTGATGGTCAACCTGCTGAAGAACGCCGCGGAATCCATCGACCTGGCCGACCGCCCCCTGGCGCGCCGCAGCGTCGAGCTGCGCGTGCTGCCCAAGGTGATCGAGGGCCACAACGCCATCGAGTTCTCGGTGCAGGACACGGGCAAGGGCCTGGCCCCGGAGGTGATGGACCGGCTCTACGAGGCCTTCTTCTCCACCAAGCCCGAGGGCATGGGCATCGGGCTCAATTTGTGCCGCACCATCGTCGAGTCGCACCGCGGCCGGATGCAGGCAGAGAACATCTACAATGGCCCGGATGTGATCGGATGCCGTTTTTCCTTCTGGATTCCGGTGTTGGACGCTATCAGTTCCGTAGCTAGCGACGAGGCAAAGGTACCTGCATGAGTTTGATTCCGAAGAAGGGCACGGTCTATGTCGTCGACGACGACGAAGCCGTACGCGATTCGCTGCAATGGCTGCTCGAGGGCAAGGACTACAGAGTCCGCTGTTTCGATTCCGCCGAATCCTTTCTCTCCCGATACGACCCGCGCGAAGTCGCCTGTCTGATCGTCGACATCCGCATGGCGGGCATGACCGGCCTCGAACTGCAGGACCGGCTCATCGAACGGCGCTCCCCGCTGCCGATCGTGGTCATCACCGGCCACGGCGACGTGCCGATGGCGGTCGACAGCATGAAGAAGGGCGCCATGGATTTCATCCAGAAGCCCTTCAACGACGAGGAACTCGTCACGCTGGTCGAGCGCATGCTCGAACACGCACGCGGCGCCTTCACGCAGCACCAGCAATCGGCCAGCCGCGACGCGCTGCTGTCCAAGCTCACGGGCCGCGAGGCACAGGTGCTCGAACGCATCGTCGCCGGCCGCCTGAACAAGCAGATCGCCGACGACCTGGGCATCAGCATCAAGACGGTCGAGGCGCACCGCGCCAACATCATGGAAAAGCTCAACGCCAATACCGTGGCCGATCTGCTCAAGATCGCGCTGGGGCAGGCGGCGCCAGCGGCCAAGGCCTAGAAACAGCTATCCGCCCGATAGCGACGTATGACCCCCACGCCTGCGCAAGCGGGCGTTTTTACTTGGAAAATCGAAACCGATGACCGCCCAACTGATCGACGGCAACGCCCTCGCCAAAACCATTCGCGCCGAAGTTGCCGGTCGCACCGCCGCACTCAAGGCCAAAGGCGTGAACCCGGCCCTTTCCATCATCCTCGTGGGCGAAGACCCGGCCAGCCAGGTCTACACGAAGCACAAGGTCAACGACAGCGCCCAGACCGGCCTGGATGCCACGCTCGAGACCTACCCTGCAGACATGAGCGAGGCCGACCTGCTGGCCCGCATCCGCACGCTCAACGACGACCCGAAGGTGCACGGCATCCTGGTGCAGCTGCCGCTGCCCAGGCACATGGACAGCCAGAAGGTCATCGAGGCCATCTCGCCCGCCAAGGACGTCGACGGCTTCCACGTCGCCAGCGCCGGCGCGCTGATGACCGGCGCCCCCGGCTTCTGGCCCTGCACGCCGCACGGCTGCATGAAGATGCTCGAATCCATCGGCTACGACCTGCGCGGCAAGCATGCCGTGGTCATCGGCCGCAGCAACATCGTCGGCAAGCCGATGGCCATGATGCTGCTCGCCAAGAGCGCCACCGTGACGATCTGCCACAGCGCCACCAAGGACCTGGGCGCCATCACGCGCCAGGCCGACGTCATCGTCGCTGCGGTGGGCAAGCTCGACCTGCTGACAGCCGACATGGTCAAGCCCGGCGCGGTCGTCATCGACGTGGGCATGAACCGCAAGCCCGACGGCAAGCTCGCCGGCGACGTCGACTTCGACGGCGTGAAGGAAGTGGCCGGCTGGATCACGCCCGTGCCCGGCGGCGTCGGCCCGATGACGCGCGCCATGCTGCTGGTCAACACCCTTGAAGCGGCCGAGCGCGCCGCAACATGAGAACCACCCCGTTGCGTGCTCACTTCGTGTAGCCGCCTCCCCCTCAAGGGGCGCCACCGGCGGCCCGGCGAGGCCGGTTCCGCGGTGGCTCTCGCAATGGTCTCGTCAGCTCGAACAGGATTTTCCAATGACCAACCCGCTTCTCGATTTCACCGATCTCCCGCTGTTCGACCGAGTCAAGCCCGAACATGTCGCACCTGCCGTCGACGCTTTGCTGGCCGACGCCGAGTCCGCGCTGCAGGCCGTGACCGCGCCCGACTTTCCTGCTGACTGGAACGCGATCTCCAAGGTGCTGGACGTGGCGTCCGAGCGTTTCAGCCGTGCCTGGGGCGCCGTAGGCCATCTCAACGCCGTGGCCGACACGCCCGAGCTGCGCGCCGCCTACAACGAGGCCATGCCGCGCGTCACCGCCTTCTGGACCCGCCTGGGCTCCGACGAGCGGCTGTACGCCAAGTACAAGGCCATCGACGTCGCCACGCTCAACGCCGAGCAGCGCCAGGCGCACAGCAATGCCGTGCGCAACTTCATGCTGGGCGGCGCCGAGTTGCAGGGCGAAGCCAAGAAGCGCTTCGCCGACATCCAGGAGCGCCTGGCCGAGCTGAGCCAGAAATTCAGCGAGAACGCACTCGACGCGACCGACGCCTTCGCCTTCTTCGCCACCTTAGGCGAACTCGAAGGCGTGCCCGAGGACGTGGTGAGCGCCGCGCGCGCGGCCGCCGAAGCCGACGGCAAGGAAGGCTACAAGCTCACGCTGAAGATGCCGTGCTACCTGCCGGTGATGCAGTTCGCAAAGAGCAGCGCGCTGCGCGAGAAGCTCTACCGCGCCTACGTCACGCGGGCCAGCGAGTTCGGCGATGCGGCCTTCGACAACACCTCCCTCATCACCGAAATCCTCGCGCTTCGCGAGGAAGAAGCCGGGCTGCTGGGCTACCGGAACTACGGCGAGCTGTCGGTCGTGCCGAAGATGGCCGAGTCGCCCGAGCAGGTGGTGAAGTTCCTGCGCGACCTCGCGGCCAAGGCCAGGCCCTACGGCGAGCGCGACCTTGCCGACCTGCGCGTCTTCGCCGCCGAACAGCTGAGCATCAACGATCCGCAGCCCTGGGACTGGAGCTACATCGGCGAGAAGCTCAAGGAAGCGCGCTACGCCTTCAGCGAGCAGGAGGTGAAGCAGTACTTCCCGGCGCCGAAGGTCATGGCCGGGCTGTTCAAGATCGTCGAGACGCTCTTCGAAGTGTCGATCCGCCGCGATTCGGCGCCCACCTGGCATCCGAGCGTCGAGTTCTACCGCATCGAGCGGGCCGGCCAGAAGGTCGGCCAGTTCTACCTCGACCCCTCCGCCCGCGCCGCCAAGCGCGGCGGCGCCTGGATGGACGACGTGCGCGCCCGCTGGCTGCGCCCCGACACGGGCTTGCTGCAGACGCCCGTCGCGCAACTGGTATGCAACTTCGCCAGCGGCGTGGACGGCAAGCCGCCGCTGCTCACGCACGACGACGTGACCACCCTCTTCCACGAGTTCGGCCACGGCCTGCACCACATGCTCACGCAGGTGAACGAGCGCGACGTCTCGGGCATCAGCGGCGTCGAGTGGGACGCGGTCGAGCTTCCCAGCCAGTTCATGGAGAACTTCTGCTGGGAGTGGGACGTGCTCAAGCACATGACGGCCCACGTCGACACCGGCGAGCCGCTGCCGCGCGCCCTCTTCGACAAGATGACCGCCGCGAAGAACTTCCAGAGCGGCATGCAGACGCTGCGCCAGATCGAGTTCTCGCTGTTCGACATGCTGCTGCACACCGAATACCACGCCGCGACCGCCAAGCCCGGCGACGTGATGGCGCTGCTGGGGCGCGTACGCGACGAGGTGGCCGTGATGCCTTCTCCGCCCTTCAGCCGCACGCCGAATACTTTCAGCCACATCTTCGCGGGCGGCTATGCGGCCGGCTACTACAGCTACAAGTGGGCCGAGGTGCTGAGCGCCGACGCCTACGCGGCCTTCGAGGAAACCATCGGTGCCGACGGCGAGCCGAACATCGAGACCGGCCGCAAGTACCGCCAGGCCATCCTGGAGGCCGGCGGCAGCCGCAGCGCAATGGATTCGTTCAAGGCCTTCCGCGGCCGCGAGCCCCAGCTTGATGCGCTGCTGCGACACCAGGGCATGGCCGAGCCCCGGCCCGCTTGATGCATCGCTGAAGCTTGCGATACTCGGGCGATGCATACGATTTACAAAATCTCACCATTGCATCGTCTGACCGGCCTTGCCCTCGTGCTCGTTGCCGCAGGCGCGATGGCGCAACCCATCTACCGCCAGGTGGACAAGAACGGCAAGGTCACTTTCTCCGACCGCGCCCCGAGCGCGAGCACTGAGCCAACGTCGGCGGGCCAGCAAGGCGCAGCGGCCCCTTCCAGCGCCAACACCGCCGGCCTGCCGTATGAATTGCGCCAGGTGGCGCAGCGCTATCCCGTCACCCTCTACAGCGGGGACGAATGCGGCCCCTGCGGGGCGGCGCGCACGCTGCTCACGACGCGCGGCATTCCGTTCGAGGAACGTACTGTCAAGAGCAACGCAGACATCGAAGCCCTGCAGCGCCTGAGCAGCCAGAATGCGCTGCCGCTGCTGACCATCGGTTCGCAGCAGCTCAAGGGCTTCTCGGACGTGGAATGGTCGCAGTACCTCGACGCGGCCGGCTACCCCAAGAGCAACAGTCTGCCAGCGGGATATCGCAACGGCCCGGTGCGGCCGCTGGTCGCGCAGCAGGCGGCGCCCGCGCCCCGAGCCGCTGCGGCGCCGGCACCGGCCGCTCAACCCGCGCCGCCGCCCGCTTCGAGCGAGCCGACGCCGAGCAACCCCGCCGGCATCAAGTTCTGAGCCTGGCGCTCAGGCGCCGAACTCCATCGTCTTCACACCGGTCGTGGTGCCCAGCAGGCACACGTCGGCCTTCTGGTGCGCGAAGACGCCGACCGTCACCACGCCGGGCCATTGGCTCACCGTCGACTCGAAAGCCAGCGGGTCGGTGATGCGCAGCCCCGTCACGTCGACGATGTGCTGGCCGTTGTCGGTGACCAGCGGCAGGCCGTCCTTCTCGCGAACCTGGGCGATGCCGCCCATGGCTTCGAACTGGCGCATCACGCGGCGCGCGGCCATCGGGATCACTTCCACCGGCAGCGGGAACGCGCCCAGCACGTCCACCAACTTGGACTCGTCGGCGATGCAGACGAACTTGCGCGACTGCGCCGCGACGATCTTCTCGCGCGTGAGTGCGGCGCCGCCGCCCTTGACCATGAAGCCTCGATGATCGATCTCGTCGKCGCCGTCGATGTAGACCGACAGTTCCTCCACCTCGTTGCTGTCGAACACCGGGATGCCCAGCGCGCGCAGGCGCTCGGTGGAAGCGACGGAGCTCGAGACGGCGCCCTTGATCTCGTCCTTGATCGTGGCCAGCGCGTCGATGAACTTGTTCACCGTCGATCCGGTGCCGACGCCGACGATTTCGCCCTTGACCACGTAGGCCAGCGCGGCGCGGCCGACCTGGGCCTTGAGTTCGTCCTGGGAAAGCGGTTTGGAGGGGGTTGGGGAGGCGGGTGCGGTCATCACGGACAATCCTTGGCTCATTGAAGCCCCGAATTATCCGATGCCCCTGCTGATGCCCTCCTCGCTCTACGGCCTGGCCCGCCCCTTCCTGTTCGGCTTCGACCCCGAGCACGCCCATGAAATCACGCTGGAAGGGCTGGCGCGCACCCAGAACACGCCCCTGGCCTGCGCCTACTCGGCGCCACGCATCGACGACCCGGTCCAACTCGCCGGCCTGACCTTTCCCAACCGCGTGGGCCTGGCGGCCGGCCTGGACAAGAACGCCCGCTGCATCGACGCTTTTTCCGCCATGGGCTTCGGCTTCGTCGAGGTCGGCACTGTGACGCCGAAGGCCCAGCCGGGCAACCCGAAGCCGCGCATGTTCCGCCTGCCCCAGCGCGACGCGCTGATCAACCGGCTCGGCTTCAACAACGAGGGGCTGGACGCCTTCCTGGCCAACGTGCAGAAGGCGCGCTTCCGCAAGAACGGCAGCGGCGCGAAGTCGCCGATGCTGCTGGGCCTCAACATCGGCAAGAACGCCGCCACGCCCATCGAGCGCGCGGTGGACGACTACCTGGCCTGCCTCGACGGCGTGTACCCGCATGCCGACTACGTGACGATCAACATCTCCAGCCCCAACACCGCCAACCTGCGCTCACTGCAGAGCGACGAAGCGCTCGACGCACTGCTCGGCGCGGTTGCCGAGCGGCGCGAAACCCTGACCACGCGCCACGGCGGCAAGCGCTCGCCACTCTTCGTGAAGATCGCGCCCGACCTCGACGAAGCCCAGGTCGCGGTGATCGCCGCCACACTCAAGCGCCACGGCATGGACGGTGTGATCGCCACCAACACCACGCTGGCGCGCGACGCGGTCAAGGGGCTGCCTCATGCGGAGGAAGCGGGGGGCCTTTCGGGCGCGCCGGTGCGCGAGGCCAGCAACCGCGTGGTCGCGCAGCTGCGCGCGGCGCTGGGCACGGGCTTTCCGATCATCGGCGTGGGCGGGATCCTCAGCGGCGCCGATGCCAGAGCGAAGATTGCAGCGGGTGCGGACGTGGTGCAGATCTACACCGGCCTCATCTATCGCGGCCCGGCCCTCGTCCGCGAAGCAGCCCAGACGCTGCTGCGCGATCGCGGCAGCAAGGCCTGAGCGCCTTTTCCCTTCAGTCTCTCAGCGCATGCGCCAGAGCACTGGCGCAATGACTGCCGCCCAGCGCAGCAGGCGCTTCGGCCGGATCACCACCACGGCAGCCGCCGCGACTACGCCCGCGGCCACCGGATGCGCACGCGCGATGCGCAGCGCCGCGGCAGCAGCCGACTCGTTGGGCGGCGGGGCATCCGCCTCGGGCGCGGGCTGAGTCTCGCGGCCACCCTGCATCGTCGCGATGCGCTGGCGCTGGATTTCCATGCGCGCCAGCAGTTCTTCGCGCGTGACCGGACGGCGGACGCGGTGCGGTGCTTCCTCGTCTTCACCCGGACCCTTGCCAAGGCCAAAACGCTCCTGGGCCCAGGCCCAATCGCGCTCGAACTCCTGACGCGCGGGGACGAAGCTGTTGGACGCGTTGCGCAAGGTCAGCAGCAGTCCAATGATTGCCGCCAGCCAGAGCACGATCCATACGCCAGCCACCGACCATGCGGCGGTGACGCGGTGCGGCGTGTCCCAGAAATTGACCACCACCGCCACGGACAGCAGGGCCACCGTGACCGTGGTCAGCCCCAGCACGGCCAACCCGAGAAGGAGCATCAGCTTGAGCCGCTGCTTCTCGTCCTCCCAGGCCATGCGCAGCAGTTGCACCCGGTCCTCCGCCGCCAGGGCGCCTTCGGCCGCGGCGATGCGCAGCCGACGGATGCGGGCATTCAGCCCGAACAGGGAGAGCAGCCTCATTGGCTGGCCTCTGTCATGCCCGGGTGAACGATGATGCTGCTGCCGTGCCCTACGAGATCAGCGGCGGCCAAGCAGCAGGCCCACCAGCACACCGACGGCCAATGCGGCACCGGCGATCTGCCATGGTTCGTCGTGGGCGTAGGCGTTGGCGGAGCTGGCCGCTTCGCGGGCCTTCTTGGCGGCGAGCTTGCTCTTCTCGGCCGCGAGTTCGCGTGCGATGGCCAGCTTGGTGTCGATGCGCTGGCGCAGCGCCTTGATGTGGGGAACCGAATCCAGGTCCTTGCTTGCCAGCACGCCACGCACGTCGCTTGCAATGTCTTCGGCTGCTGCTTCAAGATTTTGGGATGCACTCATTGGAAACTTTCCTCCGTGATGACACCGGCACCGCGCCGGCGGCTTCGCGCCAGCAAGTGGCGTGCTGTCATGTTACAGGCTCAAAAGACCCTCAGGCGCTACAGATGTGCAGACTTTGACGCGAGATGCCACTTCCTGCCATCCAAACCAGCCTCAACCACCCGCCAGCAGGGCAGCCACATGGCGCCCGATGGCCAGACTGCTGGTGAGGCCCGGCGATTCGATGCCGAAGAGATTCACCAGCCCCGGCACGCCGTGCGATGCGGGCCCGTCGATCATGAAGTCGGCCGCCGGCTCACCGGGTCCCGAGATCTTGGGCCGCATGCCCGCATAGCCAGGGATCAGCGTCCCATCGGGCAGCGCCGGCCAGTATTTGCGCACCTCGGCGTAGAAACCCTCGCCGCGCGAGGGGTCCACCACCAGGTCGTCTGGCGAGGAAACCCACTGCACGTCGGGTCCGAACTTGGCCTGGCCGCCCAGGTCGATCGTGAGATGCACGCCCAGCCCGCCAGGCTCGGGCACCGGGTAGACAAGTCGGCTGAACGGCGCACGTCCCGACAAGGTGAAGTAGTTGCCCTTGGCGAAGTATTCCTTCGGCACCGAGGATGGCGGCAGGCCCTCGAAGTGCCGGGCCAGCGCGGGAGCCCCGAGGCCCGCGGCATTGACCACGCTGCGGCAGCGCAGCGCGGTGCCGTCTTCCGCCGTCAGCACGATCGCGCCCCCGGCACACTCGGCGCGCGTGACCGGAGATTTCAGCGCCAGCATGCCGCCAGCGTTCTCCAGATCGCCAAGCAGGCTGAGCATGAGTGCGTGGCTGTCGACGATGCCGGTGCTCGGCGAATGCAGCGCCGCCACGCACTGCAGTTGCGGCTCCATGGCAATGGCCTGCTTCCCCGTGAGCAGAACGAGATCGTCCACGCCGTTGGCGGCCGCTTTCTTCCGGATGGCCTCGAGCTGGCCGGCCTGTTCGGGCGACGTCGCCACGATGAGCTTGCCGCAGCGCTGGTGCGGCACGCCTCGTTCGGCCGCGTAGGCATACAGCATCTGCTTGCCTTCGACGCAGAGCTTCGCCTTGAGCGAACCCTGCGGGTAGTAGATGCCGGCATGAATGACCTCGCTGTTGCGCGAACTCGTTCCCGTGCCGATGGCACCTTCGGATTCGAGTACCAGCACCTCCCGGCCCGCAAGCGCCAAGGCGCGCGCGACAGCCAGCCCCACAACACCGCCGCCGATGACGGCGCAATCTATTTCGTCCATCGCACGAGCTTAGCGCGGCTCGCGACGGGAACGTCGCGCCAGCGGCTCAGAGCACTGACGGGGGCGGTTCGGGATCGGTCGGCTCGTCGGGCAGCTTCCCGGGCCCTTCGTCGGGCTCGACGGGCAGGTCCGGTGCAACGGGCGGTGGAATGTCGGGATGAGTGCCCATGGCAGCGCTCCTTTCACTCAGGTTCTAGGTCGCTGGAGCGAAAAAATCGACAGCACTCGGCTGCACTTGCCGTCGGTGCGGGCCGACAACTGCGGCGACCTGTTCGGCACCACGAAGTAGACAAAGACGAGAAGAGAAAACGAAGACGGGCTGAAGGCAAGCCCGGCGCACAAAACAAAAAAGCGACCTGGAGATCCAGGTCGCTTTTTGATTTGGTGGGCGGTGGAGGCTTCGAACCTCCGACCCCAGCAGTGTGAATGCTGTGCTCTACCCCTGAGCTAACCGCCCTGAGCACTGCTGTTTATCTGCAGCGCCTTGAAAACGTATCGCATTCTGCGAAGCCTCAGATTATGCCATAGCTTTTCAGCCGCTTTCAAGAAACTCAGACGTTTTCTCGAAACAGCGTCCGGCCGCCACTCGATTTATCGAGTTGGGCCAGCACGGCCTCGTGCGCGGTCAGCTCGTGCTCGGCCGCCATGATCACCGGCAGCTCGAACTGGCTGAGGTCGACGGCCACCACGGTCGTGCCCTGCACTGGCTCGGCAGCGGCCACATCGATGAGCAGCGCGTCCTGCCCACGGGTGAGGTTGATGTAGACGTCGGCGAGTAACTGCGCGTCGAGCTTGGCGCCGTGGAAGGTGCGGTTCGAGCGGTCGACGCCGAAGCGGTCGCACAGCGCGTCGAGCGAATTGCGCTTGCCCGGGTACACCTGCTTGGCCATGGCCAGCGTGTCGGTCACTTCGCTCACGAAGGTGCGCAGCGGCGGCAGGCCGGCGCGCTCGAATTCCTTGTTGAGGAAGCCGACGTCGAAGGCCGCGTTGTGAATGATCAGCTCGGCGTCGCGCAGGTATTCGACGATGTCGTTGGCCAACGTGCCGAACTTGGGCTTGTCGCGCAGGAAGTCGGTCGTCAGGCCGTGGACCTTGAGCGCGTCCTCGTGGCTCTCGCGCTCGGGGTTGAAGTAGATGTGCAGGTCGTTGCCGGTGAGCTTGCGGTTGAACAGCTCCACGCAGCCGAGCTCGATGACCCGGTCGCCATTCTCGGCCGAGAGACCTGTGGTTTCGGTGTCGAGGACGATCTGGCGGCTCATCGAAGTACCTCCGTGCTTCGCACTGCTGTACAAGCTTGCTTGGGGCGGCCCGGCGCTGCGCTCATCAGTGGTTTTCCTTGGCGTGGTTGATCGAGTACTTGGGAATCTCGATCGTCACATTCTCCTGCGCCAGGATCGCCTGGCAGCTCAGGCGCGATTGCGGCTCCAGGCCCCAGGCGCGGTCGAGCAGGTCTTCCTCGCCCTCTTCCGCCTCGTTCAGCGAATTGAAGCCCTCGCGCACGATCACGTGGCAGGTGGTGCAGGCGCAGCTCATCTCGCAGGCATGCTCGATGTCGATGTGGTTGTCGAGCAGCGCCTCGCAGATCGAGGTGCCGGCGGGCGCGGTGATTTCTGCGCCTTCGGGGCAGTACTCGGGATGCGGGTAGATCTTGATCGTGGGCATGCTGTTGTTCTAGAGGGATTCGACCTTGCGCCCGGCAAGTGCGCGCGCGATGCCCGCGTTCATGCGCTGTGCGGCGAAGGCCTCGGTGTCGTCGGCCAGCTTCTTGGTGGCGGCTTCGATCGCCGCCGCTTCGCTGCTGCTCCTGGCAGCTTCGCGCAGCTGCGCCATCGATGCGTCGATGGCGGCGCGCTCTTCGTCGTTCAGCAGGTCGCCGTCGGCATCGAGCGCGCTCTGCGTGGCCAGCAGCATGCGATCGGCATCGACGCGCGCCTCGACCAGCGCACGGGCCTGCATGTCCTGCTGCGCGGTGGAGAAGCTCTCCTGCAACATGGTCGCGATCTGGTCGTCCGACAGGCCGTACGAGGGTTTGACCGCCACGCTCGCCTCGACGCCGCTGCCCTGTTCCTTTGCGCTCACGCTCAGCAGGCCGTCTGCGTCGACGGTGAAGGTCACGCGGATGCGCGCCGCGCCGGCCGCCATCGGCGGAATGCCGCGCAGCGTGAAGCGCGCGAGGCTGCGGCAGTCGGAGACGAGGTCGCGCTCGCCCTGCACCACGTGCAGCGCCAGCGCGGTCTGGCCGTCCTGGTAGGTCGTGAAGTCCTGCGCCATGGCGGTCGGGATGGTCTGGTTGCGCGGCACGATGCGCTCGACGAGGCCGCCCATGGTCTCGATGCCGAGCGACAGCGGGATCACGTCGAGCAGCAGCAGCTCGCCCGCGCCGTTGTTGCCGGCGAGCTGATTCGCCTGGATGGCGGCGCCCAGCGCCACGACTTCATCGGGATTCAGGTTGACCAGCGGCTCGCGGCCGAAGAAATCGGCCACCGCGCGGCGGACTTGCGGCATGCGGGTGGAGCCGCCCACGAGAACGATGCCCTGCAGCTCGTCGGCCTTGAGCTTCGCGTCGCGCAGTGCCTTGCGCACGGCGGCGATGGTCCGCTCGGTGAGCGGCTGGGTCACGGCGTGGAACTGCTCGCGCGTCAGGTCGAACGAAACTGTCTTGCCTGCAACCTCGGCCTTGAACACGACCGCCGCCGAATCGGTCAGGGCTTCCTTCGCGGCACGGGCGGCCACGAGCAACGCGGCCTTGTCGGCATCGCTGCCGGCCCGCAGGTCTGTCTGCGCGAGCACGAAGTCGGCCAGCGCGTGGTCGTAGTCGTCGCCGCCGAGGGCCGAATCGCCGCCGGTCGCGATGACTTCGAACACGCCCTGCGTGAGCCGCAGGATGGAGATGTCGAAAGTGCCGCCGCCCAGGTCGTAGACCGCATAGACGCCTTCGCTCGCGTTGTCGAGGCCGTAGGCGATGGCGGCAGCCGTGGGTTCGCTGATCAGTCGCAGCACGTTGAGGCCGGCGAGCTGCGCGGCGTCCTTGGTCGCCTGGCGCTGGCCTTCGTCGAAGTACGCGGGCACGGTGATGACGGCGCCGTAAAGCTCGTCGTCGAAGGTGTCCTCGGCGCGGAAGCGCAGTGTGGCGAGGATCTCGGCGCTGATCTCGACCGGCGACTTCTCGCCCGCCAGCGTCTGTACCTTGACCATGCCGCCGTCGCCGCTGCCGATGCGGTACGACATCGACTCGCGGTTCGCGATGTCGGCCAGGCCGCGGCCCATGAGGCGCTTCACCGAGGTGATAGTGTTGGCCGGGTCCTGCGCGCGAGCGGCCAGCGCGTCGAAGCCGATCTGGCGGCGGTCGCCCTCGAGGTAGCGCACGGCCGAAGGCAGCAGCAGGCGGCCCTGGTCGTCGGGCAGGCATTCGGCCACGCCGTTGCGCACCGAGGCCACCAGCGAATGCGTGGTGCCGAGGTCGATGCCCACGGCAATGCGGCGCTGATGCGGGTCGGGCGCCTGGCCGGGTTCTGAAATCTGGAGGAGAGCCATGCCGTTATTGTCCCAACTGATCGAACTTTGCTTCGACGTCCTGCGCGAAGCGCTCAATGAACATGAGGGCTCTCACTTGTTTGGCTGCCGCCGGGTAGTCGCCCTTCTCGTCGATCAGCCAGTCGAGCGATGAGAGCGCGCGCGTGCGGCCGGCTTCGACCTCGGTGTTGAGCTTCTCGAGCGAAGCGAAGTCGGCGACGTCGTCGAGCGTCTCGCGCCATTCCATCTGCTGCATGAGGAAGTCGGGCGGCATCGCCGTGTTGTTCTCGGCGTCGAGCGGCGCACCGTTCAGCTCGCAGATGTAGCTGGCGCGGCGGATCGGGTCCTTCAGGCGCTGGTAAGCCTCGTTGATGCGCACCGACCACTGCATGGCCACGCGCTGCGCCGCGGCGCCCTGCGCGGCGAAGCGGTCCGGGTGGGCCTCTCGCTGCAGTTCCTTCCAGCGTGCGTCGAGCACTGTGCGGTCCTGCGCGAAAGTCGCCGGGACGGCGAACAGTTGAAAGTCGGTGTCGTTCAGATTCATGGCAAGAAAAAACCGCCAGCACATGACATGTTGGCGGCTGTGGTCGCAGTCAGCGACGGCGCATCAGTTCAGATGCGGAAGCTTTCGCCGCAACCGCAGCGGTCGCGCTCGTTGGGGTTGATGAACTTGAAGCCCTCGTTCAGGCCTTCGCGCACGAAGTCGAGCTGCGTGCCGTCGATGTAGGCCAGGCTCTTCGGATCGACCAGCACCTTCACGCCGTGGTCTTCGAACACCACGTCCTCGGGCGTCAGTTCGTCCACGTACTCCAGCTTGTAGGCCAGGCCGGAGCAGCCCGTGGTCTTCACGCCCAGCCGCACGCCCAGCCCCTTGCCCCTCTTGCCGAGGTAGCGGGTGACGTGTCGGGCAGCGGCTTCGGTCAGCGTGACGGCCATGTCAGTGGACAGCTTCGGCGGCAGCGGATTCGGTCTTGACGCCGTGCTTGGCCTTGTAGTCGTTCACGGCTGCCTTGATGGCGTCTTCGGCCAGGATGGAGCAGTGGATCTTCACCGGCGGCAGCGCCAGTTCTTCGGCGATCTGCGCGTTCTTGAGCGCAGCCGCTTCGTCGAGCGTCTTGCCCTTGACCCATTCGGTCACGAGCGACGACGAGGCGATGGCCGAGCCACAGCCGTAGGTCTTGAAGCGCGCATCTTCGATCACGCCGGTTTCGGGGTTGACCTTGATCTGCAGCTTCATCACGTCGCCGCAGGCCGGTGCGCCGACCATGCCGGTGCCGACGGAGTCGTCGCCCTTTTCGAAGGAGCCGACGTTGCGCGGGTTTTCGTAGTGGTCGATGACCTTGGAAGAATATGCCATGGTGTACCTCTCAAACTTTGTTCAATCGTGGTGCCTGGTGCGGACCTGACCTGCGTCAGTGGGCCGACCACTGGATCGTGCTGATGTCGACGCCGTCCTGGAACATCTCCCACAGGGGGCTCAGCTCGCGCAGCTTGGCAACGTTGTGCTTGATGGTCGAAATGGCGTAGTCGATCTCTTCTTCGGTCGTGAAACGGCCGATGGTCATGCGAAGGCTGCTGTGGGCCAGCTCGTCGCTGCGGCCCAGGGCGCGCAGCACGTAGCTGGGTTCCAGGCTGGCCGAGGTGCAGGCCGAACCCGACGACACCGCCAGGCCCTTGATGCCCATGATCAGCGACTCGCCTTCGACATAGTTGAAGCTCATGTTCAGGTTGTGCGGCACGCGATGCTCGAGGTCGCCGTTGATGAACACCTGTTCGACGTCCTTCAGGCCATCGAGCAGACGCTTCTGCAGCCGGCGCGCGTGTTCGATGTCCTTGTGCATCTCGAGCTTGGCGATGCGGTAGGCCTCGCCCATGCCGACGATCTGGTGCGTGGGCAGCGTACCCGAGCGCATGCCGCGCTCGTGGCCGCCGCCGTGCATCTGCGCCTCGAGGCGCACGCGCGGCTTGCGGCGAACGTACAGGGCGCCGATGCCCTTGGGACCGTAGGTCTTGTGCGAAGCCAGGCTCATCAGGTCGATGGGCAGCTTCGTGATGTCGATGTCGATCTTGCCGGTGGCCTGGGCAGCGTCGACATGGAAGACGATGCCCTTCTCGCGGCAGATGTTGCCGATGGAGACCACGTCCTGGATCACGCCGATTTCGTTGTTCACGAAGAGCACGCTGACGAGGATGGTGTCAGGGCGGATAGCGGCCTTGAACTTTTCCAGGTCGACGAGGCCGTTTTCCTCGACGTCGAGGTAGGTGACCTCGAAGCCCTGCCGCTCCAGTTCCCGCATGGTGTCGAGCACGGCCTTGTGCTCGGTCTTCAGGGTGATGAGGTGCTTGCCCTTGCCCTTGTAGAAATTGGCCGCGCCTTTGATCGCGAGGTTGATCGACTCGGTTGCTCCCGAGGTCCAGACGATCTCGCGCGGGTCGGCGTTGATCAGCGCCGCCACCTGTCCGCGCGCTTTCTCGACCGCCTCCTCAGCTTCCCAGCCCCATGCATGGCTGCGCGACGCCGGGTTGCCGAAGTGTTCGCGCAACCAGGGAATCATGGCGTCGACCACGCGCGGGTCGACCGGCGTGGTCGCGCCGTAGTCGAGATAGATCGGGAAATGAGGAGTTACGTCCATGGCTGGCTCGTGCTGGCGTGGGGGTTGTTCTTTGATCTGGGCTGCTCAGGCCGGCGCCCGAAGGCGCCGCCGGGACTCTGACTCAGGGCTTTCAGGACTTGGCGAAAGCGTTTCCGAGTGCGAACACCGAGTTCGGCGCGTTCACGCGAATCGGCTTGACCACCGGCTGCGCGGAGATCGCGCGCTTGACGACCGGCTTGTTCTCGATCTGCACGCCCTTGGCGATCTGGTCGTCGACCAGCTTCTGCAGGGTGACGGAGTCGAGGAACTCGACCATGCGCTGGTTCAGCGAGGCCCAGAGTTCATGGGTCATACAACGGCCGGCTTCGCCGAGGCAGTTTTCCTTGCCGCCGCACTGGGTGGCGTCGATGGGCTCATCGACGGAGACGATGATGTCGGCTACGGTGATGTCCGCGGCCTTGCGGCCGAGGCTGTAGCCCCCGCCGGGGCCACGGGTCGACTCGACCAGCTCGTGACGGCGCAGCTTGCCGAACAGCTGTTCGAGGTACGACAGCGAGATCTGCTGCCGCTGGCTGATCGCGGCCAGCGTGACCGGACCGGTGTTCTGACGCAACGCCAGATCGATCATGGCTGTGACCGCAAAACGGCCTTTGGTAGTGAGACGCATCGCAAGCTCCTTCAAGTGCTTACCGTTGAAACGACACCATGGTCCGGGACCGCGGTGACCTCGTCTCCGCCCTGCCCGACCCCTGACGCTGGTGAACCAGCCGGTAGGAGTCAGTCCTTCATCGCGAAGTTCTTCTGGTTGTTGTTGAGTATTTCGCTCAAGTATAACAGAAGGCCCTGAGGTCTGCTCGGGTAAACCCCAGCGCCGCCCGATGCGGGATTGCGAACGTTCGGTTTACTGCGCCAAGCCGGCGATGTTGTCGCCGCCGGACGCCCCGAACGCCTGCTCCCGAAGCAGCGCCAGCTGGTCGCGCACCCGGGCCGCCTTCTCGAATTCGAGGTTGCGGGCGTGCTCCAGCATCTGCTTTTCGAGCCGCTTGATTTCCCGGGCGATGTCCTTCTCGCTCATGTCCTCGACCTTGGCGCGTTCCAGGTCGAGCTTGGCCGCCTCCTTGCCGCTCTTCTCGCTGTAGACGCCATCGATCAGGTCGCGCACCTGCTTGACGATGCTGCGCGGCGTGATGCCGTTGGCCTCGTTGTAGGCGATCTGCCGGGCGCGCCGGCGCTCGGTTTCGCCGATGGCTTTCTTCATCGAGTCGGTCATCCTGTCGGCGTACAGGATGGCCTTGCCGTTCAGGTTCCGCGCCGCGCGGCCGATGGTCTGGATCAGCGAACGCTCCGCGCGCAGGAAGCCTTCCTTGTCGGCATCGAGGATCGCCACCAGCGACACCTCCGGAATGTCCAGCCCCTCGCGCAGCAGATTGATGCCCACCAGCACGTCGAAAGTGCCCAGGCGCAGGTCGCGCAGAATCTCCACCCGCTCCACCGTGTCGACGTCGCTGTGCAGGTAGCGCACCTTCACGCCGTTGTCGCCCAGGTAGTCGGTCAGCTGCTCGGCCATGCGCTTGGTCAGCGTGGTGATCAGCACCCGCTCGTTCTTCTCGACACGCGTGCGGATCTCGCCCAGCACGTCGTCCACCTGATGGGTTGCGGGCCGCACCTCGACTTCGGGGTCGATCAGCCCGGTGGGCCGCACCAGCTGCTCGACCACGTTGCCGGCATGGTCCTTCTCATACTGCGCCGGCGTGGCCGATACGAAGATGCACTGGCGCACCCGCGCTTCGAACTCCTCCAGCTTGAGCGGCCGGTTGTCCAGCGCGCTCGGCAGGCGGAAGCCGTACTCGACCAGCGTGACCTTGCGCGCCCGGTCGCCGTTGTACATGCCGCCGAGCTGTCCGACCATCTGGTGACTCTCGTCGAGGAACATCAGCGCGTCCTTGGGCATGTAGTCAGTCAGCGTGGCCGGCGGCTCACCGGGAGCGGCGCCCGAGAGGTGGCGCGTGTAGTTCTCGATGCCCTTGCAGTGACCGATTTCGGAGAGCATCTCGAGATCGAAGCGCGTGCGCTGCTCCAGCCGCTGCGCCTCCACCAGCTTGCCCGCGCCGACCAATTCCTTCAGCCGCTCGGCCAGTTCGATCTTGATGGTTTCCACCGCCGCCAGCACCTTGTCGCGCGGCGTGACGTAGTGGCTCGACGGGTACACGGTGAAGCGCGGCACCTTCTGCCGGATGCRCCCGGTCAGCGGGTCGAAGAGCTGCAGCGACTCGATCTCGTCGTCGAACAGCTCGAAGCGGATCGCCAGTTCGCTGTGCTCGGCCGGAAACACGTCGATGGTGTCGCCGCGCACGCGGAACGTGCCGCGCGCGAAGTCCTGCTCGTTGCGCGTGTACTGCATGCGGATGAGCCTGGCGATCAGGTCGCGCTGGCCGAGCTTGTCGCCCACGCGGGCGATCAGCCGCATCTCCATGTAGTCCTCGGGCGTGCCGATGCCGTAGATGGCGCTCACCGTGGCCACGATGACCGTGTCGCGCCGCTCCAGCACGCTCTTGGTGGCCGAAAGGCGCATCTGCTCGATGTGTTCGTTGATCGACGAGTCCTTCTCGATGAACAGGTCGCGCTGCGGCACGTAGGCCTCGGGCTGGTAGTAGTCGTAGTAGCTGACGAAATACTCGACGGCGTTCTTCGGGAAGAACTCGCGGAATTCGCTGTACAGCTGCGCCGCCAGTGTCTTGTTTGGCGCAAACACGATGGCCGGGCGGCCCATCCGGGCGATCACGTTGGCCATGGTGAAGGTCTTGCCCGAGCCCGTCACGCCCAACAGGGTCTGGTAGACCTCGCCGTCGTTCACGCCCTCGACCAGCCCCTGGATGGCCGTCGGCTGGTCGCCCGCCGGCGGATAGGGCTGGAAAAGCTCGAAGGGCGAACCGGGGAACCTGACGAATTCGCCCTGCTTCGCTGGCCCGATCGGGTCGAGTTTCTTCAGGTCTGCTATGGCTTCGTTGTTCTCTGGCATGGCTGTTCCCGACAGGTGGCGCTCGCGCCGGTAAAATTCAAGGCAACCGGAAAGCATAAAGCCTCATCCGGTTGCAGCGCAGCTTTCATCCCAAAGGACCTTTCCATGTCTATGTTCACCGCGGTCGAAATGGCACCGCGCGACCCGATCCTCGGCCTCAACGAACAATTCGCAGCCGATACCAACCCCAACAAGGTCAATCTCGGCGTCGGCGTCTATTACGACGACAACGGCAAACTGCCCCTGCTGCAGTGCGTGCAGGCCGCCGAGCAGAACATGATGAAAGCGCCCACGGCACGCGGCTACCTCCCCATCGACGGCATCGCCGCCTACGACAACGCCGTCAAGGCACTCGTTTTCGGTGCCGACAGCGAACCCGTCACCTCGGGCCGCGTCGCCACGATCCAGGCCATCGGCGGCACCGGCGGCCTGAAGGTCGGCGCGGACTTCCTGAAGAAGCTCAACCCCAACGCCAAGGTGCTCATCAGCGACCCGAGCTGGGAAAACCACCGCGCCCTCTTCACCAACGCCGGCTTCGAAGTCGAAAGCTACCCCTACTACGACGCCGCCAAGCGCGGCATCAACTTCGACGGCATGCTGGCCGCGCTCAACGCAGCCCCGGCCGGCACCATCGTCGTGCTGCACGCCTGCTGCCACAACCCGACCGGCTACGACATCACCGCGGCCCAGTGGGACCAGGTGGTCGCCACCGTCAAGGCCAAGGGCCTGGTGCCCTTCCTCGACATGGCCTACCAGGGCTTCGGCTACGGCCTGAAGGAAGACGGCGCCGCCGTCGCCAAGTTCGTCGAAGCCGGCCTGACCTTCTTCGTCTCGACCTCCTTCTCCAAGAGCTTCAGCCTGTACGGCGAACGCGTCGGCGCCCTGTCGGTGCTGTGCGAGAACAAGGAAGAAGCCGCCCGCGTGCTCTCCCAGCTCAAGATCGCCATCCGCACCAACTACAGCAACCCACCCACGCACGGCGGCGCCGTGGTGGCCGCGGTGCTCGGCAACCCCGAGCTGCGCGCCCTCTGGGAGAAGGAACTGGGCGAGATGCGCGTGCGCATCAAGGCCATGCGCCAGGCGCTGGTCGAGGGCCTGAAGGCCGCGGGCGTGAAGGAAGACATGAGCTTCATCACCACGCAGATCGGCATGTTCAGCTATTCGGGCCTGACCAAGGACCAGATGGTCCGCCTGCGCAATGAATTCGGCGTGTACGGCACCGACACCGGCCGCATGTGCGTGGCCGCGCTCAACAGCAAGAACATCGGCCACGTCTGCGCGTCGATCGCCAAAGTCATCTAGGTGACAGCGAGGTGTGAGGGAATCCGCCCCGGGCGACGATTCCTTCACACTCCCTCCCGGAAGAGCCCGGCGACAGGTGGATGTAGGGGTTAGGCCCCCTGCAGCACAGCGGATGCGCTGATATATTGCGCCGCAACATCTCACTCCAAGACTTCCGATGCTCTATCAACTCTACGAAGCCCAGCGTTCCCTGATGGAGCCCTTCGCGGACTTCGCGCAGGCGGCCTCCAAGCTCTACAGCCCCGGTGCCGTGTGGGGCCAGTTGCCCATCTCCCAGCGCATGGCCGCGAGCTACGACCTGCTCTACCGGCTGGGCAAGGACTACGAGAAGCCCGAGTTCAACATCAAGTCCGTCAAGGTCGACGGCGAAGAGGTAGTGATCCAGGAAGCCGTCGAGCTCGACAAGCCCTTCTGCGAACTGCGCCGCTTCAAGCGCTTCACCGACGAGCCGCACATCCTCAAGACGCTCAAGAGCCAGCCCGTGGTGCTGATCGTGGCTCCCCTGTCGGGCCACTACGCCACGCTGCTGCGCGACACGGTGCGCACCATGCTGCAGGACCACAAGGTCTACATCACCGACTGGAAGAACGCGCGCACGGTGCCGCTCGCCGAGGGCGAATTCCATCTCGACGACTACATCAACTACGTGCAGGAGTTCATCCGCCGCCTGCAGGCCGAGTACGGCAACTGCCACGTGGTGAGCGTGTGCCAGCCGACCGTGCCCGTGCTCGCGGCCGTGTCGCTCATGGCCAGCCGAGGCGAGCCGCTGCCGCTCACCATGACCATGATGGGCGGCCCCATCGACGCTCGCAAGTCGCCCACCGCGGTGAACAACCTCGCGATGAACAAGAGCTTCGAGTGGTTCGAGAACAACGTGATCTACCGCGTGCCGCAGGGCTTCCCAGGCGCGGGCCGCAAGGTCTACCCCGGCTTCCTGCAGCACACCGGCTTCGTGGCGATGAACCCCGACCGCCACGCCAGCAGCCACTACGACTACTTCAAGGACCTCATCAAGGGCGACGACGCCAGCGCCGAGGCCCACCGCAAGTTCTACGACGAGTACAACGCCGTGCTCGACATGGACGCCGATTACTACCTCGAGACCATCCGCACCGTGTTCCAGGAGTTCGACCTGGTCAACGGCACCTGGGACGTCCGCAACCCCAAGGGGCAGGTGGAGCGCGTGCGTCCGCAGGACATCCATGCCACCGCCCTGCTGACGGTCGAGGGCGAGCTCGACGACATCTCCGGTTCTGGTCAGACCGAGGCCGCGCACAGCCTGTGCACCGGCATCGCCGACGACAAGCGCGAGCACTACGAGGTCAAGGGTGCCGGCCACTACGGCATCTTCAGCGGCCGCCGCTGGCGCGAACTGGTCTACCCGAAGGTGCTGAAGTTCATTGCGGCCAACGACCAGCCGCAAAGCCGCGCCAGCAGCCGCGGCGGCCTTGGCGCCGAAGACACGATCAAGCCCGGCCGCAAGGTCCCCGCTTCCGTAGCCGCCAAGAAGGTACCGGCGAAGAAGACCACCACCGTGGCGGCCAAAAAGCGCGCCGCGCGCTGAAGCGGCTTCGCGTAGATTGCTGCCAGGTGAACGGGCTAGCCGCACGCATCAATGACGCACTGCCTCAAACGCAGTGCACACGTTGCGGCTACCCGGATTGCGCAGGCTACGCGCAGGCCGTGGCCGACGGCGAAGCCGGCATCAACCAGTGCCCACCCGGCGGCGCGGAAGGTATCGAGCGACTCGCCCGCCTGACCGGCCGCCCCGCCCTGCCCCTCGATCCGCAGTTCGGCACCGAGGGCCCCCGCGCCATGGCCGTGATCGACGAGGCCTGGTGCATCGGCTGCACGCTGTGCCTCGACGCCTGCCCGACCGATGCCATCGTCGGCATCAACAAGCGCATGCACACGGTGATCGAAGCCCACTGCACGGGCTGCGAGCTGTGCATTCCGGTCTGCCCGGTCGACTGCATCTCGCTCGAGGTCGAGACGCCAGGCCTCAGCGGCTGGCAAGCCTGGTCGGCCGAACAGGCCCGCAGCGCGCGCAGCCGCTACGAGGTGCACGGCAGGCACCGCAACACCGACGCCCGGCTGGCCGAAAACGCCCCCGAGCCCGAAAATGCCCCGCAAGACGCCGACGCCCGCAAGCGCTCCGTCGTCGAAGCCGCCCTGGCGCGTGCCCGCGCCGCCGCCCAACAACGACGCCCCCCAACTGCCAAACCATGACGCTCGACACCCTGCTCATCTACATCGTCGCCTCGCTCGCGCTGGCCCTGATTCCGGGGCCGACGATGCTGCTGGCGCTGTCCAACGGCATCGAGGGCGGCATGCGCCGCGCGAGCTGGGGCATTGCCGGCGCGTCGCTGGGCAGCATCACGCTGATCGCGGTCGTGGCGCTCGGGCTGGGTTCGCTGCTGGCGGCCTCGGAATGGCTCTTCAATGCCATCCGCGTGGCCGGCGTCGCCTACCTCGTGTGGCTGGGCATCAAGCTCTGGCGCAGCGAGGCGACCGACCTGCGCACCGCGCTGGCCAAGTCGCCGATCGAAATGCGGCCGAAGGGGCGCATCGCCCTCATGCGCAGCCTCGCGGTGGCGCTGTCGAATCCGAAGACGGTGCTGTTCTTCGCGGCCTTCCTGCCGCAGTTCGTCGACATCACGAAGCCGCAGGGCCCGCAATACCTGCTGCTGGGGGCCGTGTTCGTGGTGCTCGACACCTGCGTGATGCTGGCCTACGCAGGCGCCGGCACGCAGGCCGTGCGCTTCCTCTCGCAGCGCGGCATCAGGATGATGAACCGCGGCTGCGCGGCCGGCATGTGGCTGCTGGCCGCTACCCTTGCTGTGTGGCGCCGCCCCGGCGCGTAGCGAGGTTCTCCCCCAGGCTTCGCGCACTTTGTGTCGCTTCGCCAACCCCCTTCCGGGGGCAACACCTGCGGCCCGGCGGAGCCGGTTCCGCGGTGTTCCCGACAAACCCGGTTCAACCTCTGCGCTTGAAGAGCATCAGCAGCACCACGGCCACGGCGTAGCACTCGAAGCGCGTCACAGCCGCGTTGGCGATCCACACGCCCAGCAGCATCGCGATCACCGGATTGACGAAGGTGTAGCTCGCGGCGAGCGCGGCCGGCGCCCTGGCCAGCAGCACCATGTAGGGGTTGAAGGCGATCAGCAACCCGGCGCGCGAGCACCAGCCGATGCTGCCGCCGCGCAGTTCCGACGTGAAGCCGCCGATCAGGAAGGTGCTCAACGCGTAGCGGCCAGCGCGCCGAAGGCCGCCACCACCTCGGGCGGCGCCTGCACCATCTCGATGAGCACGCCCTCGCCCGCGATCGGGAACTCGTCGTTCGCCTTCGGGTGCAGGAAGCAGATGTCGAAGCCTGCTGCGCCCTTGCGGATGCCGCCGGGCGCGAAGCGCACGCCCTGCGCGGTGAGCCATTCGACGGCCTTGGGCAGGTCGTCGATCCACAGCCCGACGTGATTGAGCGGCGTCGTGTGAACGGCGGGCTTCTTCTCCGGGTCCAGCGGCTGCATCAGGTCGACCTCGACCTTGAACGGGCCCACGCCCATCGCGCAGATGTCTTCATCCACGTTCTCGCGCTCGCTCTTGAACGTGCCCGTGACTTCGAGCCCCAGCATGTCGACCCACAGCTTCTGCAGCCGCAGCTTGTCGGGGCCGCCGATGGCGATCTGCTGGATGCCCAGCACCTTGAAGGGACGCGCGTCGGCGGTCATGCTGCGCACCCTTCTTCCGCCTGCTCCTGCACGTGCACCTGGCGCGAATTCAGTCCCAGCTTGCGCAGCAGCACCGTGTCGGCCTCGACGTCGGGGTTGCCGGTGACCAGCAGCTTGTCGCCGTAGAAGATCGAGTTCGCGCCGGCCATGAAGCACAGCGCCTGCACCGCGTCGCCCATCTGCTGTCGGCCGGCCGACAGCCGCACGCGCGCGGTCGGCATGGTGATGCGGGCCACCGCGATCATGCGCACGAAGTCGAACGGGTCGACCGGCTCCGAGTCGGCCAGCGGCGTGCCGGGCACGCGCACCAGGCTGTTGATGGGCACCGACTCCGGATACGGGTTCAGGTTGGCCAGCTGCGCGATCAGCCCCGCGCGGTGCACCGGCTGCTCGCCCATGCCGACGATGCCGCCGCAGCACACGCTGATAATTGAAGGCCGCCTACGCCCACATGGGTTCGCGCGGCGTCAAAG
>NZ_JASMRZ010000003.1 GCF_030462475.1 Variovorax sp. CAN15
TTCGGCGAAGCCTTGTAGTCTAGCACGATTTTTTCAAATCAACCAAACTATTTTGGCTTTCACATCCACCAACTTCTTTCGCAACCCGCAACTCTCATCGCAAGCCACTGAAGCAGTTCGTTTCAGCGAAGCCTTCGATTATGCACCGTTTTTTAAGAACCGGTCAACTTTCGAAGACTTTTTCTTCACCACCACAACCAGAACCCCAAAGAGACCGGCCGCTTCAACAACCAAACGGCTGTCAGTAGCGAAGCCCACGAGTATATGACAGATTTTGAAGCGCTGGCAACTGGCTGAAGATTTTTTCACTGCACGCCCCCGCACACAAGGAAGGCAAGCAGGGCAGCCATGAAAAAAGCCGCCCTCAGGCGGCTTCCTCGTATCCAGTGCTTCGCTACTTAGTAATAGCGCGAGCTGTTCATGCGGCGCATCGCTTCGTACAGCGTGGGCATGCGCACTTCCTGCGAACGGGCGCTCATGCGGGCCAGTGCATCGATCTTTGCGGCTTCGGCTGCGGGCACGGTGCCTTCCGATTGCTGACGCCACATGGCAGCCTGCAGTTCTTGCATCACGCGCGGGTCGCTCTGTGCGGTAGCAAGGAAACGAGCATCCGCACGCGCTGCTGCGCGGCGTTCAGCAGCGGCGCGCCAAGCGGCGGCAAGGCCGCTCTGACGGACCGAGCCGGCGAACAGTGCGAACAAGGCAATGGCTGCAACGCAGAACACCGTCCAGGCTGCGAGCAAACCACCTTCGTTCCAGTTGGAAACGAGCGATTCGGTCACCACCAGCACTGCCGCGGCAATGGCGACGATCAGCAGGGCGATGAGCGGGCGGCTGCCATTGGCGCCGGCACGGGCGGCCTGGATCTGGCCGAACAGGACTTCGGCGCGACGCACGCCGGGGTGGACAGTAGGTTGGTCAACGTGAACGAAGCTGGTCATGATGCATCCCTCCTGGGACAGTGGTAATCAGTGGTGGCGAACAAGGCCGATGGGGTGATATTAGGGATTACCCCAGTGTTTATCCACTTTATCTTTCTGATGTTTATCATTCATAGAACTGATGGATGTCAACTTTCGCACGCTCGACCTCAACCTGCTCCGCGTCTTCGACGAGGTGATGGCCGAGCGCAACCTCACGCGGGCCGCCCGCAACCTGTCGATCACCCAGCCGGCGGTAAGCAACGCGCTACGTCGCCTGCGCGAGGTTCTAGGGGACGAGCTGGTGCGCCGTTCAGGCGCAGGCGTGGAACCCACCCCCCGAGCGCTCGCCTTGTGGCCAACCGTGCGCGACGCCCTGCGCCAGCTTCAGCACACGCTGGCCCCCGGCGAATTCGATGCAGGCACGGCCGACACCACCTTCCTGTTGGCGATGGCCGACGCCACCGCGGCCGAGCTCATCCCGGGCCTGGTGCAGATCGCGGAAAAGGAAGCGCCCGCCATTTCCCTGCGCGTGCTGCCGTTGACGACACGCGACCCGCGCCGCATGCTCGAACAGGAAGAAGTGGATATGGCCGTCGGCTACTTCCCGGCCGTGATCGCAAGCCTCGCGGCGCGCGGTCAATCGGGGGTGGGGGTGCCGTTCGAGACCCAGCGGCTCTATCTGGGCCAATATGTATGCGTGATGCGGCGCGGCCATCCGCTGGCGGATGCGCCGCTGACGCTCGACGACTATTGCGCGGCCCGGCACCTTCTGGTGAGTTTTTCAGGCCGGCCATACGGCTTCATCGACCAGACGCTGGGCGCCATGGGCCGCGAGCGGCGCATTGTGGTGACGGTGAACCAGTTCTTCACCGCGGGCCGGGTGGTCGCCAATTCGGATCTGCTGACGGTGCTGCCTCGTCACTTCGTGACCGTGACCGGCATCGACGACCAGCTGGTGCTGCGCGACCTGCCTTTCGACCAGCCGCCGGTGCACGTGGATGCGATCTGGCACCGGCGCGCCCAGCACGGGCACTCTCACGAATGGCTGCGGGATGCGCTGTTGCGCTCGGCAGCCGCGGCTTTCGCCGGGTCGGTCCTCGGACAGAAGGTGCCCGACTGACCTGTCTGCTAACTACTTACTAGCCAATCAGCGAACGACGCTGAGCCAGGCGCTGGCTGCGGCGCGCAGTTCCTGGGCGTGGTGGGCACCACGGCCGGCGCGCATGTCGGCGCTTTCCATCAGTGCGGCGGCGTGGCTGGCCGGAGCATTGGCGCTGGAAGAACGGAAGAATCGGGCCACTTGGGCGATGAGGCTGAACATGATGGTGCGCGGCTCGCGGCTGCGCTGGAGTGGTTGATGTTTCAAGAATAGGGGTTAACCCTAGAAAATCAAGCCAAACCTTATGCGTGTCATGCATGGGGCAATTCACCTAGACTGCCTCGACGATGAAGCTGCAACTGCTGTCCGACCTGCACCTAGAGTCCCATCCCAACTTCCGCGCCGAGCCCCTGCCCGGCGCCGACATGCTGATCCTGGCGGGCGACATCGGCTCCTACCAGCAGGGCTCCCGCCTGACCGACTCCGATTTCGGCCTGGGCCGCTTCTCCCCCCGCAATGGCTGGCCGGTGCCCGTGATCTACGTGCCGGGCAACCACGAGTACGACAACGTCGACTTCGATGAGACCCACCAGCGACTGCGCACCCTCTGCGACGAGCTCGACATCATCTGGCTGGAACGCGAAACCCGGGTGATCGAAGGCATCCGCTTTGTCGGCACCACGCTCTGGGCCGATTTCGACGCGCTCGCCGAGCCGACCGACAGCCTCGCCGATGCGCTCAAGAAGCGCGGCAAGGCCATGCGCTCCGCCGATTTCTATCTTGAAAAAGCGGCCACCATGCGTAACGGCGAACTCTTCCTCGCCCCGCAGCTGCGCGACCAGGCACTGGCCTGCCAGGACTGGCTCAAGCAGGCACTGGCCGAGCCCTTCGAAGGCACCACGGTAGCCATCACCCACTTCGCACCCAGCCTCGAGAGTGGCGATCCGCGCTACGGCCTGACACCCGGCACCGCAGGTTTCTGCAATGCCCTCGACGAGCTGCTGCCCCAGGCGAAGCTCTGGCTGCACGGCCACCTGCACTGCCCGTCCGACTACGTGAAGAACGGCTGCCGCGTGGTCGCCAATCCGCTGGGCTACGCGCGCAACGGCGAGCAGGAAGGCTACAAGCCCCAGTTGCTGATCGAGGTGCCCGGCGCCCGGTAACGGCCGGCAACGCCTTCGCCGCCACGGCTGTGTAGACTGGCCCGATTCCATCGGACCGATGGGGGAGCGCGCCATGACGCAGCAGCAGAAACAACAACGACGTCGCCACTTCCTGCAGCAGGCCGCCGGCGCAGCCGCGACCACCGGGCTGCTCTCCTTCTGGCCGCAAGCCTTCGCCCAGAAGCCGGCCGAGGCGACCGGCGGCAGGGCCATGGGCCAGCTCTCGATGGCGGAGATGTCGCGCCGCCTCGCCGCCGGCAGCCTCAGCAGCAGCCAGCTCGTGGAAGAAGCACTGGCCGCCATCCAGAACCCCGCGGGCGAAGGCGCGCGCACCTTCATCCGCGTGCATGCCGATTCAGCACGCGCCACCGCGGCCCGGCTCGACGCCGAACGCAAGAGCGGCCGCCCCGCCGCCTCGCCCATCGCCGGCATCCCGATCTCGCTGAAGGACCTGTTCGACGAGGCCGGCGTCACCACGCTCGGCGGCTCGATGGTGCTGGCCGGCCAGCCGCCGGCCGCGCGCGACGCCATCGTGGTCGAGCGGCTGCGGCGCGCGGGCGCGATCGTCATCGGGCGCTCCAACACGGTCGAGTTCGCCTACACCGGCCTGGGCATCAACCCGCACTACGGCACGCCGAAGAACGTCTACGACCGCGCGACCGGCCGCATCCCCGGCGGCTCGACCTCGGGCGGCGCGATCTCGCTGACCGACGGCATGGCGGCCGGCGCCATCGGCACCGACACCGGCGGCTCGCTGCGCATTCCGGCTGCCCTCAACGGGCTGGTGGGCTTCAAGCCGACGCAGCGGCGCATTCCGCTCGATGGCGTACTGCCGCTGTCGACCTCCTTCGACTCGGCCGGGCCGATGGCATGGACGGTGGAAGACTGCGCCCTGCTCGATTCCGTGCTCGCCGCCGAGCTGCCGCGCCCGCTGCGCGTGCTGCCGATGCGCGGCCTGCGCTTCGCGGTGCCCAGGACCTTCTTCCTGGACGAGCTCTCGCCGCCGGTGGCCGCGGCCTTCGCCTCGGCGCTGGCCAAGCTCTCCGCCGCGGGCGCGACGATCACCGAGCTGCCGATGGCCGAGTTCGCGAAGGCGCCGACCATCAACCCACGCGGCATGATCACCGCCGCCGAAGCCTTCACCTGGCACCGCGAGCTCATCAAGACGGGCGCCGCCAAGTACGACCCACGCGTGCTGGCGCGCATCAGGACCGGCGAGACCATCACCGCGCCCGACTACCTGCAGCTGCAGGCGCTGCGCCGCCAGTTCATCCGCTCGATCAACACCGCGGCCGCGAGCTACGACGCGATGCTGATGCCCACCACGCCCGACATCGCGCCGCCGATCGCCGAGGTGCTGAAGGACGACGACACCTATTACCGGATCAACGCCCGCATGCTGCGCAACCCCTCGGTGGTGAACCTGTTCGACGGCTGCGCGCTCTCGGTGCCCTGCCACGACGCGGGCACCGCGCCTGTGGGGCTGATGGTGGCGAGCATAGGCAACACCGATCACCGGCTGCTGGCGGTGGGCGCGGCGGTGGAAGCGGTGGTGACGCCGAGGCGCGCGCTCAGCAGCTGAGCGCCCCGGCTTACGCGCCGCCGCGGCCCTTCGCCACCAGCTTGATGCCGGGCATGAGCTCAGCCGCGAGTTCGGGCCGTTCCAGCGCGTAATCGAGGTTCATGCGCGCGATCTCGACGTGCTCCTCGCCCAGCGCCTGCGCCCGCGAGCCCTGGCCGCGCTCGATGGCCTGCACCATCGCATGGTGCGTGCGGTGCGCCTGGCGCATCCACTGCTGGCCCTCTTCCATCGACGACTGCATGGGCAGCATCGCGCTCGGGGCGGCGAAAGGCTGGCCGCCGAGCATGTCCATCACCCGCTTGAGCGCGAGGTTGCCGCAGCCTTCGATGATCAGCTTGTGGAAGCGGTCGTTCATCTCGACGTAGGCCGCGTAGTCGTCGATCTCCATGCTGGGCTTGTTCACGGCGCGGTCGCCGTCTTCCAGGCATTCCTTCAGGTCGCGCAGCAACTGGCGCGAGGCGCCGTCCTCGGCCAGCAGGCGCGCGGCGAAGCCTTCGATCACGCCGCGCACGCGGATGGCGTCGGCCACTTCCTGCGAGGTGAAGCGGCGCATCTGGTAGCCGCCGCTGGGCGACTGCTCGATCAGCCCTTCGTGCTCCAGGCTGGCCAGCGCCAGCCGCACCGGTGTGCGCGAGGCTTCGAGCTTCTCGGCCAGCGGGATCTCGGCCAGCCGCTCTCCGGGCCCGAATTCGCCCTTGAGGATCATGTCGCGCAGTTGCACGAGCACGCGGGATTGTTGGGAGTCCATCGCCGAATTCTAGGAGACACGCCCGCCATTGCACGCAGCATATTTATCCTGGCTCGGTTGTTGCATGCACTGCTTCACAACCAGTGTCAAAAACCGACGATACGCTCAGCGTTTACCCTGATTTTTGCCCTTCCAAGCCCCAGATTGGGGCGATTTGGCAGATGAAAGTTTGACCGCGATCGAGGATCACCAAGACAATGCATACAGTTGCATGCAATAGCTGCAAGCCTCTTTCCACAGTCCCCACGATGGAGCCCGCACGATGATCAGCGCCGAGCAAAACGATTTCATCACCCGCGTCGGACCCGGCGCGCCCGCCGGCAAGCTGCTGCGCCGCTACTGGCAGCCGGTGGCCCTGGCCGACGAACTGGCGGGCCCGCGCCCGGTCAAGCCGGTGAAGCTCATGGGGCAGGACTTCGTCCTCTTCCGCGACGAGAGCGGCCAGCTCGGCATGCTCGACCGCGACTGCCCGCACCGCGGCGCCGACCTCGCTTTCGGCCGGCTCGAGAACGGCGGCATCCGCTGCGCCTTCCACGGCTGGCTGTTCGACGCCAAGGGCAACTGCCTCGAGACCCCGGCCGAGCCCGCCACCAGCAAGCTGTGCAGCCGCATCAAGCAGTCGGCATATCCGGTCGTCGAGAAGGCCGGAACGATCTTCGCGTACATCGGCGAGGGCGAGCCGCCGGCCTTCCCCGAGTTCGACTGCTTCGTCGCGCCAGACAGCCACACCTTCGCCTTCAAGGGCCTGTTCGAGTGCAACTGGCTGCAGGCGCTCGAAGTGGGCATCGACCCCGCGCACGCCTCGTACCTGCACCGCTTCTTCGAGGACGAAGACACCTCCGGCAGCTACGGCAAGCAGTTCCGCGGGGCCTCGGCCGACTCCGACATGCCCATCACCAAGGTGCTGCGCGAATACGACCGTCCCGACATCAGCGTGGAGCCCACCGACTACGGCTTCCGCCTGAAGGCGCTGCGCAAGCTGAGTGAAGACACCACCCACGTGCGCGTGACCAACGTGGTGTTCCCGCAGGCCTTCGTGATCCCGATGAGCGCGGAGATGACCATCTCGCAATGGCATGTGCCGGTGGACGACACGCACTGCTACTGGTACGCCATCTTCACCAGCTTCACCGGCCCGGTCGACAAGCAGCAGATGCGCGACCAGCGCCTGAAGCTCTACGAGCTGCCCGACTACACCTCGCGCAAGAACAAGCGCAACAACTACGGCTACAGCATCGAGGAGCAGCTGACCGAAACCTACACCGGCATGGGCGACGACATCAACGTGCACGACCAGTGGGCGGTGGAATCGCAAGGCCCGATCCAGGACCGCACGCGCGAGCACCTGGGCAGCACCGACAAGGGGATCATTGCCTACCGCCGCGTGCTGGTGAAGGCCATCGAGGCCACGCTGGCCGGCGAAAGCGCGCCGATGCTCATCGACGCCGCGCAGGCCCGCGCCATGACCGGCCCGCCCTCCATCGACGGCATCGGCCGCAACGTCAGCGACGAAGCCGCCACCGAGGCCTACTGGCAGGACGCCGACCGCGCACGCCGCCTGAAGTCCGACTGGGCCTCCGCACGGCTCGCCGCCTGAGCAAGCACGCCATGAGCAGCAGCCACACATTCGTCGACCGCTTCGGTCTCTGGTCCGACGACCAGCACGCGCAGGCCAGGGAGCTGGTGCGCCGCATCGACAGCGGAGAAGTCGACCTCGTGCGCTTCGCCTGGCCCGACCAGCACGGCATCCTGCGCGGCAAGACGCTGGTTGCCAGCGAGGCGCGCTCGGCCCTGTTGGAAGGCGTGAACCTCACCTCAACCCTGCTGGCCAAGGACACATCCCACAAGACCGTGTTCCCGGTGTTCACGCAAGGCGGCGGCTTCGCCATCGAGGGCCTGCAGGGCGGCGCGGACTTCACCATCGTGGCCGACCCCGCCACCTTCAAGGTGCTGCCATGGTCGCCGCGCACCGGCTGGGTGATGTGCGACGCCTACATGGCCGACGGCAAGCCCTGCCCCTTCGCCACGCGGCAGATCCTGCAGCGCGCGGTGCGCCAGCTCGACGAGCTGGGTCTGGACTTCATCGCCGGCCTCGAAGTGGAGTTCCACGTCTTCAGGCTCGAAGACGCCCGCATGGGCCTGGCCGATTCGGGCCAGCCCGGCGAGCCGCCGCGCGTGTCGCTGCTGTCGCACGGCCACCAGTACCTCACCGAGTTGCGCTACGACCGCGTCGACGGACTGATGGAGTTGCTGCGCTCGAACCTCATCGCGCTCGGCCTGCCGCTGCGATCGCTCGAAATCGAATTCGGCCCGAGCCAGTTCGAGCTGACGTTCGGCCCCACCGCCGGCGTGATGCCCGCCGACACCATGGTGCTGCTGCGCAGCGCCATCAAGCAGATCTGCCAGCGCAACGGCCTGCACGCCACCTTCATGTGCCGCCCGAAGATTCCGAACGTGATGTCCAGCGGCTGGCACCTGCACCAGTCGCTGCGCCGCAAGAGCGACGGTGTCAACGCGTTCATGCCCGAGACCGAGGGCCAGACGCTCAGCGAGATCGGCATGCACTACCTGGGCGGCCTCAAGGCGCACGCCTGCGGCGCGGCCGCGCTGGCGAGCCCCACCATCAACGGCTACCGCCGCTACCGCCCCTTCTCGCTCGCGCCCGACCGCGCGATCTGGGCCAAGGACAACCGCGGCGCGATGCTGCGCGTGCTCGGCGGCATGGGCCAGAGCGCCTCGCGCATCGAGAACCGCGTGGGCGAGCCGACGGCCAACCCGTACCTGTACCTCGCGTCGCAGCTCTTCTCAGGACTGGATGGCATCCGCCACAAGACCGACCCCGGGCCCTCGGCCGACGCGCCCTACGAAACGCCGGCGGAACAACTGCCGCGTTCGCTGGGCGACGCCCTCGCCTGCCTGCGCCGCGACGAGATGCTCAACGCGCAGATGGGCAAGACCTTCGTCGACTACCTCTGCCACATCAAGGAAGCGGAAATCGCCCGCTTCAATCTCGAAGTCTCGGAGTGGGAACACCGCGAGTACTTCGACATGTTCTAAAGCATGACGCGCACCCCCAGGCTTGCCCACTCCGTGTGGCCTCCAACCCCCTTGCAGGGGGCAACACCGGCGGCCCGGCAAAGCCGGTTCCGCGGTGTTCACCATTGAAGAAAACCTCCATGCCCACGATCCACTACATCCTCAAGGACGGCACCACGCGCGACGTCGACGCCAAGGTCGGCGCCAGCGTGATGGAAACCGCCATCCGCGGCAACGTGCGCGGCATCGACGCCGAGTGCGGCGGCTGCTGCTCCTGCGCCACCTGCCACGTCTACGTGGACGACGCCTTCATCGACCTGCTGCCGCCGCCCGACGACATGGAAAGCGCGCTGCTCGATGCCGTGGCGTCCGAGCGCAGGCCCGGCTCGCGCCTGAGCTGCCAGCTCGGCATCACCGCGGCTTTCGATGGCCTCACGGTGCGCGTGCCCGATACCCAGGTCTGACGCTCCACTCGGGCATCATCGCCCGCTTCGCTTGCACCCGGTTACACGAAAGCCGCGCCCCATCGGGCGCATCCACTCCACCTGAAAGGCGTTTTCAAATGACGGCAATGACGATGACCAAGAGAACCATCCTCTCGACCCTGCTGCTGGCGAGCTTCGGCGTGCTGGGCACGACCGCCGCGCAGGCGGCCGACGAGCCCCTGCGCATCGGCCTGATCGCGACCTACTCCGGCCCCTACGCCGACTACGGCCGCCAGTTCGACGCCGGCATCGCGCTCTACCTGAAGGAGCATGGCGGCAAGGTCGGCGGCCGCACGGTCGAGATCATCAAGAAGGACACCGCCGGCCCCGCGCCCGACGCCGCCAAGCGCATCGCGCAGGAGCTCATCGTGCGCGACAAGGTGAGCGTGCTCACCGGCCTGGACTTCAGCCCCAACGCGTACGCCGTGGGCGCCATCGCCACGCAGGCGAAGATCCCGACCATCGTGATGAACGCGGCCTCCTCGGCCATCACCACCAGCTCGCCCTACGTGGCGCGCCTGTCGTTCACCGTGCAGCAGGTGACCGACCCGATGGCGCGCTACATGCTCAAGGAAGGCATCAAGGACGCCTACACCGTGGTCGCCGACTACGCCTCGGGCGTCGATGCGGAGACCGCCTTCAAGAAGACCTTCACCGCCGGCGGCGGCAAGGTGTCGGGCGAAGTGCGCACGCCGATGAACAACCCCGACTTCTCGGCCTACGTGCAGCGCATCAAGGATGCCAAGCCCCAGGCCGTGTTCTTCTTCTTTCCCTCGGGCGTGATGCCGCCTGCCTTCCTGAAGGTCTGGAAGGAACGCGGCATGGAGCAGGCCGGCATCAAGCTCTTCGCCACCGGCGAAGCCACCGACGACAGCTACCTCGACGCCACCGGCGACGTGGCGCTGGGCCTGGTCACCAGCCACCACTACTCGTTCGCACATCCCTCGCCGAAGAACCAGAAGTTCGTGAAAGACTTTGCCGCCGACAACGGCACCAAGCTGCGCCCGAGCTACTTCGCCGTGACCGCCTACGACGCGATGGCCGCCATCGACCTGGCACTCGCCAAGACCAAGGGCGACACCGGCGGCGACAAGTTCATGGACGCTCTGAAGGGCCTGAGCTTCGAAAGCCCGCGCGGCCCGATCGAGATCGACCCGGCCACCCGCGACATCGTGCAGACCGTCTACATCCGCAAGACCGAGCGGGTGAACGGCCAGCTGGTGAACGTGGAGTTCGACAAGTTCGACCGCGTGAAGGACCCGGCCAAGGAAGCCGCAGCCAAGTAAGCCAGCCAGTTCGTCAGCCAGCAGGAAATTCATGGGCATCGTGATCTTCGACGGAGTGGCCTACGGCATGCTCCTGTTCCTCATCGGCGTGGGCCTGTCCATCACGATGGGGCTCATGAATTTCGTCAACCTCGCGCACGGCAGCTTCGCGATGGTCGGCGGCTACGTGGCCGCCGTGCTGATGAACCACTTCGGGCTCGGCTTCGGCCTCTCGCTGGCTGCGGCCTTCGTGGCGGCGGCGCTGGTGGGCGCGGTGCTGGAGTTCGTGTTCTACCGCCGGCTGTACCGTGCGCATCCGCTCGACCAGGTGCTGCTGTCGATCGGCGTGGTGTTCGTGTCGATCGCCGCTTTCACCTATTTCTTCGGCCCGACGATGCAGCCCTTCACGCTGCCCGCGGCGCTCGACGGCCAGGTGTCGCTGCTGGGCCTGGAGGTGGGCCGCTACCGGCTGTTCCTGATCGCCTGCGGCGCGGCGGTGCTTGTGGCCCTGCTGCTGGGCCTGGGCAGGACCCGCTACGGCGCGATGGTGCGCGCGGCGGTGGACAACCAGCGCGTGGCCGGCGGCACCGGCATCCACGTGCAGCGCCTTTTCTTCCTGACCTTCTCGCTGGGCTGCGGCCTCGCCGGCCTGGGCGGCGCGCTGAGCCTGGGCATGCTGGGGCTGGAGCCCTCGTTCCCGCTCAAGTACCTCGTCTACTTCCTGATGGTGGTCTGCGTGGGCGGCGCGGGCACCGTCACCGGGCCCTTCATCGCGGCGCTGCTGGTCGGCATCGTCGACGTGGCGGGCAAGTACTACCTGCCCGAGGCGGGCGCATTTCTCATCTACGTCTTCATGATCGTCATGCTGCTGGTGCGGCCGAACGGCATCGTCGCGAAGAAGGGGCTCGCATGATGACGAAAGCCCTGCTGAACCTTTCCCCCGCGCAGCTGCGCATCGCCGAAGCCGCCTTCTGGCTGGCGCTGGCCTCCAGCTTCTTCCTGCTGCCCGACAAGCTCACGCTGATGAGCCAGGTGCTGATCTTCGGCCTGTTCGCCGTGTCGCTGGACATGGCGCTGGGCTACGCGGGCATCCTCACCGTGGGCCATGCGGCCTTCTTCGGCGCGGGCGCCTACGCGGCCGGGCTGCTGGCCAAGTACGGCTGGAGCGAGCCCTTCACCGGCCTCGCGTTCGCGCTGGTCGTCAGCGGCCTGCTGGGCTACGCACTGAGCTACCTCGTGGTGCGCGGCGCCGACCTCACGCGGCTGATGATCACCATCGGCGTATGCGTGCTGCTCTACGAGCTGGCCAACCGGCTCTCGGGCATCACCGGCGGCACCGACGGGCTGCAGGGCGTGGTCATCGCGCCGGTGCTCGGCCTGTTCGACTTCGACCTCTACGGCAAGACCGCCTTCTGCTACGCCTTCGGCGTGGTGCTGGCGATGTTCCTGCTGGTGCGGCTGGTGCTGCGCTCGCCCTTCGGCCTGGCGCTGCGCGGCATCCACGACAGCCGCAAGCGCATGACGGCCATCGGCTCGCCGGTGGAAGCGCGGCTGCGCATGGCCTACGCTTTCTCGGCGGCGGTGGCGGGCGTGGCCGGCGCGCTGCTGGCGCAGACCACGCAGTTCGTGGGCATCGAGTCCATCAGCTTCAACCGCTCGGCCGAGGTGCTCATCATCCTGGTGCTCGGCGGCACGGGGCGGCTGTACGGCGGGATGATCGGCGCCATCGTCTACATGCTGGTGCACGACTGGTTCGCCGACATGAACCCGCAGTACTGGATGTTCTGGCTCGGTATCTTCCTGATCGCCGCAGTCATGCTGGGACGCGGCGGGATCATGGGCGCGCTCTCGCGCTTCGTGCGCACGGGGAAGGCACGATGAGCAGCACGACGACGACAAACACCCTGCGCACGCGGGACCTCGGCGTGCGCTTCGGCGCCTTCCAGGCCGTGGCCGACGTGAACCTCTCGCTCGAACCGGGCGCTCGGCAGGCGCTGATCGGCCCCAACGGCGCGGGCAAGACCACGCTCATCAACCTGCTGACAGGCGTGCTCAAGCCCACCAGCGGCAGCATCCACATGGGCGGGGCCGACATCACGCGCCTGCCCGGCGACAGGCGCGCCCGAATGGGGCTGGCGCGCACTTTCCAGATCAACACGCTCTTCCCCAGCCTCACGCCGCTGCTGTCGGTGGTGCTGGCGATCAGCGAGCGCGAAGGGCTGGGCGCCACCTGGTGGCGGCCGCTGAAGGGCTGCACGGCCGTGTTCGACGAGGCGCATGCGCTGCTGGGCACGCTCAGGCTCGACAGCCTGGCCGACGTGCCCGTGGCCGAGCTGGCCTACGGCAAGCAGCGGCTGCTCGAGATCGCGCTCGCGCTCGCGGCCAGGCCCCGCATCCTGCTGCTGGACGAGCCCGCCGCCGGCGTGCCGGAGGACGAGAGCGGCGAGCTGTTCGAAGCCATCGCGGCGCTGCCTGCGGACATCAGCGTGCTCTTCATCGAGCACGACATGAAGCTGGTCTTCCGCTTCGCGCGCCGCATCTCGGTGCTCGTGGGCGGCCGCATCCTCACCGAGGGCACGCCCGCGGAAATCGGCGCCGACCCGCGCGTGCGCGAGGTCTACCTGGGCAGATCGCACCTCCACCACCACCCACACTCCCATGCCTGAAGCACTCGCCTTCGACAAAGTCACCGCCGGCTATGGCAACGCCGTGGTGCTCGACCGGCTCGATTTTTCGCTGCAACAGGGCGAGAGCCTCGCCATCCTCGGGCGCAACGGCGTGGGCAAGACCACGCTGCTCGAGACGCTGATGGGCAACACCCGCGTGATGCAGGGCGCGATCCGCTGGCAGGGCGCGGACATCGTGCGCTGGCCCTCGCACCAGCGCGTGCGCGCGGGGCTGGGCTGGGTGCCGCAGGAGCGCGAAGTGTTCCCCTCGCTCACCGTCGAGGAGAACCTCACCGTCATCTCGCGGCTGGGCGGCTGGAACCTCCAGCGCGTCTACGACTTCTTCCCGCGCCTGCGCGAGCGGCGCGGCAACTACGGCAACCAGCTCTCGGGCGGCGAGCAGCAGATGCTCGCCATCGGCCGCGCGCTCATGACCAACCCGAAGCTTCTGCTGCTCGACGAGCCCATGGAAGGCCTGGCGCCGATCATCGTGGAGGAGCTGGCATTGGCGATCCGCCGGCTTTGCGAATCGGAGGGGCTCGCGTCGATCGTGGTGGAACAGCACCCGGTGCTGGCGCTGGAGATGACGCACAAGGCCATCGTGCTGGAGCGCGGGACCGTGGTGCATGCCGGGCCCAGCGCGGAACTGGCAGCCGACCAGGAATTGCTGGAGGGCTTGCTGGGCGTCGGGGTCTGATTGCCAGGACACCGCGGAACCGGCTTTGCCGGGCCGCGGGTGTCGCCCCCCGGCAAGAGGGAAGGCGCGCGCCACGCGAAGTGCGCAAAGCCTGGGGGAGTGCCTAGCTCAGCATCTGGCCGCGGCTGCCGATCACGGCCACGTCCACGAAATGGCCGCCTTCGCGATTGGTGCGTCCGTAGTTGATCTTCACGCCGCCGAGGTCGAAGTTCTCGATGCTCGCGAGCCCCGACATCACCGATGCGCGCGTGAGCGAGCCGCCCGCGCGGCGCATGCCTTCGGCCAGCACTGCCGCATTGAGGTAGCCCTCCAGGCTGGTGAGCGAGAAGTCCTTGACGCCGTTGGCAACCATGTCGGCCTGGTAGCGGCGCACGATCTCGAACCTGGTCGAGTACGGCGAGGGCACCACGATCACAAAGCCCAGGCCCTTGGCCAGATCGCCCATGGCCGCCAGCGCGCTGGCGGTGATCGACAGGCCGTAGGCCGAGCTGCTGTTGCCCGCCTCGCGCAGCGCCTTCAGGAACACCGGCGCCGTGCCGGCCAGCCCGACCACCACCACCTGCGGCTTGGCCTTGGCGATGGCCGCGGCGGCGGGGCCCACTTCCATGCTGGTCGTGTTGGGCGTGGTCGCGATGACCGCGGGTTCCAGCTTGGCCTTGGCCAGCGCGCTCTTGAAGGCCGCCAGCACCGACTGCCCCAGCGGGTCTTCCGAATGCACGAGGCCGATGCGGCTCTGGCCCAGCACGGCGGCGGTGCTCACCAGCTTCTCGACCTCCTGGTCGTAGTTGGCGCGCACCCAGAAGGTGTTGGGGGCATTCTTCTTGCGCAGCGAAATCGTTCCGGTAATGGGCCCCACCACGGCCATGCCGGGCACCGCGTCCATCACCTCGGCCGTCTGGCGCGTGCCCAGCGGATGCACCAGCGCGAGCACGGAGCTGTCCTTCTCGAAGGCCAGCGCGTTGGCCTTGGCCACGTCGGGCTTGAAGGTGTCGTCGGCCATTACGAGTTCGACCTTGGTGCCGTTGATGCCGCCCGCCTTGTTCAGCGCCGCGAAGAAGGCGCTCGACCCCTGGTAGAGGCCCTGGCCGTTGGCCTTCTCGACGCTGCTATTGTCGAAGGTCGTTCCCACGCGCACCGGCCGGTTCTGCGCGAGCGCCGGAAAGCCAAGGCCGGCGGCTGCGGTGGCGGCGGCCAACCCGGTCAGCGCACGCCGACGGCTGGTGGAAAGCGGCGCAATCGACTCGCGCGGCATGGGAACGGTCATGGTCGAAGTCTCCGGAGATGAATGCGTTTGTGACAAAAGTTCACACTCTTGCGAGGAATGTAACGCACCTTCCCGTTCGGAAGATGACCTGGGCGACTACTTCTTGGCCGGCTTCGGCATCGCCGCCACATTCATACCGGTCGGAGTCGGCCGCCCGCCGCAGGCGAGCGCGCGGACGATAGGCCTGTAAGCCCGGCTACAGCAGCTCTTCGCCCACGATCGGCAGCAGCAGCCAGTTCTTGAAGCGCAGCCAGAGGAACTCGCCCGGCTCGTCCTCGTGGACGATGTCGCCGCCGGCATCGTCGTACTCCAGCCACTGCACGCGCCGGCCGTTGGGCGCGAGCCGCAGGCGGTAGCCGAGGTTGACGCGCTCGCCGCTCATGAGCCTGTCGTAGTCCTTCACCAGCTCGGGGCTGTCGATGACCAGCCCCATCTCGGTGTTGACCGCGGCCGAACGGTGATCGAGGTTCATCGAGCCGACGAAGAAGCGTTCGTCATCCACCACTGCCAGCTTGGCATGCAGCCGGCTGATCGATTTACCGAAGTCGCCGAAACGCCCCGATTTTCCGGTGAGCGTGGGCGCGATCTCGTAGATGGTGACGCCGATCTTCAGCATGTCGGCGCGGTAGCGCTCGTAGCCCGCGTAGGCCAGCGGCTCGTCGGTGGCGCCCAGCGAGTTCGTGACCACCGTGATGCGCCCTCCGCGCTCGATGGCCGCCTTCATCATCGCCATGCCGTGCGCGCCCGGAATGAAGTAGGGCGAGCCGATCTTCACCTCGCGCTTCGCCGAATTGATGACGCTTAGCGCGCCCTCGGTCACGCTGCCGGCGTAGGCGGCGTCGGGCTTGCGCGTGATCTTCTCGGGGTCGTCCACGAACAGCGTCGACGGCGCCCAGTAGCGCTCGACGTTGCCCGCGATGAGCTGCTGGCCCACGGGCGACTTGTCGAGCACGTCGCGCTGGTGCATGGCCACGTCGGGTACGGCCGTGCGCGCGATGGCGTCGAAGCGCTTCTGCGCCTCCTCCACCGGCATGCGCAGCGGCGCGATCTGCCCGATGGGGCGCACGTGCTCGCTGTTCCAGTAGCGGTCGAAGCCCTCGGACATCTGGCGCACCACCGGGCCGCTGGACAGCACGTCCATGTCGATGAAATTCGCCGCCGTGCTGCGCATGAAGTATTCGTTGGCGATGTTGCGCCCGCCCGAGACCGCGAAGCTGTTGTCGGCCACCAGGAGCTTGTTGTGCATGCGGTGGTTGATGCGGCCGAAATCGGTCAGCGAGAACAGCAGCCGCGTCGCCAGAGAATCGGCGCGCGAGGGCAGCGGGTTGAACAGCCGCACCTCGATGTTCGGGAACGCCGACAGCGTGCTGAACACCTCGTCCTCGCCCGCGGTGTACAGGTCGTCCACCAGCAGCCGCACGCGCACGCCGCGCGCCGCGGCCTCGCGCAGTTCCTTGAGGAACAGCAGGCCGACGTCGTCCTTCTGGATCAGGTAGTACTGCACGTCGAGCGATTTCTCGGCGTGCCGCGCGAGCGAGATGCGCGCGTCGAAGGCGAAGGCCGCCTCCGGCAGCAGCCGGAAGCCCGAAAGCGAGGTCGACCCGTCCGGCGTGCCCTTGGCCGCGAGCTGCCCGAGCTCGGTCTGCGACACGTCGGTGAAGGCCGTGACCACCGGGCGCGGCTGCGGCGGCGGCAGGCTCGCGCAGCCTGCCAGCCAGAGGGCGGCGGCGCCAAGGGCGAGAGCGGCGAATCGGCGGACGGTGGAGGCGCGCATGGGCCGAACTGTAGCTCGCGGCGAGCCCGGATGGCGGGCCTATCATCGAAGCGAAACAAAAGGAAAAGAAGCGTGCTTAACGGCTTGTGGCTGGGTTTCTTCGGGGTGGCGGCATTGGCGGCGCTGGTGCGCTGGCTGGTCGGGGGCGACCCGAGCGTGTTCGCGGCGCTGGTCGAAAGCCTGTTCGCGATGGCGCGGCTGGCGGTCGAGGTGATGGTGCTGCTCTTCGGCACGCTCACGCTGTGGCTGGGCTTCCTGCGCATCGCAGAGGCGGCGGGGCTGGTGGGCTGGCTCGCGCGGCTGCTGGGGCCGCTGTTCAGGCGCCTCATGCCGGGCGTGCCGGCAGGGCATCCGGCCCTCGGGCTCATCACCATGAACTTCGCGGCCAACGCGCTGGGGCTGGACAACGCCGCCACGCCCATCGGCCTGAAGGCCATGCGCGAGCTGCAGCGGCTGAACCCCGACCCGGTGACGGCCACCAACGCGCAGATCCTCTTCCTGGTGCTCAATGCCTCGTCGCTGACGCTGCTGCCCGTCACCATCTTCATGTACCGCGCGCAGCAGGGCGCGGGGGACCCGACGCTCGTGTTCCTGCCGATCCTGCTTGCCACCAGCGCCTCCACGCTGGTCGGGCTGTTGTCGGTGGCAGTGTCGCAGCGCCTGCGGCTGTGGGACCCGGTCGTGCTGGCCTACCTGGTGCCGGGCGCCCTGATGCTGGGCGGCTTCATGGCGCTCCTGGGCACGCTGTCGGCGGCGGCCATCGCTTCGCTGTCCTCACTGCTGGGCAACCTGACCCTGTTCGGTGTGATCGTCGTGTTCCTGCTGGCCGGCGCCATCCGCCGCATCAAGGTGTACGAATGCTTCATCGAGGGCGCGAAGGAAGGCTTCGACATCGCGAAGAACCTGCTGCCCTACCTGGTGGCGATGCTGTGCGCCATCGGCGTGCTGCGCGCGTCGGGTGCGCTCGACTTCGCGCTCGGCGGCCTGCGCTGGCTGGCGACGGCGGTGGGTTTCGACGCGCGCTTCGTCGACGCCATGCCCACCGCGCTGGTCAAGCCCTTCTCGGGCAGCGCGGCCCGCGCGATGCTGATCGAGACCATGAAGAGCCAGGGCGTCGACAGCTTCCCCGCGCTGGTGGCCGCCACCATCCAGGGCAGCACCGAGACCACCTTCTACGTGCTGGCCGTGTACTTCGGCGCGGTCGGCATCCAGCGCGCGCGGCACGCGGTGTCGTGCGCGCTGCTGGCCGAGCTGGCGGGCGTGGTGGCCGCCGTCGCGGTGTGCTACTGGTTCTTCGGCTGAGCCCTGGGCTCGACGACCGGGAACATCGGCTCGAAGGTGTCGAGCATCGACATCAGCTCCGCCAGCTTCGATCGGTCACCGTCGATCTTCACCTTGCCGGCGAGCACCGCCGCCGGGAAGCTGGTTTCCTTCAGCGTGATCGCGTCCAGCGTGGCGCGGCTCAGCGTCACGCTGGCGTCGGCGTCCGGCTGGCGCCCGGTGATGTGCGTGAGCGCCGAGTTTTCCAGCGTCAGCACGAACTGCTGGCTGGAATCGGTGAAGTTCCAGTTGATGGCCATCTTCTTTCCCTCGGCCTTGGCGGCGTTCAGCCGCACGCCGAGGAAGTCGAAAAACAGGTCGTTGCTCACGGCCTTGAGCGAATCCGCATTGGCGCTGTTGCCGGCCGCGATCTTCGGCACGCCGTTGCGCAGCTCCATCGCGCCCACGAGATACGCGCTGCGCCAGGTGCCGGCCTCCGACTGGTAGCCCATCTGCTCCAGCGCGTCGGCGCCCAGTTCGCGGGCCGCGCGGTTGGCCGGGTCGGCGTAGACCACCTGGCTCATCGCACTGGCCACCCAGCGGAACTCGCCCTTCCTGAAATCTTCGCGGGCGCGCGCGACCACCGCATCGGCGCCGCCCATGTACTCGACCGTCTTCTTCGCGTAGGCCACCGGCGGCAGCGGGTTCAGGTTGGCGGGGTTGGCGTCGTACCAGCCCAGGTACTTCTGGTACACGGCCTTGGCGTTGTGGCGCAGCGTGCCGTAGTAGCCGCGCGCGGACCACTCCTGCTCCAGGCTCGCGGGCATGCGCAGCGTCTCGGCGATGTCGGCCGCCGTGTAGCCCTGGTTGAGCAGGCGCAGCGACTGGTCGTTGATGAACTTGTACATGTCGCGCTGCTTCTTCAGCAGATCGACGATGCGCTCCTGCCCGAAGGTGGGCCAGTGGTGCTGCGCGATCAGCACCTCGGCCTTGCCGCCGAAGGCCACGCGCGCCTCGTCGATGTACTTCGACCACAGGTTGCCGTCGCGCACCTCCGCACCGCGGATGGTGTAGAGGTTGTGCATGTTGTGCGTCACGTCCTCCGCCATGTTCAGCACGCGGAACTGCGGCAGGTACATCAGCATTTCCGAAGGCGCCTCGGAGCCCGGCACGAGCCGGAAGACGAACTGCACGCCGTCGATGCTGCGTTCCTCCGTCGGCTTGTCGATGGTGGACGTGGGCGCGATCAGCGACATGGTGCCGCGCGCCAGCGCCTTGCCCAGGCCGGTGTCGACCTGCCCGCGCGGGCCCGGCGGCAGCAGCGTGCCGAACTGGTACTGCGAGCGCCGGCTCATCGCATTGCCCGCGAGGATGTTCTCGGCCACCGCCGTTTCCATGAAGCCCGAAGGCGCGAGCACCTGTACACGGCCCGCCTTCACGTCGGCCTCGTCGATCACGCCCTTCACGCCGCCGAAGTGGTCGGCATGGCCGTGCGTGTAGATCACCGTGCCCACCGGCTTGCGCGGGCGGTGCTGGTAGTAGAGCTCGAGCGCGGCGCGCGCGGTCTCGGCGGCCAGCAGCGGATCGATGACGATCAGCGAGCTGTCGCCTTCGACGATCGTCATGTTCGCGAGGTCGAAGCCGCGCACCTGGTAGACGCGCTCCGTCACCTTGAAGAGGCCGTGGATCGCGTTGAGCTGCGCCTGCCGCCACAGGCTCGGATTGACGGTATCGGCCGGCGCATCGGCCTTGAGGAAGTCGTAGGGCTTCATGTTCCACACCGGACGCGCGCCGGAGCCCGGCACCAGCGCGTCGGGCACGGTGCCGACGAAGCCGTGCATCGCGTCCTCGAAGTCCTGCCGGTTGGCGAAGGGCAGCGTCTTCGCCATCTCGGCGTTGGCCTGCAGTGTCGAGGGTTCGGGCGCCCTGGGCGCGATCTGCGCGAAGGAAGCCGACGGTGCGCCCAGCATGCACGCAAGGGCGACGAGCGCAACGTGGAAGGAGGAAGGAGCGGACGATGAAGATGTCATCCGGCGATTCTGCGAAGCGCCAGAACCATTGGCAAATGCAAAATATGCGCTTCCTTTTGAAGCAAAACGCAAAATGCAGCTTCGTCAGCTCCAGCATCTCGTCGCCCTCGCCGACCAGGGCAGCTTCGGCCGCGCGGCCCAGGCGGTGCATCTTTCGCAGCCCGCCCTCTCGCGCAGCATCGAGAACCTGGAAGAGAACCTGCAGGCGCGCCTGGTCGACCGCGCCTACGGCAGCGTGCGCTTCACCCAGGCCGGCGAACTGGTGCTGGCACGCGCCCGCGAGCTGCTGGCCGATGCGCAGCAGATCGCGCGCGACGTGCTCCAACTCGAAGGCCTGGCCATCGGCAGCCTCGCGGTCGGCTTCGGCCCCTTCGCGGCCGGCACGCTGGGCCGCGCGGCTCTGTCGCTCATGGTGCAGCGCCACCCGCAGCTGCAGATGCGCATGGAAGTGGCCGACACCGCCACGCTGTGCGAGCGCCTGCACCGCCGCGAGCTCGACCTGTTCGTGGCCGACACGCGCGACCTGACCAAGCAGCAGCCCGGCCTGAAGCTCGCGCGGCTGCCCAACCTGCCGGTGTCCTTCTTCGTGCGGACGAAGCATCCGCTGCTCAAGCTCAAGACCCGGCCCGTGCCACTCGAAAAGCTGATGGCCCATCCCGTCGCCGGCCCGCGTCTGCCGGCCGAGGTGGCGCTGCAGTTCGACCGGGTCGCGCCGCGCGGCGACCGCGGCGTGTTCAACGTGAGCTGCGACGACGCCGGCACGCTGCGCCACCTGGCGCTCACGGCCGACGCGGTGATCCTTGCGCCGGTCGCTCCCGTGGCGGGCCACGACACCGACACCCTCGTTCCCCTGCCGGTGGCGGGCCTGGAGCGCATGCAGACGCATTACAGCCTCGTCACGCTGGCCGCGCGCACGCCCTCTCCGGCGGCCGCCGCCTATACCCGGCTGGTGACCGAGTTGATGGACCCGCTCGGGCATGCCGGCGGGCGCTGAGCCAAAATGGCCCTCCGCCTTCAAGCCTTTGCTTCTTTTCAGTGACCACTCCCCGCCGGGCCCAGCCGCCCTCCTTTTCGTCCGACGAGTTCCGTGAAGCCCTCGGCATGTTCGCCACCGGCGTCACCGTCGTGACCGCGCGCGCGGCGGACGGCGCGCTGGTCGGCCTCACGGCCAACTCCTTCAATTCGGTGTCGCTGACGCCGCCGCTGGTGCTGTGGAGCCTGTCGCGCGCGGCCGGCTCGATGCCCGCGCTCAGCGCCGGCTCGCACTACACGGTGAACATCCTCGCAGCCAACCAGAAGGCACTGGCCGAGCGCTTCGCCACCAAGAACATCGACCGCTGGGCCGACGTGGCCTTCACCGAGGGCCTGGGCGGCGCGCCGGTGCTGGTGGGCGCCGCGGCCAGCTTCGAGTGCTTCAACCGCAGCCGCTATGACGAAGGCGATCACGTGATCTTCGTCGGCGAGGTGGAGCGCTGCTCGCACGATGCGGGCGCATCGCCGCTGCTCTTCCACGGCGGGCGCTTCTACACAGAGCATCCCTTGTGACCTGTCGCCCTGCGCTCCTGCTTGTCCTGCTGCTCGCCGCGCAGACCGGCACGGCGCAGGAAGCCGCAGCGCCGGTCAAGCAGAACTGGTTCGACGACCCGTTCTTCCAGCTTTCATCGGGCCTGCCGGCCTGCGCCGTACCCGAGGGTCCGTTCTATACGACCGAGGAACGCCGCCTGCAGACTCATTCGCGGCTGGAGCGCGGCACCACCTGCTGGCTGGCCGGCAAGTGCGCCGACAGCAACGCCTACCGCTACGACAAGCCGCTCGCGCCCAAGGTGCGCGCCGCGCTGCTGGCCGTGCCGGGGGTGAAGAAGGGCAGCGTCTGGGTCATCATCCAGCGCCGCTGGGTGTACCTGCAGGGCTGCGTGCCGGACGCGGCGCTCGCGAAGAAGCTGGAGCGCGCCGCGCGCGCGGTGGCCGACGTGGAAACCGTGGTGCCGGATCTGATGACGGGCACGCGGGGCAAACCCCCTTATCCGGTGGCCGCGACAAGGTAGAGAGCCCCGCCGTCGCGCAACGAACACGCGGGCGCGATACGATCATCGGATGAATCCGGCGACTCCTCGCCGCGAACGACGATCCGAATGATCCAGCGCAAGACCCACCTCGACAGCCTCGCCATCGGCCTGCTCATTGCCTGCTGCGCCTTCTGGGGCCTGCAGCAGATCCTCATCAAGACCACCGTGGCCGAGGTGCCGCCGATGTGGCAGGCCACGATCCGCATGGTCGGCGCGACGGCGCTGCTGTGGCTTTGGTGCGTGTGGCGGCGCGTGCCGCTGTTCGAGCGCGACGGCACGCTGTGGCCGGGCCTGCTGGCGGGCGTGCTGTTCTCGGGCGAGTTCGCCGGCATCTACCTGGGGCTGCAGCACACCAGCGCGTCGCGGCTCACCGTGTTCCTCTACACCGCGCCCTTCTGGGTCTCGCTGCTGCTGCCGCGCTGGGTGCCGGCCGAGCGGCTGCGCGGCTTCCAGTGGCTGGGGCTCTTCATCGCCTTCTCGGGCGTGGTGCTGGCCTTCAGCGAGGGCTTCGCCCACATGAGTTCGTCGCAGCTCATCGGCGACGGCATGGCGCTGGCGGCCGGCATGCTCTGGGGCCTGACCACGCTCACGCTGCGCACCACGCGCCTTGCCACGGCCAGCGCCGAGAAGACGCTGTTCTACCAGGTGGCGGTCACGGCGGCGATGTGCCCGGTGCTCTCGCTGGTGCTCGGCGAGCACTGGGGCTTCTCGTACTCGGCGTGGGCCTGGACTTCCATCGGCCTGCAGACCGCGGTGGGCGCCTTCGCCAGCTACCTCGCATGGATGTGGCTGCTGCGGCACTACCCGGCCACGCAGATGTCGTCCTTCACATTTCTCACGCCGCTGTTCGCGCTGGTGTTCGGCGTGGCGCTGCTGAAGGAGCCGCTCACGGCGCAGCTGATCGTGGCGCTGGTCGGCGTGGCGCTGGGCATCGTGCTGGTGAACCGGCGGCCTGCGGTACAACGCAGCGCATGAGCAGCAAGACCACCCGATTCCAGCCCGTCCTCGACGAGATCTTCGCCACCCTGCGCCCCCGGCTAGGCCAGGGCGGCACCGTCGCCAGCTACATACCGGCGCTCGCGCGCGTCGATGCGCGGCAGTTCGGCATCGCGCTGCGCACCTGCGAGGGCGAGGAGGCCGGCGCGGGCGACTTCGAGACGCCCTTCTCCATCCAGAGCGTGTCCAAGCTCTTCACGCTCACGCTTGCCATGCAGCGCATGGGCGACGCGCTGTGGGAGCGCATCGGCCGCGAGCCCTCGGGCAATCCGTTCAACTCGCTGGTGCAGCTGGAGAACGAACAGGGCAAGCCGCGCAACCCCTTCATCAATGCCGGCGCCATCGCGGTGGCCGACCGGCTGGTGAGCCAGGCCAGGGCCGGCGGCGGCAGCGCCAAGGCCGACATCCTCGCGCTCATGTCGAACCTGTGCGGCGAGCCCATCGCCTTCGACGACGAGGTGGCGAAGTCGGAGGCCGACACCGGCTTTCGCAACATCGCGCTGGCCAACTTCATGAAGAGCTTCGGCAAGATCGACAACGACGTCGAGACCGTGCTGGACACCTACTTCCACCAGTGCGCACTGCGCATGAGCTGTCGCCAGCTGGCGCGCGCCGCCGCCTTCCTGTGCCGCGACGGGGCGCATCCCATCGACGGCGAGCCCGAAGTCACGGGCGAGCGGCAGACGCGCCGCATCAACGCGCTGATGCTCACCTGCGGCACTTACGACGCGGCGGGTGACGTGGCCTTCTCCATCGGCCTGCCCTGCAAGAGTGGCGTGGGCGGCGGCATCGTCGCGGTGGTGCCCGACAGGCTCACGCTGTGCGTGTGGTCGCCCGCGCTCGACGCCACCGGCAATTCGCTGCTGGGCATGAAGGCGCTCGAAATGTTCGTGGCGCGCACGGGGCTCTCGGTTTTCTGAGCCGTCGCCCCAGGGCGATCAGGCGGCCGCGGCCACCGCCACGGTGGCCAGGCAGCCCATGCCGTCGAGCGCCGCCTCCACGGCCTCCTCCAGCGGCGTGTGCGGCTCGCGGCCGAGAAAGGCCACCAGCTTCGCGTTGTCCATGCCCACCGGCGTACGCCACAGGTAGCGCATCTCGCGCATTTCGCGGAAGGTGACGACGAAGGGCGAGGCCAGCGTCAGCAGCCACCACGGAAAGGCCGACACGCCGACCCTGGCGCCGGTGCGGCGCGCCACCACCTTGCGGATGGCGTCGCTCATGCGCGTGCCGTCGGCGTCCCAGTGGCCGGCCATGTGGAAGCGTGCGAAGGGCTCCAGCCTCTCGCGGCGCGCGAGCAGTTCGACCATGGTGCGCGCCACGTCGGGCAGGTACGACCACTGGTGGCCGACGCCGGGGCCGCCGGGATAGCTCACGGCCTTGACCGGCTGCCCCGCCTTCACCAGTCCTTGCGAGAACCAGTTGTTGCCGGCCCTCGGCCCGAAGAAATCGCCAGCGCGCACGATCAGCACGCGCGCGCCCTGGCGGCTGGCCTCTTCCAGGCGCCGTTCCATCTCGACGCGGATCGCGCCCTTGCGGGTGAGCGGGCGCTGCAGCGAGTCCTCGGCCAGCAGCGGGAAGGCATCGGGTCCGAAGTTGTAGACCGTGCCCGGCAGCACGATGGTCGCGCCTTCGGCCTTGGCGGCGGCGATGGTGTTGTCGAGCATCGGCAGCACCAGTTGCGACCAGCCGCGGTAGCCCGGCGGGTTGACCGCATGCACGATGACCGAGCAGCCCGTGGCGGCGCGGCGCACCGCCTGCCCGTCCATCGCGTCGCCGGCCAGCCAGGTGATGCCTTCGCGCTTTCCTTCCTGCGTATCGCGCTTCAGCGCGCGCACCTGCCAGCCCGCATCGCGCAGCTGGCGGGCCACTTCGCCGCCGATGCCGCCCGTTGCGCCGAGAACCAGGACCGTGTCCCCGCGTGCCGTGTCGTTTGCCATGGAATGCTCCAGAAGTTGTTGCCGATGGAAGAATTCTGGAACCGTGTCGGCTCTATTGGAATTGCCGAACATGAGCTATCAGCCATACATTTATGTATGACCTCGAACATCGGCTGGGAGCTCTACCGCACTTTCCTGAGCGTGCTGCGCGAGGGCTCGCTCTCGGGCGCGGCACGCGCCCTCGGCATCACCCAGCCCACGGTCGGGCGCCACGTGGCCGCGCTCGAGGAAGCACTGGGCACGGTGCTCTTCACGCGTTCGCAGACGGGGCTGCTGCCCACCGAGGTGGCGCTGGCGCTGCGCACGCACGCCGAGGCCATGGAAAGCACCGCCGCCTCGCTGGAGCGCGCCGCCAGCAGCCAGGGCGAAGGCGTGCGCGGCGTGGTGCGCGTGTCGGCCAGCGAGGTCGTCTGCGCGGAAGTGCTGCCGCCCATCGTCGGGAGGCTTCGCGAGACGCACCCGGCGCTGAAGGTCGAGCTGGTGTCGACCAACCGCGTGCAGGATCTGCTGCGGCGGGAGGCCGACATCGCCGTGCGCATGGTGCGCCCCAGGCAAGAGCAGCTGGTGGCGCGCCGCATCGGCAACATCGAGCTGGGCTTCCACGCGCATCGCGACTATCTCGAGCGCCACGGCACGCCGCGCAAATTGCACGAGCTGGCCGCCCACTCGCTGATCGGGTACGACCAGCCCACGGCCTTCGTGCGCAACGCGGGGAAGTCGCTCAAGGGCTTCACACGCGACACCTTCTCGCTGCGCACCGACAGCGACCTCACGCAGCTCGCGTTGATCCGCGCCGGTGCCGGCATCGGCATCTGCCAGGTGGCGCTGGCCGCCCGCAACCCCGCGCTGGTGCGGCTGATGCCGCGCGGCTTCTCGCTGAAGCTCGACACCTGGGTCACGATGCACGAAGACCTGCGCGGCAGCCCGCGCTGCCGCGTGGCTTTCGATGCGCTGGTCGAAGGGCTCGCGCAATACATCGGCAGCTCCGCAACGGAGGCGAAAATGCCTCGCGCCAGAACGACAGCAACCGAATGACCGAACCGACCACAGACTCCGACACCCTCCCCCTGCAGGAAGACCGCCTCTGGCGCGACGACCGCTGGACCGCACGCATCATCAAGAACGAGGAAGACGACGGCTGGGCCGTCGAGATGACCCGCCACGGCGACCCCGAGCCAGCCCTCGTCGGCCCCTGGACCATGGGCCGCGACAAGAAGAACCCCAAGCCGCTGGATGGCCCCGCCTTCTCCACGCTGGTGAAGACCGCCGCCGAAGTCATCCGCCGCCACGAGCAGCAGCTGCACGCCACGCTCAACAAGAGCGTGACCGTCACCGCGCGCAACGACCAGCGCGTGCGCGTGGCGCTGGCCATCGTGCCCGACGAGGACAACCCATCGGCCACGCTCACGGCGTACGACGATGCCGACGACTCCGAACTCGCCAGCGTGAGCGTGTCGCCCGCGTTCAGGCTCACGGCCAGCAGCGCGAGTGCGTGGATCGAGTCCGGCTACGCGCGCCCGCGCTGAGCGCGAATAACACAGGCGCCGCGTTTTCGCCAATTAGCGAAACAGCGTATGTTCATGCCGGGGTGAGTTGAGAAGAATCCGCCCCAACGAGCAATCGTTACCAGTCATACGACACCCGCTGCCAGTGCTGCCAGCGAGGCGTCGGGCAACAAAGCCCGAATCGGTCTAACCACCGGTTCGGGCTTTTTTGCTTTTTCGGCCGCAAGAGTGCTTTTTCGAAACGGATGCGCCGCATCCGGTGGCGGAGCCTTGCCCGGAGAAAACGCACTGGCAGCAGAACGCCCGTTTGCAGGGCCGCGTCGCGGGAGGAGACACCCAACGCGCGGTCCGAAGGTCGGATCTTCCTGATGACTCGCACAAACACAAAGGAATTTGACATGACGAACGCTTTCAACCGCCGCCAGATCGTGAAGACCGGCGGCTCGATGATCGTGCTGGGCGCCGCAGGCGGCGTGGCCGGCATCGCATCGGCGCAGGACGGCGGCACCGTGAAACTCGGCCTGCTGCATTCGCTCTCGGGCACCATCGCCATCGCCGAGGCCTCGCTGGTCGACGCCGAGAAGCTGGCCATCGAGGAGATCAACGCGGCGGGCGGCGTGATGGGCAAGAAGATCGAGGCCGTGGTGGAGGACGGCGCGAGCGAGAACCCGGTGTTCGCAGAGAAGGCGCGCAAGCTGCTGGAGCGCGACAAGGTCGCGGCCATCATCGGCTGCTACACATCGGCGTCGCGCAAGGCGCTGCTGCCGGTGCTCAACCAGGCCAAGGGGCTGCTGTTCTATCCGACCTATTACGAGGGCCAGGAGCAGGACAAGCGCGTGTTCTACCCCTCGCAGGAAGCCACGCAGTCGGTGATCGCGGCGGTCGAGTGGATGGCGCGTGAGAAGGGCAAGAGCTTCTTCCTGGTGGGCTCCGACTACATCTATCCGCGCACCTGCAACAAGATCGCCAAGCCCGCCATCGCCAAGGCCGGCGGCAAGGTGCTGGGCGAAGAGTACGCGCCGCTGGGCCACACCGAGTTCTCATCGATCATCAACAAGATCAAGGCCGCCAAGCCCGACTGCATCTACAGCACCGTGGTGGGCGGCTCCAACGTGGCCTTCTACAAGCAGCTGCGCGCTGCGGGCCTCGACGGCGCCAGGCAGGTGCTGCTGTCCACCGTGGTGTCGGAAAACGAGATCGACGGCATCGGCAAGGACAACGCCGCCGGCTACTACGCCTGCATGGGCTATTTCCAGAGCATCAAGTCGCCGGCCAACGAGAAGTTCGTGAAGGCCTTCAAGGCGAAGTACGGGCAGGACCGCGTGATCGGCGACCCGATGGAGGTGGCCTACAACAGCGTGTACCTGTGGAAGCTGGCGGTGGAGAAGGCCAAGTCCTTCGACGTCGACAAGGTCACGGCGGCGGCGGCGGGCGTGGAAATAGAAGCGCCCGAAGGCACGGTGCGCGTGCACGCCACCAACCACCATGTGTGGAAGAAGGTGCGCGTGGGCCGCGCCCGGCCCGACGGACAGTTCGACATCGTGTGGGAATCGCCCCAGCTCGTCGAGCCCAACCCCTTCCCGAAGGTTTGAACGCGATGAACTTCGACATCGCGGTGATGCAGGTGTTCAACGGCGTGAGCCTGTTCACCATCCTGCTGCTGATGGCGATCGGGCTGGCCATCGTGTTCGGCCTGATGGGCGTCATCAACATGGCGCACGGCGAACTCATGGCCCTCGGCGCCTACATGACCTATCTGGCCGCGCGCTTCTTCGAGCACTTCGCGCCGGGCCTCATGGACCTGTACCTGTTCGCCGCGATTCCGTTCGCGTTCGCCGTGACCTTCGCGTTCGGCTATGTGCTGGAGCGCGGCTTCATCCGCTTCTTCTACGACCGGCCGCTGGACACCCTGCTCGCTACCTGGGGCCTGAGCCTGATGCTGCAGCAGGCCTACCGCTCGATCTTCGGCGCGCAGGAGGTGAGCGTGCCGCTGGCCTCCTGGCTCGCGGGCGCGTGGGAGCCGACGGCGGGCATCCAGCTGCCGCTGAACCGCATCTTCATCGTGGGGCTCACCGCGCTGGTGGCGACCGGCGTGTATTTGCTGCTGTACCGCACGCCCTGGGGCCTCAAGGTGCGCGCGGTGACGCAGAACCGCGCCATCGCCGGCGCGGTGGGCATCGACACGCACCGAGTCGACGCCATGACCTTCGCGCTGGGCTCCGGGCTCGCGGGCATCGCGGGCTCGGTGTTCACCATGATCGGCTCGACCAACCCGGGTACGGGGCAGCTCTACATCGTGGACTCGTTCATCGTGGTGGTGTTCGGCGGCGTGCAGAGCCTGGTGGGCACCGCGCTGTCGGGCTTCTCGATCGCGCAGTCGCAGACCTGGCTCGAGTACCTGATGAGCGGCTCGATGGCCAAGGCGACGATCCTGCTGCTGGTGATCGTGGTGCTGTATTTCCGGCCCAACGGGCTGTTCGCGATCCGTTCGAGGAGCTGAGCATGCTGTCGAAGCTCTCTTCCCAACGCAGGAGCGACATCGGCTCGATGGCCGCCGTTCTCGTGCTGCTGGCGCTGGTGCTGCCGCTCGCGCTCGATGCGTTCCGCCTGAACCTCGTGGGCAAGTACCTGGCCTTCGCTTTCGTCGCCATTGGCGTGGTGCTCACCTGGGGCTACGGCGGCGTGCTGAGCCTGGGCCAGGGCATGTTCTTCGGCCTGGGCGGCTACATGATGGCCATGTTCCTCAAGCTCGAAGCCTCGGCGCCCGAGCTGCCGGACTTCATGGTGTGGAGCAGCGTGGAACAGCTGCCCGCGTGGTGGCAGCCCTTCCACTCGCTAGGCTGGACCGTGGCGGGCATTCTCGTGGTTCCGGCGGTGCTGGCCTACGTGTTCTCGTACGCGATCTTCAAGCGGCGCGTAAGCGGCGTGTACTTCGCAATCGTCACGCTGTCGCTCGCGCTCACGCTCACCGTGGTGGTGATCGGCCAGCAGGGCGACACCGGCGGCGCCAACGGCATCACCGACTTCCGCACGCTGCTGGGCCTGGACATCGCGAGCGACGAGGCAAAGCGCACGATCTACTTCGTGGAGGTGCTGGCCATCGCGCTGGTGATGGCGCTGTCGCTGCTCGTCGTGCGCAGCCGCTTCGGCAAGATCCTCATCGCCATCCGCGACCGGGAAGACCGCGTGCGCTTCAGCGGCTACAACACCGCACACATGAAGGCCTTCGTGTTCGCGGTGGCCGCAGTGCTGTCTTCCATCGGCGGGGCGTTCTACAGCCTGCAGGTGGGGCTGATCGCGCCGGGCGTGATCGGCGTGGTGGCCTCAGTGGAGATGGTGATCTACGCGGCGGTCGGAGGTCGGCTTTCGATTCCGGGTGCTGTTGTCGGCGCGCTGCTGATCGGTTTTCTCAAGTCGTACCTGTCGGAGACCTTCCCTGAAGGCTGGCTGTACTTCCTGGGTGCCGTGTTCATCCTCGTGGTGTGGGCCATGCCCGAGGGGCTCGCGGGCCTGGGCGCGAGGCTGCTGCGCCGGCGCGGCGCGGAGGCCGCGCCATGAACGCGACCATGACCATGCCCAACGGGGGCCTGCCGCGGGCCGCCTCGGCCGTGCCGCCCTCGAACGAGCAGATCCTGCGCGTCGAAGACCTCACCGTGTCCTTCGACGGCTTCAAGGCGGTGGACGGCCTGAGCCTTGCGGTCGAGCGCAACGAGCTGCGCGTGATCATCGGTCCGAACGGCGCGGGCAAGACCACGCTGCTGGACATGATCTGCGGCAAGACCCGTCCGAGCGCGGGCCGCGTGCTGTTCAACGGCCAGGACCTCGGCCGGCTGAACGAGTACGAGATCGTGCGTGCCGGCGTGGGCCGCAAGTTCCAGACGCCCTCGGTCTACGAAGACCTCACGGTGCTGGAGAACTTCGAGATCTCGCTGCCGCGCATGCACGGCCTGCTGCAGTCGCTGGCCTTTCGCCGCACCGCCGCGCTGCGCGAGCGCATCGATGCGATGGCGGCCGACGTGTTCCTGCTCGACCAGCTCGAGCGCCGCGCGGGCCAGCTCAGCCACGGCCAGAAGCAGTGGCTGGAGATCGGCATGCTGCTGATGCAGGAGCCCGAGCTTCTTCTGCTCGACGAGCCCGTGGCCGGCATGAGCCCGCGCGAGCGCGAGCAGACCGGCGACCTGCTGCGGCGCATCTCGGTGGGCAAGTCGGTGGTGGTGATCGAGCACGACATGGACTTCGTCAAGCGCATCGCCCACCGCGTGACCGTGCTGCACCAGGGCCGGCTGCTGAGCGAGGGAACGGCCGCCGAAGTGCAGTCCGACCCGCGCGTGATCGACGTGTACCTGGGCCATTGAGCACAAGGAGAAACACAGATGCTCGAAGTCTCCGAACTCGACGTCGCCTATGGCGAGTCGCACGTCATCCGCGATGTGTCCCTTCGCGTCGCACCCGGCGAGGCGGTGGCCGTCATGGGCCGCAACGGCATGGGCAAGACCACGCTGCTGAAGTCGCTCATCGGCCTGCTGCCCGCGCGCGGCGGCCACATCCGGCTGGGCGGCGCCGACATCACGAAGCTGCCGAGCCACCAGCGCGTGGCGCGGGGCCTGGCCTTCGTGCCGCAGGGGCGCATGGTGTTCCCGTTCCTCACGGTGGAGCAGAACATCCTCTCGGGCGCCGCGAAGTCCGGACACCGCACGGTGCCCGACTACCTCTACCGTTTCTTCCCGGTGCTCAAGGACATGAAGCAGCGCAAGGCCGGCAACCTCTCGGGCGGCCAGCAGCAGATGCTGGCGATTGCGCGCGCGCTCATCTCCGAGCCCAAGGTGCTGATCCTCGACGAGCCGACCGAGGGCATCCAGCCTTCGATCATCAAGGAGATCGCGCAGACGCTGAACGTGCTGCGCGCCGAGCGCGGCTTCGCCATCGTGGTGTCGGAGCAGGTGCTGAGCTTCGCGCTCGACCTGGCCGACCGCTTCCTCGTCATCGACCGCGGGCGCCTCGTGCACGACGAGGCGCGCGCCAGCCTCGATCAGGACAAGGTCAGGTCGTTCCTGACCGTGTGAGAGCCCCTCCCGTTTTCCTTCAACCCTTCTTTCAGGAGCAGCGTCATGAGACATGGTGATATTTCGAGCAGCAACGATTGCGTGGGCGTCGCGGTCGTCAACTACAAGATGCCTCGCCTGCACACCAAGGCCGAGGTGCTGGACAACGCGCGCAAGATCGGCGAGATGCTGGTCGGCATGAAGAAGGGCCTGCCGGGCATGGACCTGGTGGTGTTCCCCGAGTACTCCACGCACGGGATCATGTACGACGCCAAGGAGATGTACGACACGGCCGCCACCGTGCCCGGCGAGGAGACGGCCATCTTCGCCGACGCCTGCCGCCGCGCCAACGTGTGGGGCGTGTTCTCGCTCACCGGCGAGCGCCACGAGGAGCACCCGAACAAGGCGCCCTACAACACGCTGATCCTCATGAACAACAAGGGCGAGATCGTCCAGAAGTACCGCAAGATCATGCCGTGGGTGCCCATCGAGGGCTGGTATCCGGGCGACTGCACCTACGTCAGCGATGGCCCCAAGGGCATGAAGATCAGCCTGATCATCTGCGACGACGGCAACTACCCCGAGATCTGGCGCGACTGCGCGATGCGCGGCGCCGAACTCATCATCCGCTGCCAGGGCTACATGTACCCGGCCAAGGAGCAGCAGATCATGGTGTCGAAGGCCATGGCCTTCATGAACAACACCTACGTGGCGGTGGCCAACGCGGCGGGCTTCGACGGCGTCTACTCGTACTTCGGCCACTCCGCGCTCATCGGCTTCGACGGCCGCACGCTGGGCGAGTGCGGCGAGGAGGAGATGGGCATCAACTACGCCGAGCTCTCGATGGGCCTGATCCGCGACGCGCGCAAGAACGGCCAGTCGCAGAACCACCTTTTCAAGCTGGTGCACCGCGGCTACACCGGCACCATCAACTCCGGCGACGGCGACAAGGGCGTGGCGGCCTGCCCGTACAACTTCTACACGAAGTGGATCAACGACCCCGAGGGCACGCGCGAGATGGTGGAGTCGTTCACGCGCAGCACGGTCGGCACGCCCGAATGCCCGATCGAGGGCATTCCGAACGAGCCGGCCAAGCATCGCTGAGCCGCCGCGCCATGGACTACGAGATCTTCGAACTCGGCGACGTCGTGCTGCAGCGGGGCGCCACCCTGCGCGGCGCGAAGCTCGCCTACAAGACCTACGGCACGCTCAACGCCGACAAGAGCAACGCCATCGTCTACCCGACCTGGTACTCGGGGCAGCACTACGACAACGAGTGGCTCATCGGCCCGGGCATGGCGCTCGACCCGGCGAAGTACTTCATCATCGTGCCCAACATGCTGGGCAACGGGCTGTCGTCCTCGCCGAGCAATACGCCGGAGCCGTACAACCTGTCGCGCTTTCCGGAAGTCACTCTCTACGACAACGTGACGCTGCAGCATCGGCTGGTGGCGCAGAAGTTCGGCATCGAGCGCATCGAGCTGGTGGTGGGCTGGTCGATGGGCGCGCAGCAGACCAACCAGTGGGGCTGCCTGTACCCCGACATGGTGAAGCGCATCGCGCCCTTCTGCGGCTCGGCGAAGACGGCACCGCACAACATCGTGTTCCTCGAGGGCGTGAAGGCCGCGCTCGCAGCCGACGCGGCATGGAACGGCGGCTGGTACACGGCGCCGCCAACGAAGGGCCTGCGCGCGGTGGGCCGCGTGTACGCGGGCTGGGGCCTGTCGCAGCCCTTCTACATGCAGGAACTGTGGCGCGAGCTGGGCTTCAGCTCGCTCGAAGACTTCCTGGTCGGCTACTGGGAAGGCTTCTTCCTCAAGAAGGACGCGAACAACCTGCTCGCCATGCTGTGGTCGTGGCAGCACGGAGACATCAGCGACAACCCGGTGTTCGAGGGCGACTTCAAGAAGGCGCTGGGCGCCATCAGGGCCCGCGCCATCGTGATGCCCGCCGAGCGCGACCTGTACTTTCCCGTGGCCGACAACGAGTGGGAGGTGTCGCACATGCCGAACGCCGAGTGCCGCCCGATCCCGGGCGTGTGGGGCCACTTCGCGGGCGGCGGCAGCAGCCCCGCCGACACCCGCTTCATCGACGACGCCCTCAAGGAACTGCTCGCCACGCCATGAACGCACCTGTGCACGATCCGCTGGCCGCCTACCGCATCGAGGCCGAGCCTTTCTACCGCCCCGCGGGCAACGAGGTGGCGCTCTACCGGCAGGCTTACCGCCACCGCATGCCGCTGATCCTGAAGGGCCCGACCGGCTGCGGCAAGACGCGCTTCGTGGAGCACATGGCGTGGTCGCTCGGGCGGCCGCTGGTGACGCTGGCCTGCAACGAGGACATGACGGCCTCTGACCTCGTCGGGCGCTACCTGCTCGACGCCAACGGCACCGCCTGGCACGACGGGCCGCTGACGCTGGCGGTGCGGCACGGGGGCATCTGCTATCTCGACGAAGTGGTGGAGGCCCGGCAGGACACGACGGTGGTGATCCACCCGCTGACGGATGCGCGGCGCATATTGCCGCTCGACAAGAAGGGCGAGCTGGTGCATGCGCACCCGGACTTCCAACTCGTGGTGTCCTACAACCCCGGCTACCAGAGCAGCGCGAAGGACATGAAGCCGTCGACGCGCCAACGCTTCGCGGCGCTGGAGTTCGACTACCCCGGCAGCTCGCTGGAGGCGGAGATCGTCGCGCACGAGGCCGGCGTCGGGCTCGAGCTGGCCTCGAAGCTGGTGGCCATCGCGCACTGCTCGCGCGAGCTGAAGCATCGCGGGCTCGACGAGGGCGTGTCGACGCGCATGCTGATCTATGCGGGCGTGCTGATCCGCGACGGCGTGACGCCGCGCGAGAGCTGCGAGATGACGATGACGCGGGCGCTGACCGACGACCCCGACATGGCGAGCGCGCTGCAGGGCTTCGTCGAGGCGCAGTTCGGATGAGCGACGGGCTCGGGGCCCTGGCGCTGCTGGCGCGCGGGCTGGCCGGCATCGACGTGGAGGTACAGACGCTGCCGGGCGCACGCGCCGTGCTCACCGGCCGCAAGCTGCTGTTGCCGGAAAGCACCGGCGGGCCCGGGCTTCGCCGCGCCATGGTCGCGCATGCGATCGCGCACCTGCGCCACTCGCAGCCCGCGCGGCCGGCGCACATGCTCAGGCCCATGGGCATCGCCATCGTCTCGGCCATCGAGGATGCGCGCGTCGAGCGGCTGCTGTGCCGCGACTTTCCCGGCCTGCACGGCTGGTTCGCCGCGTCGCTGCCGCCGGCACCCGATCCGCTCGACCTGGGCTTCGCCGCGCTCGTCTCGCGCATGGACCGCCTGCTTCTGCTGCCCGCGTCGCAGGACGACAACCACTGGGTGAACAAGGCGCGCCGCCTGTTCGAGGAGACCGCCGCCAACGCAGGGCTGGAGGACTACGACACCTTCCGCGCCATCGCCTCGGTTCTTGCGAACGATCTCGGCCAGATGCGCGTGCGCTTCGAGCCCCGCGACTACACCGTGCCCGCGCCCTGGCGCGACGACAACAGCTACCTGTGGGATTTCGGCGAGGCCGACGTGCCGCCCGACGAGGCCATCGCGCTGCACCAGCCGGGCGCGCGCCCGCCACCTCCATCCGATGCGGGCGAGGCAACTCTCCTCGAAGCCGGGAGCGACATGGAACTCGGCCGCTACACCTACCCCGAGTGGGACCGCAAGCTGGAGCGCCTGCGCCCCGACTGGTGCACGGTGATCGAGAAGCTGCCGGCATGGCAGGGGCTCTCGCCTGCGCGCGAAGAGACCGCGCTCAACGGCGAACGCGTCCAGCCGCTCGCCCTGCCCCGCGCGCGCCACCTCGACCGGACGCACCGCCTTCGCCGCCAGTGGGAAGGCGACGACATCGACCTGAACGCCGCCATCGAAGTGCTGGTCGACCGGCGCCTGCGGTTGCGCCCCGACGCGCGGCTCTTCATGCGGGCGGGCAAGGGGCCTCGACCGTCGAGCGTGCTGGTGCTGCTCGACCTCTCGGCCTCGGCCAACGATCCTGGCGCGCATGCCGCCTCGCTGCTCGACATCGAGAAGCAGGCGGCGCTGCTGCTGGCCGCGTCGAACGCGCGCGGCATCGACCGGCTCGCGATCCACGGCTTTTCGTCGAACACGCGCGCCGAGGTGTACTACTACCGCCTGCTCGAATCGGGCCGGCCGCTGGACGCGCCCGCGCGCGCCATGATCGGCGCGGTGCGCGGGCGCTACTCGACCCGCATGGGCGCCGCGCTGCGCCATGCCGCCGCGCTGATGCGCGACGAGCCGCCGGGCCAGCGCGCGGTGCTGCTGGTGACCGACGGCGCGCCTTCGGACATCGACGTGCACGACCCGCGCTACCTGATCGAGGACGCCCGCCAGGCCGTGGCCGAAGCGCGCGAGGCCGGCGTGCGCGCGGCCTGCATCGCGGTGGACGGCGCGGCCGATGCCTACGTGCGGCGCATCTTCGGCTGGCGCAACTATTGCATCGCCGACGATGCGCGCAGCCTGCCCGCGCGGCTGGCGCGCATGAGCGCGCGGCTCGCCGCGGCGCACTGAGCCCACTGCAGAGCACCGAGCGAAGACTATGATGATCCGACACCCCAGGAGACTTCAGCGTGGCTGACAAGGACCCCATTCGCGTCGGCATCCTCTATTCGGAAACCGGCGTCACATCGACCATCGGACTCTCGCAGCTGCAGGGCGCGCTGCTCGGCATCGAGGAGATCAACGCGGCCGGCGGCGTGGACGGCCGCGAGATCGTGGCCGTGCGCTACGACCCGCAGTCCAACCCCGCGCGCTACGCCCAGCTGGCCGAGAAGCTGATCGTGCAGGACCGGGTGAACGTCATCTTCGGCTGCTACATGTCGAGCAGCCGCAAGGCCGTGATCCCGGTGATCGAGAAGTGGAACAAGCTGCTCTTCTACCCGACGCTCTACGAGGGCTTCGAGTACTCGGGCAACGTGATCTACACCGGCGCGGCGCCCAACCAGAACAGCGTGCAGCTGGCCGAGTTCATGACCACGAACTTCGGCGCGCGCGTGTACCTGATCGGCTCCGACTACATCTACCCCTACGAGTCGAACCGCATCATGGGCGAGCTGGTGATGCAGCGCCCCGGCAGCGAGAAGCTCGGCGAGCGCTACGTGGCGCTGGACGCGGACGAGCGCGACTACCGGGCCATCATGGACGACATCCGCGACAAGCGGCCCGACTTCATCTTCTCGACGGTGGTGGGCGATTCCACCGCGAGCCTGTACCGCGCCTACGCCGAGGCCGGCTTCGACCCGAAGACCATGCCCATCGCCAGCCTCACGACCTCGGAGGCCGAGATCTCGCAGATGGGCCATGGCGTGGCGACCGGGCACTTCACGGCGGCGCCGTATTTCCAGTCGATCGACTCGGCCGCCAACCGCCGCTGCCTGGCGATGCTGCGCGCGCGCTTCGGCGACGGCTGCGTGCCCAACCTGTGCTGGGAGGCGTCGTACTTCCAGATGCACATCTTCGCGAATGCCTACCGGCAGGCGGGCAGCGACGGCATCGCGGAGATCCTTCCACACATTTTGGGCAGCGAGTTCGATGCGCCGCAGGGGCTGGTGAAGATCGATCCGGCCAACCACCACACCTGCCTTTACCCGCGCATCGGGCGGGTCGATGCGCACGGGCAGTTCACCATCGTGCGGCAGGCCACGCGGGCGGTGTACCCGGATCCTTATCTCGTCACTCACTCGCTGGGCGACTGGACGGCCAAGCTGGATGGGCTGGAGATCTAGGATGAACTTCCGTTCTTCCATTTGTCGCTCCTGGAGGCATTCGGGGCACGATCACGTCGATGGGGTACCTTGCTCCGCGAATGTCCCCCGGCCTTCGGCCTCCTCCTTTATTTCGCTGCGCAAGGCACCCCATCGGCGTGATCGTTGGACAGAGCGCTGGTTGATCGGCTGCAGACCGGCAGCGCGTCTTGTGCACAGGGCGCCGGGTGCTCCCCGCAGCGAAATAAAGGAGGAGGGGCGCAGCCCCGGGGGACATTCGCGGAGGGGAGTACCCGGCGGCCTGTGCACACGCCCCGAACAACAGCGCCAAAAGCACAAGAAGGCCTGAAAGTGGAAGGCACAGCCCCCAAACGGCACACCCTGCGCGTCACGCCGCCGCAGCTGAAAGAGCTGCGCCTGCTGAAGATCGCGGTGATTCACCCCGACGACAGCGACGGCCGCCAGCTCACGCAGCAACTGCAACGCATCGGCTGCCAGGTGCAGGCCTTCTGGCCGCCCGTGCAAGTGCTGCCCGAGGGCATCGACGTGGCCTTCATGGCGGTGCAGCCCGACTTCATCAACCTGCGCTTCGAGTGGACCCGCAGCGAAGACGCGCCGGCCATCATCGCGGTCGTGACCTACGAGAACCCGACCATCATCGAAGCCGTGCTGGAAATCGGCGCGAAGGCGGTGCTGCCCTCGCCGGTGCGCTCGTTCGGGCTGTTCTCGGCGCTGGTGGTGGCGCGCGAGGCGCACAAGGAGGCGCGCTCGCTGGCCAGGCGGCTGCGCAAGGTCGAGGCGAAGCTGCTGGGCCAGCGCCGCATCGCCGAGGCGAAGGCGATATTGATGAAGACGCACGACGTGTCGGAGGGCCAGGCCTACGACCTGATCCGCGACCAGGCCATGAGCAAGCGCACCACCACCGAAGAGATCGCGACGGCCATCGTGAACGCCAACGAGATCCTCTCGCTGGGCATGCGCAAGCCCGACGCGGCCTGAGGCTGAACGGCGCGTTCTTTCAGGCCTGGCTGAAGGTCTTCAGCACCTCGAGCACGCTCAGCGTGGCGCCGTCGAGCAGCGCATGCTGGCGATGCGCGATGCCCACGCGGCGCGTGAGCTTCGGGCTCACCGGAAGTATCTGCATGCGGTCGTTGCCGGGCACGATGTCGGTGGACTGCTGCAGCGGCAGCAGCGCGGCGCCGTAGCCGGCGGCCACGAGGCTGCGCATGGCGGCGTCGTAGTTGAGTTCGATACGAGCGCGCGGCGCGAAGCCGGCGGCGGCGAACCATTCCATGGTGAGGCGGTACATGTGCGTGGTCGCCTCGTTGAAGATCAGCGGCTGCGCCGCCAGCCATGCCGGCGTGACGCGCTTCGGCGCCTTCCAGCGGCGCGGCACGAAGGCCATCATGGGCTGTTCGCACCAGGGCGTGACGACGATGCCGCGCAGCGGCGGCTGCGGAATGGCGACAAGGCCGATGTCGAGCGTGCCCGCGGCCAGCCGCTCCATCGCCTCGAAGGAGCCGCGGATGCTCACCTCCACGTCGATGCCCGAGTGCTCCGCGCCCAGCGCCTCCAGCACCTGCGGCAGCAGGTCGACCAGCACGCCGGTGGATGTGCCCAGCCTCACCCGCCCGACCCGACCCTCGGCCTGCCGCTTGACCGCCTCCACCGCGTCGTCGGTGTCGCGCAGCAGCTTGCGCCCGCGCTCGACCAGCGCCGCCCCGGCCGCCGTCGGCGTGATGCGCCGGTTGCCGCGCACCACCAGCGGCGCGCCCAGGCGCGATTCGAGTTCGCTGATGTGCAGGCTCACCGTGGGCTGGGCCAGGTGAAGCGCCTGGGCCGCGGCCGAGAAGGTGCCGAGGTCGACGATGGCGATGAGGGTGCGCAGTTGGTCGAGGTTGAGCTGTCGCATCGGAGGGTCCAGTATCAGGAAGCCTGATTGGCAGGCTCAGGATTCTCAACTTCCACAATATCACGCCCGGCGGGAAGATGAGCTCACCAACCAAGGAGCCCATCGTGACAGCGCACAAGCCGACGTCCTTTCATCAACGCCTGATCCAAGCCCTGCGCGGCTGGCGCCGCCGCGTGGTGAATCGCCGCCGCGCACACGCCGACTCGCGGCACCTCGCCGGCATGAGCGAACACGAGCTGCGCGACCTGGGCATCGGGCGCAGCGAAGTGCCCGGTCTGCTGGACGAGCACCGGTACTGAACGCGGGGCCGAGCCTTCTTCTCCGGCATCTTCTTCAGGTAGCGCCCCTGTTTTGAGGTTCAAATCGGGGGCGTGCCCAAGCCAGCCCCACACGCCAACCAGGTTTCCATCGAACTCACCTCGCCGCAGTCGGTGAATGGCCGGCGCGCGGCTTTCCAGTCGCTGTGGCTGCTGGTGCGCATGCAGCATGCCCACGAGGCCGGTACGGGCCTCGTACGGCTGGCCGACCTGCGCGGCGAAGTCTCCGACGCCAGCACCCTGCGCATGGTGGTGAGCCGCGCCTTCCGCGACTTCAAGACCTGGGGCATCGACGCCGGCTGGGGCGAGGACACGCAGCGCGAGCCCCGCTTCCTGAACGCCGAGCGGCGCAGCCAGGGCCCGTTCTGGCTACCGGCCGCCGAAGCGAAGCGCGTGCGCGTGCTGGTGGAAGGCCGCGCCGCCACCGCGGCCGAAGTGGCATCCTTCCTCGGCCTGCGCTCGCGCGCCTCGCGCCAGGCCGCCGGATCGCCGCCGCCCGACGCGGTGCATCTGCAGGACGCGGCGTTCTGGAAGCAGCTCGTCGCCTCGCAGCAGGCGGCGCGGCAGGGTCGGTTGATGGCGCCCGTCGCCGGCGAAAACGCAGGAGGCAATGCACTCGAATCGATCCGCCTCGCCGGCACGCTGGCCGCCACCGACTTCCAGCGCGCGCTGGTCACGCTCAACGAGGCCATGCTGTGGCGCCGGCTCGGCGACAACGAGCAGGCGCGGCGCCGGCTGCAGGCGCTGAAGAAGCAGCGGCTCGCGCACCACGTGGCGGGCAACGACTACCTGGGCGCGATGGAGTGCATCGTCTCCGCGTGGTGCGCCTACACGGCGCGCGACCTGCCGCTGGCGCAATCGCTGCTGAGCGGCATGGCCGAGGACGCGGTGCGCGCCCTGGTGCTGCGCCACCACCCCGACGTGCGCTTCGAGTGGTGCAACCTGTGGGCGCTGGCCTGCCGCTCGCGCGCGCTGGCGCTGTCGGCTGACGACAAGCCCGCCGCAGCCGCACTGGCCGAGGAGTCGCTGCAGCGCTTCGGCGAGGCGCTGGCGGCCGCCTTCGAGTCGCACTCCTTCGACGCAGCCCAGCACGTGGCCGCCAACATGGGCATGGCCGCGTGGCTGTTCGACCGCGTGGGCCTCACCGACCTGCCCGCGCTGGCGCACGACGGCAACAGCGACACCACCCGCCGCGCGGTGCAGTGGATCGCCTTCAGCGAATGGCTGTGCGGCCACACCGACGGCCAGGGCCGCTCGGCGTGGAACGCGATCTACCTGATGCGCATCGCGCGCGGCCACTGCCGGCCCGAGCGGCAGCCCACGCTCGCCCAGTTCCGCGCGCAGAAGCCGCTGGACCCGGCAGCCATCTCCAGGCTGGCCGGCCCGCTCGCCGACGCCTTCGACTCGACGAACTGGCCCGCGCGCTGGGTGCAGGTGGCGCAGGCGCGGCTGGCCGACCACCAGGCCGGGCGCCGCCGCTACCCGGGCCTGCAGCACTGCAGCCTGCTCTTCGAGCACGCGTGGTACGCGGCGCATGCCGGCGACCTGAAGGCGGCCGAGCAGTCGCTGGCGCTGCTGCGTGAGGCGCTGCCCCAGCTGGTGCCCAGCGACCGCGCCTACTTCACAGAATCGTGGAACGACACGCTGCCGGCCGAGCTGGTGCTCGAAGCGAAGCCGCCGCGCCGCCCCGCCGCGCGCAGGAAACCCGCGTCGCGCGCGGGTGTGGCACGCTAGGCTGCTTCGCAGTTCTCTACAGCGCATGTCCGACAAGCCCGACGACCCCATCGACCTGGCCGCGCACCGCGAGCGCCGCGCAAGGCTGCATCAGCAGCGCGAGAGGCAGAGGGCTGCCGGCTCGCCGCCGGAGCCCGATCCGGACGAAATCCCCTGCCCGCGCTGCAAGGAACTGATCTACGGCAAGGTGCGGCAGTGCCCCCATTGCGGCGTGCACTTCGTCGGCAGCGCGGCGGACTTCGCGCCCAGGCCGAAGATGTCGCTGCGCGCCAAGTGCATCGTCGCGCTGGTCGCGCTGGTGCTGCTCTACATGGGCCTGAGCGACGACATCGCCCGCTGGTGGTGGTAGCGGCTCAGCGCGTGGCGCCTGCCGGCGCGGCCGTCGACTGGCGCACCACCAGCTCGGGGCGCAGCACCACGGTCGATGCCGACATCGAGTGGCCGTCGATCTCCTCGAACAGCATCTCGGCCGCGCGCCAGCCCAGCTCGCGGTGCGGCAGGCGGATGGTGGTGAGCGGCGGGTCGACCATGTCGACCAAAGGCATGTCGTTGTGGCCGGTGACTGAAATGTCCCGCGGCACGCGCAGGCCCGCCTCGCGCAGCGCGTCGTAGGCGCCCAGCGCAACGAGGTCGTTGCAGCACACCACGGCCTGCGGCGCGGCGCCGGCATCGAGCATCTGCTTCATCGCGGCGGCACCGGCCTCGCGGCTGTAGCTCGCGCACTCGACCACGCGGAAGAGCTTCATGCGGTGGTCGCGCAGCGCCTGCTCCACGCCGAGACGGCGGCCCACGCCGGTGGGAATGGTCTGCGGGCCCGCCAGGTGCGCGATGCGCTTGTGGCCCAGGCTCACGAGGTGGTCGACCGCGAGCTTCATCGCGAGCCGGTCGTCGCTCACCACCGCCGGCAGGCGCCCGGTTTCGTCGGCGCGGTTGACCAGCACGGCCGTCATGCCGGCCTTGGTGACGAAGTCGACCAGCGGATCGTCGCGCGTGGCAGTGGCCATGACCACGCCATCGACGCGCTGCGCCAGCATGCGCTCCAGCACCGGCCGCGCCAGTGCCGGGTCGACCACGTTGGTGACGAACACGAAGTAGCCGCGTGCGGCCGCGCTGGCCTCTATGCCCTGCAGGATCGGCGGGAACACCGCGTTGGTGATGTCGGGCACCAGCACGCCGATGGTGTGGGTGCGCCCCGTGCGCAGCGCCGAGGCCGCGCGGTTGGGCCGGTAGCCCAGGCGCTGCGCCGCCTCCTCGACCACGCGCAGCACCTCGTCGCTGATGAGCGAGCGCTTCTCGGGGCTGAGCGCACGCGAGACGGTGGACACGTGCACGCCAGCGGCGCGGGCGACGTCGCGGATGGTCACGGTGGCTGATGTGGAAGGTTGATTGGCGCTCATTGGTGCAAACGATTGTCGCCGGGCTGCATGGCTTCGGGTGGCTTTCCATCATTCCCGAACCCCGGATTCCCTCCATTTTACTTTTCGGCGATTTGGACTAATATCATGCAAACGATTGCAGAGACCCCCCATGAACATCGCCACCTCCCCCCACTCGGTGCTGGGCCATGTGCTCGACGCCATGCGGCACACGCCCGACCCACGGCTGCGCACCGTGATGGAAGCGGTCACGCGCCACCTGCACGCCCTGGTGCAGGAAGTGAAGCTGACGGAGGAGGAGTTCGAGCAGGCGCTCGAATTCATCGTCGCCATCGGCCACGCCACCGGCGAGACCAAGAACGAGGTCGTGCTGGCTGCCGACATCCTGGGCGTGTCGACCGTGGTTGCGCTGCAGAACAACCAGGACCCGCAAGGCGAATCGCCCGCCGCCCTGCTCGGCCCCTTCTGGCGCGCGAACGCGCCGGCCTGCGCACAGGGCGAGAACATCGCGCGCTCGGGCACGCCGGGCACGCCGCTCGAGGTGACGGGCACGGTGCGCGACCACCAGGGCCGCCCGGTGGACGGCGCCACCGTCGACGTGTGGCAGGCCTCGCCCGTCGGCCTCTACGAGAACCAGGACCCGTCGCAGGAGAACATGAACCTGCGCGGGCGCTTTTCCACCGACGCCGAGGGCCGCTTCCATTTCCGCAGCGTGCGTCCCGCCGGCTACCCGGTGCCGACCGACGGCCCCTGCGGTGTGCTGCTGCGCGCGCAGCGGCGCCACCCGAACCGGCCCGCGCACCTGCACTTCATGGTGAGCAAGCCGGGCCACAAGGTGCTGATCACGCAGGTGTTCGCCGATGACGACGAGAACCTTGAAAGCGATCCGACCTTCGGTGTGACGCGCCGGCTCATCGGCCGCTTCGCGCTGGCGCCCGACGGAAAAAGCGCATCGCTGCATCACGACTTCGAGCTTGAACCCGGCGAGATGAAGTTTCCCCGCCCTCCCATTCCTTGACCACCCCCAGGCTTCGCGCACTTCGTGTCGCTGCGCCAACCCCCTTCGAGGGGGCAACACCAGCGGCCCGGCAGAGCCGGTTCCGCGGTGTTCCACGAAACGGCATCGCCCCCTTCAACCCACTCTTCTCAAATCCATGAGCTTCGACCCAGTCTCCAGACTCGACGGCAAGGTCGCCGTCATCACCGGCGGCCTCGGCGCCATCGGCTATGCCACGGCCAGACGCCTGGCCGCGCTGGGCGCCACCTGCGTGCTGCTGCACCGCAAGGGCGACGATGCGGCGGCGCGCGCCACCGCCCTGCCTTCGGCCAACGGCCAGCGCCATGCGGCGATCCGCGCCGACATCGTCGACACGCCCAGCCTCGTGGCCGCGGCCGCCGAGGTGAAGGCCACGCTCGGGCGCTGCGACATCCTCGTCAACAGCGCGGGCCACACCAGACCGGTGCCGGCCGGCGACCTCGACGCGCTGACCGACGAACTCATCGACGACATCGTGCGCGCCAATTTCCGCGGTGTGTTCGCCACCATCCGGGCCTTCGCGCCGCTGCTGAAGGCGAGCGGCGATGGCCTCGTGGTCAACATCTCGTCCATCGCGGGCTTCACGGGCGTGGGCAGCAACCTCGCCTACGTCGCGGCCAAGGCCGGACTCGACGTGGTGGGAGACGCGCTGGCCAAGGCGCTGGCACCTGCCGTGCGCGTGGTGTCGGTGTCGCCGGGCGCGGTGGAATCGGGCTTCGTGCCCGGGCGCGGCGCGGAGTTCGCCAGCAAGATGGCCAGCACCACGCCGCTGGGCCGCATCGGCCAGCCCGAGGACGTGGCGGCCACGGTCGAGGCGCTGGCCACCACCATGCGCTTCGTGACCGGCACGCGCATCGTGGTCGACGGAGGGCGCCACCTGTGAGCAGCAACGCCAAGACCCTCATCACCTGCGCCGTCACGGGCAATCTCGTGAAGCCGGAGCAGACGCCGCACCTGCCGATCACACCGGTGCAGATCGCCGACGAATGCCTGGCCGCGGCCGAGGCGGGCGCGAGCCAGGTGCACATCCACGTGCGCAACCCCGAGACCGGCAAGCCGTCGATGGAAGTCGAGCTGTACCGCGAGGTGGTGGACCGCATCCGCCGCGGCAACCGCGAGCTGATCGTGAACCTCACGACCGGCCCGGGCGGGCGCTTCATTCCCAGCGAGGACGACCCGAAGATCGCCGCGCCCGGCACCACGCTGCTGCCGCCCGAGAAGCGCGTGGAGCACATCGCGCTCATCAGGCCCGACGTGTGCTCGCTCGACCTGAACACCATGAACTCCGGCCCCGACGTGGTCATCAACACGCCGAGGAACGTGCGCCGCATGGCGAAGGTGATGCGCGAGGCGGGCGTGAAGCCCGAGCTGGAAATCTTCGATTCGGGCGACATCAACCTCGCGCTCGACCTGATCGCCGACGGCACGCTCGACGGGCCGGCCATGTGGACCTTCGTCCTCGGCGTGAAGTACGGCTTCGCGCCCACGCCCGAGACGCTGCTCTACGCACGCAACATGCTGCCGCGCGGCGCCTTCTGGAGCGCCTTCGGCATCGGCCGCATGGAGTTTCCGATCGTCGCTCAGGCCTGGCTGCTGGGCGGCCATGTGCGCGTGGGCATGGAGGACAACATCTACCTGGAGAAGGGCGTGCTCGCCGAGAGCAACGCCCAGCTCGTGGCGAAGGCGCGCGACATCCTGCAGAGCCTGGGTGGCGAGATCGCCAACCCGCGCGAGGCGCGCGCCATGCTGGGCCTGCCTGGTGCGAGGAGCGTGCGAGGAGCTGAACGATGAGCGTCGCAGCCATGCACACCGCCCACAGCTCCCGCGCGTTGCGCGTGAACGAGAAGGCCGCCGACCTCGATGCGCTGCGGCTCGAAGCCGCGCCGCAGCCGGAACCCTCGCCGCCGCCCGGCCACGCCGTGGTGCGCATCGCCGCCGCGGCCGTGAACCCCAGCGACGTGAAGGCCACGCTGGGCATCATGCCGCAGGCCGTGTGGCCTCGTACCCCGGGACGCGACTTCGCGGGCACCGTGGTGAGCGGCCCTTCGGAGTGGATCGGCCGCGAGGTCTATGGCTCCGGCGGCGACGTGGGCATCACCCGCGACGGCTCGCATGCGCGCTACCTGGTGCTGCCCGAGCAAGCGCTGCGCGCCAAGCCCCGGGGCATTTCGATGGACGAGGCCGGCGCCGTGGGCGTGCCCTTCGTCACCGCCTACGAGGGCTTTCGCCGCAGCGGCATGCCGCAGGCCGGCCAGACGGTTCTGGTGCTGGGCGCCAACGGCAAGGTCGGGCAGGCGGCGGTGCAGCTAGCCTCGCAAGCCGGCGCGCGCGTGATCGCCGTGCAGCGGCACGCGGGGCCCTTCCAGGGTTTCGCGAGCGGGCCGGTGGACACGATCGACGCGCGCCACCACGCGGACGTGGGCGCGCGGGTGCGCGAGCTGACCGACGGGCGCGGCGCGCACATCGTCTACAACACCGTGGGCAGCGCCTACTTCGAGGCCGCCAACAAGGCGATGGCCAAGGGCGCGACGCAGATCTTCATCGCCACGCACGACCGCGCGGTGCCCTTCGACATCTTCGCCTTCTACCGGGGCATGCACACCTACGTGGGCATCGACTCGCTGGCGATGGACTGCATCGCCAGCACCGCGCAGCTCGACGCGATGCGCGAAGGCTTCGAGCGCGGCACGCTCAAGCCCTTCCCGGTGGCGCGCCACTTCACGCTCGACGAGGCGCACGAGGCCTACCGGCTGGTGCTCTCGGGCAGCACCGACCGCGTCGTGCTGCGGCCCTGAACCATTTCCGGAGCACATACATGCACGTCACCCGCTTCGCCGAGGCGCCGCACTACGAGGCGCCCAACCATTTCGACATGCGCTGCCTGCGCCTGCAGGGCAAGGAGGCCGGCCCTTCGACGCAGATGTGGATGGGCATGAGCCAGATCCTGCCCGGCGGCCACACCGGCCTCGACGGCTCGCCGATGGAAAAGCTCTACCTCGTGCTCGAAGGACAGCTGCATGTGGTCGGCGAGATCGACGGCGCCCGCCAGGAAGAAGTGCTCGGCCCCTACGACAGCTGCCGCTTCGCGCCCGGCGAGAAGCGCCAGCTCGAGAACCGCAGCAACCGCCCTGTGCTGGTGGCGCTGGTGATGCCGAACGCGCCGCCGGCATAACGCTGCCCCTTCCCCTTTTTCGGTCATTCATCGCTCAACCAACTAGATCAACGGAGACAAGACGCATGAAGAAGACTTTCAACTGGAGCCGCCGGCAGACGCTGGCAGCCGCGACAGCCATCGCGGCCTGCGCGCTCACGGGTGCCCACGCGCAGGGCAACTGGCCCGGCACGCAGGCGGTGAGGCTGGTCGTGCCCTTCACGGCAGGCAGCGGCACCGACATCGTCGCGCGCCTGGTGGCCGAGAAGCTGGGGCCCGCGCTGGGCACCAGCGTGATCGTGGACAACAAGCCCGGCGCGGGCGGCACGCTGGGCGCGGCCATCGTGGCCAAGTCACCGGCCGACGGCTACACGCTGCTGGTGCACTCGGCCGGCCACCTGGTGAACCCGTGGATCTACAAGGGCCTGTCGTACGACACCATCAAGGACTTCACAGGCATCACGCCGATGGCCAGCCTGCCCAACGTGCTGGTAACCGCGCCTTCGCACTTCGCCGACGTGAAGGACCTGGTGGCCAAGGCGAAGGCCAAGCCCGGCGGCCTCAACTACGGCTCGGCCGGCAACGGATCGGCCACGCACATGAACGCCGAGGTGTTCCGCCTCGCGGCTGGCGTCGACGCGCAGCACGTGCCCTTCCGAGGTACGCCCGAGGCGATGACAGAGGTGATGGCCGGGCGCGTCGACTGGTTCTTCGCGCCGATGGTGTCTGCCCTGCCGCTGATCCAGAGCGGCAAGCTGCAGGCGCTCGCGGTGGGCACGGGCAAGCGCTCTTCCGCGCTGCCCGGCGCGCCCACCACGGTGGAAGCCGGCGTGCCGGGCTCCGAATACTTGTTCTGGGTGGGTCTGTTCGCGCCAGCGAAGACGCCGCAGCCGGTGGTCGACCGGCTGCAGGCCGAGGTCGCGAAGATCATGGTGTCGCCCGAGCTGAAGGAACGGCTGGAGAAGCTGGGTGCGGAGCCCTTCACCATGCCTTCGGCGCAGTTCAACAAGTTCATCGTCGAAGAAACGGCCAAGGCCCAGCAGGTCGTGAAAACCGCCAGCATCAAGGTCGACTGACATGGCACGCACACTCCTCATGGCGGCGGCCATTGCCGCCAGCTTTCTGCTGCCTGTTGCCGCACAGGCGCAACCGGCCGACCTCGTCGTCACCAACGCGAAGATCGCCACGCTCGATGCCGCCGGCACCATGGCGCAGGCGATCGCTGTGCGCGACGGTCGCATCGTGGCCGTGGGCAGCGCGGCGCAGATGGGCGCCTTCACGAGCCCCGCGACACGCATGGTCGATGCCGGCGGCCGCACCGTCATTCCCGGCCTCATCGACTCGCACATGCACGCGGTGCGCGCGGCGCTGAGCTATTCGACCGAGGTCAACTGGATCGGCGCCGGCACCATCGCCGAAGCGATGGCGCGCATCCGCACCGCAGCCGCCAATGCGCGCCCCGGCGGATGGCTGATCGTGGCCGGCGGCTGGACCGAGCAGCAGTTCGCCGAGCGCCGCCGCCCCACGCTGGCCGAGTTGCAGGAAGCGGCGCCGAACAACCCGGTGTACGTGCAGCTCTTCTACGAGGCCGTGGTGATGACGCCCAAGGCGCTGGAAGCGCTGGGCGTGGCGCCCGGCACGCTGCCCGCCGGCATGAAGCCCGTGGCCGACGGCGCGCCCGGCTGGATGAGCGGCGACATCGTCGGCATCTCGGCGCTCTTCGACAAGCTGCCCAAGCCGACCTACGACGACAACATCGCCGGCACGCGCGCCTTCTTCACCGAACTCAACCGCCTGGGCATCACCGGGCTGGTGGACCCGGGCGGCTTCAGCATCGCGCCCTCGCAATACGCCGCGCTCTTCGAGCTGTGGCGCGAGAAGGCGCTGACGCTGCGCGTGGCCTACAGCGTGTTCGCGCAAAAGCCAGGTGCCGAGCTGCAGGAGTTCCGCGATCTCACGCAGATGCTGCCGATGGGCTTCGGTGACGACATGCTGAAGTTCAACGGCCTTGGCGAGCGCGTGACGCTCGCCATGTACAACAACAACTTCCCCGACGAGGCCGCGAAGGCCAAGTTCTACGAGCTCATCAAATGGGCCGCCACGAAGAAGCTGGCCGTCACCATCCACTGGCAGGAGAACGGCTCGGTCGACCACCTGCTGGGGCTGTACGAGAAACTGAATGCTGAAGTGCCGATCAAGGACCTGCGCTGGTCCATCGCCCACCTCGACGACGCCTCGCCCGAGACGCTCGCGCGCATGAAGGCGCTGGGCATCGGCTGGACCATGCAGGACGCGATGTACTTCCAGGGCGACCGCGCGCTGGCCGTGCGCGGCGAGGCGGCGCGGCGCATGCCGCCCATCGGCACCGCGCTGCGCACCGGCGTGAACGTGGGCGCGGGCACCGACGCGCACCGCGTGGCCTCGTACAACCCCTTCGTCGCGCTGCAGTGGATGCTCGACGGCAAGACGGTGAGCGGCAAGACCATGCGCGGCCCCGACGAGACACCGACGCGCGAGCAGGCGCTGCGCCTCTACACGCAGGGCAGCGCCTGGTTCAGCTTCGACGAGGGCAGGCGCGGCACGCTCGAAGTGGGCAAGCTCGCCGACTTCGCCGTGCTCGACCAGGACTTCTTCAGCGTGCCGCTGGAGCGCATAGGCAAGACAACATCGCTGATGACGGTGGTGGGCGGGCGCATCGTGTATGCGGCGCGGCCCTTCAACGCCACGGGTGCTTCGGTCGCCTCGGCGCCCTGAAACCCACTCAGAGCCCGAGCGCGTGCCGCACGCGCTCGCGCAGCACCGGCAGCACGTCGCTCTCGAACCACGGGTGGTGCTTGAGCCAGCCCGTGTTGCGCGGCGACGGATGCGGCAGTGGAATGAAGCGCGGCGCGTAGCCGGCGAAGGCCTGCACGGTCTCGGTGACGCCGGCGTTCGCCTTCCTGCCGAGGAAGTGGCGCTGCGCGTACTGGCCGATGAGCAGCGTCAGCTCCACCTGCTTCATCTGCGCGAACAGCTTGTCGTGCCACAGCTCGGCACATTCCCTGCGCGGCGGCAGGTCGCCGCTTTTGCCGCGGCCGGGGTAGCAGTAGCCCATCGGCACGATCGCCACGCGCGCGGCGTCGTAGAACACCGCGCGGTCGATGCCTAGCCAGCGGCGAAGCTGGTCGCCGCTCCTGTCGTTCCACGGTACGCCCGTCTGGTGCACCGTGAGGCTGGGCGCCTGGCCGACGATCAGCAGCCTGGCGCTCGCGCTGGCCTGCACCACGGGCCGGGGGCCCAGCGGCAGGTGCACCGCGCACGCGCGGCAGGCGCGGACCTCGGCGAGCAGTGCCTCCACGGCCTCAGTCTGCGAACGGCTTGAAGAAGGCGTTGAGTTCGGCGCCCGGCGCGGCGTCGGCGAAACCGTCGAAGCGCCCGTCGGCCAGCGTGCGCGCGGCGCGGATGAAGCCGCCCCAGGCCGCGCGCGCCAGAGCGCCGCCCACGCTGACGCGGCGCACGCCGAGTTCGGCGATGTCCTTCATCGTGAGTTCGCTCGGGGCGCCCACCAGCAGGTTGACCGGCCTGCCGGCGGCAGCCGCGACCACGGCGGCGATCTGCTCGCGGGTCTTGATGCCGGGCGCGTAGAGGCAGTCGGCGCCCGCGTTCGCATACGCCTTGAGGCGCGCGACGGCATCGTCCAGGTCGGGACGGCCTGCAAAGAAGTTCTCGGCGCGGCCGACCAGCAGCACGTCGGCGCCCGATGCATCGATGGCCTTGCGCGCGGCGCGCATGCGCTCGACCGCCACGTCGACGGGAAAGAGCGGATCGGCGGCGTTGCCCGTCGAGTCCTCGATGGACAGGCCCGCCACGCCCATCTCGATGGCGAGGCTCACGCTCGCGGCCACACCCTGCGCATCGGCGGCGAAGCCGTTCTCGAAGTCGGCGTTCACCGGCAGGTCGGTCGCCTCCACGAGTTCGCGCAGGTGCGCGAGGATGTGCTCGCGCGACATCGCGCCGTCCGCCTGCCCCTGCGACCACGCGAAGCCGGAGCTGGTGGTGGCCAGCGCCTTGAAGCCCAGGCCTTCGAGAAAACGCGCGCTGCCCGTGTCCCACGGGTTCGGAATGACGAAGCAGCCTTGTTCATGCAGGGCACGGAAGTCGGCGCGTTTCTGGGCGATGGTGCGGGTCATGGGGCCTCGGCTTTGAGAGAGTTCAAGACGGTGGGCCGGCCATTCTGACGCAGCCCCGCATCTTCAGCACGCCCTCAGCACTCGACCACGTTCACCGCGAGACCGCCGAGAGAGGTTTCCTTGTAGGTGGCCTTCATGTCCTCGCCGGTCTGCTTCATGGTGCGGATCACGGCGTCGAGCGACACGTAGTGGCTGCCGTCGCCGCGCAGCGCCATGCGCGCCGCGTTGATGGCCTTCACGGCGCCCATCGCGTTGCGCTCCACGCAGGGAATCTGCACCATGCCGCCGACCGGGTCGCAGGTGAGGCCGAGGTTGTGCTCCATGCCGATCTCGGCCGCGTTCTCGACCTGCGCAGGCGTGGCGCCGAGCACCGCGGCAAGCGCGCCGGCGGCCATCGAGCAGGCCACGCCCACCTCGCCCTGGCAGCCGACCTCGGCGCCCGAGATGGAGGCGTTGGTCTTGTAGAGCATGCCGATGGCCGCGGCGGTGAGCAGGAAGTCGACGATGCCGTCATCGTTCGCCTGCGGCACGAAGCGCTGGTAGTAGTGCATCACGGCGGGCACCACGCCCGCCGCGCCGTTGGTGGGCGCGGTGACCACGCGACCGCCGGCGGCGTTTTCCTCGTTCACCGCCATCGCGAAGGCGTTGACCCAGTCCATGGCCGCGAGCGGATCGGCCGCGCCGGCCTGCGCGAGCAGCTCGCGGTGCAGTTCGGGCGCGCGGCGGCGCATGCGCAGCGGGCCGGGCAGCGCCTGAGCGGCCAGCGGGTTGTCGACGCCGAAGCCGCGCTGCACGCACTGCTGCATCACCTGCCACACGCGCAGCAGGCCGGCGCGCACCTCGGCCTCGGGCCGCCATGCGCATTCGTTGCGCATGACGAGCGCGGCGACCGAGATGCCGTGGTCCCGGCACTGCGCCATGAGCTCGTCGCCGGTGCTGAAGGGATGCGGCACGGCCGATGTCGCCGCGGCCGTCTGGGCCACGGCCTGCCCGCCCTCGACGACGAAGCCGCCGCCGACGGAGAAGTACGTGCCCTCGGCCAGCACGCCGCCATCGGCCGCGAAGGCGGTGAAGCGCATCGCGTTGGGATGCTCGGCCAGCGACTCCTCGCCCCTGAAGGCGATGTCGCGCACGCGGTCGAAGGCGATGGGCGTGGTGCCGAGCAGCTCGAGCCGGCCGGTGCGGCGCAGCGCCTCCAGCCGGGGCTGCACGGTCTCGGGCCGCACGGTGTCGGGCGCGTCGCCGAAGAGGCCGAGGATCACGCCCTGGTCGGTCGCGTGGCCGTGACCGGTGGCGCCCAGCGAGCCGAACAGGTCCACATGCAGCCGCGCGACCTGCGCGAGCACGCCACGCGCTTCGAGCGAGCGCGCGAACATGAGCGCGGCGCGCATCGGCCCCACGGTGTGCGAGCTGGAGGGCCCGATGCCGATCTTGAAGATGTCGAAGACGGAGAGCATCAGCGCATCATGCTCTCATCTCTCGATGCAGGAAGCTGCTGTTTGACCAGTGCCACCCAGTAGGCCGCGCCCAGCGGCAGGATGTTGTCGTTGAAGTCGTAGTACGGGTTGTGCACGTTGGGGTCGTTCGGGCCTTCGCCCGCGCCGATGCCGATGTAGGCGCCGGGACGCTTCTGCAGCATGAAGGCGAAGTCTTCCGAGCCCATGGCGGGCGGGATGTCGGTGTGCACCTGCGCGCGCTCGACCAGGCTGGCGGCGGCGGAAATGGCCGCATCGGTCTCGGCGGGCGTGTTGACCACGCCGGGGTAGCCGCGGCGGTAGTCCAGCGCCACCTTCGCGCCGTGAGTGGCTGCCACGCCGTCGCAGATCTGCTGCATGGCGGCCTGGGTCTGGTCCTGGATGCCGGGGTCCAGCGTGCGCACGGTGCCGCGCAGCACGACGGTCTCGGGAATCACGTTCCAGGTGTCGCCGCCGTGGATCTGCGTGACGCTGACCACCGCCGAGTCGGTGGCGCCGGTGCGGCGGCTCACGATGGTCTGCAGCGCGTTCACCAGTTGCGCCGAGACCACCACCGAGTCGATGCCGGTCTCGGGCATGGCGCCGTGGCTGCCCTTGCCGGTGACGACGATCTCGAAGGTGTCGAGAAAGGCCGTCATCGTGCCCTTGCGGATCGCGAACTGGCCGCGCGGCAGTGCCGGAAAGTTGTGCATTCCGTAGACGGCGTCGGCCGGAAATTGCTCGAACAGGCCCTCGTCGACCATCAGGCGGCCGCCGCCCTCGTTCTCTTCGGCGGGCTGGAACACGAAGTGCACCGTGCCCTTGAAGGGCCTGTGGCGCGAGAGGTGCTCGGCCGCGCCCAGCAGCATGGCCGTGTGGCCGTCATGGCCGCAGGCGTGCATCTTGCCGGCGCACTTCGAGGCGTGCGGCTGGGTGCCCAGTTCCTGCATGTTGAGGGCGTCGAGGTCGGCGCGCAGCGCGATGCTCGGGCCCTCGCCGTTCTTCAGCGTGCCCACCACGCCGGTGCCGGCCAGGCCGCGGTGCACCGGCAGGCCCATCAGCATCAGCGCGTTGGCGACGACGTTGGCGGTGCGGTGCTCCTCGAAGGCGGTCTCGGGGTTGGCGTGGATGTCGCGGCGCCAGGCCAGCATGCGGGCGCGGGTGTCTTCGGCGATTTCGGGGTCGCGGTACATGGGATCGATCTCGGTGGGTGGATGGGAACTGGACGGACTTTTCGGAGGAACACCGCGGAACCGGCTTTGCCGGGCCGCTGGTGTTGCCCCCCGGCAGGGGGTTGGCAAAGCGACACGAAGTGCGCGAAGCCTGGGGGCGAGACTTGTTCGTCAGTGGAAGAATTCGGCGATCACGGTGGCACCCAGGAAGGTGCCGGCAGTGGCGGTGAGCGACACCACCACGATGCGCCAGCCCAGCTGGCGGAACACGGGCATGTCCTTCGCGACCGAGAAGCCGGCCAGCGCGAGCACCGGCGTGGTGAAGGCCAGGAAGTTGAGCTTGGCGGTGATCGCGATCAGCGCGTCGGAGAACGGGAACAGCCCCGGGATGCCCGCCAGCGTGGCCACCACCGACAGCACCAGCACCATCGGCAGGCGCGGCACCAGGCGCTTGATGCCCTCGACGATCAGCGCGATGGCCACCACGGCGGCCAGGCCTTCGAGCGACACCAGCACCGGCACCTTGTAGGTCAGCGAATTGCCGATGAGCACGCCGCCGCCCACCACCGCCCAGGCGATGAGCGTGTCGCGCAGCGGCAGCGCGCCGCCATGCCCCACGCTGACTTGCGACACGGCACCCGTGCCCGCCGCGTCCTGCGCGCCGCGCTTCGAGAAGCGGCCCAGCACCGGCTCCAGCTTGCCGTAGAGCCACGAGCACAGCGGCAGCGACAGGAACAGCGTGAAGTAGAAGCCCACCACCGTCGTCAGCAGGTTCGACGCGGCGGCGATGGCGGTGAGCTGCGGCAGCATTTCCGCCGGCTGCTGCGCCGCGATAGCGCCCAGCGCCGCCGCCATCAGGCTGCCCGAGCCCACGCCGGCGCCCATGGCCAGCGAGCGCGGATCGAAGATGTGCAGGCTGGCGACGAAGCCCGCCAGCACCGCGATGAAGAGCGCGCCCAGCACCGTGCCGGTGATGTACTCGGCCAGCACGCCGCGGCCCTCGGGCGAGGCCATGCCGTACTTCTCTCCGATGATCACTAGGTTGCCCTCGCGCCCCACCGAGAAGGTGGCGCCCACCGCCTCGCGCTTGATGCCCAGCAGCAGCGCCAGCGGCAGGCCCAGCGCCAGGGTGCCCAGCGCGTGGCCGAACTCCTGGAACAAGAGCGCCCAGCCGGCCTGCTTCACCTGCGGCAGCGCGGCGCCCACCGTGAGGCCCAGCTTCACAACGAAGAGCAGCAGTCCCGCGTTGAGCAGGCCGCCGGCAAACGACTGCTCGGCCGTCGCCACGCGCACCACGCCCGGCAGGCGGCGATGCGCGATGCCCCATGCGGCCGCGATCAGCAGCGCCCACAGCATCGGCAGCAGCGCCACCTTGCCCGGGCCGACGCTGAACTGCACCGGACCGATCAGCTCGGCCACGGCCACGACGGCCAGGGTGACGAGCGCGAGCCGGAGCTTGCCGGAAGCCGAGGAAGAGGCGGTGGATGGGAGCGTGGAGGTGGTGGAGGCGGCGGATGTCATCGGGTGGGGCATCGTGTGGCGCAGCGGCGGCTGCGGGGTGCCGGGGAGTTTCGGATCGCCTGCCTCTTGCATCAATGACCGCGAATTGACATATTTGTTGCATTGAATGCAACACTCAGGAGACGGGGCCATGGACGACAGGCTCGACACGCGCCGCGTGCGCTACTTCATGCAGGTGCTGGACAGCGGCTCCGTGCGCGGCGCCGCCGAGGTGCTCGACATGGACCCCTCGGCCGTGAGCCGCGCCATCGGCATCCTCGAGCAGGAGTGCGGCCTGCCGCTGCTGGAGCGCCACGGACGCGGCGTGGTGCCCACCGACGCGGGCCAGATGCTGGCCGGCTACGTGCGGCGGCAGAACAGCCAGAAGCAGCACCTGATGGCGCAGCTCGACAGCATCCGCAAGATCGAGCGCGGCCACATCGACATCGTGGCCGGCGAGGGTTATGTGGACTGGCTCATGCGCCACAGCCTGCGCGACTTCATGACCTCGCATCCGAAGATCACCATCGACCTCGACGTGGCCAGCACCGACGAGATCGTGCAGCGGGTGGTGGAGGAGCGCGCCCACATCGGCATGCTGTTCCAGCCGCCCAAGGACGAGCGGCTGACCTCGCACCAGTCGCACTCGCAGCCGATCCAGGCGATGGTGCTGCGTTCGCACCCGCTCGCCCAGTTGAGCCGGCCGCTGACGCTCGGCGACCTGCAGCCCTACCCGGGCGCCACGCTGCACCGCAGCTTCGGCGTGCGCCAGCACATCGAGGCCGCCGAGATCAGCGAAGGCGTGCGCCTGCCATCGCTGCTGACCACCACATCCTTCAGCGCGCTCGGGCACTTCGTGTCGGCGGGGCTGGGCTATGCGCTGGGCACGCGCATCTCTCTCACGCCCAATGCCAGCAACCCGGAACTGGTCGAACTGCCGATGAAGAACCCGCTGCTGTCGCAGGGCCGCTCGCACATCGTGTCGCGCCACGGACGCATGCTCTCGCCGGCCGCGGCGGAGTTGCTTCGGCAGGTGGTGACGGACATGCGGCGCTTCGCGGAGACCAAGCCTTCCGAATGACGATGAAGGGCTTCGTTTGCGCGCCGTGGCCCTTCGGTGTTCTGATCGGGCCCAACATGCTCTACGTCACCGCCCTCTTCGTCCATCTGCTGTGCGCCGCCTTCTGGGTCGGCGGCATGGCGACCATGCACTTCGCCGTGCGCCCCTCGGCCGTCGCCACGCTCGAACAGCCGCCGCAGCGCCTGCGCATGATGGCCGCGACGCTGCGGCGCTTCTTCGTGGGGGTGGACGCATCGGTCACGCTGCTCTTCGTGACCGGCGTGGCGATGATCCTTGCCGGCGGCGGCTTCCGCGGCCTGCACTGGCGCATCGAGGCCATGATGAGCATCGCGATCGTGATGGCCGCCATCTACACCTACATCCGCGCCTCGGTGTTCAGGGCGATGCGCCGCGCGGTGGATGAAAGCGCCTGGCCGGTGGCTGCTGCGCGGCTGAACACGGTGCGCAAGCTGGTGACGGTGAACCTTGCGCTGGGCGTGATCGTGTTCGGCGTGGCGACCATCGGGCGCGCAAGCTGAACCGGCCCGGGGCCGTCAAGCAGCCGCGGGCCCGCATCATCGATCAGCTTCCGGTTCAGGGCCGGGATCAGACCAGGTTCAGCTCCACCTCGATGTTGCCGCGCGTGAGCTTCGAGTAGGGGCAGGTCTGGTGCGCGGTGTCGACCACGGCGCGTGCGGTCTCGCGGTCGAGGCCGGGCAGGCTCACGTTCAGGCGGGCCTGCAGGAAGTACTGGCCCTCTTCGAGCACGAGGTCGACTTCGGCGTCCACCGACAGGTCGGCCGGCAGCCTGACCTTCAGCGCGCCCGCGGCCTTGCCCATCGCGCCGATGAAGCAGGCCGACCAGCCGGCGGCGAACAGCTGCTCGGGGTTGGTGCCCGTACCGTTGCCGCCGGGAGGAGAGAGCTGGATGTCCAGGTGGCCGTCGCTGCTGCGCGATGCGCCGAGGCGGCCGCCGGTGGTGTGGGTCTTGCCGGTGTAGAGGACTTGCTTGTCGGTCATGGTGGTTCCTTGCATGGACAGTGATTCGGAATGAGGCCCGGCTGTCGAAGGCCTCGTCGCTTCGTGCGATGTGCGTCGGAAGCGATGCAGGAATTACATCGGCGGGCTGTATCCGCGATGTGTCGAACCACCGGCCGATTTGCATGCGCGTGTGTACGCTGCGCCATGCAGACACAGTGGCGTACAAATCTCCGGACGGAGGGAATCGGGAAAAAAGGAAGGCTCAGGCCGCCGGGCCCTTGAGCTCGATGGTGTTGCCGTCGGGGTCGGCGATGTAGATCGAGGGCCCGCTGCCCTCGGCGCCGAAGTTGTTCTGCACCTCGCCGTGCACCGCGACGCCATGATCGGCCATCAGCGTGCGGATGACGGCTTCGTCGAAGGGCTCGATGCGCAGGCAGACGTGATCGACGTTGCGGCCTTCCGCACCGGCGAGCGCCCCGCCCTGCCTGCCCAGCGGGCCATCGTGCGTGACGAGGTCGATCAGGCTGGTGCCCGCGCGCAGGTGCACGAGCCCCAGGTCGTCGCGACGCTTCTCGACGGCGCAGCCCAGCACGCCGCGATAGAAGGCGATGGAACGCTCGGCATCCTTCACGCGCAGCACGACGTGGTCGATGCGCAGCACCGAGAAAGCGGGCATGGGCATCGGGCTGACCATGGCCTCTTCCTTCTTTTTCTCTTTCGTCTTCAGACCACGCCGGCCGACCGCAAGGCCTCGAAGCGGGCCGCGTCGATGCCCATTTCCGCCAGCACCTCCTGCGTGTGCTGGCCCAGCGCCGGAGGCGCATGGCGCAGCACGGGCGGCGTGGCCGACAGGCGCAGCGGGCTCGCCACGCCGGTGATGCTGGCGATGCCGTCGCCCGCGTCGCGCGGCAGCGTGACCGCGAGGCCGCGCGCCTTGACCTGCGCGTCGTCGAAGGCCTGCGCGATGTCGTTGATCGGGCCGCAGGGCACGGCCTTGTCCTCGAGCAGCGTGACCCACGCGGCGGTGGTGCGGGTGCGGGTGAGCTCTTCCATCATCGGAATGAGCACGCCGCGGTGCTTCACGCGCAGGGTGTTGGTGGCGAAGCGCGCGTCGGTCGCCCACTCGGGGTGGCCACCGGCCTCGCAGAAGCGCGCGAACTGGCCGTTGTTGCCGATGGCCAGCAGCATCGCGCCGTCCTGCGTCGGAAAGTCCTGGTAGGGCGCGAGGCTGGGGTGCGTGTTGCCCTGGCGTCCGGGCGGCTTGCCGGTGTTGAGGAAGGCGCTGGCCTGGTTGGCGAGGATGGCCATGCCCACGTCGAGCAGCGCCATGTCGATGTGCTGGCCCTCGCCGGTGCGATCGCGCACCTGCAGCGCCGCGAGGATGGCGGTGCTGGCGTAGACGCCGGTGAACAGGTCGGTCAGCGCCACGCCCACGCGCAGCGGGCCGCCGCCGGGCACGTCGTCGGGACGGCCGGTGATGCTCATCATGCCGGTCATGGCCTGGATCATCAGGTCGTAGCCGGCGCGCTCGGCGTAGGGGCCGTCGTGGCCGAAGCCGGTCACGCTGCAGTAGATGAGGCGCGGGTTGGCCGCGCGCAGGCTCTCGTGGTCGAGGCCGTACTGCTTGAGGCCGCCGGTCTTGAAGTTCTCCACCACGATGTCGGCCTGCGCCGCCATCTGCCTGAGCAGCGCCTGCCCGTCGGGCGTGGCCATGTCGACCGTGACCGAGCGCTTGTTGCGGTTGCAGGCCGTGAAGTAGCTGGCCTGGTCGGTGTCGTTGCCGTCCGCATCCTTGATGAAGGGCGGGCCCCAGGTGCGCGTGTCGTCGCCGACGCCGGGGCGCTCGATCTTGACGACGTCGGCGCCCAGGTCCGCGAGGATCTGCGTGCACCACGGGCCCGCGAGCACGCGGGACAGATCGAGGACCTTGATGCCGTCGAGTGCTGCGGGCTTGGTCATGCGGCTCAGTTGGCGAAAGCTGCGATGCCGGTGATGGCGCGGCCCAGGATGAGCGCGTGGATGTCGTGCGTGCCTTCGTAGGTGTTGACCACTTCCAGGTTCACCAGGTGGCGCGCCACGCCGAACTCGTCGCTGATGCCGTTGCCGCCCATCATGTCGCGCGCCATGCGGGCGATGTCCAGCGACTTGCCGCAGTTGTTGCGCTTCATGATCGAGGTGATTTCGACCGCGGCGATGCCTTCGTCCTTCATGCGGCCCAGGCGCAGGCTGCCCTGCAGGCCGAGCGTGATCTCGGTCTGCATGTCGGCCAGCTTCTTCTGGATGAGCTGGTTGGCGGCCAGCGGGCGGCCGAACTGCTTGCGGTCCAGCGTGTACTGGCGGGCGCGGTGCCAGCAGTCTTCGGCGGCGCCGAGCGCGCCCCACGAGATGCCGTAGCGGGCGCTGTTGAGGCAGGTGAAGGGACCCTTGAGGCCCTGCACTTCGGGGAAGGCGTTCTCTTCGGGGCAGAACACGCCGTCCATCACGATCTCACCGGTGATGCTGGCGCGCAGGCCGACCTTGCCGTGGATGGCGGGGGCGGTGAGGCCCTTCATGCCCTTCTCGAGCACGAAGCCGCGGATCGGGCCGACGGCGCCGCTCTCGCTGACTTCCTTGGCCCACACCACGAATACATCGGCGATGGGCGAGTTGCTGATCCACATCTTGGAGCCGGTGAGCGAGTAGCCGCCGGGCACCTTCTTGGCGCGCGTGGCCATGCTGCCGGGGTCGGAGCCGTGGTCGGGCTCGGTCAGGCCAAAGCAGCCGATCCATTCACCGGTGGCGAGCTTGGGCAGGAATTTCTGCTTCTGGCCCTCGGAGCCGAATTCGAAGATCGGCACCATCACCAGCGAGCTCTGCACGCTGGCCATCGAGCGGTAGCCCGAGTCGACGCGCTCGACTTCGCGGGCGATCAGGCCGTAGGCCACGTAGTTGAGGCCCGGGCCGCCGTACTGCTCGGGGATGGTGGGGCCCAGCAGGCCGAGGGCGCCCATTTCACGAAAGATGGCGGGGTCGGTCTCGCCGGTGCGGAAGCCCTCGAGCACGCGAGGAGCCAGGCGCTCCTGGCAGTAGGCATTGGCCGCGTCGCGGATCATGCGTTCTTCGTCGGTCAGCTGCTGGTCGAGAAGAAGGGGGTCGTCCCAGTGGAATTGCGCTTTGGCGGCCATGTGGCTGTCTCCGGAAAAGGGGGAAAAGAGAAAAGAGAGAGAGAAAACAGGGGAATGGGGCGATGCTAGCCACGCGAGGGCCATGACGCAAACGAGGAATCCGCACCCAGATATGCGTTCGTAGAATTTCTTGCAAGATGTTCGAGCGTCTCCTTCATTGGTGAGCCTTCGATTCCATACATACACCCGAGGCATACATGCGCCGCAAGATCCCGCCCCTGCAGACCCTCGTGTGCTTCGACGCCGCCGCGCGCCACGAGAGCTACACGCGCGCCGCGCAGGAACTGGCCCTCACGCAGAGCGCCGTGTCGCGCCAGATCGGCACGCTCGAAGCCTTCCTGGGCGTGGCGCTGTTCCGCCGCACGCGGCACGGCGTGGCGCTCACGGCCAGCGGCGCGGCCTACGCGCGGCAGATCAGCAAACGGCTGGAAGCGATGGAGCGCGACACGCTCGACGCCATGGCGCACCAGGGCGAAGGCGGCTCGCTCTCGCTGGCGGCCGTGCCCACCTTCGCCACCCGCTGGCTGATGCCGCGCCTGAAGGGCTTCGCGGCGCTGCAGCCCGACGTGGTGGTGCACATCGAGACGCGCACCCGCCCCTTTCTATTCGCCGACGCGGAGTTCGACGCCGCCCTCTACGCCGGCACGCCCGCGCAGGTCGAGAACTGGGCCGGCACGCGCGCGCTGCTGCTGATGCACGAGGACGTGGTGCCGGTGTGCAGCCCCGCCCTGCTGCCGCGCGGCAAGGCCGTGACACCCGCCGCCATCGCCAAGATGCCGCTGCTGCAGCAGAGCACGCGCCCCGACGGCTGGCGCCAGTGGTTCGACGCGCAGCAGATCGACGCGCCCAACGCGCGCGGCGGACCGCGCTACGAACTGTTCTCCATCCTCGCCGCAGCCGCATCGCACGGCCTGGGCGTGGCGCTGATGCCGACGATGCTGGTGGCCGACGAGCTCGCGCGCGGCGAGCTGGTGGTGGCCTGCGCGCGGCCGCTCTCGGGCGAACGCAACTACTACCTCGTGACGCCCGAACGGGCCGACCAGCGGCCGCTGTTGAAATTCTTCAGCGACTGGCTGCTGGAGCAGGCGCGGCAGCCGGGGACCGCGCCTTCTTCGGCTGCGAGACGCGCTGCGGCCTGAACGGTCCCGCGACCTTCTCCAGCCACGGGTCGCAGACGGCGCGCAGTTCCGAATCCACGTCGAACCGCGGATCGCGCGCGTCGAACAGCACCGACTTCTTCGCCTGCGCGCGCACCAGCGAGAAGGCGTCTTTCTCCGAGCGGCTGTTGTCGAACATCAGCGTCATGTTCGCGATCTGCGCCGCGTGGCCGACCGCCGCCTGCGTGCGGGGAAAGCGCTCGATGAGCTTCCTGCGGTCCACGTCGTGGCCGCCCTGCTGCTTGCGCGTGCTCACGCGGAAGACGGACATGTCCACCGAGACCAGCCCCACGAAGAGCAGCACGACGAAGTAGCCGGCCTCCTGCATCGCGCGGATGTCGTCGGCCTTCGACTCGTGGCCGCCGCCGGGCAGCGGCTTCCAGTGCGAGAAGACGGTTTCGAAGGCGAAGGGCATGCGCTGGTCCATCACCAGGCTCTTGAAGGCGCGCACGCCTTTCTGCGAGAGCACCTGCCAGCGCTCGTCGTCGTCGCGCAGGCGCTGGGCCCACGGCGGGATGTGACCGGTGGCGGGGTCGGCGTCGGGCAGGATGGACATCATCATGCGGTCGGCGTTGACCAGCGGCAGGCGCAGCGAGGGCGCCAGGCGCGAATACCAGAGGGTGGACTTGCCGGAGCCGTTGTGGCCCGCCAGAACGAAGGCCACCGGACGCGGGCCCTTCGTCTGCTCCAGCAGTTTCTCGAGCTTCGGCGGGCGGCTGCTGCTCACGCCTTGCTCGCGCGGAACCTGCCGTCGACCATGCGGCCGATGACCTTGGTGCCGTCGGCCGCTTCCCGCACGATCCTGCTCGGATCGGGCGGATAGGCAGAGTAGGCGTACACCTTGGCCGCGTTGGGGCCGCGGAAGACCACCGACCTGTCGATGCCGGGCTTGCCCAGCGCGCGGGCCGCCTTCTTCATCAGCACCGTGGTGTTGTCCTCGGGCCGCACCTGCGGACGCGGCGCCTTGCCGACCTTCACCAGCGTCATGCCGCGCCCCAGCACGGCCACCGGGCGGCCCTGCACCAGTTGCTCCGGGGAGCTGTCGCGCGCAGCGGTTTTTTGTCTTGCCATGGGCGGATGATCGCTCAAAACCGCCACCTGCCGGCGTTCGGCCCTGCAAAGCCAGCGATGCGGGCCGATGCGGAAACCCGCGTCCGGAAACGGCGAGCCATGACGCGTGGACGCGACAACACTGCTGGCATGGCAGCAACTCCATCCTCCCTGGTCGAAGCGCTCGACTGGCCCCGCATCGAAGCCGACGTCGCCGCGCGCGGCTGCGCCACCACCGGCACCGCGCTCTTCACCCCGACGGAATGCGCCGCACTCATGGCCATGTACGACCGGCCCCGCCATTTCCGCAGCCGCGTCGTGATGCAGCGCCACGGCTTCGGCCAGGGCGAGTACCAGTACTTCGCCTATCCGCTGCCGCCCAAGCTGGCGGCATGGCGCGGCGCTCTTTATGAACGCCTCGCGCCGCTGGCCAACGCATGGGCGGCGGCGATGGGCCAGCCGGCCGACTATCCAGCGGAGCACGCCGCGTATCTCGCGCGCTGCCACGCRGCCGGCCAGGAACGCCCCACCCCGCTGCTGCTGCGCTACGACGAGGGTGATTACAACTGCCTGCATCAAGACCTGTACGGCGACCTGCAGTTTCCGCTGCAGCTCACGGTGCTGCTGAGCGAACCGGGCCGGGATTTCACCGGCGGCGAGTTCGTGCTGACCGAGCAGCGCCCGCGCATGCAGTCGCGCGCCGAGGTGGTGTCGCTCACGCAGGGCGAGGCGGTGATCTTCGCCGTCAACCAGCGGCCGGTGGCCGGCACGCGCGGCAGCTACCGCGTGACGATGCGCCACGGCGTGAGCCGCGTGCGTTCGGGGCGCCGGCATACGCTGGGAATCATCTTCCACGACGCGCGCTGACGGGTCTCTCTTCTGCGGTTTCCCGGGCTGGTCTAGACAGGTCGACGCCACGGCAGCGCCGTGCGCTGCCGCGCGGAGAGCAGAAGTCGAGCGAGAATCACGCCCGCTTGCGTGCAACCACGGACTCCGACGCCAATGATCGGGGCCGCGGGCTTGCCGGAAGCCGGCCCGCGGCTTCGGCCTTGCGGGCGCGTCGAGTGGTCGTCAGGGAGCTGTATGAACAAGAACTCGTCCGGAATTCCGGAAGTGGCTGGAAAGCCGTCGGTCAAATCTGCCGCAGGAGCGTCGCCCCCCACGGAAACGCCCGCCGCACCGCCCAGGCGCTCGCGCCGCTTCCGGGTGGACGTGGGCACCATCGTGAGCGCGGTGGCGCTGGCGCAATCGCTGCTGCTGGTGTCGCTGGGCTACTGGGGCTCGCAGAGGCTGGTGTCGCGCATCGGCGTGTCGGCGCACAAGTCGAACCACGACCGCACCGAGGACAAGGTGCTGGCCTTCCTGCACAAGGCGGAGTCGGTCATCAACGCAGTCGGCACCGCACCCAGCCTGCAGCCGGCGGGCGAGCACACCGAAAGAACGGCGGAGCTGCTGTGGACGCTGCTGCAGCAGTCGCCCGAGCTCGACAGCATCTACGTGAGCAACGAGAGGGGCCAGATGCTGATGGCCTTGCGCTACCCAATGCCGGCCATGCGCCACATCGAGCGCGGCGACGGCTTCACCACCGAAACCTGGCAGTACAAGCTGCCGCTGGACGCGGAGGCCGACGTGCAGCAACGCTACGCCACCCAGCGCCTGGGCGCATTCCGCAGCGACTACGACCCGACGAAGCGCGGCTGGTATGTGCAGGCCTGCAAGGCGGGCGGCCCGATCTGGACGCAGCCCTACGTATTCGCCGCGGCGCAGGAACTGGGGGTGACCTACGCGCTGCCCAGCCAGCGCAGCTACCCGGGCGGCTCGCAGCGGCTGGTGGTGGCGGGCGATGTATCGCTGGGCCGGCTTTCGGAATTCGTGCGCCAGTTCAACAACGGCGGCTACGGCGACAGCGCGCTCCTGAGCGCCGACTTCCGCGTGCTCGCGCGCAGCGACCTGCCCGGTGTGCTGCACAGGCTGGAGTTGCCCAGCGGCGTGCTCGGCGCACTGCACGCCCACATGCTGGCTACCGGCACGGCGGGCAGCGGCAGCGACACCGAGTTCTCCTTCACCTACGAAAACCGTCGCTACCTGGTACAGGCCTCGCTCATCCCGAGCACCGGCTGGCAGCTGGTGAGCTGTGTGCCCGAAGACGTGCTGCTGGGCGACCTGCGCCGCGCGGTGCTGTGGGGCCTGGCGCTTGCAGTGGCCTTCCTGGCGATCGCGCTGCTCATGTCGCTGAAGCTGTCGAAGCTGGTGACCGCGCCAGTGGAAAACCTCTCGCACATCGCGCGCCGCATCGGCCTGCTGGAACTCGACAACCTGCCGCGCGAGCCCAGCCGCGTGCTCGAGATACAGCACCTCGACCAGGCGCTGGACGACTCGGCGCGCAGCCTCAAGGCCTTCAGCAAGTTCGTGCCGGTGGACGTGATCAACCAGCTGATCGACGAAGGCCATGCGCTGGGCCCGTCCGGCTCGCCGCGCCGCGTGACGGTGATGTTCACCGACGTGGAGGGCTTCACCTCGATCTCGGAGTCGCTGGACACCGACGTGCTCGTGGGCATGCTCACCGAATACTTCAACCTCGCGACCGGCGTGTTCGCGCGGCATGGCGGCGTGATCGACAAGTTCATCGGCGACGGCATCATGGTGCTGTGGGGTGCGCCATCCGACCTCAAGGACGCGGAGTACAAGGCTTGCCTGGCCGCGCTGGAGCTGCACGTGGAGATGGACGAACTCAACCGCAAGTGGGCCGAACGGGGCCTGCCCGAGTTCCGCACCCGCGTGGGCATTCATACGGGCACGGTGATCGCGGGGGTGCTGGGTTCCAACGACCGGCTGTCGTACACCGCGTTCGGCGACGCAATCAACGTGGCGAGCCGCATCGAGGGCATCAACAAACAGCTGGGCACGCAGACGCTGATGTCGGAAACCACCTTCGCCGGGCTCGATGGCCGGCTGCAAACGCGGCGCATCGAGGAACAGGTGGAGCTGCGCGGCCGGCAGACGCGCATGGTGCTCTACGAGCTGGTGACTTCCTGATCGGCCTCAGCGCGGAGCCTGCGTGACGCGCACCAGCACCAGGTCGGCACTGGCCGCTCCGCCTTGCGTGAGCACCGGGTATTGGGTGTCGTTGATGAAGAGGAGCTGCTCCCCGCGCGTGATGCGCGCCGACACCGCGTAGCGCATGCGCGGGTCGATGCGCGCGGCATCCACCTTCAGCTCGTAGGCGAAGGGCACCTGCCTGCCGTTGGCCTTGATGCGCTGCTCGGCGAGCACCTTCGAGGGCGCGTCCATGAGCGACACGTCGAGCAGCTGCACCACGATGTCGGCTGCAGGGTCGAGCGCGATGCGCTCGCGGTAGGTGACCGTGCCGGTCACGCGCAGCTGCGCGGTGCCGCCAGCTGCCGGCGAAGAAGGCACCGCGCAGGCGCTCAGCAGCGAAGCACCCGCGATGACGGAGAACATGAGGAGGCTGGTACGTCTTTTCATCCGGCCGATTATGCGGAGGCACGCTGCGCGGCGAAGCTCACGTACCAGTCGAGGCTGCCGGGGTTCGCCATTGCTTCACGGTTCACGACCTTTTCGATGGGCTGGCCCAGCAGCAGCTTCTTGATCGGCAGCTCCTGTTTCTTGCCCGAGAGCGTGCGCGGTATCTCGGCCACCTGGAAGATATCGTTGGGCACGAAGCGCGGCGACAGCGATGTCTTGATGGCGTTGCCGATCTTCGCGCGCATCGCGTCGTCGAGCGCAACGCCGGGGCGCAGCACCACGAAGAGGGGCATGTAGCTGTCGCGGCCCAGGTATTCAAGGTCGACCACCATCGAGTCGAGCACCTCGGGCAGGCCTTCGACGGCGCTGTAGATCTCGCTGGTGCCCATGCGCAGGCCCTGGCGGTTGATGGTGGCGTCGCTGCGCCCGTAGATGATGCAGCCGCCGTCGGCGCCGATCCTGATCCAGTCGCCGTGGCGCCAGACGCCGGGGTAGGTGTCGAAGTAGCTCGACACGTAGCGCGCGTTGCCCTCGTCGCCCCAGAAGTACAGCGGCATCGACGGAATGGCCCTGGTGCACACCAGCTCGCCCACTTCGCCGATGACCGGCTGGCCCTGCTCGTTCCAGGCCTCGACCGCATGGCCCAGCTCGCGGCACTGCATCTGTCCGGGCACCTCGGGCAGGTCGCGGTTGCCGCCGACGAAGGCACCGCAGAAATCGGTGCCGCCGGAAATGTTGCACCACCACACTTCCTTCGAACCCGCATCGAGGATCTGCTTCGAGCCCCAGCGCTGCACCTCCTCGGGCAGCGGCGAGCCGGTGCTGCCCAGGGCACGCACGCGCGACAGGTCGCCGCATTCCTTCGCGACGAGCCCGGCCTTCATGCAGTTGGTGAAGTAGGCCGCGCCGGCGCCGAAGAAGGTGACCTTGTGGCGCGCCACGAAGCGCCACAGCACGCCCCAGTCAGGCTTCTCCTTGCTGCCCGCCGGGTTGCCGTCGTAGATGCAGATGGTGGCGCCGAAGGCCATGCCCGAGAGCTGCGAGTTCCACATGACCCAGCCGGTGGAGCTGTACCAGTGGTAGCGCTCGCCGAAGTTGTTGGCGCCGTAGCTCGCGCCCACGTCGTTGTGCAGGCCGCAGGCGTGCATGGTGAGGATGATGCCGCCCTGCCCGTGCACGATGGGCTTGGGCAGGCCGGTGGTGCCGCTCGAGTAGACGATCCAGATCGGGTGGTCGAAGGGCAGCCATTCGGGCTCGAAGTCGGCGATCTCGCCATCGTCGCGCGCGATGGCCTGCGTCCATTCGACATCGTGCGGCACCGCATCGGCCGCATAAGGCGAGTTCACCAGCAGCAGCTTCTGCACGCTGGGCAGCTGCCCGCGCAGTTCCCGAAGCACCGCGCTGCGGTCCAGCGGCTTGCCGCCGTAGTGCACGCCGTCGACGGCGATCAGCACCTTCGGCTCGATCTGGCGGAAGCGGTCGGCCACGGCGGCCGTGCCCATGTCGGGCGCGCACACGCTCCACACCGCGCCGATGCTGGAGCATGCGAGAAAGGCCACCATGGTCTCGGGCACGTTGGGCATGTAGGCCGCGACGCGGTCGCCGCGCTTCACGCCCAGCGACTTCAGCGTGAGCGCGACCGATGCCACCTGCCGGCGCATCTCGGGCCACGACATCTCGCGCACTTCGCCGAGTTCGTTGTCGCTCACGATGGCGGGCATGCCGGCGGCATGGGCCGCGTCGACATGGCGCAGCACCTCGCGCGCGTAGTTGACCTGTGCGCCGGGGAACCAGCGCGCGCCGGGCATGCGCGACTCGGCAAGCACCGCCGTGTGCGGCGTGGGCGACTCGATTCGGGCGTAGTCCCAGATGCTCTGCCAGAAGGCGTCGAGCTCGGTGACGGACCAGCGCCACAGGGCGTCGTAGCTGTCGAATGCGAGGCCGCGCGTCTTGCGCAGCCAATCCTGGTAGAGGCGGATCTGGGGAATGTTGGGAGCGGGCATCGCACGAGCGTAGCGCCGCGAACGACCGTGCTCAATGAGGGTTGACCTCAGGGTTTGTACGCGTGTTCAATGTTTTTGTACAAGCGTTCAATACGGCCCCGATGAGTACCCGCACACCCACCGCAAAGCGCCAGGTCTCGCGCGCCCCGGCACAGGCCATTGCCGCAGTCGCCATCGAGACTGCGAAGCCCGATCGCAAGCACGCGATCCTGCTGGCGGCCGAGAAGCTCTTTTCGCAGCACGGCTACCACGTGGTGACGATCCGCCAGATCGCCGAGGAGGCCGGCGTGCCGCTGGCGCTGGTGGGCTACTACTACGGCCAGAAGCACGAGCTCTTCCACGCGATCTTCGAGCACTGGGGCCACTCCATCGAGGCGCGGCTGGCGGGCCTGGCCGCGGTGGACATCGACCCCGACGACGCGCGCACGCTGCCGCGGATCATCGACGCCTTCACCGCGCCCGTGCTGGCGCTGCGCGCGAGCGCCGAGGGCGAGTACTACGCGCTGCTGGTGGCGCGCGAGCTCTACCACGCCACCGAGGAAGCCGACCGCGTGCTGCGCGCCTACTTCGATCCGCTGGCCGAGGCCTACATCGACGCACTGCACCTCGCGATGCCGCACGCCACGCGCAGCCAGGCCGCCTGGGGCTACCAGTTCGCGCTGGGCGCGCTGCTGCACCACCTGAACGACAGCCGCATCGAACGGCTGTCGCGCGGCGAGAACACGCGCGCCGACCCGGCCGTGGCGCCGATGCTGGTGAGCTTCATCGTCGGCGGCCTGCGTGCTGCCCTGCCCCGGCCCAAGACCCCACGCAAGAAAACCACCCCCAGGAGACAGAAGACATGATGAAACGACGCACCCTGCTGTCGGCGCTCGCCGCGGCTTCGGCTGCCGCGGCGCTGCCTTCGCGCGCACAGTCCACCACGAAGATCGTGTTCGGCTACACGGCCGTGACCGATTTCGCATCGGTGTTCGTGGCGGCCGAGGAGGGCTACTTCAAGAAGCGCGCGCTCGATGTGGAGCTCAAGTTCATCCCGCTGAACTCGACGATCCCGGCCGCGCTGCAGTCCGACTCGCTGCAGATCGGCGGCCCCACGCCTTCGGTGTTCCTGCAGGCGGTGGACGGCGGCCTCGACCTGGTGCTGGTGGCCGGCGGCGGCCTCACTTCGAAGACCATCACCGGCTTCGGCCTGGTCGCGCGAGCGGGCTCGGGCATCAAGAGCGCTCAGGACTGCGTGGGCAAGAAGATCGGCGTGCCGGGCCTGGGCGCCTTCCTGCACGTGACCTTCCGCGCATGGCTGAAGGACAGCGGCGTGGACTACCGCAAGGTCAACTTCGTCGAGGCCGCATTCCCGCAGCACGCCGACCTGTTGCGCGGCGGCTCGGTCGACGCGGTGGTGTCGGCCGATCCGTTCATGAGCCGCATCACTGAGAGCGGCGCAGGCTACGTGGCCTCCTACTACTCGACCTTCCTGCCCGAGAACAACCAGACCATCGTGCACGCGGCCAAGCGCGAGTGGGTGGCGAAGAACCCGGCGGCGGCGCGCGCGTTCCGCGAGGCGCTGGTCGAAGCCGCCGCCTTCATGCAGCAGCCGAAGAACGACGCCAAGGTGCGCGCATCGATCGGCAAGTACATCAAGCTGCCGCCCGACGTGCTGGCCAAGGTGCAGGTCTCGCCGCCCGGCCCGGTTGTCACCGACAAGCAGCTTTCATACTGGATCGGGCTGATGAAGGAGCAGGACATGCTCAAGACGAACATCGACGTGACGAAGCTGGTGGCGAAGTGATCGCGGCGCCCGCCCCGCTCGCCGCGCGCGCTGCATTGCAGCCGGGCGCCTTTCACGCGCAGGCCCATGCCGCGGCGCAGGCCGCGCCCTTCCTGCGCTTCGACGGCGTGGCCATCCGCCTCGGCGGTCGCGAAATCCTCTCGCCCACTTCGTTCGGCGTGGCGCGCGGCGAGTTCGTCTGCATCGTCGGCCCCAGCGGCTGCGGCAAGACCACGCTGCTGCGCGCGGCCAGCGGGCTCGTCACGGCCAGCGCGGGCGAGGTGCGGCGCAACGGCGTGAAGATGACCGAGCCCTCGCGCGAAGTGGCCTTCGTGTTCCAGGACTACGGACGCGCCCTGCTGCCCTGGCGCACGGTGGAAGGCAACGTGAGCCTCGCGCTCGAGGCGGCCGGCGTGCCCGCGTCCGAGCGCGCACCGCGCATCGCCGACGTGCTCGGCAAGGTCGGCCTCGCCAGGCATGCGCACAAGTTCCCGGTGCAGCTCTCGGGCGGCATGCAGCAGCGCGCGCAGATCGCCCGCTGCCTCGCGCAGAAGCCCGAGTTGATGATGATGGACGAGCCCTTCGGCGCGCTGGATGCGCTCACGCGCCAGAGCCTGCAGGACGAGCTCGCGCGGCTGGTGCGCGAGGACGGGCTCACTGTCCTCTTCGTCACGCACGATCTCGAAGAGGCCATCTACCTCGGCGACCGCGTGATCGCACTGCAGGCCAACCCGGGACCGGGCCGGCCCAGCCTCGCGCGGATGATCGACGTGAAGATCCCGCGCCCGCGCGACCAGCTCTCGACCAAGGAGCATCCGGAATACCTGCATCTGCGCCGCGAACTCTTCGCCTTCATCGAGCAGGGCCATGACTGACAGCCGCTTCTACCGCTGGCTGCGGCCTTGGGTGTTTCCGGTGGTGCTCGTCGGCGCCTTCGAGTGGTATGCGCGGCGCGCAGCGGCCCTTGGCAGCGACGCGCTCGCGCCGCCCAGCGCCGCGGCGAAAGCCTTCGTGGGTGCCGCCATGGACGGCTCGCTCTGGACGGCCACCGGCTTCACGCTGGGCACCGCCGCGCTCGGGCTGCTGCTTGGCGCGGTGCTCGGCATCGCATTCGGCGTGATGCTCGGGCTCTCGCGCCGCGCGGCGCAGCTGGGCTCCGTTTCCATCGAAGTGCTGCGGCCCGTTCCATCCGTCGCGCTGATTCCGCTTTCGATGCTGGGCTTCGGCTTCGGCGTGCGCATGGAGCTGGCCATCGTCGCCTTCGCCACCTTCTGGCCGCTGCTGGTGCTGGTGCAGGCGGCGGTGCAGCAGGTCGAGCCGCGGCTGCTCGAAGTCAGTCGCGTGCTGGGGCTGTCGGCGCGCGAGCGAGCCTTCAAGATCGTACTGCCGGCCATCGTGCCGCGCCTCTTCGTCGCGCTGCGCCTTGGCGTGGCAGTGGCGCTGGTGGTGGCGGTGACCGTGGAGATCGCGGCCAACCCCAACGGCATGGGCTACGCGATGATGATCGCGCAGCAGAGCTTCGACCCTGCGCTGATGCTCGCCTGGCTGGGCTGGATCGGCATCGTGGGCTTCGCGGTCAACGCGGGCATGCTGGTGCTGCAGCGCGCGGTGTCGCGGCGCATGGGGGTGCCGTCATGAACGACAACCGCATCGGCCTGTACAGGTTCGGCTCGCTGGGCGTGCTGCTGGCGCTCGTTGCGCTGTGGTGGATCGCGAGCAATGCCGGCTGGGTGAGCCGCGTGTTCCTTCCGACGCCGCAAGCCACCTTCGCAAGCCTGCTCGAAGGGCTCAATCTTTCGGGAAGCGGTGAAGGCAGCGGCGAGCTGCTCGGCTTCACGCGCGCCACGGTGGGCCGGATGATCGAAGGCTGGCTGCTCGCCTCGCTCTTCGGCGTGCTGCTTGGCGCGGCCATCGGCGTGTCGCCATCGGTGCGCGCATGGGTGCAGCCCACGCTCGAGTTCATCCGCCCCCTGCCCGCCTCCGCGCTGCTGCCATTGGCCATCTCCATCTTCGGGCTGAACCCCGGCATGGTGCTCTTCGTGGTGGCCTTCGGCGCGATGTGGCCGGTGCTGCTGGCCACGGTGCACGGTTTCGCCGCCGTGGAGCCGCGCCTCGCGGAAGTGGCGCGCTGCCTGCAGATGTCGCGCGCGGCGTACATCTGGAAGATGGGCCTGCCCAATGCGATGCCCGACATCCTGGCCGGCATGCGGCTGGCGCTGACCATCGCGCTGATCGTCGCGGTGGTGGGCGAAATGATCGCCTCGCAAAGCGGCCTGGGCCAGGCCATCCTGCTGGCCGCGCGCGCATTCCGTGCGAGCGACCTGTTCGCCGGCATCGTGCTGCTCGGGCTCATCGGCTTCGTGAGCAATGCGCTGCTGGCCTTCGCGGAACAACGCCTGCTGCGCTGGCAGCGCCCCTGATTCCTTCGTCTTCTTCCAACACATACACCCCACAAGGAGCCACCATGCCACGCAAATTCGTCGACCTTTCCATCTTTCTCGAGAACGACGTGCTCTCCGACCCGCCGGCCTTCGCGCCGAAGATCCAGTACTTCACGCACGAGCAGACCTACGAGCAGATCGAGCCTTTCTTTCCGGGTCTCAGGAAGGAAGACCTGCCCGACGGCGAAGGCTGGGCGGTGGAGCTGGTGCAGCTGTCGACGCACAACGGCACGCACCTCGATGCGCCCTATCACTTCCACTCGACCATGGACAAGGCGCTGGGCGAGAAGAAACCCGCCATCGCCATCCATGACGTGCCGCTCGAATGGTGCTTCCAGCCCGGCGTGAAGCTCGACTTCCGCCACTTCGCCGACGGCTACGTGGTGACCGCCGCGGACGTCGAGGCCGAGCTCAAGCGCATCGGCCACACGCTGAGCCCGCTGGAGATCGTGGTGGTCAACACCCGTGCGGGCTCGCGCTACGGCCACCCCGACTACGTGTCGGCCGGCGCGGGCATGGGCTATGAGGCGACGATGTACCTGCTGGAGCGCGGCGTGCGCCTCACGGGCACCGATGCATGGAGCTGGGACGCGCCCTTCGTGCACACCGCGAAGAAGTACGGAGAGACGCACGACGCCTCGCTGATCTGGGAAGGCCACAAGGCCGGCCGCGACATCGGCTACTGCCACATCGAGAAGCTGCACAACCTGGAGGCCCTGCCGCCCACGGGCTTCTACATCAGCTGCTTTCCGCACAAGATCCGCGGCGCTTCGGCCGGGTGGACGCGCGCGGTCGCGATCTTCGACGACGCGCTGATGGCCTCGGCGGCATGAGGGCGGCTTCATGAGCATCGCACTCAACCACACGCACGACGTTCACGCGCGCAGCTGGGTCGAATCGGCCAATGCGCCGGGGAGCGACTTTCCGATCCAGAACCTGCCGCATGCGGTGTTCCGCCGCGCCGGCAGCGCGGAGGCATTTCGCGGCGGCGTCGCGATCGGCGACCAGGTGCTGGACCTGGCCGCGCTCGTCACGAAGCAGCAGCTCGATGGCCTCGCGCTCGACGCGGCGAAGGCAGCCGCGCTGCCCGCGCTCAACGACTTCTTCGCGCTCGGCAACGCTGCGTGGACGGCGTTGCGCCACGCGCTCTTCGATCTGCTGAAGAACGACTCGCCCATCGCCGCGGTGCAGGCGGTGCGCGAGTGCCTCGTGCCGCAGGCCGAAGCCGAATACACCGTGCCCGCGCGCATCGGCGACTACACCGACTTCTACACTTCCATCGATCACGCGCTGAACATCAGCCGCCTGATGAACCCCGATGGCGACGTGACGCCCAACTTCCGCTGGATCCCCACGGCGTACCACGGGCGGGTGTCGACCATCGGCGTGAGCGGCCAGCGCTTCCACCGGCCGATGGGCCAGGCGATGGCACCCGGCGCGAAGGCGCCCACCTACCACGCCTGCGCACGGCTCGACTATGAGCTGGAACTGGGAGTCTGGATCGGCAAGGGCAACGCGCAGGGCGATGCGATTCCGATCGAACGCGCCGACGAACACATCTTCGGCATCTGCCTGCTCAACGACTGGTCGGCGCGCGACATCCAGTTCTGGGAAATGGCGCCGCTCGGGCCCTTCTTGGCGAAGAACTTCGCCACGACGATCTCGCCGTGGATCGTGACGATGGAGGCGCTCGCGCCCTACCGGCAGGCATGGACCCGTCCGTCGAACGAGCCCCAGCCGCTGGCCTACCTGGAGCATGCGGCGAACCGCGAGAGCGGCGCGCTCGACATCCGGCTGGAGGTATGGCTCGAGAGCGAGAAGGCGCGCCGGGAGAAGACCGGGCCATCGCGCCTTTCCTCCACCAGCTTCAGGCATCAGTACTGGACCGTCGCGCAGATGGTGGCGCACCACACCATGGGCGGCTGCAGCCTGAACCCGGGCGACCTCTTCGGCAGCGGCACGATCTCGGGCCCCGGCGAAGGCGAAGCGGGCGCGATCATCGAGCTGACACGCGCGGCGCAAAGCCCCGTGACGCTCGCCAATGGCGAACAGCGCGGCTTTCTCGAAGACGGCGACGCGGTGCTGCTGCGCGGGTGGTGCGAGAAGCCGGGGCATGCGCGCATCGGGTTCGGGGAGAGCCGGGGGACCGTGTTGGCGGCGAAAGGCTGACGAGCTGAAGCGCCAAAGAAAAAGGCCACCTGATGAGGTGGCCTTTTTGCAATTTGGAGCGGGAAAAGAGTCTCGAACTCTCGACCTCAACCTTGGCAAGGTTGCGCTCTACCAACTGAGCTATTCCCGCGTGAGCCTCAGATTATATAGCGATCTTTGGCGGATTCTTCCGGATCCCGGAAAAAAGTTCTTTTTCCCCTTGCGGGGGTGATTTCAGGCATCAAACACCATCGAGCGGTGCATCGACACGCCTGCCGTCAGCCCGTCCGCCGATGCCAACGTGGCGTTGGAGAACATCATCGCGAGATCGCCCGCGCCGTAGACGCCGGGCACGGTCGTCATCTTCATCGCATCGACGCGCAGCACCTTGCCGAGCGGACCATCGTCGAAGGCGCAGCCCAGCCGCTCGGCCAGCGGGCTCGCGGGCCGCGTGCGCGGCGCCACATAGAGCGCGTCGATCGGCACCAGCCTGCCGTCGTCGATGCGCAAGCCGGCCAATTCTTTCGCCTTGCCTTCCAGGCCGGCGATGCGCCCGGGTTCGATGACCACGCCGCGCGCCTGCAGTTTCGCGCGCGCCTCGGCATCCGGCCCTTCGCCGCCATTCAGGAAGAGCGTGGTCGGGCCCCACTCGGCGATCAGCAGCGCATGGTCCGGCGGCTGCGCGCCGTGGTGATAGAGCAGGCCCAGCCGGCGCCCGCTGAACTCGTAGCCATGGCAATAGGGACAGTGCAGCACGCTCGAGCCCCAGCGCTCGCCGATACCAGGAATCTCCGGCAGGCCGTCCTGCACGCCGTAGGCCAGAAGCAGCTTGCCGGCCGAACGGCGTTCGCCGTTGCTCAGCGACACGGTGAATCCGCCCGCCTCGCCGGCGGCCGCATTCACCACAGCGGCCTCGACGAACTCGACGCTCGGATACGCAAGCAGCTTCTCGCGCGCATCCGCGATCATCTTCAAGGGCGGCACGCCGTCCTGCCCGAAGAAGCCGTGAGATGCGGCGGCGAAGCGGTTGCGCGGCGCGCCGTTGTCGACGACGCAGACCTTGCGTCGTGCCCGTGCAAGCTGCATGGCAGCGGAAAGGCCGGCAAAGCTGCCGCCCACGATCAGAGCGTCATGACGCATGTTCGATGTCCTTCAATGTGAAGCCGCCGCCTGTCATGCGGCGATGGAAGTCCCTGGAAAGATCGGCCAGCGTGATGCTGTTGAAGCGCCGCAGCAGCAGCGCCTCGGCCTCGTCGCAGACGCCGTCGAGCGCCGCGTTCACCGCCTGCTCGACGATGCAGCCCGGGCTCTCGGTGCGGTTGCCCATGGCCAGCAGCGCGGGCGCGCCCACGGCGTTGTGGATGTCGCCCAGCGTCACGGCCGACAAGGTGCACGACAGCACCCACCCGCCGCCATGCCCCTTGGCCGAACTCACGAACCCCGACTGCCGCAGGCCGGCCATGAGGCGGCGCACGACCACCGGATTGGTCTGCATCGCCGCCGCGAGCGACTCGGAGGTGACGGGTGTCTTCATCTCGGCCATGTGCAGCAGCACGTGGAGGACGGCTGAAAGCCTGCTGTCTCTTTTCATGCAACATTATGAGTTGCATATGTTTTCCACGGCGGGCCGAAGGGTCTTGTGCGCCCGGCGAGCGAGAATCGGCCCGGCCGTACCGATGCCCCGCCATGACACCCGCCCCGATCACCCTGCTCGACGCCGCCCTGCGCGGCGTGCTGCTGGCGCTGCTGCTCGTGCTCACGCTGATCCTCGGCCGCGACCGCCCTCGCCTGCCGGCGGCGCGCGCGGGTGTGTTGCTCGCGCTGGGGCTGTGCATCCAGGTCATCGGCTCCACGCCGATGTTCGAAGAGGCGGTGCCGCGCGCGTGGCAGTCGCCCTTCGTCGCCGTCTCGGTCGGCAACGCGGTGCTGTTCTGGGTATTCGTGCAGGCGCTGTTCGACGACGACTTCGCCCTGCGGCCGGTGCACGTCGCTTCATGGATCGCCGTGGCCGCGCTGGCGGCGCTCAACTGCGCCGTGGTCGCGGGCAGCGCATCAGTGCTCGCGCCGGTCACGACGGCCATCCAGCGCGCCGTGCCGCTGGTGTTCGCCGTGCTTGCCGTGATGGCGGCCGCTTCCCGATGGCGTTCGGACCTGGTGGAGGGCCGGCGCCGGCTGCGCGTGTTCATCGTGGTGACGGGCGCCGGCTACAGCCTCGGCATGCTGGCCGTGCGGCTGGCCTCGCCGCGCGGTCAGCTATCCGGCCCCTCCGCCACGGCCGACGCGGTGATGCTGCTGCTGATCGTGGCGGTAGTGGTGTGGCGAATGGTTCGGCTGGCGGGGTCCGAGCTCTTTCCGGCGGCCCAGGCACCGGCCGCGATCCCGCTGGCAATGCCGGACCTGCCGCCCGCCGTTGCGGAGCCATCGTCACCAGCGCCGGCGCCGCAACCTCCCATGGAAGCGCCCGCCGATCCCCCGGCCCCGGAGCCTGACCCGACTCCCGAGCCAGCTTGCGACCCCGCAGAAGAACGCCTTGCCGACTCCCTGCATCACGCCATGGCGGTCGAGCACGCCTACCGCAGCGAAGACCTGAGCATCGCCACCCTCGCCGCCCGGCTCTCGGTGCCCGAGTACCGCCTGCGCCGCCTCATCAACCAGCGGCTGGGCCATCGCAACTTCAACGCCTACGTCAACGGCTTCCGGCTGGCCGAGGCGATGGCGGCGCTGGCCGATTCCTCGAAACGCGAACTGCCGGTGCTGACCATCGCGCTGACCGCGGGCTTCCAGTCCATCGGCCCGTTCAACCGCGCCTTCAAGGCCGCCACGGGCCTCACGCCCACCGAATTCCGCAGGAAGAAGCTGGCCGAATCCTGAAATCTCTGGCCGAAAACGGCGTTTGCGGCTTTCGGCAAGACGCGGCTGCGACGCCCCGGCATCGTGCGGGCCTTCCAAGGCAAGGAACCACCCCATGCGACGTCTTTCTGCTTCTTCTTCTCCTTTCTTCTTCCTGCTCCTCATGCTGTGCTGCGGCTGGGCGCGGGCCTCGATGGGCTTGGCGGAGCTTCCCGCCGCGCCCGGCGACGGCCCGGTCACGGTGTTCTATCCGTCCGCCGATGCGGCCCGGTTGATCAAACGGGCCCGCTTCACGCTCGACGTGGCGGCGCAAGGCGCGCCGGCCCCCGGCAACGGCCGGCTGGTGGTCGTCTCGCACGGCTCGGGCGGCGCGCCGTGGGTGCATGCGGACATCGCGCGCAGCCTGGTCGAGGCCGGCTTCGTGGTCGCCATGCCGGAGCACAAGGCCGACAACTACAAGGACGACAGCAACCCCGGCCCCGACAGCTGGACCATACGCCCGGCCGAGGTGTCGCGCGCCATCGACGCGGTGGCGCAAGACCCGCGCTTCGCGTCGCTGCTGAAGCTCGACAAGGTGGGCATGTACGGCATGTCGGCGGGCGGGCACACCGCCCTGAGCCTCGCGGGCGGGCGCTGGTCGCCCGCCGCGTTCACCCGCCACTGCGAGGCCAACCTTGTGGACGATTTCCAGTCCTGCGTCGGCCTCATCACCCGGCTGACCGGCGGACCTCTCGATGGCATCAAGAAATGGGCGGCCCTGCTCGTCATCCGCCACCGCTTCGGCGACGACGCCACGCCGCGCGAGCACACCGATCCACGCATTGCGGCCATCGTGGCCGGCGTGCCTTCGTCGGCCGACTTCGACATGGCCTCGCTGGCCAATCCGCGCGTGCCGCTCGGCCTCATCACCGCCGGGCAGGACCGCTGGCTGGTCCCGAGATTCCACAGCGACCGCGTACTCGCGGCCTGCCTGCCGCGCTGCGAGCTGATCGCCGACATGCCCACCGGCGGTCATGGCGCGCTGCTGTCGCCGCCACCGCCAGGGCTGTCGGGCCTGATCGGCGACATGCTCAATGACACGCCGGGTTTCGACCGCCCGAATGTGCTGCAGGATGTGAATGCAAAGACAACGGCCTTCTTCCGTACTCATCTGCTGCCTTGATGGCTCGAACGTCGATTTGGGGGCCCAACGCGCCAGCCACCGATTCCGCCGACGGCCGATTCCCACGCGAGCGGGCGAACGTGGCGCACATGGCGACAGATCGCGGCACGGCCATGGTTGCACCCGGATCGATCGAACCCGTTCGGTCCGTGAACCGTGACCATGCAACGAAAGGAACAGTCACCCATGAAGCAACAGCATCAACACAAGCGCATCGTCCTCGGCACCCTGCTCGCAGGCCTGCTGGCCATCGGCGGCGTCGCCCACGCGCAGGGCGTCGGGGTCGGCGTCGGGGTCAATGCCGACGTGAATGCCTCGGGCTCCACCGCAGGCACACGCGGCGGTGCGGGTGCGGCAACCGGCGCCAACGCCGGGGCCGGCGCGAACACCAATGCCGGCGGCGCGGTGAGCGGCGCCAAGGGCGCGGCCGGCAATGCAGTTGGCGGCGTGCTGGGCGGCGCCACGAACGCGGTCGGAGGAGCGGCGAACGCAGTGGGCGGCGTGACCAACACCGTGGGCAGSACGCTCGAAGGCGCCACCGGTGCGGTCGGCTCGGCCGGCGGTGCGGTGAAGGCGCCTGCCGTCGGCGCGAAGGCTCACGGCAAGGCCCAGGGTTCGGGCGCTGTCGACATCAAGAAGTAACGACGACAGCAGTCCGATGACAAAGGCCCGCGGTGCCGGAGCGCCGCGGGCCTTTTCACGTTCTGTCGCCTAGTCGGCCGGCTTGAGCTTGAACAGGCTCGTGACCTCCGCATCGAGCACCATCAGCTCGCGCTGGTTGAAGAGCCGCCAGCGCCAGCGCAGGATGCCGAGCGTCGGGCGCTTTTCGGAGCGGCGCACCTCGATCACGTCGGCCACCAGCCGCAGCGCATCGCCCGGGCGCACCGGGTTGGGCCAGCGCACATGCTCCAGCCCCGGCGATGCGAAAGATTCGGAACCAGCCAGCGCCGCCTCCACCACCAGCCGCATCGCGATGGAGCAGGTATGCCAGCCGCTTGCGATGAGCCCGCCGAAGGGGCTGTCGGCCGCCGCTTGCGCATCGGTGTGGAACCACTGCGGGTCGTAGGCCCGCGCGAACTGCAGAAGCTCGGCCTCTGTGAGCACATAGGGCCCGGCCTCGATGACCTGGCCCGCATGGAAGTCGGCGAACTTCATCCGCCGCGGCTCAGTAGGTTTCGAGGTGCAGGCGGCCTTCGCGCTTCAGCGCCGCGCCCACCGTGTCCCAGTCGAGTCCGGCTTCCTTCGCCACGTCGCGCAGCGCGAGCACGACGCCCTCTTCCATGCTTTTCAGGCCGCACACGTAGAAGTGGCTGGCCCCGTCCTTCAGCAGCGCGGCCAGGTCGGCGGCGCGCTCGCGCATCAGGTCCTGCACGTAGCGCTTGGGTTGCCCGGGCGTGCGCGAGAACGCGAGGTTGATGTCGATGAAGTCCTTGGGCAGCGACTGCAGCGGACCGAAGTACGGCAGTTCCTGCTGCGTGCGCGCGCCGAAGAACAGCATCAGCTTGCCGCCCTCGAACTTGCCGCTCTTGCGCAGCCGGCGGCGCCATTCGGTCATGGCGCGCATGGGCGCGCTGCCGGTGCCGGTGCAGATCATCACGATGTGCGAGCGCGGGTGGTTCGGCATCAGGAAGGACGAGCCGAAGGGCCCGACCACCTGCACCGTGTCGCCCACCTTGAGGTCGCACACATAGTTGGAGCACACGCCGCGCACCGGTTCGCCTTCGTGGTCCTCGGTCACGCGCTTCACGGTGAGCGAGACGTTGTTGTAGCCGGGCCGCTCGCCGTTGCGAGGACTGGCCACCGAGTACTGGCGCGCATGGTGGCGCTTGCCCATGGCGTCGGTGCCGGGCGGCACGATGCCGATCGACTGGCCTTCGAGCACCGGGAACGGCACCACGCCGAAGTCGAGCACGATGTGGTGCGTCTCGCTGTCGAAGCCGGCCTCGGTGCAGTTGAAGTTGCCGACCACGGTGGCGGTGGTCGGCGTCTTCGGCGGAAAGAGGTTGGTGTAGGCGTGCGCGGCCGACCAGGGCGGCACGGTGGCGCCGTACTGCGCGGAATTGAAGGCGGGCTCCAGCGACTCGACCGCCGCCTGGGCTTGCGCCTGGGTCTGCGCGGGCGCCGCAGCCTCGGCGCCGCCGGCGGCCTCGGCCGACACGCCGGCCGCTTCCAGCTCTTCGGGCGAGAGCTCGGCGGGCAGCGATTCCCAGGTGAGCTGCTCCTCGATGGAATACGCGCGCACCAGCGGCATGGTGCGCCAGTTGTCGATCGAGCCCGTCGGGCACGGCGAGATGCAGGCCATGCAGCCGTTGCAGACGTCGGCACGCACGACGTAGTTGTTGTCGTCGTGCGTGATCGCGTTGACCGGGCAGGTGGCCTCGCAGGTGTTGCAGCGGATGCAGATCTCGGGGTCGATCAGGTGCTGCTTGATGACTCCGGCTTCAACGGCCATGTCCATGTCTTTTTCTCCTGGAGCCCTCCCCCTCTGGGGGAGGGTTGGGTGGAGGCAGGCGGCGCTTGTCGTGGTCGCGCCGCTTGCCCCCATCCCAGCCTTCCCCCAGAGGGGGAAGGAGCAATACCCAAATACCAATCAACCGAAACGCACGTACTCGAAATCGACCGGCTGGCGGTTGATGCCCATCACCGGCGGCGAGATCCAGCCGGCGAACTTGCCCGGCTCCACCACGCGGCCCATCAACGATGCCACGAAAGCGAAGTCTTCGGCACTGGGCAACCACTCGTCGCGCTTGGCGGCCCATTCCACGTCGTTCACCACGCGGCCGTCCGGCGACATCTTGATGCCGGCGAGCGCGCCGATCTGGCGGTTGAAGGCCTTGTGCGGCACGCTCAGGCGGGTCGGGATGCCGGCCTTCTCGAGCACCTTGTTCCAGCGGTTCACGCCGGCCACCGAGTCCTTGATGAAGTCGTCGCGCAGCACTTCGTTCAGCGCGTTGAGCATCGGCACGTCCTTCTCGACGAGCTGGCCGTCCTTCACTTCCAGCACCTTGTAGGTCTGGCCCTTGAGCACGTGGTCGTCGGTGCGCTTGCCCTCCTCGTAGCGGCCCTTCAGGCCCGAGCTGTAGAAGATGGCGGCGTTGCTCGACTGGTCGGCGCCGAACAGGTCGATGGTCACGCTGTAGTGGAAGTTCAGGTAGCGCTGGATGGTGCCCAGGTCGATGGCGCCGGCCGCGCGCACCTTCTGCGCGTCGTCGGTCTTCAGCTCGTTCATGACCTGCGCGGTGCGCGCGATGACGCGCGACACGCCGCTCTCGCCCACGAACATGTGGTGCGCCTCTTCGGTCAGCATGAACTTCGTGGTGCGCGCCAGCGGGTCGAACGCGCTCTCGGCCAGCGCGGCCAGCTGGAACTTGCCGTCGCGGTCGGTGAAGTAGGTGAACATGAAGAACGCGAGCCAGTCGGGCGTCTTCTCGTTGAAGGCGCCCAGGATGCGCGGGTTGTTCTCGTCGCCCGAGGTGCGCTGCAGCAGCGCCTCGGCTTCCTCGCGGCCGTCGCGGCCGAAGTGCTTGTGCAGCAGGTAGACCATGGCCCACAGGTGGCGGCCCTCTTCCACGTTGATCTGGAACAGGTTGCGCAGGTCGTACATGCTGGGCGCGGTCAGGCCCAGGTGGCGCTGCTGCTCCACCGACGCGGGCTCGGTGTCGCCCTGCGTCACGATGATGCGGCGCAGGTTGGCGCGGTGCTCGCCGGGCACGTCCTGCCAGGCCTTCTCGCCCTTGTGGTCGCCGAAGTGGATCTCGCGGTTGGCGTCGCCCGGGTTCAGGAAGATGCCCCAGCGGTAGTCGCGCATCTTCACGTGGCCGAACTGGGCCCAGCCCTGCGGGTCGACGCTCACGGCCGTGCGCAGGTACACCTCGTGGTTGGTCGAGCCCTCGGGGCCAACGTCGTCCCACCAGTTGATGAAGTTGGGCTGCCAGCCTTCGAGCGCGCGCTGCAGCGTGCGGTCTTCGCCGAGGTTGACGTTGTTGGGGATCTTCTCGCTGTAGTTGATCGTGCTCATGGCGAAACCTTTATCGAGTGGTTGCTGGAGAGATGTCTGTTCAAGAAACGCCGCGGAACCGGCTTTGCCGGGCCGCTGGCGTTGCCCCCTGGAAGGGGGTTGGCGAAGCGACACGAAGTGCGCGAAGCCTGGGGGTCATACCCGATTCATGTCGAAGCCGGCTTTCTGGCCGGTGCCGTAGACCTTGAGCGCACCCTTCTCGCCGACGGCGTTGGGGCGGTTGAAGATCCAGTTCTGCCAGGCGGTGAGCCGGCCGAAGATGCGGGTGGCCATGTTCTCCTTGCTCGCGAAGCGCAGGTTGGCCTCGAGGCCGGTGAGCGCGTCGGGCGACATGGCGGCGCGCTCCTCGATGGCGATGCGGATCTCGTCATCCCAGTCGATGTCGTCGGGTGCGGCGGTGACCAGGCCGAGCTTCAGTGCTTCGTCGGCGTCGAGCGGCTTGCCGGCGGCGGCGCGGGCGGCTTCGAGCGGTGCGGCCTCCTCATAGAAGCGGCGCTGCAGGCGGCTCTGGTCGTTCACCATCGGGAAGAAGCCGAAGTTGAATTCGCCCAGCGTGAGCTTCGGCGCGCGGTCGGCGTCGTCGGGCAGCGCGAGCATGTAGGTGCGGTCGGCGGCGAAGGCCAGCTCGGCCAGCGTGCCGGCGAAGCAGGAGCCGGCTTCGACCAGCGCGAACAGGCTGCGCGAGGAAACATCGAGGCGCGCCAGCGTGCGGCGCAGCGCGCCGATGGTCTCGCGCACCAGCCAGTGGTCCTTGTTGGCGAACATCACCGTGTCCGACGCGAGCACGGCGGCGGCGTCGCCCTCGGTCTTGAGCAGCCAGGTGCCGACGTCGAGCTCGTTGGTGCGCAGGTTGAGGATGGCGTCGTCGAGTTCGCGGCACATCGCCAGCGGCCACCATGCGGCGCCCGCCGCTTCGATGGCTGCCACGTCGGCCGGCTGCGCGCCGGTGGGCGCCTTGACGGTGATGGTGGCGGTGCGCTTGCTGCGGTCGATCTGCACGTCGACGTGCGAATAGGCAATGCCGTCGGCGCTGTCGGTGCGCTCGAGGCGGGTCAGGGCCACGCCCTTGCCGCCGGCGGGGCGGTCGCTGCCCGCGGCGAGTTGCGAAGCACGGTCCTGCACGGCAGCGGCGAACTGCGCGGGCTTGGCCACGGCATCGACCAGGCGCCAGTCGACCGCACGCTGGCCGCGCACGCCTTCGACGCTGGTGCAGAAGATGTCGGCGAGGTCATGGCGCACATGGCGCTTGTCGGTCACGCGGGTCAGGCCGCCGGTGCCGGGCAGCACGCCGAGCAGCGGCACTTCGGGCAGCGAGACGGCGGAGGAGCGGTCGTCCACCAGCAGGATCTCGTCGCAGGCCAGCGCCAGTTCGTAGCCGCCGCCGGCGCAAGCGCCGTTGACGGCAGCGAGGAACTTCAGGCCCGAGTGCTTCGAGGAGTCTTCGATGCCGTTGCGCGTCTCGTTGGTGAACTTGCAGAAGTTCACCTTCCAGGCGTGGCTGGAGACGCCCAGCATGAAGATGTTGGCGCCGGAGCAGAAGATGCGGTCCTTGCCGCTGGTGACGATCACGCTGCGCACTTCGGGGTGCTCGAAGCGCACGCGGTTGAGCGCGTCGTTCAACTCGATGTCCACGCCCAGGTCGTAGCTGTTGAGCTTGAGCTTGTAGCCGGGGCGGATGCCTGCGTCTTCCGCGATGTCGAGCACGAGGCGCGCGATGGCGCCGTCGAAGCTCAGGGACCAGTGGCGGTATTGGCCGGGCTCGGTGCGGTAGTCGACGCGCGTGGGCGCCTGGAGCGTGGTGGTGTCTGTCATGCGGAAGTCTCCTGTGGGGCAATGTTCGGAAACCGTGAACAGGAAAGATAATGCACTTTACTGCTCCGATGACATGCATCATGCTGCATGCATGCAGGCAAGTCAATGCCTGCTGCACTTTTTTTCAGATTTCAGGCTGGCTGGGGTTCGGGGCATGTGCACAGGTCACCGGGTACTCCCCTCCGCGAATGTCCTCCGGCCTGCGGCCTCCCCCTTTATTTCGCTGCGGGGAGCACCCGGTGCCCTGCGCACTGGGCACGCTGCTGGTTTGCCGCCGATCAACAAATGCTCTGAACGCTCGCGACGGCGGGGTGCCTTGCGCAGCGAAATAAAGGAGGAGGGCGAAGCCCGGGGGACATTCGCGGAGCAAGGTACCCCGCCGTCGTGAGCGAGCCCTGAACAGTCAGCTCAGGCGCCCAGCCCCATCGACTGGCGAGCCACAGCCCGCAACGCCTGGAAGCTCTGCGACAAGGTCCTGCCGCTGGTATCCACCGACAGGTCGGCCTTCGAATAGAAGGCGGCGCGCCCGTTCAGGATGCGGCGCAGGTCTTCCATCGCTTCCTTGCTCGCGGCCATCGGGCGGGTGTCGCCCTGCGCGGCCACGCGGCCCATGTGCTCCTCGGGCGCTGCCTGCAGCCATACCGTGGTGCAGTGCGCGAGCAGTTCGTTGAAAGTGGCCGGGTCGGAGACGATGCCGCCGGGCGTGGCGATCACCACCTCGCTGTAGATCTGCACCGCTTCTTCCAGCGCGCGGCGCTCGTAGCGGCGGTAGGCGTTGGTGCCGTACAGGTCGTGAATCTCGCGCACGCTGCAGCCGGCAAGCTTCTCGATCTCGCGGCTCAGCTCGATGAAGGGAATCTCCAGGTCTTCGGCCAGCATCTGGCCCAGCGTCGACTTTCCCGCTCCGCGCAAGCCCACGAGCGCGATGCGCCGGTGCCGTGCCGGATCGACCGAGGCGGTGCCCAGCAGCTCGCCGATGGCCACGCGCACGCGGCGCAGATCGGCTTCGCTGCGGTGCTCCAGCAGTTCGCGAATGAGCAGCCACTCGGGCGAGCTGGTGGTGACGTCGCCCACCAGTTCGGCCAGCGAGCAGTGCAGCGCGCCGGCCACCTGCTGCAGCACCAGGATGGATGCATTGCCGATGCCGTATTCGAGATTGGCCAGGTGGCGCTCCGACACGTCGGCCGCGACGGCCACCGCCTTGCGCGTGAGGCCGCGCTGCGCGCGCAGGTTGCGCACGCGATCACCCAGCGCCGCCAGCAGCGGATTCTTCGCCTCCCCGGCAGGCGCGGCGCCGTTACCGCCATTGCCGCTTTCCAGCGCGGCGGCCAGCGCCGCGTCTACATGCTCGTTCATGCAATTCCTCGTTCTTCGCCGGGATTGTGCGCGCTCAGGGTAAACACCATAGATGCACTATATTGCTTGACACTCATTGTCTCGATGCTTATTGTTCGGCCACACGCAAGATACTGCACGCGCAGTGATCCTGCAAGGTAGTCCATAAGTTCGAGGCCCACGATGTCCGACCGCAGCACCACCACCACCACCGGCAAGGAAGCATTTCACCAGCTGATTGCCGGCCTGACCGCCGAGATCGCCGGCAAACCGCTGGACGGCGCGCTCGACCATTGGCTCAACGCCCACCACGGCGCCGGCAGCACCAGCTTCGAGCAGCTGCGCCAGGCCTGCATCGGCGGCGTCGCCGAAGGCTGGCTCTGCGAGCGCGAGGGCGGCGGCATCAGGTACGGCCGCGTCTTCAAGGCCGAAGACGCACTGCACCGTTTCTCGGTCGACGTGGTCGACATGCAGGACATCGCCGGCCCGCACCACACGCATCCCAACGGCGAGATCGACCTGATCATGCCGCTCGACGGCGCGGCCGCCACCTTCGACGGCCGGCCCGCGGGCTGGTGCGTCTACGGCCCCGGCACCGCGCATCGCCCGACCGTGGCCCAGGGCCGCGCGCTCGTCCTGTATCTCTTGCCCGAAGGGCAGATCAAGTTCACCGTATGAGGCACTCCCCCAGGCCTGCCCACTTCGTGTGGCCGCCAACCCCCTCGCCGGGGGCAACACCAACGGCCCGGCAAAGCCGGTTCCGCGGTGTTTCCCGAATCTGCCCGCATCGAGACCCCATCCAATGACCGAGCTTCTTCCCAACTACGTCTCCGGCCGCTGGCAAAGCGGCTCGGGCGCCGGCACGCCGCTGTTCGACCCGGTGCTGGGCACCGAGCTCGCGCGCGTCGACGCCACCGGCCTGGACCTGCCGGCCGCCTTCGCCTTCGCCCGCGAACAGGGCGGCAATGCGCTGCGCGCCCTCTCCTACCGCCAGCGCGCGGGGCTGCTCGCGGCCATCGTGAAGGTGCTGCAGGCCAATCGTGACGCCTATTACGAGATCGCCGCCGCCAACTCCGGCACGGTGAAGAACGACTCGGCCGTGGACATCGACGGCGCGATCTTCACGATCGGCCAGTACGCGAAATGGGGCGACGGCCTCGGCGACGTGCGCGCGCTGCGCGATGGCGACGCGGTGAAGCTCGGCAAGGAGCCGGTGTTCCAGTCGCAGCACCTGCAGGTGCCGACGCAGGGCGTGGCGCTCTTCATCAACGCATTCAACTTCCCTTCCTGGGGCTTGTGGGAGAAGGCCGCGCCCGCGCTGCTGTCCGGCGTGCCGGTGATCGTGAAGCCCGCCACGGCCACCGCCTGGCTCACGCAGCGCATGGTGCGCGACGTGGTCGACGCGGGCGTGCTGCCCGCCGGCGCGCTTTCCATCGTGTGCGGCAGCTCGGCCGGCCTGATGGATGCGCTGCAGCCCTTCGACGTAGCCTCCTTCACCGGCTCGGCCGAGACGGCGGCGGTGATCCGATCGCACCCGGCCGTGGCGCAGCGCTCGGTGCGCGTGAACATCGAGGCCGACAGCCTCAACAGCGCCCTGCTGCTGCCCGGCGCCACGCCCGGCAGCGAAGCCTTCAACCTGCTCGTGCGCGAAGTGGTGCGCGAGATGACGGTGAAGTCGGGCCAGAAGTGCACCGCCATCCGCCGCATCCTGGTGCCGGCGGAGCTCTATGACGCGGCGGCCGAAGCCATCGGCGCCAAGCTCGCGGGCATCACCGTCGGCAATCCGCGCAACGAGAGCGTGCGCATGGGTTCGCTGGTGAGCCGTGCGCAACTCGGTTCGGTGCGAGAAGGCCTGGCCGCGCTGTCCGCCCAGACCACCGTGCTGCACGACGGCCGGAACAAGCCGCTGGTCGATGCCGACCCGGCCCTCGCTGCCTGCATCGGCCCCGTGCTGCTGGGCGCGCGCGACGCCGATGCCGCGCAGCAGGTGCATGACGTGGAAGTGTTTGGTCCCGTCGCCACGCTGCTGCCGTACCGCGATCTCGCGCACGGCATCGCGCTGGCGCATCGCGGCCAGGGCTCGCTCGTCACCTCCATATATGGAAGCGACGACGCTGCGCTGGCGCAGGCCGCGCTGGCGGTGGCCCCGAGCCACGGCCGCGTGCACGTCATCAGCCCCGAGGTGGCGCAGGCCCAAACCGGCCACGGCAACGTGATGCCGATGTCGCTGCACGGCGGCCCCGGCCGCGCGGGCGGCGGCGCCGAGCTGGGCGGACTGCGCGCGCTCGACTTCTATCACCGCCGCGCCGCGGTGCAGGCGAGCCCCGGCGTCATCGCCGCGCTCGGCCTCTAGAGAAAAGAACACGGCCGAAGGAGACAGACACCATGACCCCGCCCCCACGATTCAACTTCGCCGGACACCTGTTCGACCTCAACCGCGAACGCGCCGCCCGCACCGCCTACATCGACGACCGCGGCACGCTGAGCTACGGCCAGCTCGAGGAGCGCTCGCGCCGCCTGGCCGCCGCGCTGCGGGCCGCCGGCATCCGCCGCGAGGAGCGCGTGCTGCTGCTGATGCTGGACGGCAACGACTGGCCCGTGAGCTTCCTCGGCAGCCTCTACGCCGGCGCGGTGCCGGTGGCAGTGAACACGCTGCTCACGCCCGACGACTACGCCTACATGCTCGACCACAGCCGCGCGCAGGCGGTGCTGGTCTCGGGCGCGCTGCTGCCCACACTGCAGGAGGCGATGTCGCGCGGCGGGCACGAGGTGCGGGCGCTCTTCGTGTCGCAGCCCACCGGCGCGCTGCCCGAGGGCGCGCAGGAATTCGACGCCGCGCTCGCCGCCGTCGAACCGCTGGCCGCGCCGGTGACCACCGCATCGGACGACCCGGGCTTCTGGCTGTATTCCTCCGGCTCCACCGGCAAACCCAAGGGCACGGTCCACACGCACGCCAACCTGTGGTGGACGGCCGAGCTCTACGGCAAGCCGGTGCTCGGCCTGACCGAGGACGACGTCTGCTTCTCGGCCGCCAAGATGTACTTCGCCTACGGCCTGGGCAACGCGCTGACCTTCCCGCTCTCGGTGGGCGCCACCGTGGTGCTGATGGCAGAGCGCCCCACGCCCGATGCCACCTTCCGCCGCTGGACCGGAGATACGGGCCCCCAAGGCGCTTCGCGCCTCCCCCCCGAGGGGGCTGCATCGGCTTGGGGCGGCCCGGCGCCGATGCGGCCGACCGTGTTCTTCGGCGCGCCCACCGGCTTCGCGGGCATGCTCGCCTCGCCCAGGCTGCCCGCGCGCGAGGCGGTGGCGCTGCGCATGTGCTCCTCGGCCGGCGAGGCATTGCCGGGCGAGATCGCGCAGCGCTTCAAGCAGCACTTCGGCTGCGAGATCATCGACGGCATCGGCTCCACGGAGATGCTGCACATCTTCATTTCCAACCGCCCCGGCGACGTGCGCTACGGCACCACCGGCCGGCCGGTGGAAGGCTACGAGGTCGAGCTGCGCGGCGAGGACGGCCGCCCCGTGCCCGACGGCGAGGTGGGCGACCTCTACATCCGCGGCCCGAGTTCGGCGCTGATGTACTGGGCCAACCGCGAGAAGTCGCGCGAGACATTCCAGGGCGGCTGGACCAAGAGCGGCGACAAGTACACCCGCGACGCCGACGGCTACTTCACCTACGCCGGGCGCAGCGACGACATGCTCAAGGTCAGCGGCATCTACGTCTCGCCCTTCGAGGTCGAGGCCACGCTGATGCAACACCCCGCGGTGCTCGAGGCGGCGGTGATCGGCAAGGAAGACGCCGACGGCCTGACCAAGACCAAGGCCTTCGTGGTGCTGAAGGACGGGGGCGCGGCCACCGAGGACGAGCTCAAGGCCTTCGTCAAGGAGCGGCTGGCGCCCTACAAGTACCCGCGTTTCCTGGAGTTCGTGGCCGAGCTGCCGAAGACTGCGACGGGGAAGATTCAGCGGTTCAGGTTGCGCGAGAAGGAAAAGCAGGCGTGATGCACGCGCCGTCTTCTTCTTTCTCCCTCCCCCGCTGGGGGAGGGCCGGGGTGGGGGCATCGGCCTCCATGCAGGCACAGCCTTTGCAAGCGCCGCTTGCCCCCATCCCGACCTTCCCCCAAAGGGGGAAGGAGCAGCAACCATGAGCACCGACTTCGCCACCATCACCTGGCGCGACCGCGAGGTGCGCATCGAATGCCAGTGGATCGCCCCCGAGCGCACCACCGCCCCGCTCGTCGTGTTCCTGCACGAAGGCCTCGGCTCGGTCGCGATGTGGAAAGACTTCCCCGCTCGGCTGTGCGAAGCCGCCGGCGTGCGCGGCCTCGTTTTCTCGCGCCCCGGCTACGGCCGCTCCACGCCGCGCGCGGAAGACGAGATCTGGGACGTCGACTTCATGCACCGCCAGGCGCACGAGGTGCTGCCCGCCCTCTTCGCCGCGCTCGGCCTGAACGACCAGAAACCCTGGCTCTTCGGCCACAGCGACGGCGGCTCGATCTCGCTGCTGTACGCCTCGCGCTTTCCAGACAAGGTGGCGGGCCTCGTCGTGCTGGCGCCGCACATCTTCGTGGAGGACGTGACGGTGGCGAACATCGAGAACGCGCGCACCGCCTACCTCGGCACCGACCTGCCGCAGAAGCTGGGCCGCTACCACGACAGCGCCGACTCCGCCTTCTGGGGCTGGAACCGGATCTGGCTGCACCCGCCATTTCGCGACTGGAACATCGAGAGCGAACTCGACACCATCCGCTGCCCCGTGCTCGCCGTGCAGGGCATCGACGACGAGTACGGCACCCTCGCGCAGATCCGCGGCATCGCCGCGCGCGTCGATGGATGCGAGCTGCTGGAAATCCCTCAATGCGGGCATTCCCCGCATCGCGATCAGCCGGATCGTGTCATCGTCGCGGCCACTTCCTTCATCACCAGAAATCGGAGAGAGACACCATGACCATTCGCAGCACCGCCCGCCTCGCCCTCACGGCCATCGCCTTCGCCTCGCTGGCGACTGCCGCCGGCGCCCAGGGCACGGGCAAGCTCAAGGTCGGCCTGATGCTGCCCTACAGCGGCACCTACACCGCCCTGGGCGTGGCCATCGAGAACGGCTTCAAGCTCTACGTCGACGAGCAGGGCGGCAAGCTCGCCGGCCGCGAGATCGAGTACTTCAAGGTCGACGACGAATCCGACCCTGCCAAGGCCACCGACAACGTCAACAAGCTCATCAAGCGCGACAACGTGGACGTGATCGTCGGCACCGTGCACTCCGGCGTGGCGATGGCCATGGCCAAGGCCGCCAAGGAAAGCGGCACCGTGCTGATCGTGCCCAATGCCGGCGCCGACGCGGTGACGGGCCCGATGTGCGCGCCCAACATCTTCCGCAGTTCGTTCAGCAACTGGCAGCCGGCCTACGCCATGGGCGAAGTGGCAGCCAAGCAGCAGGGCAAGAAGAAGGCGATGACCATCACCTGGAAGTACGCCGCGGGCGACGAGTCGGTCGCCGGCTTCAAGGAAGGCTTCGAGAAGAACGGCGGCAAGGTCGACAAGCAGCTCACCCTGCCTTTCCCCAACGTGGAGTTCCAGGCGCTGCTGACCGAGATCGCGGCGGCCAAGCCCGACGCCGTGTACGCCTTCTTCGCGGGCGGCGGCGCGGTGAAGTTCGTCAAGGACTACCAGGCCGCCGGCCTGAACAAGACCATCCCGCTGTACGGCCCCGGCTTCCTCACCGACGGCACGCTCGACGCGCAGGGCGATTCGGCCCAGGGCATGCTCACCACGCTGCACTACGCCGACGGCCTGAACACGCCGCGCGACAACGCCTTCCGCACCGCCTACGCCAAGTCGTTCAAGCTGCAGCCCGACGTGTACGCGGTGCAGGGCTACGACGCAGCCCAGATGCTGGGCGTGGGCCTGAACGCCACCAAGGGCGACATCTCGAAGAAGGCCGAGTTCGCAGCCGCCATCGAGAAGGCGAAGATCGACAGCCCGCGCGGCGCGTTCACCGTGAGCAAGTCGCACAACCCGGTGCAGGACATCTACCTGCGCAAGGTGGAGGGCAAGGAGAACAAGCTGGTGAGCACGGCCATCAAGGGCCTCGCTGACCCCGCTCGCGGTTGCCGGATGTAAATAGGTACACCCCCAGGCTTCGCGCACTTCGTGTGCTGCGCCAACCCCCTTGCAGGGGGCGACACCTGCGGCCCGGCGAAGCCGGTTCCGCGGTGTCCCGCGAACTGCATCCCTCCTCAACGATCCCGCCCTGAGAGAACCTCCTCGTGGATTTCGGAACCTTTCTTGTCCAGTGCCTGAACTCGGTTCAGTACGGACTGCTTCTCTTCCTCGTGGCCTCGGGGCTGACGCTGATCTTCGGGATCATGGGCGTCATCAACCTCGCCCACGGCAGCTTCTACATGATCGGCGCGTACATGGCGTTCTCGCTCGCGCCCGTCTTCGGCGATCAGTTTTTGCTGATGCTGGTGGCCGGCGTGGTGCTGGCGGCCGTCTTCGGCTACCTGCTCGAATGGGCCTTCTTCAGCTACCTCTACCAGCGTGACCACCTGCAGCAGGTGCTCATGACCTACGGCCTGATCCTGGTGTTCGAGGAGCTGCGCTCCATCCTCGTGGGCAACGACGTGCACGGCGTGAAGGTGCCCGCGTGGCTCGACGGCAGCTTCGCGCTGGGCAGCGTCATGAGCTACCCGTGGTACCGGCTCTTCGCGTCGGCCGCCTGCATCGTGCTGGCCGTGGGCCTGTACTGGGTGGTGAACCGCACGCGCCTGGGCATGATGATCCGCGCCGGCGCGAGCAACCGCGACATGGTGCGCGGCCTGGGCATCGACGTGAAGCGGCTCTACCGCATCGTGTTCGCCGCGGGCGTGGCGCTCGCGGCGCTGGCCGGCATGATCGCCGCGCCGATGTCCTCGGTGTATCCGAACATGGGCGCGAGCGTGCTCATCATCTGCTTCGTGCTGGTGGTGATCGGCGGCATCGGCTCCATCACCGGGGCGCTGGTGGCTTCGCTGCTGGTGGGCTTCGTCGACACCTTCGGCAAGGTGTTCTTCGCGGACCTGAGCGGCATCGGCATCTACCTGCTGATGGCCATCGTGCTGATCTGGAAGCCCGAGGGGCTGATGGGGAAGCGGGCATGACGGCCATGAAGAAGAGTTCATTCCTGCTGCCCGTGGCCTGCGCGGTCGCCGTCGGCATCGCCGGCCCGCTCATGGGCAACTACGCATCGGACTTCATCGTGAAGGTGATGATCCTCTCGATCTTCGCGCTGAGCCTGGAGCTGCTCGTTGGCATGACCGGTCTCGTGAGCCTGGGCCACGCGGCGTTCTACGGCATCGGCGCCTACGTGACGGTGCTGGCCTCGGGCAACGAGGGCGGCAACTTCGCGCTGCTGCTGCCGCTGTCCATGGGCGCGGCGGCGCTCTACGCGCTCTTCGTCGGCGCTTTAAGCCTGCGCACGCGCGGCGTGTACTTCATCATGGTGACGCTGGCCTTCGCGCAGATGGCCTTCTTCGTGTTCCACGACACCAAGGTCGGCGGCGGCAGCGACGGCATCTACATGTACGTGCGGCCCGCCATCGGCGCGCTCGACATGGAGAACCGCACGGTGCTGTTCTACGTGGTGCTGGCTTCGCTGGTGTTCACCTACGCCCTGCTGGCGCTCATCCGGCGCTCGCGCTTCGGCGCTGCGCTGGCGGGCATTCGCGTGAACGAGCAGCGCATGCGCGCCGCCGGCTTCGCGGTGTACGGCTACAAGCTCGCGGCCTTCGTGCTGGCCGGTGCGCTGGCCGGGCTCGCGGGCTTCCTGCTGGCCTCGCGAGACGGCGTGGTCAACCCCGAGCTGATGGCCTGGCACAACTCGGGCGAGGTGCTGCTGATGGTGATCCTCGGCGGCCTGGGCCACCTGCGCGGCGCGGTGATCGGTGCGGTGGCATTCACCCTGCTGAAGGAAATCTTCTCCACGCACGCGGTGATGGGCCCGCTGGCCGACCACTGGCAGCTGACGCTGGGGCTCACGATCATCGTGTTCGTGGCGCTGCTGCCCAAGGGGCTGATCGGCCTCGTGCAGCGCTTGTCGCCGAAGGACACCGCATGACCTGCACCCTGACTTCCTCCCTCCCCCGCTGGGGGAGGGCCGGGGTGGGGGCAAGCAGCCTCGACGCACGCACAGCGCCCGCCCACGCCGCAAGCCCCCATCCCAACCTTCCCCCGAAGGGGGAGGGAGCAAGACCATGAATGCCCTGCTCTCCGTCGAAAAACTCACGCGCCGCTTCGGCGGCCTCACCGCCGTCAACGCCGTCACGCTCGACCTGCACGTGGGCGAGGTGCACGCCGTGATCGGCACCAACGGCGCCGGCAAGTCCACGCTCATCAACATGCTCTCGGGCGAGATCGAGGCCAGCGAGGGCCGCATCACGCTCAACGGCACGGACATCACCGGCCGCGCGCAGTGGAAGCGCGCGCGCGACGGCGTGGGCCGCAGCTACCAGCGCACCACCATCTTCCCGGAGTTCAGCGTGCACGAGAACTGCCGGCTCGCCGCACAGGCCGCCATGCCGAAGCCCTGGGCGATCTGGCAGTCTTCGCGCGGCTGCGCCACCAGCAGTGCCTCGGCCGACGCGGCGCTGGAGGCGGCCGGCCTCGCGCACGAGGCACAGCGCATCGCCGGCACCATGAGCCACGGCGCGCAGCGCCAGCTCGAGGTGGCGATGTGCCTGGCCACCAACCCGCGCGTGCTGCTGCTGGACGAACCACTCGCCGGCATGGGCGCGGAGGAAACCGACCGCATGCTCACGCTGCTCGCGCGGCTGAAGGCCACGCACGCGATCCTGCTGGTGGAGCACGACATGGACGCCGTGTTCCGCATCGCCGACCGCATCACAGTGATGGTGAACGGCGCGGTCATCGCCACGGGCAACCCGGCCGAGATCCGCGAGAACCCGGAAGTGCGCACCGCCTATCTTGGGGAAGACCACTGATGCTGCTCGTACGCGACCTCAACACCTACTACGGCAACAGCCACATCCTGCGCGGCGTGCATGCCGCCGTTCCCACGGCCACCTCGGTCGGCCTGCTCGGGCGCAACGGCATGGGCAAGACCACGCTGATCCGCACCATGATGGGCTACGTGCGCCCCGCGTCGGGCGAAGTGCAGGTCGACGGCCGCACCGTCACCGGCCTGCCGCCCGAGAAGATGGCGCGACTGGGCATCGGCTACGTGCCCGAGGGGCGCGGCATCTTCCCGAACCTGTCAGTGCGCGAGAACCTCGTGATGAGCGAGCGCGCCGGCATCGACGGCCGCCGCGAATGGACCTTCGACCGCGTGATGGCCACCTTCCCGCGCCTGTCCGAGCGCCTCTCGAACGGCGGCCAGCAGCTCTCTGGCGGCGAGCAGCAGATGCTCTCCATCGGCCGCGCGCTCATGACCAACCCGCGCCTCCTGATCCTCGACGAGGCCACCGAAGGCCTCGCGCCGCTCATCGTGGCCGAGATCTGGCGCGTGATCGGCGAGATCCGCGCAACAGGCATCGCCACGCTGATCGTCGACCGCGACTACCGCAAGGTGCTGGCGCATACCGACCTGGCGGTGGTGATGGAGAAGGGGCAGATCGTGCGGCACGGGGCATCGGCGGATCTCCTGGGGGAGCCGCATGTGCTGGAGGAGCTGCTCGGCGTCTGAAAATCGATACCGGGATGCTCGGAATTCAGGGGTCGTCTCTTTTCGAAAGCCTTCGAATCTCGCCTTCCGCAATTTCGCGGTGATGTGTTGACTCTTCGAGCGACAGGTACTCCTCGTACTTTTCGATGGCACGACCGAACTCCCCTGCATCTTCGAGCTGGCACGCCTCGAACATGAAGCGCGTGAGCAGCTTGTTGGACTCCGGGTATGGCGAGAGCGCGTTCAGATAGGCTGGCTTCAGTTCGGGCCGGAGCAGGTATATCTGCTGCTCGATCTCGAATATCCCGGCAAGGATCTCGCCGGTCCGCCCGATGTTTCCGCGAACGGGTTCGAGCCTGGCGTCCCGTATCTCCGACGCTGCACGGTCGAGCAATCTGGCCGCCACGGTGAGAAGCTGGTGGATGGATTCGGGTGACGCCATGCCAACTACCGGTTCAATGGCCCGCTTGCGACACCGCGTCGACCGGCACTCGCAACCAATAGCACTCCCCCGTTTCCGGAATGCTGCGAACGACGAAGCCGCGTTTTTCCAGAACACGCCGAAGCTTGAGGTTGGGATCCGCGCAATGCACCGCATGAACCCGCCACTCGACGAAGGCCAGGCCTTCACGCCTGGCATAGCGATTGGCCAGCGACGCCACGCTCGGCAACGCGCCCTCGCCGCCACCATCGATGTGCGCAAGCTCCATGACCAGCGCGTCGCCATCCACCTTGAACCGGCCGAGCATGTTGGCGCTGCCCGCGTTGAAAACAAGTGGCTCGTCTTTCAGAACGATCGCCTGGAGTTCTTCATTCGGCAACTGAAGAACTTCGTCTACGGTGTAGCCCTCCAGCAGGACCTGTGACATGCGCAAACCTCCTCGACTGCGAAAAGGCAATCGTCAGGAAGCGTAACCGAAGGGGTTCTCCACCGGGTTTCACCTCTGTCCTGCGACAGCGCGACAGCCGAATGATGGACGGCTGCACGGCCCCGGCATGGCCGCGCGCTCCCATTCCCCTCCACTCGCGAGGCCGCGCATGACGTCCCTGCAATCGCGCCACATCGACAACGTCTACTCCATCGCCACCGGTACGGCGCTGGTGGCCGATCCGGCGCAGAGCCTGGTCCACAAGTCGTGGGCGCGCTGCGTGCGCGACCACGGGCTCGATCCGTCGAAGCCGACGCCCGCACGCATTCTTCCGGCGCAGGAGGTGCGCGCGCACCAGCAGCAGCTCGAGCACTTCCTTCGCGCCGCGCGCGCGGGCATGGAGGACATCTACCGCCGCGTGGCCGACCTCGGCTACATGGTGCTGCTGACCGACGCCGAAGGCATCACCGTCGACTACATCGGCAACCCCGCATGGGACGACCAGCTGCGCAAGGCCGGCCTCTACCTGGGCGCCGACTGGAACGAGGCGCACGCGGGCACGTGCGGCGTGGGCACCTGCCTGGTCGAGCGCCAGCCGATGACCTGCCACCAGACCGAGCACTTCGACGCCACGCACATCGCGCTCACCTGCACCACCGCACCGCTGTTCGATCACAGCGGCAAGCTCACGGCCATCCTCGACGTGTCGGCGCTGCGCTCGCCCGAAGCCAGGGAGAGCCAGCATCTCGTGCGGCACCTGGTGGCCATCTACGCACGGATGATCGAGGACGCCGACTTCCTGCGCAGCTTCCGCGGCCACTGGATCCTGCGGCTGGGCAGCGCCTTCGGGCTCGTCGACGTGGCGGGCGAGGTGATGCTGGCCTTCGACGAAGGCGGCACCGTGGTGGGCGCGAACGGCGGCGCGCGGCAGGCCTTCGCGGGGCGAGCGCTGGGCGGCGCGATATCCGAATGGCTGCACATGCCGATGGATGCGATCTGGCGCATCGGCAACGGCGGCGCGTCGGCTATGCCCTTCGCCCACACGGTCCTGCTGCCCGGTGGCGGCGAGTACCACGCGTCGCTGCTGGCGCCACGCATGCGCAGGCCTTCGGTCGCCGCCCCCGCGTCGCCCGCCGCACGCCCGAACGACCGCCTGCCGCCGCTGGAGCGCATCGCGGGCGACGATCCGGCGATGCAGAAGCTGCTCGCGCAGGCGCGCCGCCTCGTGGACCGGGGCATCCACGTGCTGGTCGAGGGCGAGACCGGCAGCGGCAAGGAAGTGCTGGCCCGCGCGCTGCACGGCGCGAGCAACCGCGCGGCGATGCCCTTCGTGGCGGTGAACTGCGCGGCCATTCCCGATTCGCTGATCGAGAGCGAGCTGTTCGGCTACACGCCCGGCAGCTTCACGGGCGGCCGCGCCAAGGGCATGAAGGGCCTGATCGCGCAGGCCGACCGGGGCACACTGTTCCTCGACGAGATCGGCGACATGCCGATGGCGCTGCAGACGCGACTGCTGCGCGTGCTCTCCGAAGGCGAGGTGCTGCCGCTGGGCGCCGAGTCACCTCAGTGCGTGGACATCGCCGTGGTGGCCGCGACGCATCGGCACCTGTCCGGGCTGGTGGCCTCGGGGCACTTCCGCGAGGATCTCTATTACCGGCTGTGCGGCGCGGTGCTGAAGCTGCCGGCGCTGCGCGAGCGCGGCGACATGCGCTATCTGATCGAGGGCATGTTCAACGAGGAGGCTGCGGCGATGGCTTCGCCGGCACGGCTGTCGGAAGATGCGATGCGACGGCTGCTGGCGCACGTCTGGCCCGGCAATCTGCGGGAGCTGCGCAATGTGCTGAGGCTGGCGCTGGCGCTGTGCAGCGATGGACGGGTCAGCGCAGAAGACATCCAGCTCCAGTTGCCCGCACGATCAGGCAACGTCGCCCCGGCCATCGTGGCCCGTGTCGCCGCCCCTTCGTCCGACGACGCAGACGGCATCGCCGCCACCGAGCTGATCGAACTGCTCAGGCGCCACCGATGGCACGTGGCACGCGCGGCCGACGAACTTGGCCTGAGCCGTGCCACGGTGTACCGGCACATGAAGCGCCACGGCATTGCGCCGCCGCGCAGGATGTCATCATGAGCGCCCCAATGCAGGCCGCACCCACATGATCGATGCTTCCCGGATGATCCCGCTGCTGGTGGAGGCCAGCCCCGCCTTCGCCGGCACGTGGGAGGAGTTCCAGGCCGAATACGCGGACGATCCTCCGCTTCCGTACTACATCGTTCTTGGCAGCTTCGCGCGGCACCTCTGCGATCTCCTGGCGACGGGCGACCACGCCACACTGCGCCGCGTGTTCTTGGTCGTTGAAAGGCTGCACCTAGAAGGAGACTCCTTCGTGCAGGAGGCAGCCACGGTCGGCCTGCTCGAAGATCTCCAGAACACGAACATGCACGGCCCCGACACGTCGCCGGACCGGTTCGAGCCATTCCTGCCGCCGGAGAGCGCAAGGTGGTGGAAGAAGCTTCGCGGCTTCTGGCGCGAAGGCCGGCCGTTGGCGGACGCCTGAGACGCGCTGCGACAGTTGTCTCGCCTTCGTCGCATGCGGCGTGCGACAAACGCTTCCGCTGCGACAAAACCCCGCGCAAGTCATTGATCCATCGTCGCCCCTCGCACGGCACGAAAGCTGCGCAATGCATGCCGCGCCGTCCCCAAGGCGCCGCGCATCCATCAACAACGCAACGGAGACATGCAATGACAGACCCCACCACCGGCCCCACGCGGGCCGCGGCCCAATGGCTCACCGACTTCGCCGCCGCGCTCGCGGGCGGCGACATCGAAAAGGCCGTCTCGCTGTTCGAGCCCGACGGCTTCTGGCGCGACCTCGTCGCCTTCACCTGGAACATCCGCACGCAGGAAGGCCCCGAGGCGATCCGCGCGATGCTGCAGGCGCGGCTGGCCGACACGCAGCCCACGGCCTTCGCGGTCGAGGGCGAGGCGACCGAGGCCGATGGGGTGGTCGATGCGTGGTTCACTTTCGAGACACGCGTGGCGCGCGGGCGCGGCCATCTGCGGCTGCGCAACGGCAAGGCATGGACGCTGCTCACCACCATGACGGAGCTGAAGGGCTTCGAGGAGAAGACGGGCGACAACCGCGTCAAGGGCGCGGAGCATGGCGTGCACAAGGGCCGCAAGAACTGGCTCGAGAAGCGCCGCGACGAAGAGGCGGCGCTCGGCTATACCGAGCAGCCCGAGGTGGTGGTCATCGGCGGCGGCCAGGGCGGCATCGCGCTGGGCGCGCGGCTGCGGCGGCTGGGCGTGCCGACGATCATCGTGGAGCGCAACGCGAAGGCCGGCGACTCCTGGCGCAAGCGCTACAAGTCGCTGTGCCTGCACGACCCGGTCTGGTACGACCACCTGCCCTACATGCCCTTCCCCGACGACTGGCCGGTGTTCGCGCCCAAGGACAAGATCGGCGACTGGCTGGAGATGTACACGAAGATCATGGAGCTCAACTACTGGAGCTCCACCACCGCGAAGAAGGCGCGCTTCGACGAGGCCACGCAGCGCTGGGAGGTGACGGTGGAGCGCGAGGGCAAGCCGGTGGTGCTGCGGCCGAGGCAGCTGGTGTTCGCGCTGGGCGTGTCGGGCTACCCGAACGTGCCGAAGGTTGCGGGCGCGGAGAACTTCAAGGGCGACCAGCACCACTCCAGCCAGCACCCGGGGCCCGAGGCCTATGCCGGCAGGAAGTGCGTGGTGCTGGGTTCGAACAATTCGGCGCACGACATCTGCGCGGCGCTGTGGGAGCACGGCGCGGACGTGACGATGATCCAGCGCTCGTCGACGCACATCGCGCCCTCGCAGTCGCTGATGGAGCTGGCGTTGGGCGGGCTCTATTCGGAGCAGGCGGTGAAGAACGGCATCGACCACCACAAGGCCGACCTGATCTTCGCGTCGGTGCCCTACAGGATCATGCACACCTTCCACATCCCGGTGTATGAGGAGATGAAGAAGCGCGACGCCGACCTGTACGCGCGGCTCGAGAAGGCGGGCTTCCTGCTGGACTTCGGCGTCGACGGCTCGGGCCTCTTCATGAAGTACCTGCGGCGCGGCTCGGGCTACTACATCGACGTGGGTGCCTCGGAGCTGGTGGCCAATGGCAGCATCCACCTGAAGAGCGGCGTGAACATCGAGCGGGTGAACGAGCGCTCGGTCACGCTGACCGACGGCACCGAGCTGCCGGCCGACCTGCTGGTGTACGCCACCGGCTACGGCTCGATGAACGGCTGGCTGGCCGACCTGATCTCGCCGGAGATCGCCGACAAGGTCGGCAAGTGCTGGGGCCTGGGCTCAGATACGCCGAAAGATCCGGGCCCGTGGGAAGGCGAGCTGCGCAACATGTGGAAGCCCACGCAGGTCGACAACCTGTGGTTCCACGGCGGCAACCTGCACCAGTCGCGGCACTACTCGCAGTTCCTGGCGTTGCAGTTGAAGGCGCGAATGGAAGGGATCGACACGCCGGTTTACGAACGGGCACCGTCGCACCATACGCGCTGAGCCTGTGTTCGCTTCCCTCTCCCCGAGGGGAGAGGGAGCGAGCCCTCATTCGCTGATGAACCGCCGCAGCCCTTCGAGGTCGATCACAGTGATGCCGCCATATTCGATGCGGAGGAACCCCGCTTCCTTCAGCCGGTTCAGCGCCGCATTGCAGCGCTGGCGCGAAACGCCCGAGAGGTTCGCGATCTCTTCCTGCGAGGTCTGCAGGTGCGGCTCGCTGCCCGGGTGCAACCAGGGGTGGAACAGCCCCGCCAGCGCGCGCGCCACCTGGCTGTCGGCGTCGAGCAGGCGGTGCGCCGCGTAGTTGCCCATGAACCAGTGCAGCCGCTCGTTGATCTGCTGCAGCAAAAAGTGATCGAAGCCGCGCTGCGTGCGGTGCAGCCACTCGAAGGTTTCCAGCGGCAGCGCCGCCACCCGGCTGGGCCGCAGCGCGATGATGTCGGCCGAGCGCGGCAGTGCGCGCAGCAGCGTGCCCTCACCGAACCAGCTGCCCACCGAGAGCCCGCCGAAGGTCACGGAGCGCCCGTCGCTGGAGGTGATCGACCACTTGAGCAACCCCTCGAGCGTGCCGTACCAGTGCATCGGCGTGTCGCCGCGCCGGCACAGCGCGGCACCGGCCGCCACCTCGACCTCGCGCATCTCGTCGAGCACGCGCTCGCCCGCGCTCACGTCGAGCAGCGGGAACCAGGCCGAGCCTTGCAGCAATTGCGGGATGGTCAGCGATGCCGCCCTGGGGGCCGGCTTCGTCGTGGGCATGGAATGAAAGCTCCTGAAGGCGCGGGTGCGTAAACCCTGAGCCCAAATGTCGTCGCGATGACTGAGTGTGCCTGCGCACCCAAAAATAATAGCGCGGCCCCCATGAAAGACACCAGGAGCCCGAGCATGTCGAAGCGCAAAGTGATCGTGACCATCGCCCCCACCGGCGGCATGGCGCACAAGTCGCAGAACCCCCACCTCCCCACCCAGCCCGCCGAGATCGCGGCCGACGTGCTGCGCTGCTGGAATGCCGGCGCCAGCGTGGTCGCCATCCACGCGCGCCGCCCGGACGACGGCGCCACCTGCGACGCCAACGTGTACCGCGACATCAACAGCCGCATCCGCGCCGGCGGCTGCGACATCGTCATCAACAACTCCACCGGCGGCGGCGTGCATGGCGACATGGTGAAGCCGCTGGCGGGCGATCGCTGGGAGATCGCCTGGGAAGAGCGCATCAAGGGCATGGACGCCGGCGCCGAGATGTGCACGCTGGACGCCACCACGCTCAACCTGAGCTTCGAGGGCAAGCAGATCCTGATGGACACGCCCATCACCCGCGGCCGCGAACTGGCCGCCGGCATGAAGGCGCGCGGCATCAAGCCCGAATGGGAAGTCTTCAGCCCCACGCACATCCTGCAGGACACGACCACGCTGATCGGCGAGGGCCACGACGACGAGCCCTACTTCATCAATCTCGTGATGAACGTGCACCGCAACTTCCAGAACGCGATGCCGTATTCGCCGCGCTTCCTGCAGATGATGGTCGACACCCTGCCCAAGGGCAGCATCTTCGGTGTGAGCGGCATCGGCATGTCGCAGCTCGAGGCCAACGTGGCGGCGCTGCTGCTGGGCGGCCATGCGCGCGTGGGGCTGGAAGACAACCTCTACTTCCGCCAGGGCGAGCTGGCCACCAACGTGCAGCTCACCGAGCGCATCGTGCGCGTGATCCGCGAGCTCGACATGGAAGTGGCTACGCCCGCCGAGGCGCGGCAGATGATGGGCCTGCCGCGGGTAGGCACGCCGAGGCCCGAGTTCGCATTGGGCTGAACCGGCACGCAAAAGAACAACGAACGGAGACAGATCGAATGAACATTTCCCGCACCGCACTGGTCCTGGCGCTCGGCACGGCATTCGCCGCAGGCGCCTCGGCCCAGGTGTCGGACGACGTGATCCGCATCGGCTTCATCAGCGACATGTCGGGCATCTACCGCGACTACGACGGCCCGGCCGGCGCCGAGGCCATCCGCATGGCGATCGCCGACATGGGCGGCGCCATCGGCGGCAAGAAGATCGAGCTGGTCACGGCCGACCACCAGAACAAGCCCGACATCGCCGCCGCCAAGGCGCGCGAGTGGTTCGACGTGCAGAAGGTCGACATGCTGGTCGGCGGCGTCAACTCGGGTGCGGCCATTGCCATGGCCGGCGTGGCGGCGGACAAGAGGAAGCCGTACTTCGTGGTGGGCTCGGGTGCGTCGAGCCTCACCAACGAGTACTGCTCGCCCTACACGGTGCACTACGCCTACGACACGGTGGCCATGGCCCGCGGCACCGCGAGCGCGGTGGTCAAGGCCGGCGGCAAGAGCTGGTACTTCGTGACGGCCGACTATGCCTTCGGCACGGCGCTGCAGAACGACGCCACCAGGACCGTGCTGGCCAGCGGCGGCACGGTGGCGGGCTCGGTCAAGCATCCGCTGGGCGCGAGCGATTTCTCGTCCTTCATGCTTCAGGCGCAGAACTCGAAGGCGCAGGTGCTGGCGCTGGCCAATGCGGGCGGCGACACGGTGAACGCCATCAAGTCGGCGGCGGAGTTCGGCCTCGGAAAAAACATGAAGCTGGCCGGCATGATCATCACCATCAACGACGTGCATGCGCTGGGCCTGAAGGCATCGCAGGGCATGTACCTCACCGACAGCTGGTACTGGAACCAGAGCCCCGAGTCGCGCGAATGGGCGCGTCGCTTCTTCGACAAGCACAAGCGCATGCCCTCCTCCTTCCACGCCGGCGACTACTCGGCCGCACTGCAGTACCTGCAGGCGGTGAAGGCCGCGGGCAGCGACGAGGCCAACAAGGTGATGGCGCAACTGCGCAAGACGAAATTCAACGACATGTTCGTCAAGGGCGGCTGGCTGCGTGACGACGGGCTGATGGTGCACGACATGCACCTGATGCAGGTGAAGACACCGGCCGAATCGAAGGAGCCATGGGACTATTACAAGGTGGTCGAGCCGATCCGCGGCGAGGCCGCATGGACGACCAAGGCGGAGAGCCGCTGCACGCGGTGGAAATCGACATGAGCACATCCCTGGACGTGAAGCGCGTGGCGGTGGTCGGCACCGGCGTGATCGGTGCGAGCTGGGCCGCGTACTTTCTGGCGCGCGGGCTCGACGTGAACGCGACCGATCCTTCGCCCGGCGCCGAAGAGCGGCTGCGCGCGGCGGTGGCGCAGCACTGGCCCACGCTGGAGCGCTTCGGCCTGGCGCCGGGTGCTTCGGTCGACCGGCTGCGCTTTCACGACAGCCTGGAAGACGCCGTGTCGGTGGCCGACTTCGTGCAGGAGAACGGCCCCGAGCGCATGGATTTCAAGATCGACCTGTTCCGCCGCATGGACGCAGCGGCGCCTCCGGAGACCATCCTCGCATCGAGTTCGTCGGGCCTGGCGATCAGCGGCGTGCAGTCGGGCTGCGCGCATCCGCAGCGCGTGGTGCTGGGGCATCCGTTCAACCCGCCGCACCTGATTCCGCTGGTGGAGGTGATCGGCGGCGAGCAGACTTCGGCCGAGGCCATCGAACGCGCGATGGCCTTCTATGCGGCCATCGGCAAGCGGCCGATCCACGTGAAGCGCGAGGTCAAGGGCCACATCGCGAACCGGCTGCAGGCTGCGCTGTGGCGCGAAGCTTTTCACCTGGTCGATGAGGGTGTGGCGAGCGTGGCCGACATCGACACGGCCATTGCGCACGGGCCCGGCTTGCGCTGGGCGGTGATGGGTCCGTTCATGAATCTGCACCTGTCGGGTGGCGCGGGCGGCATCGAGCATGTGCTGGCGCATCTGGGCGGACCGATCGAGGACTGGTGGAAGGACCTGGGCGCGCCGTCGATGACTGCCGCGCTGAAGCAGAAGGTGAAGGAAGGCGTCGACGAGGAGCTGGGCCAGCGCCGCATGGCGGACCTCGAAGCGGCACGCGACACCCTGCTGTTAGACCTGATTCGCGCGAAGGCTGATAGCGGCAAGCTCGACTGAACGAGGCCTTGTTTTTAGAAGCGTTGCGCTGTGCGTTCGGGATGCGCTCACGCCGACGGGGTACCTTGCTCCGCGAATGTCCCCCGGGGCTGCGCCCCTCCTCCTTTATTTCGCTGCGCAAGGCACCCCGCCGGCGTGATCGTTCAGAGCACTGGTTGATCGAGCGGAACAACGGCGGCGCTCGTTGTGCACAGGCCACCGGGTGCTCCCCGCAGCGAAATAAAGGAGGAGGCCGCAGGCCGGGGGACATTCGCGGAGGGGAGTACCCGGTGGCCTGTGCACGCGCCCCGAACAAAACCCGGAAAACACAAATGACCGACTTCCTCAACGACGAAAACCTGATCGCCCCACCCCGCACGGTACGGATCGACTTCGACGACGGCTCCTTCGCGCTGCGCTCGCCGGTGGCACTGAAGCCCTATGCGCGCTGCATCGGTGAATGGATAGAACGCTGGGCGCGCGAGACACCCGACGCACTGGCGCTCGCCGAGCGCGACGAGACCGGCGAAGGCTGGCGCAAGCTCGACTACCGCGCGTTGCGACAAGCGGTCGGCGCCGTCGCGCAGGCGTTGCTCGACATGAAGCTGCCGCCGAACCAGCCGGTCGTGATCCTCTCGGACAACGCCGTCGACCACGCGGTGCTGATGCTCGCGGCCATGCACATCGGCCGCACCGCCTGCTCGCTCTCCAGCGCCTACTCGCGCATGGCCAAAGACCCGTCGCGGCTGCACGGCATGCTGCAGGCGCTGAAGCCGGCACTCATCTATGCATCGGACGCCAGGGTCTACGGCGGCTCGCTCGCGGGCTGCGGCGTGGAGGCGGCCACGGTGTTCAGCCGCAATGCCGATGCGCATCCGGGCGCAATCGCGTTCGAGCAGTTGCTCGCGGTACAGGAAACGCCCGCCGTGATGCAGGCCTTTGCCAACGTGCTGCCAGACACGCATGCCAAGTACCTGCTGACCTCCGGCTCCACCGGCAAGCCCAAGGTGGTCATCAACACGCACCGCATGCTGTGCGCCAACCAGCAGATGATGGCGCAGACCTGGCGCTTCCTTGCGCAAGAGGCGCCGGTGCTGGTCGACTGGCTGCCCTGGAGCCACACCTTCGGTGCCAACCACAACCTGCACATGGTGCTGTGCCACGGCGGCGCGCTCTACATCGACGAGGGCCGGCCCGCGCCGGGGCTGATCGAGAAGACGGTGCGCAATCTGCGCGAGATGAAGCCCACGCTGCTGTTCAACGTGCCGCGCGGCTTCGACATGCTGCTGCCTTTTCTCGAAGCCGACGACGCGCTGGCCACCGAGGTGTTCTCGCGCCTGCGCCTTGCCTTCTATGCGGCGGCGGCGCTCGCGCCCTCCACCTGGCAGAGGCTCGAGGCGGTGGCGGCGCGCGTGCGGCCGACACGGCCGCTGTGGCTCACCACCTCGTGGGGCGCAACGGAGACTTCGCCCGCCATCACCTCCGCGCACTGGAAGCTCGACGGCGCCGGCTGCATCGGTGCGCCGCTGCCTGGGCTGGAGCTGAAGTTCGTGCCCAACGGCGAGAAGCTGGAGATGCGCGTCAAGGGCGTCTCGGTGTTCCCCGGCTATCGCGACGCGCCGCTGGAGACGGCGCAGGCTTTCGACGAAGAAGGCTACTACCGCATCGGCGACGCAGGCTTTCTTGCCGACCCTGGGCGGCCCGCGCAGGGCGTGATCTTCAACGGCCGCGTGGCGGAGGACTTCAAGCTCTCCACCGGCACCTGGGTGTCGGTGGGCACGCTGCGCGTGAAGCTGGTTTCGCTGCTTGCGCCGCACGTGCAGGACATCGTGCTCACCGGCCACGACCGCGACGAGATCGGCATGCTGGTGTTCGCGAGCCCCCAGGGCGCCGCTCTTGCGCCGCATGCCATGAGCGAGCGCATCGCCGCCGTGCTGCGCTCGCTGCGCGACGAGGGCGCGGGCTCGTCGCAATGCCCCGCCTGCGCGCTGGTGCTGACGGAGCCGCCCAGCCTCGACGCGGGCGAGATCACCGACAAGGGCTACATCAACCAGCGCGCGGTGCTGACGCGGCGCGCGGCCGATGTTCAGCGGCTGCATGCACGCACGTGGAGTGACGCGGAGGTGGTGCGGCTGGAAATCTGAAGCCGCTCGCGGCTACGGCTGCGCCAGCCACTTGCGCCACAGCACCAGCGCCTTGTCCTGGTAGCGCCGGGTGGCAGCGAGCAGCGCGGTGCGCGGCGCGGCCGACATGAGCTCGGCCGGCAGCAGCGGATCGCGGATGATGTGCGCGATCACGGCGCGGCCCAGCAGCAGCGACTCGCGCGTCGCGGTCTCGAGCTTCTGGGTGGCGAGCCGCTTCTCGCTGCGCTCCACGCCCGTCTGCAGGCGACGATAGTCGGCCTCCATGGCGCGCACGTTCCACAGCTTGCGCGCGGCCGCCTGCGCCGCTTCGTCGAGGTCGGCGATGCGGAACACCAGCGCCTCGGAAGACAGCCCCAGTGCCGCCAGATGCTTGCGCTCGGCCGAGAGGCCACCCGAGAGGTTGTCGGGCCGGATGTGCAGGCCCGGGTGCAGCGCGGCAAAGCCGCGCAGCGACAGCGCGAGCACGTGGCGGCGCCAGGCGGTCTTGTCGGCGCGCGGCACGCCCGCGTCGTGCACCGCCAGCCAGTCGCCGCGCCATGCGACGGTCTGCGCCTGCCGGTTGCGCCAGGCATCGACGGTGCGCGACAGCGCCGCGCCCTTGCGGTCGAGCATGTAGGTGCCACGCTCGCCGCGGGCGATCTTGCCGTCGGCCGCGAGCCGCGTCAGGCCCACGCGCAGGGTGGATTCGCCAATGCCCATGAGCGCCCCGGCGCGGCACAGGGCCTGGGCGCTCAGCGTGCCGCCGTCGGCCACCAGCAGGTCGAGGATCAGGTCGGGCGCACTGGGAACCGCGACCGGCACATTACATACTTTGTCCATGTTTGCAGGGGAGAGAAATATTTCCTACGATCATCGTGAGTGATCGAGCATGTAATTTTGCCCGGAAGGATGCGCGCATGGCCATGCAATACGTGAGCTGCGACACAGATGACGCCGTCTGCACCATCACCCTGAATCGGCTCGGCAAGCGCAACGCGGTCGACGGCCGGGTGGCGGCCGAACTGCGCGAGGCCTTCGACCGCTTCGAGGCCGAAGATGCGCTGCGCGTCGCGGTGCTGACCGGCGCGGGCGGCAACTTCTGCGCGGGCGCCGACCTCTCCGCCGTGGGCGACCCCGCCCGCCGCAACGAGCTCGACCCCGAAGGCGGCGGCAGCGGCCCGATGGGGCCGACGCGCATGGCGCTGTCGAAGCCGCTGATCGCGGCGGTGAACGGCTTCGCGGTGGCCGGCGGTCTCGAGCTCGCGCTGCTGGCCGACCTGCGCGTGGCCGACGAGGACGCCGTCTTCGGCGTGTTCTGCCGCCGCTGGGGCGTGCCGCTGATCGACGGCGGCACGGTGCGGCTGCCGCGCATCGTGGGCATGGGACGCGCGCTCGACATGATCCTCACGGGCCGTGCGGTCGGCGCACCCGAGGCGCTGGCGATGGGCCTGGTCAACCGTGTGACGCCGCCCGGCGGCGCGCTGGCAGCCGCGCGGCAGCTGGCGCGCGAACTCGCCGCCTTCCCGCAGCGGTGCATGCTGGCCGACCGCCGCTCCGCCTACGAACAATGGGATATGCCGCTGGCCGAGGCCCTGCGCCGCGAGGGCGCCCTTGGCGTGCCGGTGGTCTTCGCCGAGGGGCAGGCCGGCGCCGCGCGCTTTGCCGGCGGCGCGGGACGCCACGGCGAGTTCGGCAAGCCTTGAGAAGGAGTTGCCGTCGTCAATGCCGCGGTGCGAGCTGCTTCGGCCTGGTGGCGGGCCTTGCGGGCTTCGCCTTCGGCTTGTCGGTACCGAACAGCTTTTCCACCCGCTGACCCACACGCGCGCCGATGGCCGTGCCCACGCCCGGCAGCACCGCGCTGCCGATGGCCGCGCCGGTGAGCGCCGCGCCTGTCAACGAGAGTTCTGGGTCGCTCATGGTGCCGCCCAGCTTCAGCGGCACGCCGACCACGCCATCGACGAGGTCGACCGCGATCTCGCCGTCGAGCTTGCGGTTGAAGAGCTTCAGGCTGCCGCTGGCCGTGAGCACGCCCGAGCGGGCCTTGAGGTTGCTGTACAGCATCACCACGCCGTCCTCGGTACCCTGGGTGTCGAGGGTGCCGGTGAGCTCGTCGAGTTTGGTGGTGCCGCCGCGGCTGATGCCGGCAGTGGTGACGGCCTTGGCCACGTCCAGCTTCGTCAGCGTGGCCGGCTGCACCGAGAAGGTGGTGCGGGTGTGCAGGTTTCGGATGAGCGCGCCCAGCTCCTCGGCGCTCGCCGCCTCCGCCACGAGCGTGGTGGTGCCCGAGAACCTGCCGGCCACCGAGGTGCGGCGGCCGAAGGCCTGCACCAGGCTTTCGATGTCGATCTGGCGCGGCTCCAGGTCGGCGGAGAGCTGAAGCTTGCCGTCGGGCTGCGTCTCCATGCGGGAGACGCCGTTCCAGGTGCCGCCGCCCACGTCGATGCGGGTGCGCCAGCGGTCCTGCCCGGCTTGGCGGTCGAGGCGCAGCCGCACCGGCGACGGGGTGCCGGCGCGCTCGATGCGCGCCTGGCGGGGACGCCAGCCGGGGTCGAAGCGGATGTCGCCGTCATAGGCCAGCGAGATGTCGCGCCGGTCGATCCAGCTCACGTCTTTCCAGCGCAGCTGTTCCACGGGAATGGGGGCGAGCGTCCAAGGCGCCGGCAGTGCAATGACGCCGCCGCCTTCCTGCGGCTTGGGCCCCTTGCCCCTGAAGGCCCGCACCGAGGCGCGCGGCAGCACCAGGCCCTCGACCTCGACGTCGTCCGCCGCGATGACGCGCCGCAGCAGCGGCGCGAGCTGCAGCTGCACGCTGACCCGGCGCAGGGTGATGGGGCGCGGCTGATCGGTGGCGATGTCCGACAGCACGAGCATCGGCATCGGCACCAGGGTCCAATGGGCGCCGCCCACCTTCAGGGCCACGCCGAAGCGCTTCTCGAAAGCATCGGCGATCTTCTCCGCCACCTCGTCGTCGGTCGGCAGGCGAGCGCTCACAACCCACACCAGCGCACCCGCGCCCAGCAGCAACGCAACGGCGATGCCCAGGAGCCAGCGGCGCAGGGGGAGCTTCATCGACGCAAGGTAGCACGCAAAGGCGACTCGGTTTGTCAGCCGCCATCGCTATAGTTTTGGCCACTGTTACAGGCAAGAAGAAAGAAGCACCGAATGCGTATCTGGAAAAAAGAGATCTCCGTCGAGGCGCTGACGAGCAACCATGTGGGCACCGCCGTCTCCACGCTGGGCATCGAGTTCCTGGAGGTGGGCGACGACTTCATCCGCGCCCGCTGCCCGGTGGACGAGCGCACCCGCCAGCCCTACGGCATCCTGCACGGCGGCGTGTCGGTGGTGCTGGCCGAGACGCTGGGTTCGTGCGGCGCCCACTACTCCGCCCCCGAGGGCGACCGCGCCGTGGGCCTGGACATCAATGCCAACCACATCCGCTCCGTCACCAGCGGCTGGGTGATCGGCACGGCGCGGCCGGTGCACCGGGGGCGCACCACGCAGGTCTGGCAGATCGACCTGACCAACGAGGCGGGCGAGCTGACCTGCGTGTCGCGCATCACGATGGCGGTGCTGCAGCCGCGCTGAGCGACACCCTGTCCCTGTCTTTTCTTTCTCCGGGCACAGGGTGCGTGCCGGTGTTCAGCCTGGGGTTCATCGCCCACAATCACGCCCCGGGCAAGCCGGAGCGTTCCGGGCACCCCCCGCGCACAACACCCCAACAAGAGGAGAAAGAAAAAGATGTTCAACTGGACTGAACGGCCCGCGTCCGCGCTGGCCAACGGCGCGGTCATCGCGCCGGACGAGCGGCTGCCCTGGCTGCAGACCGGCGCCATGGGCGTGCAGCACGTCATCGCGATGTTCGGCGCCACGGTGCTGGCGCCGATCCTGATGGGCTTCAACCCCAACATCGCCATCCTGATGAGCGGCATCGGCACGCTCATCTTCTACTTCGTCACAGGCGGCAAGGTGCCCAGCTACCTGGGCTCGAGCTTCGCCTTCATCGGCGTGGTGATCGCGGCCAGCGGCTACGCGGGCAAGGGGCCCAACGCCAACATCGCGGTGGCGCTGGGCGGCATCGTGGCCTGCGGGGTGGTGTACATCCTCATCGGGGCGATCGTGCAGGCCGTCGGCACGGGCTGGATCGAGCGCTTCATGCCGCCGGTGGTCACCGGCGMGGTGGTGGCGGTGATCGGGCTCAACCTGGCGAGCGTGCCGGTCAAGAACATGGCTGCCGGCAACTTCGACGCCTGGATGCAGGCCGTGACCTTCCTCTGCGTGGGCCTGGTGGCTGTGTTCACGCGCGGCATGCTGCAGCGCCTGCTGATCCTGGTGGGGCTGATTCTGGCGACGCTGGTCTACGCGGCGCTGACCAACGGACTGGGCATGGGCAAGCCGGTGGACCTGAGCGGCATCGCCAACGCGGCCTGGTTCGGCCTGCCGACCTTCACCGCGCCGGTGTTCACGGCCAACGCGATGCTGCTGATCGCACCGGTGGCGATCATCCTGGTGGCGGAGAACCTCGGCCACCTGAAGGCGGTGACGGCCATGACCGGCCGCAACCTCGACCCGTACATGGGCCGCGCCTTCATCGGCGACGGCATCGCCACCGTGGTGAGCGGCGCCGCGGGCGGCACGGGCGTGACCACCTACGCCGAGAACATCGGCGTGATGGCGGCCACGCGCATCTACTCCACCGCAGTGTTCGTTGTGGCTGCCGTCATCGCGCTGGTGCTGGGCTTCAGCCCCAAGTTCGGCGCGCTGATCCAGGCCATTCCGCTGCCGGTGATGGGCGGCGTGAGCATCGTGGTGTTCGGCCTGATCGCCATCGCGGGCGCCAAGATCTGGGTCGACAACAAGGTCGACTTCTCGCAGAACAGGAACCTGATCGTCGCGGCCATCACGCTGATCGTCGGCACGGGCGACTTCACGCTGAAGTTCGGCGACTTCGCCCTCGGCGGCATCGGCTGCGCGACCTTCGGCGCCATCATTCTTTACGCGCTGCTGGGCCGCTCCAGGAACTGAACTGCGAGCGAGCCCTTGCAGAGATACCGTGGAACCGGCTTTGCCGGGCCACCGGTATCGCCCCCCGCAAGGGGGTTGGCGAAGCGACACGAAGTGCCGCGAAGCCTGGGGGGGTAGCTTGGTAACCTCATGAAAGAAGTGTTTGCCGGAGGGCCTGAGGCGGGGGGGCCTTCACCGGCGTTTGGCCCGCGCCCGTTAGACTCCAACGCTTTTCGCACCGACGTTTTCCCAATGGCCGATGTCTCCGCCGCGCGCACCAAGGCGGTTTTCGAATTCAAGAGCGCCACGCTGCCGCTGATCGCAGTGATCCTCAAGACGTCCGACCTGGACGTGCTGGCCGAGGCACTCGACGCCCAGCTGGCGGATTCGCCCGACTTCTTCGAGCAGGAGCCGGTGGTGATCGACCTCTCCCTGCTGCAGGAGGCGCAGGACGACGGCGACATCGACTTCGCCGCCCTGCGCGGCCTGCTGGCGCGCCACCAGACCCAGCCCATCGCTGTGCGCGGCGGCAACGACGCCCAGCACGCCGCCGCGCGCGCGGCCGGCCTTTCGGTGGCGGCCATGCCCTCGGCTCCCGCCCCCCGCCCTCCGGCCCCGCCGGCCGAGCCCCCCGCTTCGGAAGCCCCCCAGATCGTGCGCGAGGTGCCGGTGCCGGCCAGCGGCACGCTCCTGATCGACAAGCCGCTGCGCTCGGGCCAGCAGGTGTACGCCCGTGGCGGCGACGTGGTGGTGACGGCCGTGGTGAGTTTCGGCGCCGAAGTCATCGCCGATGGCAACGTGCACGTGTACGCGCCGCTGCGCGGCAAGGCCATTGCCGGGGCGCGCGGCAACACCGAGGCCCGGATCTTCTCGACCTGCATGGAAGCGCAGCTGGTGGCCGTGGCCGGCATCTACCGGACCAACGAGGTGCCGCTGCCCGACACGGTGCTGGGCAAGCCGGCCCAGGTGCGCCTGGACGGCAAGAAAATCTCGATCGATCCCATTCCCTGACCGGACGAACCCGATCACGGAATGCGGCGACCCCGACAAGCAACAACTGAATCGAAACAAGAAGGAATGGCCATGGCCAAAATTGTGGTGGTGACTTCGGGCAAGGGCGGCGTCGGCAAGACGACGACGAGCGCCAGCTTCGCGTCGGGCCTCGCGCTCGCGGGCAAGAAGACGGCTGTGATCGACTTCGACGTGGGCCTGCGCAACCTCGACCTGATCATGGGCTGCGAACGCCGCGTGGTGTACGACCTGATCAACGTCATCCAGGGCGAGGCCAACCTGAGCCAGGCGCTCATCAAGGACAAGCAGTGCGACAACCTGTTCGTGCTGGCAGCCTCGCAGACGCGCGACAAGGAAGCGCTCACGCAGGAGGGCGTGGAGAAGGTGCTCGCCGATCTCGCCGCGATGGACTTCGAATACATCGTCTGCGACTCGCCCGCGGGCATCGAGACCGGCGCCATGATGGCCATGCACTTCGCCGACGAGGCGCTGGTGGTGACCAACCCCGAGGTGTCCTCGGTGCGCGACTCGGACCGCATCCTGGGCATGCTCAGCAGCAAGACCAAGCGCGCCAAGGAAGGCGGCGAGCCCATCAAGGAGCACCTGCTCATCACCCGCTACAACCCCAACCGGGTGGCGGGCGGCCAGATGCTGTCGCTGGAGGACATCCAGGACATCCTGCGCATCAAGCTGATCGGCGTGATCCCCGAGTCGGAAAGCGTGCTGCACGCCTCCAACCAGGGCGTGCCGGCGATCCACGACAAGGAAACCGACGTGGCGCAGGCCTACACCGACGTGGTGGCGCGCTTTCTCGGCGAGGAACGGCCGATGCGCTTCGTCGAGGCGGAGAAGCCGGGCTTCTTCAAGCGAATCTTCGGGAGCAAGTAGCCCATGTCCTTCCTCTCGTTCCTGCTGGGCGAAAAGAAGAAGACTGCCAGCGTCGCGAAGGAGCGGCTGCAGATCATCCTCGCCCACGAGCGCTCGAGCCTCAGCGGCAAGAAGCGGCCCGACTACCTGCCCGAACTCCAGCGCGAGCTGGTGGCGGTGATTTCCAAGTACGTGTCCATCAACGCGGACGACATCAAGGTCAACCTGGAGACGCAGGACAACCTCGAAGTGCTCGACATCAAGATCGAGCTGCCGGATCCGGCCCCGACGCCCGCGCGTTGAGCGCAATACCGGGCATGCGCTCAGCGCCGTGCCAGGAAGCGCGCCACCTGCCGCAACACCTCGGCTTCCTTGAGGATGCGGCGGTGGCCCCAGCCCTGCGTTGCGACGAGTTGCGCGTCAGGGATGGCATCTCGATACGCCTGCGCGTCGGCGAAACGGTTCACGCGGTCCTCGCGGTCATGCACGATCAGCGTGGGCTGCGCGATGCGCGGGCCCACCGCCGCCGGTTCGAGTTGAGGCATCAGCACCCCCTCGCGTGATTCGAAGAGCCGCTGCATCGCGAGACGCGTGGCCTCGCTGAGCCCGAAGGTGTGAGCGAAGTAGCGCGTGTATTCGCGCGGAGAAGCCGGCGGCGCGAGCAGCACGACGCGCTCGGCCGGCAGCCCGCGAGCCGCCGCCAGCGCCAGCGCGTTGGCGCCCAGCGAATGCGCGACGGCAGCGCGCAGCACATGCCCATCGGCCTCGAACCTGGCCGCGGCATAGCTGATGGCACGCGCGAACTGCGGCGAGTTGCTCGTCGTGCCGCTACTGCGGCCGTGGGCCGGTAGTTCGAGCAGCACGGGCCTCAGCCCCTGTGCGGCCAGAGCCTGCGCGAGCGGCAGCATCTGGCCCGCGTGCCCGCCCCAGCCATGTACCAAGAGCACCACCGGCGCAGACTCGGCACCCGAATCCTGCGCCGCAAGGTGGTAAATGCCCACGCTCGCGTTCTCGAAGGCCCAGCTTTCACGTCGCCACTCGGCACCGGGCCCCTGGCCGCGATAGAGCCACTTGGGCGGCAGCGGGGTACCGAACACGCGATAGGCGGCGCGCACGGCCAGCGCGGGCCAGAAACGCTGCGAGGCGGTGAGGCCGAAGCGCAGCGCACGCATCGTGCGACTGGGCCGGTAGTAGTTCGACTGCGCCGCGTGGCCGGCGGCCGAAGGGGGAGTGCTCGTCATGGATCGGCGTTCCTTGCGGGCTTCAGTACCAGACCCAGTCGCGGTTGCTGCGGGGCAGGCTGCGCAGGGTGTCGCGAAGTTCCCTGACGCCGAGGATGGCCGCGTAGGCGACAAGAAACAGGGCAATGATCAGCATGGGTGCTTCTCCTATTTATCGCACGCATGTGCGAAATTTTGGCAAGTGGCAATGCGAAAAAATCCGTCTGCCTCGTGAAAGAGCTCGCTCAGGCGAGATAGCTTGAAAGAAGCCGCTGCCAGGTCTGCGTGGCGCGATCGGCGGCCTGCGGGTCGCGCAGGAAGCGTGCATCGTGCAGCTGGGTCATGGTCAAGCCATTGATCTCGCTCACGAGTTGGGCGGGATCGGTGTCGGCCTTCAGCTCGCCGGTTTCGATGGCCTGCAGCACGGTGCGGCGCAGCGCGGCACGCCAGCGCGTGATTTCTCCGAGCAGCATCTCGCGCAGTTCGCCTTCCCGGTCGTCGAACTCGAAGGCGCCGGCGGTATAGAGGCAGCCGGTGTACATCTCGACGTCGCGCATGCGGGCGATCCAGCGTGCCACGATCTCATTGAGCCGGGGCAGCCCCTTGGGCTTCTGCATGGCGGGCACGAAAACTTCGGCCAGGAAGCCCCGGCCGTATTCCTCTATGACGGCCTTCTGCAGCGCCTCGCGCGAACCCACGCGCGAGAACACGCCGCTCTTGGACAGGCCCAGCTTGCTGGCCACGGCCTGCAGCGTGATCGCTTCCAGGCCCTCGGCGAGCGCGAGGTTCATTGCCGCGCCGACGATGGCGGCGCGGGTGAGTTCGCTTTTCTGGGTCTTGGCGTCCATGCGACGGACTTTAGCACAGTCGTGCGAAATTACAAGAATAAGGTACTGCGCCCTCGCCGGAGCGGCTCAAAGATGTTTTGCTCATGTGAAACCAACAAACGCATCGTTCCCCGAACAAGCACTCCTGCCGAGAATCGCCGGTCGGCCCCACCCGGGGCTTCGATGACTCCTCCGCGCCAGATGAACTTCCAACAACTGCGCTCGGTACGCGAGGCCGTTCGTTGCGGCTTCAACCTGACCGAGGTCGCCCATACCCTTCACACCTCCCAGCCCGGCGTGAGCCGGCAGATCCGCGAGCTCGAGGAAGAGCTCGGCATCGAACTCTTCGTGCGCGCGGGCAAGCGGCTCACCGGGCTCACCGAGCCCGGCGGGCATGTCCTGCCGATCATCGAGCGCATGCTGATGGAGAGCAGCAACCTCAAGCACGCAGGCCAGGAGTTCGTCGCGCAGCAAAGCGGTCTGCTCTCGGTGGCGGCCACGCACTCACAGGCGCGCTATGCGATGCCGGTGGCGGTGCAGGAATTCCGCGCACAGTTTCCGAACGTGAAACTGCACCTGCACCAGGGCTCGCCCAAGCAGATCGCGCAGATGCTGCTCGACGGCGAAGCCGACGTGGGCATCGCCACCGAGGCGCTGGGCGACTATCCGCAGCTGGTCGCCCTGCCCTGCTACCGCTGGACGCACTCGGTGATCGTGCCGCCGGGGCACCCGCTGCTCGACGCGCCGCTCACGCTGGAGGCGCTCACGCGCTACCCGCTCATCACTTACGACACCGGCTTCACCGGCCGCTCGCGCATCGACGAGGCCTTCGAGCAGCGCGGGCTGCGGCCCAACATCGTGCTGGCCGCGATGGATGCCGACGTGATCAAGACCTACGTGCAGCTGGGCCTGGGCGTGGGCATCGTGGCCGGCGTGGCCTACGAGGCCGAGCGCGACACGCAGCTTCGTGCGCTCGATGCGGGAAGGCTCTTCGGCATCAACCTCACGAAGCTGGCCGTGAGGCGCGGCACCTACTTGCGCAAATACGTCTACGCCTTCATCGAATCTTTCGCACCCACGTTGACGCGCGCCGTCGTCGAAGGAGCTCTGGGAGACGAAGAAAAGGCCTCCCACTACGAAATCTAGGCTTTGTCCAGAAGCTGTGGGCAGGTGTGTACTGCGGACGACAGAATGGTTAAAAAAGAAGAATGCAGCTTCACACAGGCGGCGTACATTCGGGTTAATTCCCTGGCTTCCTGGAAATGGATCAGCAATGGCATCGTCGACCTCGCAGCAGCAACAGCAAACAAGGGCCTCCCAGAAGGCGGCCGATGCAGCGGAGCGCAGGGAACGGCTGAGACGGACATTGCCCGCCACGGTCGAATTGCTGCAGAGCCGCCAGGCCGACCGCATCGACGACGCCGACATCGACGCGTATGTGAGCCTCAACTGGCTCGAGTGGCATGGCGGCGGTCTTCGCCTGACCATCACGGGGCGCAACATCTGCGCCCAGTCGGTACCCACGGCGCTGGTCTGAAGACCGGCTCCGGCGTTCGCTCCTCTTTCAATCCCTCAAAAGAAAAACCGCCACGGTTGCCCGTGGCGGTTTTGTGTTGCCCGGTCGGCTTGCGGTACGCGCTTACTGGCCGGCGATGATGTTCGCGATCACACCGGTGGCAATGGCCGCGAGGACGAAGTCGCCGCCCACGCCCACCCACTGATAGCCACGGGGCGGCTGCTGGAGCCTGTAGGCGCGCCAGTCCTGCACCACGTAGTTGCGGCCACGGTACTCCTGCGGCACGCGGCCACCGCGGCGCCATTCCGTATGCGGCTGCGGGAAGCCACGGCGGTCGAACTGGCGGCCATCGCGGAAGTCCTGGTTGCCGCGGTAGTGGTCGCCATGCGGGCCACGGCGATCGAAATTGCGGTCGCGGTGCTCGTAGCGGCCATCGCCGGGGCGGCCGTTGTTGTTGTCGAAGCGGCGATCCTGCGCAAAGGCACTCCCTGCGGCCATGCACATCGCGAGTGCCGCGGCGCCCACGGCCATGATCTTCGAGTTGGTTTTCATCCGGAACTCCTTCATGCGTTGATGACGAGTCCATTGTGTGCCGCGCATGTGTCCGATTCGGCCGCTTCAGGTCGCGGTCAGGTGAAATCAGGTAAGCACCGGTATCCGCGCGGCGCCTTGTCCTGCATCAGGCCGGCACGTAGCGGTTGACCACCATCCCGCTCTCGTAGGCCGTCGAGCGCAGCAGCCGCAGCTTGTGGCCGTTGCGCTGGTCGTGGAACACCGAGCGCCCCGCGCCCACGGCCGTCGGGTTCACGAAGAACTGGAACTCGTCGACCAGCCCCGCCGTAACCAGCGCCGACGCGAAACCCACGCCGCCAATCGTGATGATGTCCTTGCCAGGCTCGCGCTTGAGCGCATTCACCTCTTCGGCCATGTCGCCGCGCGCGATGACGGTGCGCTCCCATCGCGAGGAAGCAAGCTTGTCGGTGAGCACGACCTTGCGCGCATCGACGATCTTCCGCGCGAAGGCGTAGTGCGGGTTCGCGGGAAAGTTCTTCGCAGCACGGCCCCAATGATCGAGGTAGCCCTCTTCCACGATGAGCCGGCTCAGCAGGATGGTGTCGATGCCTTCGAAGACTGCGTTGAAGTCGCGCTTCAAATCTTCGTCCCAGCCCCAACGATCGCCCCAGCCCCAGAGCTGCCAGTCGAGGCTGCCATCGGCCGCCGACACGTAGCCATCGACCGACATCTGCATTTGCAGGATGAGCTTTCTGGTCATGCGCATTCCTCTCGAATCGTTGCCGGCAAGCTGCAGCAGCAGCCGGCAAGAGTTGAAGAACTGCTTGCTAAATGCAATCGGTTGCAGTGTTGATCAACCGATATCAAAATGCAAGCAGTTTTTGAAAAAGATCGGAAAGACCATGGCCTCCAGCGAAAAGTCGGCATGCCCGATCAACCTCGCGCTCGAAGTCTTCGGCGACCGGTGGAGCCTGCTGATCGTTCGCGACATGATGTTCGCGGGCAAGCGCCACTTCCGCGAGTTCCTGCAGTCGGAGGAAGGCATTTCCTCCAACATCCTCACGGAGCGTTTGAACAAGCTGGTCGAGTACGGCGTGCTCTCGAGGGCGGACGACCCCAGCCACAAGCAAAAGGCCATCTACAGCCTCACGCCGATGGGTATCGACCTGCTGCCGGTGGTCACGCAGATCGGCATCTGGGGCCGCAGGCATCGCCCGGTGACCAAGGAGAGCGGCGCGCCCGCCGCCACGCTGGAAAAGGGCGGCGCCGCGCTGCAGAAGAAGATGCGTGCCGGACTGCGCAAGGCGCATCTGGGTTTGCACTAGAAGGGCAACGCTCGTGCCGGCGGCTGGATTCGAGAACGCGCCGCTCGATGGCAAGGTCGAATCGCAACGCTGCCTCCTGTTCATTGAACCGGACTCGGTCGGCGAGGCCCATGCGCTTTGCAAGCGAAGGGACAAGCCCTCGCGCGTCGTCTGGCTGCGTTTAAGCTGCGCGCCACATGAAGCGACGACACCTCCTCCATCTGCTGGCGGGCATACCCGCGGCGACCCTCCTGGCGGCCTGCGGCAAACGCAAGGCATCGGCCACGGCGTTGAAGTCCGGTGCCCACGTGCTGGCCCTGGGCGACAGCCTGACCTTCGGCTACGGCGCATCGCCCGAGGCCTCATGGCCGGTGAAGCTGGGCGAGATCACGGGCTGGCAGGTGGAGAACGCGGGTGTCAACGGCGACACCTCGGAAGGCGCGCTGCAGCGCCTGCCGGGGCTGCTGAACGGCGCGAGCTACGACGCGATCCTGATCGGCATCGGCGGCAACGACATGCTGCGCGGCGTGTCGGCCGCGGCCACGCGGGACAACCTCGTGGAACTGATCACCCAGGCGCGTGCGCACACGCCCTATGTCGCCGTGCTGGCGACGCCCTCGCCCGACGCGATGCGCGCGGTGGTGGGTTCGCTCAGCGATGCGCCGTTCTACGAAGAGGTGGCGAAGGCGCAGCAGGCACTGCTGGTGGCAAACGTGTATTCGAGCGTGCTGTCGGATTCCTCGCTGCGCTCCGACCGCATCCATGCAAATGCGCGAGGCTACGAGAAGGTCGCGCAGCTCCTCGCGGAGCAGTTCAAGTCCGCTGGCTGGCGTTGATCAGGTCGACGTAGGCGCCCTGCACCAGCTGGTCCGCACCCACGCCCAGTCGCGCCATGAGCGCATGCGCCTCGGCGATGCCGGCGTCGGCGGACTCGCCCTCCTCCAGCACCACTTCGAGTTCGAGGAACTCGCCCAGTCCTTCCACGCGATCGAGGTGGATGCGCGTGCGGCCCGCGAGGAACAGCCGGCGCTGCTTGCGCACGCGGCCCGCCTGGCCCCATGCGAGCGTGAGCGATTCGCGCAGCACGTCGGGCGTGGTGCTGGGCGTGATCAGGTAGAACGATTCCTTCGGACCGCTGCTGTTGGCGCGGCGATAGAAGATCAGCTCCGCGCGGTCGGGCGCGAAGGTGCGCAGCTTGAGGCGGTCGGCGCCGTCGGTGCAGCGGAAGAAGGTGTCGTCCTGGGCGATTTCGATGGGGCCCTTGTCGGCCAGGGCTGCAGCGATGCCTGCCAAGCGGTCCACGCTGTCTATGCGGGCCTTGATCTCGATGTTTCTTGCCATTCAGGTTCTCCCCCAGGCTTCGCGCACTTCGTGTCGCTTCGCCAACCCCCTTCCGGGGGCAACACCGGTGGTCCGGCACAGCCGGTTCCACGGTGTTCCTGGATTGACGGTCAAGGCGCGTTGCCCTGCGGCCCAACGGACGGCGGCGCCGCGCGACCGCTCGAGCCCGGCGAGAGCTTGCGACCGAAGGCCTCGCCCACCCTGCGCACAGGCCGGCTGGCCTTCTCGGACACGTTGTTGACGCCGCGCCGCGTGGCGGCATCCGCGCGGTCGATACCGCGGCCGGCGGCATTGGTGCCGCGCTGCACGCTGCCCACCACCTTGCCGCCGCGCGAGGGCGACTTGAGCGTGTGGGCGCGCTGCGCCTTCGGCGGGTTGTCGGCGCTCTGGGCCTGCGCGGCACCAGCCGGCAGCCAGAGGGCCACCACCATCGCCGTGGCGAATGCCGAGTGAAGGATGGTGTTCTTCGACGGTTTCATGGGGCCTCCTTGTTGTCTGCCTCGGCCGCGGCTGCACGCGCCATGCGCTCGCTCTTCCAGTAGACGTCGTCGCCGCCGTTCATGCGGTTGAGCACGCGCGCGAGCACGAAGAGCAGGTCGCTGAGCCGGTTGAGGTATTGCCGCAGCGCGTCGTTGAGCTGTTCGATGGCACCCAGCGCCACCACCGCACGCTCGGCCCTGCGCGCCACGGTGCGGCACACATGCGCGAGCGAGGCCGCGCGCGTGCCCGCGGGCAGGATGAATTCGGCCAGGCGCGGCAACGCGGCGTTGTGCTCGGCCAGTGCGTTGTCCAGCTGCAGCAGCGCCTCGGCCTTCAGCAGCGTGAAACCGGGCATCGACAGCTCTCCGCCGAGGTTGAAGAGCTGGTGCTGCACGTCGACCAGCAACTCGCGCACGGGCTCGGGCATGGGCTCGCACAGCAGCACGCCGATGTGCGAGTTGAGTTCGTCCACGTCGCCCATCGCGTGCACGCGCAGGTTGTCCTTCGACACGCGCGTGTTGTCGCCGAGGCCGGTGGTGCCGTCGTCGCCGGTGCGGGTGGCGATCTGGGAAAGCCGGTTGCCCATGGAGGCTCCTTCCGTTCTTTTCAGTGCCGCTCGACGACGGTGGCCGCGTCGATCTTGCCGGCCAGCCATTGCAGGCCCGCGAGATGCTGCTGGTCGTGGCTGCAGAGGTAGTGGATGAGGCTGCGCATGGTGAGCGGACCGTAGCCCTCGAACACGGCCGTGCGCGCGAGCTGCGCGTCGCTCAGGCTGGAGATGATCTCCATCGTCTGAATGCGCGCCATGCGGAAATCGGCCAGCACCTGTGCCGCGTCGGCCGCGCCGTAGTTGCGCTCGATGGCCAGCGGTTCGCTGTCGATGGATGCGAGCGTCGGATGCGATTCGGCCAGCGTGCGTCGGAAGCGCACGTGGTAGCCCTCGATCTCGATGTCGCGCACATGGCAGAGCTGCTCGATGGCGGTGAAGGCCTCGCTGGGCACGCCCTCCCACGAGGGCGGCGCCCAGTGCCTGAAGGCGAAGGGAATGGCCGCGTAGTGGGCCTCCAGCTGCGAAGGAAAGGCCGCAAGGGCGCTGAGTGTGGTGGGGTTCATGTTTTTCCGAAGCGCATTATGGTGCTCGCTCCGTAGAATGACCGATCCCCCTCACCCGCCAGGAGACGCCCGATGAATGCCCCGACCCAAACCTCGCACCTGCTGCCGGAGCTTCATCTGCGCGAAGTACCCGACAGCCTGATCGAGGCGCTGAAGGCACGTTTCGGCGCCAACTGTTCCACGGCGATGGCGGTGCGCACGCAACATGGCCGCGACGAGTCTTCCTTCGACGCCCCGCCCCCCTCCGCCGTGCTGTTCGCCGAAAGCACACAGGATGTTGCAGACGCGGTGAGGCTCGCGAGCGAACACAGCGTGCCGGTCATTCCCTTCGGCGTGGGCTCCTCGCTCGAAGGCCACCTGCTTGCGGTGCAGGGCGGCATCAGCATCGACGTGTCGCGCATGAACAAGGTGCTGTCGGTCAATGCCGACGACCTCACGGTGACGGTGCAGCCCGGGGTCACGCGCAAGCAGCTCAACGAAGAGATCAAGAGCACCGGCCTGTTCTTCCCTATCGACCCCGGCGCCGATGCCTCCATCGGCGGCATGACGGCCACGCGCGCCAGCGGCACGAACGCGGTGCGCTACGGCACGATGCGCGAGAACGTGCTGGCGCTCGAAGTGGTGACGGCCGCGGGCAACGTCATCCGCACCGGCACGCGCGCGAAGAAGTCGTCGGCCGGCTATGACCTCACGCGCCTCATGGTGGGCAGCGAAGGCACGCTGGGCGTGGTCACCGAGATCACGCTGCGGATCTATCCGCTGCCCGAGGCTGTGTCTGCGGCGATCTGCTCCTTCCCGAGCATCGAGGCCGCCGTGCGCACCACCATCGAGACCATCCAGCTCGGCGTGCCGATCGCGCGCGTGGAGCTGATCGACGTGAACACGGTGCGCATGGTGAACGCCTACGCCAAGCTGAACCTGCGCGAAGAGCCGATGCTGCTGATGGAGTTCCACGGCTCGCCCGCCGGCGTGAAGGAACAGGCCGAGACGGTGCAGGAACTCGCGAGCGGCCATGGCGGCAACGCCTTCGAGTGGGCCAGCACGCCGGAAGAACGCACGCGCCTGTGGACGGCGCGGCACAACAGCTACTTCGCGGCGGTGCAGTCGCGGCCCGGCTGTCGTGTCATCTCGACCGACACCTGTGTGCCGATTTCGCGCCTGGCCGACTGCCTGCTCGACTCGGTGGCCGAAGCCGATGCCAGCGGCATCCCCTACTTCCTCGTCGGCCACGTGGGCGACGGCAACTTCCACTTCGGCTACCTGCTCGACCCGAACATTCCCGAGGAACGCGTGAAGGCCGAGGAGCTGAACCATTCGCTGGTCAGCCGCGCGCTGGCGCTTGAAGGCACCTGCACCGGCGAGCACGGCGTGGGGCTGCACAAGATGGAGTTCCTGGTCAACGAGGCGGGCGTGGGCGCGATCGACATGATGCGCACGATCAAGCGCGCGCTCGATCCGAAGAACATCATGAATCCGGGGAAGATCTTCAGCCTCTGATCACTTCCGGCGCTCGATGAAGAAAAGCCCGGCGGCTCTCAAGAGCCCCGGGCTTTTTGCCGTGCGGTGATCGCCGATCGATCGATCGATCAGTTCCTGCGGCGGCGCGCCGGAGCCTTCTCGGCCGGCACGTAGGTCTGCGACGGTGCCGCGCCGCCATCCACGCCCAGTCGGCCGCCGCCGCCAAGCCCTTGGCCTCGCACCGTCTGCGCCTTGTAGTTGCGCAGCGAACGGACCATCTGGTTGAAGGCGTCCATGAAGGCCGCGGCAATCACCTTGCCCTGGGCCGTGTTGGTGTAGCCGCCGAGGCCGCCGCCCGCGCTGCGGCCGGCGAGCGCACCGAAGGCGCCGAAGTCGGTCTTGGAGGCGCTGCCTTCGGAGGCGGCGACCTGCACGCCAGAACGGTTGTCGATCAGCGTCAGCAGCGCGCTGGCTTCCTTGGTCTGCATGCTGCCGCCGATGGCCGCGAGTGCACGGCCACGGCCGCCACCCACCAGGCCGCCGAGCGCACCGCCGATGCCGCCGGCATCGCTGTTGCTGAACACGATCTCGGGCGAGAGACCGTAGTCGGAGGCCACCATCTGGCCGCGTCCGAAGTTGCTGCCGCCGCGCATTTCGCCCGACTGCTGCAGTGCGCGCTCGCGCGTCATGGCGTTCATGCCGGCCGCGCCGCGTTCGACGACGATGAAGCAGTTCGATTGCTGCACCAGCAGGCGCAGCAGGTTGGCCGTGGGAGGCAGGCGGTATTCGCCGGTGAGGATGGTGTACCAGCCTGCGCTCTGGTTCTCGATGAGCGAGACGGTGCCCAGAGGCGATTCGCAGCGCTCGAGCTGGCTGCTGGCGTTGTCGGTAGCTCCGCCCGCGGCGCTGCCGGTGGCCATGGTCTTGGCCGACTGGCTGCCCATCTGCATGTCGGTCGCGGCGCAACCGGTGAGAAGAAGTGCGCCGGCGGCGATGGCCGCTAGCGGAAACCTGGTGAGCTGCATGGTGGACTACTCCCTCTGTTTGTTCAGAGAACTGGGGTTGAAAAAACCAGCGGTCGAGGATACGCGCAAAGGATTGCAGGAATCAATCAAACGAATGCCGGAGCCTCGATTCGCAACACTAGGCCGTTCGGCGGATGCGCTCGATCAATCCGTTGAGTGCTTCGATGGAGCCGAAGTGGATCGCGAGCTCGCCGCTCTCCTCCACGCGGCCACCGCGCTTGCTGCGCTTCTTGATGCGCACCTCGACTTCGGCGGTGAGCAAGTCGGCCAGTTCTTCTTCCACTCGCTGCAGGTCGCGCGACTTCTCGCCGTCGTTGCTGCGACGCGAGGGCGTGAGCGTGAACTCGGCCGCAAGCTTCTTCACCAGCGACTCGGCCTCGCGCACCGACATCTTCCTGGCGGCGATCTGGTTGGCCGCCGTGATCTGCGTGCCGCGGTCCAGCGACAGCAGCGCGCGGGCGTGGCCCATGTCGATATCGCCGGCCATCAGCATCTGCTGCGCGGGCTCGGCCAGGTTCAGCAGGCGCAGCAGGTTGCTCGCAGCGCTGCGCGAACGGCCGACGGACTGGGCCGCCTGCTCGTGAGTGAGCCCAAACTCGGTCACCAGGCGTTGCAGGCCTTGGGCTTCTTCGAGCGGGTTGAGATCCTCGCGCTGGATGTTCTCGATGAGCGACATCGCCGCGGCGGCTTCATTGGGCACATCGCGCACCAGCACCGGAACGCTGTCGAGGCCGGCGAGCTTCGCGGCACGGAAGCGCCGTTCGCCCGCGATGATTTCGTATTCGGCGTTCTTGGCCGCAGCCGATTCGGGATCGAGCCGCCGCACCAGGATCGGCTGCATGATGCCCTGCACCTTGATGCTCTCGGCCAGTTCGTAGAGAGCTCCCTCGTCCATGCGCGTGCGCGGCTGGTAGACGCCGGCGACCATCTGGTCGAGCATCAGCGTGCTCGGGTTCCTCGGGGCGCCGCCCTCTTCCGCATCCGCCGCGCTGCCGCTGCCGCTGTTGTCGGCGGAAGGAGCAGCCGTCGGGCCCAGCAGCGCTTCGAGGCCGCGGCCCAGTCCCTTGGGTTTCTTGGTCGCCATCAGTTCTTTTCTTTCGAGATTTCGTTCAGAAGTTTCCGGCCGTCGGGCCAGTCGCCCAGGCCCGATTCGGCGTTCAGGTGACCGCGCGCGCCGGCATCGACGAAGCGCGCGCCCCAGTCGGCGGCAAGCTGCCGCGAGCGCGAGGATTCGCAATAAGGATCGTCATTGGCGGCGATCAGCACCGCCGGGAACGGAAGCGGCTTGCGCACGATGGGCGACCAGCCCGGGATCAGGTGGCGCAGGCTGTCGCTCTCCACGTCTCCGGGTGCAACCAGCAGCGCGCCGCGTACCTTGTGCGTGTTGCGCGAATGCGCGGCCCAGGCGGCGACGAGGATGCAGCCGAGGCTGTGCGCCGCGAAGACCACCTGGCCAGGCGAGGCCAGCACTTCTTCTTCCAGCCGCGCGGACCAGTCGCCGCGCAGCGGGCGCATCCACTCATGCTGCTCGACGCGGTGATCGCCATGGACGGATTCCCAGCGGGTCTGCCAATGGCCGGGGCCGCTGTTCTGCCAACCGGGCAGCAGCAGGATGCGAGGCTCTGTCATTTGCTACTGATTTGATAGCGACTTGCAAAATGCAAGAAGCCCTCAGGCGTTGTTTTCACTGGTCGAGTCTGTGGCCGGCGCGGCGGCAGGCGCCATGACGTCATCGGGAATGGGCAGGTCGGGCGTGATGCGCGCGACCGGCGCAATCGGAGGAGCCACCGCGCCCGACGCAAAGGCGCTCGCGGGCGGCATCTTGTCGACCAGCTCCTGGGCGAAGGCGATGAAGGCCTGGCTGCCACGCGCAGCCGGGTCGAACACCACGCCGGGCAGCCCGTAGCTCGGCGCCTCGGCCAGCCGCACATTGCGCGGGATGACGGTGTCGAACACCTTGTCGCCGAAGTGGGACTTGAGCTGCTCGCTCACCTGCTGCTGCAGCGTGATGCGCGGGTCGAACATCACGCGCAGCAGGCCGATGATCTGCAGGTTCTTGTTGAGGTTGGCGTGCACCTGCTTGATGGTGTTGACCAGGTCGGTCAGCCCTTCGAGCGCGAAGTACTCGCACTGCATCGGCACGATCACGCCATGGGCGGCGCACAGGCCGTTCAGCGTCAGCAGGCTCAGGCTGGGCGGGCAGTCGATCAGCACGAAGTCGTACTCGGCGCCGACGGCTGCCAGCGCGGTACGCAGGCGCTTTTCGCGGCGGTCGAGCGCGACCATTTCCACTTCGGCGCCCGCGAGCTCGCGGTTGGCACCCAGCACGTCGTAGCCGCAACCGCCTTCCACCAGTTTGTCGGCCTTGACCCGCGCTTCGGCCACCGAGGCCGATTCGAGCAGCACGTCATACACAGTGAGTTCCAGCTCGCGCTTGTCGATGCCCGAACCCATGGTGGCATTGCCCTGCGGATCGAGGTCGATCATCAGCACGCGCTGGCCGACCTTCGCCAGACCGGCGGCGAGATTGACGGTGGTGGTGGTCTTGCCGACGCCGCCCTTCTGATTGGCAATGCAGAAAATCTTGGCCATGTGAGTACCGGGGTCGATCGATCAGCGCGAGATTGCGAGCTTGACGCCGAAGGCGATCAGGAAGCTGCCGGCAAGCTTTTCGAGCGTGGTGGAAATGCGGGGATTCGCGCGAATGCGCTCGGCCAGGAAGTGCGTGAGCAGCGTCGAGGTCAGGCCGTACAAGAAGGTCAGCGCGGCGATGGTCACAGCCATCGCGCCGAAAGTGATCAGGCCCTGATGCCGGGCCGGGTCCACGAACAGCGGGAAGAAGGCCATGTAGAACACGATCGCCTTCGGGTTCAGCAGCGTGATGGTGAAGGCCTGGCGCATGAAGTGGCCGGGCTTGATGTTGAGGATGGGGGCCGAGCCGGGCTTCGCCATCAGCATCTTGATGCCCATCCAGCCGAGGTAAGCGGCGCCCAGCCACTGCACCGCCTTGAAGGCAGCCGGGTAGGCGGCCATGACAGCAGACACGCCGGCCACCGCAGCCCAGAGGAGGAACTGATCGCCGACGATCACGCCGGCCGTCGCGGCAAGACCGCCACGGATGCCGCCCTTGCTGGTCGAGGTGATCAGCGCCAGATTGCCCGGACCGGGAATCAGAAGGAACAGGATGATGGCGGCGACGAATGCGCCGTAGTCAGCGATGCCGAACATGGGTTTGCCTCGAAAAAGCGAGCCGGGAAAGAGACCCGAGGGAGGCATCGAGTCTAAGCGAGCACACTGCCGCGAAGATCGTTCGGACACCGGCTTTTACCGGTGTCGCGCCCTCTTTTTTGCGAATCAGGCGCCGGTTTCCGCGGCAGCCTTGCGAGCCCAGACGATGCAGCGCTCAGCGTCCAGGCCCGGGACCGTCAGTTGTTCCACGTGAAACACAGACACGCCCTTGGGCACGACGGCCAGTTCGTCAGCCGGAACCTTGCCCTTCATGGCCAGCCAGACGCCGCCCGGTGCGAGCAGACTCATCGAGCCGTTGAAGAAATCCGGCAGCGAAGCGAAGGCACGGGAGCTGATGACCTCATAGCTGCCGGCCAAGGACTCGACCCGGGCATGGAGTCCGCGAAGATTCGGCAATTCCAGTTCAGCTGCAACCTGTTGGACGAACGCCGCCTTCTTGGCCACTGCATCAAGGCAGCTCACCTCGAGATCGGGTCGCATGATGGCGATCACCACACCGGGTAAACCGCCGCCGGAACCCACGTCCAGCAGCTTGCCCTTCCCTGCCCACTCGCGTTGAAGCGGAGCGATTGCCGCCAGGCTGTCGAGCAGGTGATGCGTCAACACGCTGGCCGGATCGCGCAGTGCCGTGAGGTTGTAGACCTTGTTCCACTTGAGCATCAGCGTGCCGTAGGCCAGCAGCCGCTCGGCCTGCGAATCGGACAGCGCCACACCCATGGCGGCCGCGCCTGCGCGCAGCGTATCGATCGGCGCCTTCATTCGGCAGCGGCTTCCGTGGCAGCATCGCGGGCGAAAGCCTTGTGGCCGCCCTTTCGCAGATGGATCATCAGCAGGGAAATGGCGGCCGGCGTCACGCCGGAGATACGCGAAGCCAGGCCCAGTGTTTCGGGCCGATGCTTGCTCAGCTTCTGACGAACTTCGAAGCTCAGCGCCTTGACCTGGCTGTAGTCGAAATCGGCGGGCAGCTTCAGGTTCTCGAAGTGCGCGGCGCGTTCCACTTCGTCGTGCTGACGCTCGATATAGCCGGAATATTTGGCCGAGATCTCGATCTGTTCGATCTCGGTTTCGCTCAGCGGAGCCTGGGCGCTGTACTTGCCGCCGTCCAGCGTCATCAGCGTCTCATAGCTCACGTCGGGCCGGCGCAGCAGATCGGCGAGGTTGTACTCGTGGTCGATAGCCTTGCCCAGTACCCGCTCCGACTCCGAAGCCGGCAGGTTGCGCGGGTTCACCCAGATCGACTTGAGCCGCTCTGTTTCACGTGAAACAGCATCGCGCTTTCGGCTGAAAGCATCCCAGCGCTCGTCATCAACGAGGCCCAGCTTCCGACCGGTTTCGGTCAGGCGCATGTCGGCGTTGTCCTCGCGCAGCTGCAGCCGGAACTCGGCGCGGCTGGTGAACATGCGGTACGGCTCGGTCACGCCCTTGGTGATCAGGTCGTCGACCAGCACGCCCAGATAGGCTTCGTCGCGGCGCGGCAGCCAGGCATCTTCGCCACGGCATTGCAGCGCGGCGTTGATGCCGGCGAACAGCCCTTGGGCCGCGGCTTCTTCGTAGCCAGTGGTGCCATTGATCTGCCCGGCGAAGAACAGCCCCTTGACCGAACGCGTCTCGAAGCTGCTCTTGAGCTCGCGCGGATCGAAGTAGTCGTACTCGATGGCATAGCCCGGCCGCAGGATGTGCGCGTTCTCCAGCCCAGGCATCGAGCGAACCAGCTGGTACTGGATGTCGAACGGCAGGCTCGTCGAGATCCCGTTCGGGTAGTACTCGTTGGTCGTCAGGCCTTCGGGCTCCAGGAAGATCTGGTGGCTTTCCTTGTCGGCAAAGCGGTTGATCTTGTCTTCCACGCTCGGGCAGTAGCGTGGCCCGACGCCGTCGATCTTGCCGGTGAACATCGGGCTGCGGTCGAAGCCCGAGCGGATGATCTCGTGCGTGCGCGCATTCGTATGGGTGATCCAGCAAGGCATCTGCTGCGGATGCATGTCCGCGCGGCCCATGAAGCTGAACACCGGCATCGGCCCTGCCCCGCCGGGCATGCCGTCGCCCGGCTGCTCGGTGCACTTCGAGAAATCGATGCTGCGCCCGTCGAGTCGCGGCGGCGTACCGGTCTTGAGCCGGCCTTGCGGCAGCTTCAGCTCCTTGAGCCGCGCAGACAGGCTGACGGCCGGCGGATCGCCCGCGCGCCCGGCCTGGTAGTTGTCGAGCCCGACGTGGATGCGCCCGTCGAGAAAAGTCCCTGCAGTCAGCACCACGGTCCGCGCACGGAAAGCAATGCCCACCTGCGTGACGGCGCCGACCACGCGATCGCCCTCCACCATCAGGTCGTCGACCGCTTGCTGGAACAGGCTCAGGTTCGGCTGGTTCTCCAGCCGATGACGGATGGCCGCCTTGTACAGAACCCGGTCCGCCTGTGCACGCGTGGCGCGCACGGCCGGACCCTTGCTCGAATTGAGAATGCGGAACTGGATGCCGGCCTCGTCCGTCGCGATCGCCATCGCACCGCCAAGCGCATCGACCTCTTTCACCAGATGGCCCTTGCCGATGCCGCCGATCGACGGGTTGCAGCTCATCTGGCCCAGCGTCTCGATGTTGTGGGAGAGCAGCAGCGTCTTGGCGCCCATGCGCGCGGCGGCGAGCGCGGCTTCGGTGCCGGCATGGCCACCGCCGACGACGATCACGTCGAATTCTTCGGGGTACAGCATTTGGAGTGGGAGCGCACAACTGACGCGTGCGCGGCGCAAAAGGGGCACCGATTTTAATCGGCGACACCCTGTTGCGTCCCCTGTGTGGATAAGCCTGGAGAGCGACGCCTAAGGGCTTTCTCCAAGACGATCACTCGATAGTTTGCTATCTTTTTAATAGCAAACAAGCCTGTTAGGCCGCGGCTTCGTCCACCTGTCCCAAGGGCACGGGCTTCTCGATACCCATTACCTCACCCGAGGGCGAAGGCGGCATCGACGGCTGCAGGCTCTCGTCCTGCAGTTCCTGCACGACAAGTTTCTTGCCCGTCATGCGGACATTGCCAAAGATGGTGCAGAAGGCCACGTCCTTCGCGTCGCGCCCCGTGCCTACCCGCACGAGCCTGTCGACCGGAGCCATGCGGGTCGGGTCGAACAGCACCCAGCGTCCACCGATCCACGCCTCGAACACGGCATGGAAATCCTGCGGAGGCTCGTCGAACCAAACGTAGCCGACGACCAGCCGCGCCGGAATGTTGAGCGCACGGCAGAAGGTGATGCCCAGGTGGGCGAAGTCGCGGCACACGCCCGCGCGTTCGACGAACACCTCGCGCGCGGTCGTGGTCGAGTCGCTGCTGCCCGGCTCGTAGGTGATGCTGTCGTGGATCCAGTCGACGATGGCCTGCACCCGGCCGATGCCGGGCGGCAGGTCGCCGAAGAGCTGCTGGGCGCAGCGCGACATCAGGTCCGACTCGCAATAGCGCGTCGGCGTCATGTAGTGCAGCACCTCGTCGGGCACCTCGGTCACCGGCATCTCGGCCAGGTCGTCAGGCACCACCACATGGGCACGCCGAACGCTGGCCTTGTAGGCGATCTTCAGCGGCCCCGGCTTCGCATCGAAACGGAAGAAGCGGTTGCCGCTTCCCTCGTCGCAGAAGAGCCGCAAAGGCGTCGGCGGCTCCACGATCAGTTCCTCCCCGACCACGCTCTGCATGTCCGAGCGCGCCGCCTCGATGTTCAGCAGCATGTGCGCGGGGGCGGCAACTTCGTAGTCGAGCTGCGCCTCGATGTGAGAGATGTGCATCAGTCGATCGCTTTTTTCACGGCGCCCACGCCCAGCACGGCCAGCACCACGAACAGCAGCGCCAGTACCAGGAACAGGCCGAACAGGAGCTTGGCGATGCCGGCGGCACCCGCCGCAATGCCGCCGAAGCCGAGCAGCGCGGCCACGAGCGAGATGACTGCAAAAATGATGGCGTACTTCAACATTCGTTTCTCCTTGCAGCAGGCCCTGCCCGCCGTGCAACGGAGCTTAGGAAGCGCGGTCTTCCAGCCTGATAGTCGCCCCGCGCGAGAGGCCGTAGGACAAAAACGCGACGCCCTCAAACCCGCTAGCATCCGCTGCGGTTTACCCAAAAATCCAACCAATCTCGACATTCACTGGAGTTCTCGAATGAAGCTGTACTACTCGCCCGGCGCCTGCTCGCTCTCCCCCCACATCGCGCTGCATGAAGCGGGCATCGCCGCCGAACCCGTGCTGGCCAGCACCAAGAGCCACAAGCTGCAAGACGGCACCGACTACTACGGCATCAACCCCCTGGGCTACGTGCCGATGCTCGAGCTCGACGACGGTACCCGCCTGCGCGAAGGTCCCGCCATCCTGCAGTACATCGCCGACCTTGCCCCCACCAAGAACCTCGCGCCGGCTGCCGGCACCATCCAGCGCTACCGCCTGCAGGAATGGCTCACCTTCATCGGCACCGAAGTGCACAAGGGCTTCAGCCCGCTGTTCAACCCGAACATGCCCGAAGAAGCCAAGGCCATCTTCAAGGACAAGCTCAAGTCGCGCTTCCAGTGGCTCGACAATGAACTGGCCAGCAAGGAATACCTGATGGGCGAGCACTTCAGCGTGGCCGACGGGTACCTGTTCACCGTGACCAACTGGACCAAACCGACCAACGTCAACATCTCCGGCTTCCCCAACCTGCTGGCCTGGCACGCACGCGTCGGCGCCCGTCCCGCCGTCCAGGAAGCAATGAAGGCCGAAGGTCTTCTGAAGTAAGCCGAAGCACGCTAAAGCGTGCAGAAGCAGCGAGCGGGTCAGGCCTACCCTTCAGGGAAAACCCGAACCGCTTCAGCCACAAGCCGCACGATGCGGCTTTTTTTTCGGGCCACGCTACGGGCAGGAGAGAACAAGTCTCCCGACACCGAAGCACAAGGACCCGCGCCATGCCCGAAACACCCCCGTCCACCGAATTGCGCGAAGAGATGCGCGGGCCCGTGATGTGGCTCACCATCGACCGCGAAGAGCGCCGCAATGCAATCAGCCCCGCAGTGCTCGCGGGCCTGGGCGACGCCCTCGCCCGCGCCAATAGCGACACCGCCGTGCGCGCCGTGGTCCTCACCGGCACCGGCACGCGCGCCTTCTGCGCCGGCGCCGACCTGCAAAGCGGCACCTCCTTCAAGTTCGACTACGCCGCGCCCTACCAGGGCTTCGCCAACCTCTTCCGGCAGGCCCGGCAATCGACCGTGCCGCTGATCGCGCGCGTCAACGGCGCCTGCATGGCGGGCGGCATGGGCCTCATGGCGATGTGCGACATGGCCGTGGCGAGCAGCCAGGCCGTGTTCGGCCTGCCCGAGGTGAAGGTCGGTCTCTTTCCCGCCCAGGTGCTCAGCGTGCTCGGCGGCCTGTTGCCGCGCCGCGTGCTGGCCGAGATGTGCATCACCGGCGAGCCCATCGGCGCCGCGCAGGCGCTGGAACTGAATCTCGTCAACCGCGTGAGCGACGACGTCGACGAAAGCGTCGACTGGCTGCTTGGGCGCATGCTCGACAAGTCGCCCGCCGCCATCCGCCGCGGCCTCTACACCATGAAGAAGATCGAGGCCATGGCCTTCGAGGAATCGATGGCCTTCACCGAAAGCCAGATCGGCCTGTTCGCGCTCACCGAGGACGCGGCCGAAGGGCAGCTCGCCTTCCGCGAGAAGCGCAAGCCGCAGTGGAGCGGCCGATGAGCAGCAGCAACAACAACAACGACGAACGCATCGTCCGCATCGGCGGCGCCTCAGGCTTCTGGGGCGACAGCAGCGTGGGCGCGCCGCAGCTCGTGACCAGCGGCCGGATCGACTACCTTGTGTTCGATTACCTCGCCGAACTCACCATGTCGATCCTCGCGGGCGCGCGGCTCAAGAAGCCAGAGCTGGGCTACGCCACCGACTTCGTTTCGGTGGCCATGAGGTCCGTGCTGAAGGACGTCGTGAGACAAGGCATCCGCGTGGTGAGCAATGCCGGCGGCGTCAATCCGCAAGGCTGCGCCGACGCGCTCGCGGCACTGGCCGCCGAGCAGGGCATCGCACTGAAGATCGCCGTGGTGAGTGGCGACGATGTGTCGCCGCTGCTGCCGCAACTTCGCCAGGAGCAACCACCGGTGCGCGAACTGCAGAGCGGCGCCGCGCTGCCCGAACGCGTGCTCACCGCCAATGCATATCTCGGCGCGCAGCCCATACGGGCCGCGCTCGACGCGGGCGCGCAGATCGTCATCACCGGCCGCTGCGTCGACTCCGCCGTCACGCTCGGCGTGCTCATGCACGAGTTCGAGTGGCAGCCGGGCGACCTCGACCTGCTCGCCGCGGGCAGCCTCGCGGGCCACATCATCGAATGCGGCTGCCAGGCCACCGGCGGCCTGCACACCGACTGGGACACCGTGCCCGACTGGCCCAACATCGGCTACCCCATCATCGAATGCAGCGCCGACGGCAGCTTCATCGTCACCAAGCCCGCAGGCACCGGCGGCAAGGTCACGCCCGCGGTGGTGGGCGAGCAGATGCTCTACGAGATCGGCGACCCCGCCGCCTACCTGCTGCCCGACGTGGTGGCCGACTTCACGCAGGTACGCGTCGAGCAGGCCGGCGAGCACCGCGTGCGCGTGCACGGCGCGCGTGGCCATGTGCCCACCGCGAGCTACAAGGTCAGCGCCACCTACGTCGACGGCTTCAAGACGGCGGCGCAGCTCACCATCGTGGGCTTCGACGCGGTGGCCAAGGCCAAGCGAACGGGCGAGGCCATCCTTGCGCGCACGGGTGCGCTGTTCTCGCAATACGGCTTCGGCCCCTACAGCGGCACGCAGCTCGAAGTACTGGGCGCGGAGTCGTGCTACGGCCCGCATGCACAGGCATTGCAGACACGCGAAGCGGTGCTGCGGCTCGCCGTGACGCATCCGCGCAAGGAAGCGCTGGAGCTGTTCGCGCGAGAGGTCGCACCTGCCGGCACGTCGTGGGCACCGGGCACCACTGGCGCGGGCGGCGGACGGGCTTCGGTGTCGCCGTCGATCCGGCAATATGCCTTCCTGCTCGACAAGTCGCTGGTCGAGACATCGGTGGCCATCGATGGAAAGCGCATCGACATCCCGCGCACCCCAACCTCATCCGCAGCCGAGACGGCCAAGCCCATCTCTTCGCCTGCCGGAGCCACCAGGACGGAGGCCACACCTTCTTCCTCTTCTTCCTCTTCTTCCTCTTCTTCCTCTTCTTCCGATGCGGACAGCATCGAAGTACCCCTGCTGCGCCTGGCCTGGGCGCGCAGCGGCGACAAGGGCGACACATCGAACATCGGCGTCATCGCACGCCACCCCGCCCTGCTGCCGCTGTTGCGCGAGCAGCTCACCGAAGCGCGCGTGACCGAGTGGCTCGCGCACCTCGTCAAGGGCCGCGTCACGCGCCACGAGGTGCCCGGCATCGACGCCTTCAACTTCGTCTGCGAGCAGGCGCTGGGCGGCGGCGGCATGGCCTCGCTGCGCAACGATCCGCTCGGCAAGGGCATGGGGCAGATCCTGCTGGCGATGCCGCTGCGCGTGAGTCCGGCGCTGCTGGCCTTGCTCTCCTAGCACCAATCCAGACAACCGTGCGACAGCAGGGTTGAGGCCGGGGCCTTAGCCTTGCGCCCGTATCAACTCTGCTTTCGATCGCACGATGTCCACCCTCTTCGACCCCGTACAGGCCGGCGACCTGAAGCTCGCCAACCGCATCGTCATGGCGCCGCTCACGCGCAACCGCTCACCGAACGCCATCCCGCCCGACATCGCCGCCACCTACTACGCCCAGCGCGCCAGCGCCGGCCTGCTCATCACCGAAGCCACCGCCATCAGCCACCAGGGCCAGGGCTATTCCGACGTGCCCGGCCTCTACGGCACCGAGCAGCTCGACAGCTGGAAGCGCGTGACCGAAGCCGTGCACGCCAAGGGCGGCAAGATCGTCGTGCAGCTGTGGCATGTGGGCCGCGTCTCGCACAACGAACTGCAACCCGGTGGCGGAAAGCCCGTCGCCCCTTCGGCCATCACCGCCAAGACCAAGACCGTGCTCATCAAGGACGGCGTGCCCACCTTCGTCGACACCTCCGAGCCGCGCGCGCTCGACGCCGGCGAACTGCCGGGCATCGTGCATGCCTACGCGGTGGCCGCACGCAGCGCGGTGGAAACCGCTGGCTTCGACGGCGTGGAGATCCACGGCGCCAACGGCTACCTGCTCGACCAGTTCCTCAAGGACGGCAGCAACAAGCGCAACGACGACTACGGCGGCAGCATCGAAAACCGCGCCCGCCTGCTGCTCGAAGTCACGCGCGCCGTGGTCGACGCCGTGGGCGGCGGCAAGACCGGCATCCGCCTGTCGCCCGTCACGCCAGCCAACGACGCGTACGACAGCGACCCGCAGCCCCTCTTCACCTACGTGGTGAAGCAGCTCGCCACGCTCAACCTGGCCTACATCCACATCATCGAAGGCGCCACCGGCGGCCCGCGCGAGATCGAGGACCGCCCCTTCGACTACGAAGCCCTCAAGGCCGCATACCGCGAGGCCGGCGGCAAGGCCGCATGGATGGTCAACAACGGCTACGACCGCCCGCTCGCCGAAGAAGCGCTGAAGGAAGGCGACGACCTCGTGGCCTTCGGCAAGCCCTTCATCTCCAACCCCGACCTCGTGCGCCGACTGCGCGAGAACGCGCCGCTGAACCCGCTCGACAAGGCCACCATGTACGGCGGCGGCGCCAAGGGCTACACGGACTATCCGGCGCTGGCCTGAGGCCGCGCGCGGCCATGGCAAGATGCGGCGGACCCGTTCGTTCGCCGCCAGCAAGGAAGGAAACGCCATGGCCCGCATCGCGCAACGACTGGCCGATTCCGGCCTCGTATTGCCACCCGCAGTGACGCCGCCTCCCGGCGTCGCGTTGCCCTTCCAGTTCGTGCGCATCGTCGGCCGACGCGCGTTGATCTCGGGCCACGGCCCGCTCAATGCCGACGGCACCATCGCCGCGCCGCTGGGCAAGCTGGGCCGCGAATTGAACGTGGAACAGGGCTACACCGCCGCGCGCCTCACCGCGCTCGCGATGCTCGGCAGCCTGCAGCGCGCCCTCGGCGACCTGGACCGCATCACCGCATGGACGCGCGTGTTCGGCATGGTCGCCTGCGCACCGGGCTTCGACAGGCAACCGGCCGTCATCAACGGCTTTTCCGATCTCATCCTCGAAATCTTCGGCCCCGACATCGGCGCGCATTCGCGCAGTGCCGTTGGCATGGCGGAGTTGCCGTTCAACATCCCTGTGGAGATCGAAGGCGAGGTGGAGTTCGACGCATGAGCGCCACGCCCTGGACGCTGCGGCGCGCCGATGCTGCCGATGCCGCAGCCATCGCCGAATGCGCTGTGGAAGCCTTTCGCCACTACATTCCGCGCTTGGGCCTCGAGCCGATTCCCATGACCAAGGACTATGGCGCGTCCATCGCGAATGCGCAGGTCTGGGTCGCGCAGCGGCAGGAGCAGGTCGTCGCAGCACTGGTGCTCGACATCACCGACGAAGGCTTCCTGATCGATGTGATCGCGGTGCGCCCCGCACAGCAAGGCACAGGCGTGGGCCGCGCATTGCTCGAGCTTGCGGAGCGCGAGGCACGGCGGCAAGGCCATGACTCGATCTACCTCTTCACCAACGAAAAAATGACCGAGAACCGCGCGCTCTACGAGCGCATCGGCTACGTCGAATACAAGCGCCTCGTGCTCGCGCAGCGCACGCGCGTTTTCATGCGCAAGCCCTTGAAGTGAGGCCTCCTGCGATGCAGCTCGAACGCATTCATCACGTCGCCGTCATCTGCTCCGACTACGCGGTGTCGAAGCGCTTCTACACCGAGGTGCTGGGCCTGCGCGTGGTGGCCGAGAACTACCGCGCCCCGCGCGATTCGTACAAGCTTGATCTCGCTTTGCCCGACGGCTCGCAGATCGAGCTCTTCTCGTTTCCCGGTGCACCCGCGCGGCCGACGCGGCCCGAAGCGCAGGGACTGCGGCACCTGTCCTTCGAAGTGCACGACGTGCAGGCGGCGGCCGACGAACTCTCGGCACAGGGCATTGCCGTGGAACCGCTTCGCATCGACGAATACACCGGCCGACGCTTCACCTTCTTCGCCGACCCCGATGGGCTGCCGCTCGAACTCTACGAGGCCGCGCCAGGCAGGGATCTCGAAGCGCTGCTGCTGGAGCTGGAAGGCGCGCTGCATCTGCGCGAGGTGCGCGCGAGCGCCGCACGGCTGCAGGAACTGCTCGACGACGACTTCCACGAACTCGGCGTTTCGGGCACGGTATGGACACGCGCCGCCATCATCGATGCGCTGCGCGACGAAGTCTTTTCGAAACGAACGATCTCGGACTTTCGCGTTCTGCGCATGGCCCCCGACGTGGCACTGGCCACCTATCGCGCACACCGCGAAGCCATTCCCCAACGTCTGGCAGCGGACTCCCTGCGCAGCTCGCTATGGAAGCTGCGCGCAGGCCGCTGGCGCATGGCATTCCACCAGGGCACGCCGCTCGCCTGAACGCACAGGCGATTCAGGCCACCTCGCCGAAAGCCACGCTCACCCGCAGGCCAGTGGGCTCGGCGGCTTCGAGCCGCAGTTCCGCTCCCAGCAGCTCTGCATAGCGCGAGACGATCGACAGGCCCAGCCCCGAGCCCTGCCCCAGCTTCTCTCCAGCCGGACCTTGCGCCCATCGCTGCATCAGGGCTCGCTGCGCCTCCAGCGGAATGCCCGGCCCATCGTCGATCACGCTCAGCGTGCGGCCCGCGAGTTCGACGGTGATGGTGCGCCCGCCGTAGCGCAGCGCGTTGTCGATCAGGTTGTCGAGGATGCCTTCCACCAGCGCCTCGTTGGCCTGCACGACCACACCGTCGTCGAGGCCGCGCGCGCCCAGGTCGACGCCGCGCGCATCGGCTCTCGCCAGATGCCGCAGCACCGTCTGCTCGGCGAGCACGTCGAGCCGCACGGGCACGCGTTTGAGCTCGGTGCGAGCCTCCTCGGCCAATGCGAGCGCCAGCAACTGGTCTATGAGGTGGCTGGCGCGCGCCTGGCGCTCCGACACGCGCTCGAGCTGCTCGCGCCATACCTTGGTGTCGTGCTGGGCCAGGCCGTATTCGGCCAGTGCGCGGATGCCCGCCAGCGGCGTGCGCAGTTCGTGCGCCACGTTGCCCACGAACTCGCGTTGCGCCTGCACGCTGTTGCCCAGCCGCTCGAACAGCGAGTTGACCGCATTGCCCAACCGCTGGATCTCGCGCGAGGTCTGCGCCACGGCTACCGGAGAAAGGTCGCGCACGTCGCGCCGGTCGAGCGCGCGCTGCAGGTCGCCCAGCGGCCGCAGATCGCTGCGGATGCCGTACCAGAGCCAGATCGCGAGCAGTATCAGCAGCACGATCTGCGGCGCGAGCGCATAGCCCAGCAGTTGCCGCACCAGCGCAGCGCGGCTCAGCGTGGTCTGCGCGATGATCACCCGATAGGGCATGCTGATGTCGGGCTCGGCGTCATGCTCCAGCACCACCGCGCGCAGCGTGCTGCCTTCATAGTTCACGTCGGAGAAACGGTAGCGCGCACCGTCCACAGGCAGCGGCGCCTGCAGGCCCGCCTGGCCCGAGATCAGCGAGCCGTCGAGCCGCTGCACCGCGAAGTACACCTTGTCGATCTGGTCGAAGAGCACGGTCGCCACCTCGCGCGGAGAGAGCATCAGCTCGATGCCGCGCTCGCCCGCCTGCACGTTGGCCGACAGCGCATAGGCGTCATCGAGCATGCCGCGGTCGAAGGCCTGTTCGGAGAAGTAGTTGGCGATGACCAGCGCGATGACCGCGCCGACCATCCACGTGAGTGCCAGCGGCACCAGCACGTTGCGCAGCACGCGCTGCGTGAGCGACGGCGCACGCACCGCAGCCGGCTGCGATCCGGCGCTGGTCTGTTGCTGCTGCCCGTTCACTCGCGCACCGGCGTCGATCACACCTCGGCTTCGAGCAGGTAGCCGATGCCGCGCAGCGTGCGGATGCTCGCGCCCGTGCCCTGCAGCTTTTTGCGCAGGCGCGAGATGAAGGCCTCGAGCGCGTTGTCGCCCAGCGATTCGTCGAAGCTGGAGAGCTTGTCGGACAGCGCACGCTTGCTCACCGTGCGGCCCGGCGGGCTCATGAGCTCCCACAGCACCTCGAACTCGCGAGCGGGCAGGTCGAGCGGCCCGCTCGCCGTGGAGAAGCGGCGCGCCTTGCGGTCGAGCTTGAGCTGACCGAGCAGCACGATGTCTTCCGTGCCCTTGGCGCGGCGCACGAGTGCTCGCAGGCGTGCTTCGACCTCCGCCAGGTCGAAGGGCTTGCCGAGGTAGTCGTCGGCGCCCGCGTCGAGACCGGCGATGCGTTCCTCGGTGCGCCCGCGCGCGGTAAGCACCAGCACCGGCGTGCGGTCGCCGCGTGCGCGTGCCTGCCGCAATGCGGTGAGGCCGCTTGCGAGGCCGCTGGTCGGGCTCGCGGTGGCGGGCAGGTTGAGGTCGAGCAGCACGGCATCGAAGGGCTGCACGCGCCACAGGTGGTCGGCATCTTCGACGTTGGTGGAAACATCGACGCGATGGCCTGCATCAGCGAGGCTGCGTACCATCACATCGCGCAAAACGGTGTCGTCTTCGACAAGCAGAATTCGCATGGTCTTTGAATGGTTGGGGGTAATCTGCCTTGCGAACGACGGGTCAGCAGCCGGTCAGTCGCTCCAAGCGATAAACGCCACATGAGCATACGACAGCACGATGAATCACGGGCCATTTTCATGGCCCGCGCAACACGATGAGCGCACGCGAACCCTCCGATCTGCTGAGCCTGGTTTCCCCGGAAGTACAAGGCACCGCCGTGGTCCTGCTGCATGGTTTATGCAGCACGCCTGACGAGTTGCTGACCGTGCAGTCGGCGCTGCGCAGCCGTGGCTATCCGGTTCATCCGCTGTCCATCGAGGGTTACTCGTTCGACGCCGACGCACCGATGCAGCGCGCGGCGCCGTACGAACGCTGGCTCGACGCGATCCAGATCCAGGTGAAGGCACTGCGCCAGCGTCACGACCGCGTGATGCTCATCGGCATCTCCGCGGGCTCCTCGCTGGCGCTGGGCGCGGCCATCCGCTGCGGCGGCGACGTCGATGCGCTGGTGCTCATGTCGACCACGCTGCGCTTCGACGGCTGGGCCATCCCGCGCACGCAGTTCCTGCTGCCGCTGGCCTTCTACACGCCGCTGGGCCGGCTCTGGCAATACCGCGAGCGCCCGCCCTATGGCGTGAAGAACGAACGCGTGCGCGCCTGGATCGAACGCGAGCTGCGCCACCGCAAGATCTCGCGCGCCGGCAGTTCTGTCCTCGGCGTGGGTCACCTTCGCGAGCACGACCGTCTCATCCGCCACGTGCGCCGCAACCTGCACGGCGTGCAGTGCGGCAACGTGCTGGCCCTGCATGCCCAGCAGGACGAGGTGGCCAGCGTGGCCAACCTGGGCATCCTCGCGCGCGGCCTTCGCTGCCGCGCATTCCGTGCCGTGGTGGTCGCCAACAGCTACCACATGATCACGATCGACAACGATCGTCAACAGGTCGTGAGCGAAACGGTGTCATTCGCCGATGCTGTGGCGCATGGCACGATGCCCGAGCATCCGCTGTACGCCTGACAACCTCGATCACGTCCGAAAGGAAAGCATCCCCATGTCTTCTTCCGATCTCTCCTCGCCCACCTTCAACACCATCGCCGCGATCCTGCGGGACGACTTCCGCGTCGACTCCGCGGCCATCTCGCCGGCCACCGCGCTGACCGACCTCGGCCTCGACTCGCTCGCGCTGATGGAGTTCGTCTTCGCCGTCGAAGACGCATTCCACCTGCGCATTCCCGAGGACCGCCTCGACCCGCGCGAAGCCGGCATCACGCTGCAGCGCCTGTGCGAAGTGATCGACACCGAGAGCGCCGGTGCAACCGCGGGCCTGCCCGCCGAAGCGACGGCATGAGCAGCGGCGCCGCTCACTCCGTGCTCGCCGCCTCCGCCGCGCGTGTCGCATCGGCGCCCGTGCGCGTCAGCGGCATCGGCTTCGTCACGCCCATCGGCCGCACCGTGGAGGCCTTCGACGAAGCCCTGTTCGCTGGCCGATCGGCAGTTCGCGCGCAGACGCTGGAGATCAAGGGCATGGACCCGATGGCGCTCGCCGTCGCCGCCTGCGACTTCGATTCGAACGGCGTGCGCAGCACCTCCCGCCTGCCGCTGGACCGTGGCACCGCCATGGCGCTGGCCGCCGCGCAGGACGCCGCCGGCGAAGCGAGGATCGACCTCGACACCATCGACCGCGACCGTCTCGGCATCTTCTGGGGCAGCGGCCTCGCGGGCGCCGGCACCTTCGACAACACCACCAGCACGCTCTACGGCGAACAGCGCCGCATGCGCCCGACCACCGTGCTCACAGTGATGCCCAACGCCGCGGTGGCGGAGCTCGCCCTGCACTTCGGCGCGCGCGGCTCTGCCATTGCATACGCCTGTGCCTGCGCATCCTCGGCCGTGGCCATCGGCGAGGCGATGCGCGCCATTCGCGGCGGCTGGATCGACGTCGCCATCGTCGGCGGCCACGACGCCATGCTCACGCCCGGCGTGATGGCCAGCTGGCACGCCATGCGCGTGATGGCGCCGCCGCCGGCCGATGCGCCATCGACCGCATGCCGGCCCTTCTCGGGTGACCGCGCGGGCTTTGCCATCGGCGAAGGCGCGGCCGCGCTGGTGCTCGAATCCGAAGCGCACGCGGCTGCGCGCGGCGCTGAAGCCGCGCCCTTCGTGCTCGCGGGCTACGCCACCAACTGCGACGGCACGCACATCACCAACCCCGACACCGCGGGCCAGGTGCGCGTGATGCGCGCCGCGCTGCGCGACGCGGGCATCGAGGCTTCCGAGATCGGCCACATCAATGCGCACGGCACGGCCACCTCGGCCGGCGATGCGGCCGAAGCCGCATCGATCCGCGAAGTGTTCGGCAACACCGTTCCGGTGAGCGCGACCAAGGCCATCCACGGCCACGTGCTTGGCGGCGGCGGTGCGATCGAGCTCGTCGCCACGCTGCGCGCGCTGGCACGCGAGACGCTGCCGCCCATCGCCAACCTGCAGACGCCCGACGCCGCTTTCGATCTCGACTTCGTGCAGGGCGAGGCCCGCGAGGCCAAGGGCATGCGCTACGCGCTGTCCAATTCCTTCGCTTTTGGCGGCACCAACGCCGTCATCGTGGCCGGCCGCGCGTCCGATCGCTGAAGATTCACTGAACGCTTCCTGAAAAATCGCGCGGTGCATCGGCTGGTTGTTTTCGTGGTGCCGGTGTTCGCGCTGCTCATGGCGTGCGAGTTCGCCTGGGGCTGGCTCAAGCGGCGCAACACCTACCGCTTCAGCGACACCATCGGCAGCCTCAGCCAGGGGCTACTGAGCCAGGCGCTCTCGGTGTGCACGCAGCTCTTCCAGATCGGCCTGTACGCACTGGTCTATCCGCTGGTCGCGATCTGGACGCGGCCCGCCTTCTGGGACAGCGCCATGGGCTGGATCGCCGCGGTGCTGCTGTTCGACTTCTTCGACTACTGGCTGCATCGCGCCGGGCACGAGTCGGCCGTGTTCTGGGCCGCCCACTCGGTACACCACCAGAGCCAGCACTTCAACTTCTCCACCGCACTGCGGCAGGAAAGCACGGTGGCATTTCTCGGCTGGGCCTTCTACCTGCCGATGGCGGTGATCGGAGTGCCGCCGGAGCAGTTCGGGCTCGCGGGGCTGATCGTGCTGGTCTACCAGTTCTGGATCCACACCGAGCACATCGGCAAGCTGGGCTGGTTCGACCGCGTGTTCTCCTCGCCTTCGAACCACCGCGTGCATCACGCGGTGAACGACCGGTACATCGACCGCAACTACGGCGGCATGCTCGTGGTGTGGGACCGCATGTTCGGCACCTTCGCCGAGGAAACCGAACGCTGCGTCTACGGCACGCGCAAGGCGCTCGCCAGCTTCGACCCGATGCGCGCGATCCTCGGCCCCTACATGCCGCTGCTGCGCGACGCCTGGCACACGAAGCGCTGGCAGGACAAGATCGCCGTGTGGCTCAAGCCGCCGGGCTGGCGGCCGGCCGACGTGGCGGCGCGCTTTCCGGAACCCGCGTTCTCGCTGGAAGAAGCCATGCGCATCCACGCCCCCGTGCTCACGCGAGCGCAGGTCGCCTCGGCCACCCTTCACTTCGCATGCTGGGTCGGCGTGACGCTGGCCTTTCTCTGGCGCGCGGACGATCTCGCTTTCCGCACAGGGCTGTCGCTTCTCGCACTCTCGGTCGGCGGATTCTGGTCGACAGGCGCGGTACTCGATTCGCGCCTGCGTCTGCGATGGGCGTGGTGCGCACAAGCGGCACTTCTCGCCATCTCGGCGGTACTGCTCTTCGGCTGAACGCCGGGCATCCGCCGCCCGCTATGCTCGGCGCCTTCACCGTTGCAGGGCACCCATCATGCGCAGGCTGGCCACTCCCGAAGACATCGACACCGTCTTCGCCCTCTACATGCACGAGAAGGTCGTGCCCTACCTGGGCTACGACCCGATGCCGCTGGAAGACTTCAAGCAGATCTACCGGCAGCTGCTGGATGGCCGCGACTTCTTCGTCTACGAACGCGACGGCCGCATCGCCGGCTTCTACCGAGCCTCGCGCTACCCGGGCCGCGTGCGGCATGTGGCCGGCCTGGGCACGCTGGCCGTCGACCCTACGCTGCATGGCCAAGGCATCGCGCTGGCGATGGTCGCGGATGCGATCGAACGGCTGAAGGCGGACGGCGTCAAGCGCATCGAGCTCATCGTGGAAAGCGACAACGCACCAGCGCTGCGCTTCTACGAGAAGCTCGGCTTCGAAAGGGAAGGCACGCTGCGCAGGTTCTACAAGCGCGCCTCCGACAAGCAGGCCATCGACGACCACATCATGGCGCTGCTGTTCGACTGAACTTGCGAAGGAGCCTCAGGGCTTCCACCGCCGCAGCAGCAGCGCATTGGCCATCACGCTCACGCTCGACAGCGCCATCGCCGCGCCGGCCACCACCGGGCTCAGCAGGCCGAAGGCCGCGAGCGGAATGCCGGCCACGTTGTAGGCGAAGGCCCAGAACAGGTTCTGCCGGATCTTCGCCACCGTGCGGCCCGAAAGCTCCAAGGCCTGCGCGACCAGCGCAAGGTCGCCACGCATCAGCGTGATGCCGGCGGCTTCCATCGCCACGTCGGTGCCGCCGCCCGAAGGCGCCATTGCAATGCCGACGTCGGCCGCAGCCAGCGCGGGTGCATCGTTGGCACCGTCACCGATCATCGCGACGACATGCCCGTCGCTTCGCAGCGCCGCGACCTGCGCAGCCTTGTCGGCAGGCAGCACATCGGCGCGCACATCCTCGGCCGCGATGCCCAGCCGTGCTGCCATGGCCTGCGCCGCGCGCAGGTTGTCGCCCGAGATCATCACAACGCGCAGTCCACGTGCACGCAGCGTGCGGATGGCTTCGGCGGCCTGCGGCTTGGGCTCGTCGGCGAAGGCGAGCAGGGCCTGCACATGCGCGGCGCCGGCTTCGTCGAAGCGCAGCAGCGCGGAGACCGTCGCGCCCTGCGATTGAAGATGCTCCACTTCCTCCGCGTCGGGTACCGCGTCGAGTTCGCGGCACCAGCGCAGGCTGGCGATGGCCCACTGACCGCCCTCTACTTCCCCGCGAACGCCACGGCCCGGCGAGGCCTGCATCGCACCCAGCACGGGTACATGCAGATTGCGCTGCGCGGCGGCCGACGTCACCGCCTTGGCCAGCGGATGCTCGCTGCCGCCTTGCAGGCTGGCGGCGGTGGCGAGCAGCTGGTCCTGGGAGACCGAAGCGCCGGCCACGGGCACCAGCGCGGTGAGCACGGGGCGGCCGACGGTCAGCGTGCCAGTCTTGTCGAACGCGGCTGTGTCGACCCGGTGCGCTATTTCCAGTGCCCGGGCGTCCTTGATGAGCACGCCATGCCGCGCCGCCACGCCAGTACCAGCCATCACCGCCACGGGCGTCGCAAGGCCGAGTGCACACGGACAGGCGATGACGAGCACCGCCACCGCATGGATCAGCGCGGTCTCGATGCCGGCACCCGCCACCATCCATCCCGCGAAGGTGACCAGCGCGATCAGCAGCACCACCGGCACGAACACGGCGGCGACCTTGTCCACCAGACGCTGGATCGGCGCCTTGGCGGCCTGCGCGTCCTCGACCAGGCGGATGATGCGCGCCAGCACACTCTCGGCGCCGACAGCGCTCACCTCGACGACCATGCGGCCGTCGCCGTTCACCGCGCCGCCGGTCAGCGCATCACCCGGTCCCTTGGTCACCGGCAGCGGTTCGCCGGTGAGCATGGATTCGTCGACTTCGGAATGCCCTTCCAGCACCTTCGCATCGGCCGGCACGCGCTCGCCGGGCCGCACCGCGAGACGGTCGCCAACCATCACCTCGGCGAGCGGCACGTCGCTTTCCTTTCCGCGTGCGTCGAGCACGTGCGCCACTTCGGGCCGCAGCTGCTGCAGCGCGCGGATCGCCGAGGTGGCCTGCCGCTTGGCGCGTGCCTCCAGCCATTTGCCGAGCAGCACCAGCGTGATCACCACCGCCGAGGCCTCGAAGTACAGGTGCGGCACCATGCCATGGCCCGCATGCTCGCCGGTGGCGGCGCGCCACCAGAGCCAGAGCGAAAGCCCGAAAGCCGCGCTGGTGCCGAGCGCCACCAGCAGGTCCATGTTGCCGGTGCGCGCCTTCACCGCATGCCAGCCCGCGCGATAGAAACGCGCGCCCAGCCAGAACTGCACCGGCGTCGCGAGCAGCAGCTGCGCCCATGGCGGCAGCATCCAGTCGAGCCCGAAGAAGCCGCCCAGCATCGGCGCCATCAGCGGGATCGACAGCGCAAGCCCGATCGCGACCGGGGCGAAGCCGGCCCATGGCGAGAGCCTGGCTTCGTCTGCCGCGCTGCTGGCGGCACGAGGTTCATAGCCGGCGGCGCGCACGGCGCGGCGCAGGCGGACATCGATGTCATCCTCGCCAGAGGCAACCACGCGGGCCGATTCGGTCGCGAGATTCACGCTCACGTCCTGCACGCCAGGCACGTTCTTCAGGGCACGCTCCACACGCATGACGCAGGAGGCGCAAGTCATGCCGCCGATGGACAGATCGAGCGTGGCGGTGGCGGGTATTTGCCGGAGCTGAGGTTTTTCCATGCACCAAGGCTAAAGCCTCACACCATGTCAAGGTCAAGCGGAACAATCCAGAACCCCTGTGCTGGACGTTGACATCGTGAGAGGGTTCAAACTGCGGTTTCCCGGGTCGGTTGGCCGACCACTTCCCTTTCCCACCCATCATTTATCTACTTTCAAGGAGTATCACGATGAGCCAGAAATTCCAGGTCACGGGCATGAGCTGCGGCCATTGCGTGAACGCAGTACAGAACGCGGTGCAAACGGTGGATCCCGAAGCGCAGGTCACGGTCGACCTGGAAACGGGCCATGTCGACGTGCTGAGCGAACAGCCGCGCAAGGACATCGTGGCCGCCATCGAGAACGCGGGGTACGCGGTTCAATGACGACGGGCCCGGTCAGCATCGGCGAGGCGGCGCAAAGATCGGGCGTGTCGGCCCGCATGGTCCGCCACTACGAGGGCCTGGGCCTGTTGCCCGCGGTGGCGCGCACCGAGAGCGGCTACCGCCAGTACGGCGAAGCCGACATCCACACGCTGCGCTTCATCAAGCGCTCACGCGACCTCGGCTTCTCGATGGAAGAGATCGCCGAACTGGTCGGGCTATGGAACAACCGGCGCCGCGCCAGCTCGAGCGTGAAGCGCATCGCCGAGAAGCATCTCGGTGAACTGGAACAGCGCATCGCCGACATGCAGTCCATGCGCAGCACGCTGGCGCACCTGGTGCATTGCTGCCACGGCGACGCGCGCCCCGAGTGCCCGATCCTCGACGACCTCGCGAAATAGGTACTCCCCCAGGCTTCGCGCACTTCGTGTCGCTGCGCCAACCCCTTCGCCGGGGCCAATACCTGTGGCCCGGCGAAGCCGGTTCCACGGTGTTCCCGGAATAAGTCCTTCAAGCGCCGCGCACCAAGGACAAGACCTTGCCCGCATCCAGCGCGCGGGCCTTTTCCTGGATGGCGGGCAGATACTGCGTCTGCAGACTCTGCCCTTCCTTCACCACGCCCGAGAACGCGTCCTTCAGCATCTGCGTCGAGAGCGTGCGCCCACCCGCGTAGTAGCGTTTGGCGACGTGGCCCAGCGCGTAGGTCGACGCGAAACTCATCCCCGAACTCACCGCCTGGTTGCCCAGGCCGCGCAGCAGCCCGCCGCCGACTTTGCCGAGCAAGCCACCGAGCAGCTTGCGTCCTGCCTGCTCCAGGTACTGCGAGGTCAGGCCCACGCCGACGGTCGCCAGGAAATCCTTGATGTGGCCGCTGTCGAGCTGGTAGCCATAGGCCTGGCCGATGCGGTAGACCAGCTTCATCTGCAGCGGAATGATCGCCATGGTCGAGAGCGTCTCGGGCAGCAGCTCGAGCGCGCCGTTCAGGATGGAGGCGTTGAGGATCGACTTGTCCAGCTCCGTCGTGTCGGGGCTCTTCGGCGCTGCGGGCATGGATGCCGGCACCGACGACGCTGCCACAGTGGCAGCCACCGGCACCGCGGCGATCTCTTCCGCCTTCCGCGAGAAAGCGGCCGCCGAAGCGTCCAGGCCCAGCGAGGTGCGCACGTCCGCCAGGAACATCCGCTCCGCCTCCGACTGCGCGCCGTCGGCATCGCAGACGCACACAGCCATCTCATAGGCGAGCTGCCTCGATTCCATGCTCTTGAGCTCGCCCGCCACCGAGGCCAGCGAAACCCGCTTCATCAGCACGTCCTGGTAGAGCGTCGGCAGGTTCAGCCCGTCGGCCTGCCACAGGCCCTCCGCGATGCGCTTGATCTCGGCGCGCTCGCGCTCGTGCTTCTCGCCATCGACGAAGGCGGCCAGCAGGCTCAGGGTAACGATCGACTTTGTTTCAGAAGGTGTCATGTTCGATATTTCCGCAATTTCAATGAGTTGGCGGAGTCGCAGCCGCGGTCCGGAGATTCCGTCAGGCGTTCTCCCCACAAACCTTGGGCAACTCTGTGGATAACGTTGGCACTTCCATGTAGGGGTTCTGCAAGTTGTTGATTTACAAATGAAATCCATGGATTGCCCAAAATTTCAGCAATGAATTTCTACCGGCAAAAACCGCCTTCGCAGATTTCTGAAGAGCCGTCAAAGGACAAGTCTGGGGACATTTTTTGAACAAACCATGGTTTATCCACAGGCCCGAAGGGTTACCCAATGTTGTCCATGTCGCGGGTACAAACCGGAAGCACGGCTGCACACAGTGACGGCGGCATGACAAGTGCTTGTCGCATAACGAAAAAAACGTCATGTCCACAGAGGGATGCGACCCTTATCTACTACTACTAATTTGAATAATAAAAACAAGAGATAGGGAACAGGAAAAGCTGCGCCCGAAAAAAAAGGCCGCGAACGGCCGCGCCGGTCCCGGATGCCTCGGACGAAACCGGTCCTCCCAGCCTTCCTCCCCCTCGCTAACATTCGCGGATGAGCTTCAAACCCCGGATCCTGATCGCCGAAGACGAGTCGGGCATCGCCGACACGCTGCAATACGTCCTGAAAAGCGACGGATTCATCCCCGTCTGGTGCGCAACGGCCGAGGAAGCCATCGCCCAGTTCGCGCAGGAGCCGCCGGCGCTGGCCATCCTGGACATCGGGCTGCCCGATCTCAACGGTTTCGAGCTCTTCAAACGCCTGCAGGCGCTCAATCAGTCCATGGGCGGCCCGGAGGTGCCCATGGTGTTCCTGACGGCCCGCAGCGACGAAATAGACCGCGTGGTGGGCCTCGAACTGGGCGCCGACGACTACATTGCCAAGCCCTTTTCTCCACGAGAGCTCGTCGCCCGGGTACGAACGATCCTGCGGCGCAGCGCCAGAAACGGCTCAGGAGCCCAGCCAGCGGCCGCTGGCGCGAATCACGTGGGGGGGCATCAAATATCCGCGAACGGCGCTCCTGCGGGCTATCAGCCCCCCGCATCGCCCTTCGCGCTGGACACCGAGCGCATGCAGATCCGTTACTACGGACGGCTGCTCGAGCTATCGCGCTACGAATACGGCTTGCTGAGATTGCTGGTGCAGCGCCCCGGCCGTGTCTTCACACGCGACGAACTGCTCGAACACGTCTGGGACGACTCCAGCGACAGCTTCGACCGCACCGTCGACGCGCACATCAAGACCTTGCGCGCCAAGCTCAAGGCGATCGCGCCGGACGTGGAGCCGATCCGCACGCTGCGCGGCACCGGCTACGCACTGAACGAAGAACTGCCATCAAAGGCATGACACCGGCCTTGGCCTGTCTTTTCGCGGAATACCGCGGAACCGGCTTTGCCGGGCCGCTGGTACTGCCCCCGGCGAGGGGGTTGGCGGCCACACGAAGTGGGCAGGCCTGCGGGAGAGCCAGGCTTTGACGAGGCGCACCCGGATCTTCATCGGCATCCTGCTGATCTACACGGCGGGCATCGCCTTCCTGCTCTACCGCGTCGTCTCCGACATCGATCCGCGCTACCGCGAATCCGCCGAGGAATCGCTGGTCGAGACCTCGCAGCTCGTGGCCAGCCTGGTCGAGCAGGACGTGATCGCCGGCGCCATCAACACCGCGCGGCTCGAGCCGCTGTTCCGCACGGTCTACGCGCGCGAGTTCTCGGCGCAGATATACAACCTGCACAAGAGCCGCGTCGAGCTGCGCGTGTACGTCACCGACCGCAACGGCCGCGTGATGTTCGATTCGCTCGGCAGGCACCTCGGCGCCGACTATTCGAAGTGGAGCGACGTGAGCCGCACGCTTGCCGGCCTGTACGGCGCGCGCACCTCGCGCGACGTCGACGGCGATCCGCGCACTTCGGTCATGTACGTGGGCGCCCCGATCCGCTGGAACAACGAGATCGTCGGCATGGTCAGTGTCGGCAAGCCTGTGCAGAGCTTCGGGCAGTTCGTGGAGGACGCGCGTGGGCGAACCATCTGGGTCGGCGTGGGCTCGGCGCTGGCGCTGCTGCTGCTCACCTTGATCGTCTCGGTCTGGCTGGTACGGCCCTTCGGCCTGATCCGCGACTACTGGACCTGGGTGCGCGCCCAGCGCAGCCTGAGCCTTTCACGCATGGCAAGGCGCGCGGTCGACGGCGTGCGCACCGGCTTCAGCGAAATGCGCGACGCGCTCACCGGGCGCAACTACGTGGCCGACTACGTCCAGACCTTCACGCATGAAGTGAAAAGCCCGCTCTCCGCCATCCGCGGCGCGGCCGAGCTGCTGCAGGAACCGTCGATGCCGCATCCCGAGCGCGAACGCTTCCTGAAGAACATCGAGCGCGAGACCCAGCGCATCCAGGAAATCGTCGACCGCATGATGGAGCTCACCGCGCTCGAAACGCGGCGCGCGCTCGATCGCACCGAACCGGTGGCATTGGCCGCGCTGATCGACGACATCGCCACCAGCGCACAGACAGCGGCAGCCAAGCGCAACATCAGGCTGCTGGTGAACATTCGCAACGAAGCACGCACCGAAGGCGACCCTTTCCTGCTGCGCCGCGCGATCAGCAACCTGCTCGACAACGCCATCGATTTTTCGCCGCGTGACAGCGAAGTTCTGCTCACGCTGGAAACGACCTCGAAGCTGGCCCGCGTGAGCGTGCGCGACCACGGCCCCGGCATTCCGGAGTACGCGCAGGAAAAAGTTTTTGAAAAGTTCTATTCACTCGCCAGGCCGCACAGCCAGAAGAAGAGCACCGGCCTGGGGCTGGCCTTCGTGAAGGAGATCGCGGCCCTGCACCACGGCCGCATCGACCTGGGTAACGCGTCGCGTGGCGGGGCGGTGGCGACGCTCACGTTGCCGCTGCTGTCTTCTTCACATCACTGAACGGATTTCGACAAGCTCGGGACGTGGCGGCAGCGATTCCGGCAGACGCAGATCCCAGGCCAGGCCGCAGCGCTCGAACAGCCTGAGCATCCACCAGCCCGGGTCCCATTCGCCAGGCGCGAGTCCCAGCCGGGCCGAGCCCGGATAGGCATGGTGGTTGTTGTGCCAGCTCTCGCCCATGGTCAGCAGCGAAGTCCACGGAATATTGCGTCCCTGCACGGCGGCACCGCGCACTTCGTAGTTCATCTTGCCCTGGTTGTGCGCGAACCAGCCGATCAGCCAATGGCCCAGAACGCCGGCGGTGACGCGTGCGCACACGCCCCAGAAAACGAATGCCCATCCACCCCAGAGATGGAAGAGCAAGGCGATGGGCAATTGCTGGAGCATCCAGGTTCTTTCGAGCCAATGCAGGAAGCGATCGTTCGTGACAAGAGGTTCGATCCGGATGCCGGGTGGATTCGCAAGATGGAGTTCGCAGTGAAGCTGCCACCAGGCATCGGTCCAGAAACCGCGGCCGTGCCGCAGGTAGTCGTGGCAGACCGGCAGGCGTTGTGCATAGTCGCGCAACTCATGCTGGCGAAGAATGCCCAGCGGACCGGCCAGGCCGACGAGCACGCCGCAATAGATCAAGGTGCAGCGCAGCCATCGGGGGTATTGGAAGCTGTGATGAATCAGCTGGCGATGGCTGCCCAGCGAGTGGCCGAACAAGAGCACGAACGCGGTGCTCGCGACGAAGAGCGCGAGTGCATCCCACCGGAAAAAGAAAAGGCCGCCGACCAGCGCGGCGGCGGCCATGCCAGAGAACCAGAACGACTTGACTGGTGAATACAGAACTTCGCCTTCGCAGACGAAATCGGCTTGCCCCGCGTGAACCCGATGGTGATCGAGACCGGTGGACTGCATTGCAGGAAGCTCAGCGCCCGATCAGCGCGCAATAGGCTTCGCGCGTCTGCGGGCTCACCGCACGCAGTGCCTGCAGGTACTGAGTCTGGTGCTGCCCGATCATGCGGGCCGAGGCCACCGTCTTCGAGCGGCAATACCAGTGGCAGGTGTGCTGCAGCAGGAACAGCTCGGCCGACATCATGTAGGCCTTGGACTTGGGCGTGCGGCCCGCTTCGTTGCGCATCACGCCGGCGATGCCGCGTGCGTGGATGAGCAGTGCCTGGCGCATGTCGAAGGTCGCCGACGGAAAGAACTGGGTGAATAGCGGAATGGCCACCGGCAGCTTGCTCACGCGGGTGACGGGCTCGGGCATGCGCGAGAACTCGGCTGCGAAGCCGTCGACCTGGGCGGATAGTTTTTCCTCGGTGGTGTCCAGCAGTTGCCAGATCTGGCGGCGGCGCTCGGCGTCGTCTTCGCCAAGGCAGCGCATGTAGCCGGAGGTGAGGCTTTCCATCAGCTTCTCGATCTGGTAGCGGCCGAGGTGGCTGGCCAGCAGCGCTATGCGCAGGCGCTGTTCTCTGGACTTGAGAATGTAGAAGCCGGCGGCGACGAGTGCTACCAGGGTGAGGATTTCCATGGATGCGGGAAGAAGGAGAAAAAGAGAAGGCGGGGAGCAGCGCCAAGTGTAGGCACCGCGACCCGCCTTCTCTTTTCAGCTCCGTGAAGAGCGTCGAAAAGCGTCCGGCTACCGGAAGAAATCGAGGATCCGGTTGCGCTCCTCCGGCGGGGGCGGCGCACCCACGGGCGCGCCGGTGAGTTGCTCGACCGGCGGAGGCGGCGTGTCGCTGTTCTCCAGGCCCAGGCTCGCCACGTTGTGGCCCGGCGTGAAGTCGTCGAAGTACCACTCGCCGTCGATGCTCACCACGCCCTCGGGCTGGGCCGGATGCGTCACCGGCACGCCCTGCAGCGCGGTCTGCATGTAGCCGGTCCAGATCGGCAGGCTCAGGCTGCCGCCGGTCTCGCCGCGTACGCCGAGCTGGCGCGGCGTGTCGTAGCCGACCCATGCGATGCCCACCATGGTCGGCTGGAAGCCGGCGAACCATGTGTCGAAGGAATCGTTGGTGGTGCCGGTCTTGCCGTAGAGGTCGTCGCGCTTGAGTGCCTGGTAGGCCTTGAAGCCGGTGCCGTTTCGCACCACGCTCTGCAGCAGCGAATCCATGATGAAGGCGTTGCGCTGCGGAATGGCGCGGCGCGTTTCGTCGAGCACGGGCGGCTCGGTTTCCATGATGACCTTGTCGCGCAGGTCGGTGACGCGGGTGACCAGGTAGGGATTGACGCGGTAGCCGCCGTTGGCGAATACCGAATAACCCACCGCCATCTGCATCGGCGTGACCGAGCCGGCGCCCAGGCCCATCGGCAGGTTCGCGGGCTGCTTGTCCTTGTCGAAGCCGAACTTCGTGACCCAGTCCTGCGCGTAGGGAGCGCCGATCGACTGCAGAACGCGCAGCGTTACCAGGTTCTTCGACTTCATCAGCGCGGTGCGCAGCGGCATCGGGCCCTCATAGGTTCCTTCGAAGTTCTTCGGCTCCCAAGGCTGGCCGCCATTGGCGCTGGCGTCGAAGTAAAGCGGTGCGTCGTTCACCACGGTGGCGGGCGTGAAGCCTTTTTCAAGCGCGGCCGAATAGATGAAGGGCTTGAAGCTCGAACCCGGCTGGCGCCAGGCCTGCGTGACGTGGTTGAACTTGTTCTTGCCGTAGTCGAAGCCGCCCACCAGCGCCTTGATGGCGCCGCTGCGCGGATCCATGCCGATGAAGGCGCCTTCGACCTCGGGCAGCTGCGTGATCTCCCAGGTGTTCTTCGGCGTCTTCGCCACGCGGATGACGGCGCCGCGGCGGATCTTGATGTTGGGTGGCGCCTTCGCGGCAAGGCCCGACTGCGCGGGCTTCAGGCCCTCGCCGGTGATCTGGATGGTCTCGCCGTTCGCGCGCACCGCGCTGATTTCCTTCGCGCTCGCGTCGAGCACCACGGCGGCGATCACGTCGCCGTTGTCGGGATGTTCGGCCAGCGCGTCGTCCACCGCTTCGTCGATCTCCTTCTGCTCGGCCGGCAGGTCGATGACCTTCTCGGGACCGCGGTAGGGCTGGCGGCGCTCGTAGTCCATGATGCCCTTGCGCAGCGATCTGTAGGCAGCCGCTTGGTCGGCCGCCACGATGGAGGTGTAGACCTTCATGCCGCTGGTGTAGATGCTGTCGCCGTATTGCGCGTACATCATCTGGCGCACCGTCTCGGCCACGTACTCCGCGTGCAGACGGTTCGGATCGGCGGCGTCACGCAGGTGCAGCTCTTCCTTCTTCGCGGCGGCCGCCTGCTCAGCGGTGATGAAGCCGGTTTCCTGCATGCGGTCGATCACATAGAGCTGGCGTGCGCGTGCGCGGCGCGGGTTGGCCACCGGGTTGTTTGCACCAGGGGCCTTCGGCAGGCCCGCCAGCATCGCGGCCTCGGCGATGGTGATGTTCTGCAGCGGCTTGCCGAAATAGGTTTCGGCCGCGGCGGCGAAACCGTAGGCGCGGTTTCCGAGGTAGATCTGGTTCAGGTAGATCTCGAGGATCTGGTCTTTCGTGAGCTGCTGCTCCAGCCGCATCGCCAGCAGGATCTCGTAGGTCTTGCGGCTCAGCGTCCGCTCTGAGCTCAGGTACACGTTGCGCGCCACCTGCATCGTGATGGTCGACGCGCCCTGCTGGCGACCGCCCTTCAGGCTGGCGACGGCTGCGCGCACGAAGCCCTTGTAGTCGACGCCGCCGTGGTCGTAGAAGCGCGCGTCCTCCACGGCCAGCACCGCATCCTTCATCACCTTCGGGATGTTGGCGAAGGGCGTGAGGTTGCGGCGCTCTTCACCGAATTCGCCGATCAGCTGGCCTTCGGTCGAATACACGCGAAGCGGCAGCTTGGGGCGGTAGTCGGAAAGCTCCGAGACATCGGGCAGCTTCGGATAGATGGTCACGACCGCGACGATGGCGGCGACCAGCACAACCAGCGCGCCGGAGCCGACACCGATGGCGCCCCAGCCGGCGACGCGCTTCCAGTTGAAGCGTGGTGGCGCCGCGCCGTCGTCGCCGGGGGCCTTGGAGTTTGAGCGTTTGAACATGGGAAATGCCTGTTTGGCTAGCGAAAGGATTGGAGCCGCCGCGCGCTGCCGCGTTCCGGCGTCCGGAGTTCGAGCGTGCCTTGCAGCGCAGCGCGCTGCGCGCAATGCATCGCGTCGAAGTACTTGTCGTGGTCGAAGGCGATAAGCAGAAGATCCACTCCGGCGTCGAGCGCACGGACGGTGGCGTCGCAGAGACCGCGGTTGTAGGCCGCGCCCATCGTGAGATCGTCGGTGACGAGCAGGCCCTGGTAGCCCCATTCGCCTCGAATCACCCGCTGCACGATTTTGCGCGAGAAAGAGACCGGATAAGCGGCGTCAAGTTCCGCAAGGATGACATGGCCCAGCATGATCGCCGCATCCGAATGTTTCGATACGTCTTGAAACGGCTTCCAGTCGTGCTCCGCGAGCCGGGCGACGGGTGTGTGCAGTTCGGCGGCGAAATGGTGGGTGTCCCCGGTCACGCCGGCCAGGCCGGGAAAGTGCTTGAGCGTGCCTCGTACGCCAGCGGATTCGAGGCCCAGCTCGTAAGCGAGCGCCACCTGCGCGGTGACCGCCGGGTCGGCCGATATGGCGCGTTCGTCGATGCGGGTGTGGAAGTCCCAGCGATCCGGCGCGCGCCCGGTGCGCAGGTCGACCACCGGGCTGAAGTTGAGCGTGATGCCGAGTGCGGCGAGCGCCCTGCCCTGCTGCGCGCCGTAGGCATGGGCGCGCTGGGTGAGTTCGTCGTCGGGCAGGTCGGCATCGTCGAGAAGCGAGGCGAGCACGGGCTGGCGTTCGACCAATGGGGACAGGCGGGAGACAGCGCCGCCTTCCTGGTCGGTCGCGACGATCAGCGGCGGCAGGCCGGCCGAACGGCGCAGCGCCTGCAGCCCTGAGATCTCGTCGCGCAGCTCTTCCGCCGTGCGACCCCTGACATTGCGGCCGGTGACGAAGATGCCGCCGATCAGCCCCTTGCGTGCCAGTTCGCGCAGCTCCTTCGCGTCGTCATAGCCGACGATGAAATGTGCGCCCACCGCCTGCGCGAGCGGGCCTTCCATCGCATTCACTTCGGCGCGGTGCTGGCGCGACATCGCTTCGTTGCACAGCGCCGTGAGCACGGCCGCGATTGCCAGTCCCAGCGCCACGGGCCGCAGCCTGCCTTGTGCAAAGCGCCAAGCGATCGCGATGCTCGCAAGAAGCAAGGCCAGCAGCAGCGGCAGTTCCCACGCACGCATGAAGCGCAGGTGCGGGTCCTTCAGGTGCCAGGCCCAGAACCACAGCACGGCCAGCGCCAGCCAGCCCGATGTACCGGCGATGACCCGCAGCAGCTTCATGCGGCCGTCGGCGCTTCAAGTGCCGCTACGGGCGCGGCTTCGTTGCGGCGCGAGAGCGCGTACCAGTCGACCTTGCGCGTCACGAGCATCAATGTGGCCAGCATGCCGAAGATCAGCAGCGCACCCAGCAGCAGCGCATTGCTTTCCGACGCCAGCAGGCCGTAGAGCGCACCGTACAGCAGTGCGACGAATGCGCCGAACGACATGCCGCGGCGCCAGCCGCCCAGCACCGCGCTGAAGTACACGGCCAGCAGCGCGACGCTCGCCGAGGCGGCGCCCGCGTAGGCCATCCAGAAGGCGAACTTCTCGGACAGCGCCAGCAGCAGCAGGAAGAAGAGCGCGATCGACAGGCCCACCAGCCCGTACTGGATCGGATGCAGGCGCAGCTTGCGGAACAGCTCGAACATGAAGGCGGCCATCAGCACCAGGCCGATGAAGAGCACGCCGTACTTGCCCGCGCGCGTGCTCATCGAATAGACGTTGATGGGCTGAGCGAGCGACACGTCGAAGGTCTGCAGCGGGCCCAGGTTCCGGCGCGCCGGAACTACGGCGGCAGCTGTCGCTGCCACATCGGCGCTGCTGGCCACATCCACTGCGCCGCCCCGGCCCGAGAGGCCTGCGCGTACCTGCTCGCGCGACGAGGTCACGAGCGAGGACACGCGCCAGTGCGCGTCGAAGCCCTGTGGCGTCACGCTGCGCTCGGCCGCGAGAAAGCGGCCGCCGAAGCTGGGGTGTGCCCAGGGCGAGCTCAGGTGTGCGGTCGTCTCTTCGGCGATGGGCGTGATGGCGAGCGTGTCCTGTCCAACCAGCCCCAGCTTCATCTCGAAAGGAATCGGTGTGCCGGCCTGCCAGGCGGCGAGCGCGGCGCCGGTGACCGGTGCATGGATGCCGTTGGCGAACCAGGCATCGTCGTCAAGGCCCGGCACGCGTTGCCTGAAGCGCAGGGTTTCGCCGCCCATGCTCATGGTGGGCGAGCCGTCGAGGCCGCGCAGGTCGCTCACGTTGAAGGCGATGAGCGGCGCCTTGAACTCGATCTTCGAATCGGTCTCGCTGTGCGGCACGGCCTTGGGGTCGAAGGCGGTGAAGCCGCCGGAGAGCACCGCATCGAGCGTGTAGAAGGGAATCTTGAAGATGCCGCGATAGCGTTCCTGTGGCGCCATCGTGCCCTCGATGTGCAGCTTGTCGGGGAACACCACGTGGGCCATTTCCTTGCTGCGCGGCTCCTGGCCGATCACCTTGCCCTGCGCGTTGCGCAGCGGCTCCATCCAGCGTTCCACGTAAGGCACCAGAAGCAGCGGGCCGACCATGGTCTGGCGGCCCGCGTAGGTGGAGGCGAGTTCGTCGGCAGCCTCGCGCTGGCTCTCGCCGCGGGCACGGTTGATCGAATCGATCTCCCCCAGCGGAATGCAAAGGAGCAGCAGCAGGAAAAGCAGGCCGGCGACCTTGGCCAGCATGGAACTCATCACGGCCCTGAGCAGCTGAAGCATGTTTTTCTCTCCTCGTCTGTAGCGATGGCCGCGATGCTCGCCGCGCGAGCCGAAGGCCGTGTGAAGGGCACGGGCCGCCTCGCTTCACACAGACTTCACACAGCGGATGCGGGCGGTCGACGACTTCAAGACGCCTTCCAACTGGCTTCTCGCGCGCTGGAGAAAGTTGCGGCCGTGCAAGTTCGCACGGACAAGGACCCCCGCCATGGATGCCCAAACCACCCCACGTCCCGGCCGCTGGCTCTGGCTCGCCACCGTGAGCCTGGCGACCGCGGGCTTCATCGCCATGGGCGTGCGCCCGGTGCACGCGCAGGAAGCGCCAGCCGGCCCGCGCCAGAAGACCGAGAGCCCCTATTTCTTCGTGAAGAGCGACGATCCCTCGGTCGACCGCCTGCCGCTGAAGGGCACCGAGGTCTCGGTGAAGATCTCGGGCGTGATCGCCGACGTGACGGTCACGCAGACCTACCGCAATGAAGGACAGCGCGCCATCGAGGCGAAGTACGTGTTCCCCGGCTCGGCCAAGGCCGCGGTGAGCGGCCTCAACGTGCGGCTGGCCGACCGGCTCATCACCGCGCAGATCCGCGAGAAGCAGCAGGCGCAGATCGAGTACGACACCGCCAAGAAGGAAGGCAAGACCGCCGCGCTGCTGGAGCAGCACCTGCCCAACGTGTTCCAGATGAACGTCGCCAACATCCTGCCGGGCGACGACGTGAAGGTGGAGCTGCGCTACACCGAGCTGCTGGTGCCGCAGTCGGGCAACTACCAGTTCGTGTTTCCGACGGTGGTGGGGCCGCGCTACAACTCGCCGCAGTCGGAGAACGCACAGGCCAAGTGGGTCGCGCAGCCCACGCTGCCCGCGGGCACTGCCGCCGGCACCAGCTTCAGGCTCAAGGCCACCATCGACACGCCGATGGGCATCAAGGAGATCCGCTCCGCCACGCACGCCATCGACGTGAAGAAGAGCGACGAGGACCAGCACGCCGACGTCGTGCTCGCCGCCGATGGCCGTCCCGCCGACAACCGCGACTTCGTGCTCGACTACCGCCTCTCAGGCGAGAAGATCGAATCGGGCCTGATGCTCTACAAGGGCCAGGGCAACAACGCCGAGAACTTCTTCCTCGCCATGGTCGAGCCGCCCAAGGCCGTGGCCGCCAGCGCGATCTCGCCGCGCGACTACATCTTCGTGGTCGACATTTCGGGCTCGATGCATGGCTTTCCGCTCGACACCGCGAAGACGGTGCTCGAACGCCTGATCGGCGGCCTGCGCCCCAGCGACACCTTCAACGTGCTGCTCTTTTCGGGCAGCAACAAGATGCTCTCGCCCAAGTCGGTGCCGGCCACGCGCGCCAACATCGAGCAGGCGCTGTCCACCATCAAGAACTACAGCGGCAGCGGCAGCACCGAACTCATTCCGGCGCTCAAGCGCGTGTACGCCGAACCCAAGGAAAAGAACGTATCGCGCACCGTGGTGGTGGTGACCGACGGCTACGTGACGGTGGAGCGCGAGGCCTTCGAGCTGGTGCGCAACAACCTGTCGAAAGCCAACGTGTTCGCCTTCGGCATCGGCTCCTCGGTGAACCGCAGCCTGATGGAAGGCATCGCGCGTGCCGGCATGGGCGAGCCCTTCATCATCACCGACCCGATCCAGGCGCCCGAGCAGGCCGCGCGCTTTCGCCGCATGGTCGAGTCGCCGGTGCTCACGAACGTGAAGGCCACCTTCGGCGGTCTCGACGTGTACGACGTGGAGCCGCAGGCGCTGCCCGACGTGCTCGGCGAGCGCCCTGTGATCGTGTTCGGCAAGTGGCGCGGTGAAGCAAAAGGCCGCGTGATCATCGAAGGCCAGAGCGCCAGCGGCCCCTATCGCCAGGAAGTGCGCATCGACGGCAACACCCGCCAGGACACGGCCTCGCTGCGCACGCTGTGGGCCCGCCACCGCATCCAGAGCCTGAGCGACCAGGAAACGCTGGAAGGCGGCACGGCCCTGAAGGACCGCATCACCGAGCTCGGCTTGAAGTACAGCCTGCTCACCCGGTACACGAGCTTCATCGCCGTCGACAAGGTGGTGCGCAACATCGCGCCGCAGAACAGCGTGGACGTGAACCAGCCGCTGCCCCTGCCGCAAGGCGTGAGCGAGCTGGCGCTCGGCGCCGAGGTGCCGAGCACGCCCGAGCCCGAATCGCTGGGTGCCATCGCCGTAGTGCTGTCGATGCTAGCCATGCTGCGCCGCCGCGCGCGCCGCAACGACGCACGCCGCTTCACCGCCTGATCCATCCGGAAAAAGAAAGAAAAGAATGTCCTTGGCAATGCTTGCCCACCGCCATCCGCGCATCGTGGACTGGGGCATCCACATCGACCGCACGCCGGCCGCCGGCTGGATCGGCCTGCAGTTCCTTGCGCTGATGCCCACCTGGGTGTGGATGGCCCAGCGCATGCGCGACGGCTCCGACGATCCGCTGGGACTGCTGGCACTGGTCGCGCTCGCCGCGCTGGCCTGGAGCCGCAGGCGCGAACTGCGCGCTTCGCCCCGGCTGGGCTGGCTCGCGCTGGCCGGTGCAGGCACCGTGCTCGCTACGCTGCTGCGCACGGGGCTCGGCTTCATGCCCGCGCTGCCGCCGCTCGCGGCCGGACTGATCGCTGTGCTGGCCCTGGCCTGCGGGCTGCTGGCTTTCCTGCCGCGCAAGGTGGCGGCGCTCCCGGTGGCCGGCCTCGCGGTGCTCGCGCTGCCGCTGCTTTCTTCGTTGCAGTTCTATGCTGGCTACCCGCTGCGCATGGTCACGGCCGAGGTCAGCCGCTGGCTGCTGTCGCCGGGCTTCGAGGTGGCGCGCGAAGGCGCGAGCCTGGCGGTCGATGGCCGGCTGGTGATCGTCGATGCGCCCTGCTCCGGCGTGCAGATGGTGTGGCTGGGCTACTTCACGGCCTGCGCGGTCGCGCTGTGGGCATCGCGCAGCGGCCGGGACTTCATGGCGCGGCTGCCGATGGTCGGGCTTCTGGTGCTCGCCGGGAACATCGTGCGCAACAGCGTGCTGATCGCCTTCGAGGGGGCCGGCCATCCGCTCGCGCCGTGGGCGCACAACGCGCTGGGCCTCTTGGTGCTGGCCGTGGTGTGCGGCGCCATCGCCCGGCTGATGGTGCCGGCGCGTCCCGCGCCCGAACCCGCCGAACTGCCCATTCCGGGCCTGATCACCACCCAGGGAGGCCGCCATGTCGACACCGTTCTTTGAGCGCTGGTTCGCGAACCATTTCATCAACCGCATCGGCCACAAGACCGCTTTCGCGTTCGCGATGCTGCTGTGCATGCTGTGGTCGGCCACGGCGGCGCTGCGCACGCCGGCGGAACCGATGGCGCCTGCCGTCGCTTCGCACGAATGGCCCAGCGAGTGGGACGGCGCCGCGCTGCGCCCGCTGGCCCTGAGCGACATCGAGCAGCGTTTTGCCGACCGCTTCCCCGGCGCGATCGGCCGCATGACCGACGGCACGCAGACGCTGGTGATGCGCGAGGTCAGCCAGCCCACGCGCATGCTGCATCCGGCCACCGACTGCTATCGCGCGCTGGGCTACCGCATCGAGCAGGCGCGCCTGGAACGCGACGCTCGCGAGCGCATGTGGCGCTGTTTTGTTGCGCAACGGCACGGAGCGCAAAAAATCCGCGTCTGCGAGCGCATCGTCGACGCCCGGGGCACGGCTTTCACGGACACTTCGAGCTGGTACTGGGCAGCAGCCAGCGGCCAGTCGCATGGGCCGTGGCAAGCTGTCACCGTAGCGAGACCGATCTGAGAAACCTGCCTGTGAAGAAGACCCTGCGATTCATGCTCTATGGCCTGATGGCCCTGGTCATTACGGCCTGTGTAGCTATCTTTTTGATAGTCAAGCTGGCGCTCGCGCCGGCTGCCGGCGAATGGAGCACCTCGGTGAAGGCGGGGCCGCTGAATTTCGAGATCGGCGTGCCGACGGCGGTGCGCGTGGCCACCTCGACATGGTTCGCGCCGCACCTCGATGGCCGTTCCTTCGACACCCGCTTCGGCACCGTGCGCTTCGCCTGGAAGCCAGCCGGCGAACTGCTGGAAATGCAGTGCGCGCCCTGCAGCGCCGACGTGCCGGCGCTGGGCACTCAGCCGATCCGCGTCGATCGCCTGATCGCCACGGTGAAGCGCGACGGCAACACACTCGCCGGAACCTTCGAGGCCACGCCGCAGAGCAACGACGCGAGCCAGCTTCACGGCCATTGGGACGGCAGGCTTACGCCGAAGAACATCCACCTCGATGCCAGCGTGCAGGACGCGCCCATCGCCCGCTGGTACGCGGTGCTGGTGCCCGCCCTGCCCGAGCTGCAGCGCGCGCGCATCGGCGGCACGCTGGCGCTGCGCGGCCAGCTCGTGCTGCCCGAGGCCACCTTCGCGGTGCAGCCGGCCATCAGCCAGTTCACCGTGGAAGGGCTGGGCACCGAGGCCATGCTGGGCGCGCGCACCAGCTGCGGCCCGTCGGCGAAGCTGGCGAACGACAGCTGGCTGGCGCGCGCCGTCATCGCGGCCGAAGACCAGCGCTTCTTCACCCACGGCGGCTACGACCTCACGGAAATCCTCGCCTCCATCGACAACAACCAGAAGCCCGGCCAGACGCGGCGCGGCGGCAGCACGCTCACGCAGCAGCTCGCCAAGCTGCTGGTGACGGGCAGCGACCGCACGGCCGAGCGCAAGCTGCGCGAGCTGCTCTACGCGGTCGAGATGGAGCAGACGCTGGGCAAGGCCCGCATCCTGCAGCTGTACCTGGACAACGCCCCTTGGGGCGGCAATCTCTGCGGCGCCGAGGCCGCGGCGCGGCGCTACTTCAAGCGCAGCGCGCGCACGCTCGAACCGGCGCAGGCCGTGTGGCTCGCCGCCATGCTGCACAAGCCCCAGGCCGTGCTCGAACAATGGCGGCGCGACGGCCAGGTCGATCCCGATCGCATCAAGTGGATCGCCGAAGGCATCCGCGGAATCAGCCGCAACCAGCGCGAGGCCCTGCTCAAGAGCGTGGCCGCGGCGAAGTTCAGGGCGCCGGAGGCTGCCACGCAATGAGCACCTTCCACCTGTCGGCTACCGAGATCGAGGCCATCGAGCGAGCCACCATCGCGGCGGTGTCGCCCGACGTGACGGAAGAAATCGACGGCTGGCTTCTGCCCTTCGCGAGCGGTACCGTCAAGCGCGCGAAGTCGGCCGTGCCGCTGCATCGCGACGCGGTCGAAGCCGCCACGCTCGACCGCATCGAGGACCGCTACGACAGTCGCCAGGCGGCGCCCGCGCTGCGGCTGGCCGACGCGCCGTGCTTCGACAGCCTTCGTGCCGAGCTGGAGCGCAGGCACTACATGGCCGACAGCCCCACCTGCGTGCAGATCGGCTCGGCACAGCACATGCGGCAGGTGGCCGCGCCGGGCGGCGCATTGGCGGATGTCGACCCGGCGCCCGACAACGCCTGGGCGGCCCTGTTCCTGGGCGAGGGCTTCGACCCTGTGGATGGCGCCCATCGCGTGCGAATGCTCTCCCGCGCCAAGGGCACGCTCTACGCGAGCGTGCGCGAAGGCGGCCTCACTGTGGCAGCGGGGGCCATGGCCTTCGGCCACGGCTGGGCCAGCGTGCACGGCATGCGCACCGACCAGGCGCAGCGCGGCCGGGGCCTCGCGGGACGCGTGCTGGCCGGGCTGGCGCAGGCCGCTTCGGAGCGCGGCTTCGAGCGGGTGTTTCTGCAGGTCGATGCGGGCAACGACGCGGCGCTGTCGCTGTACCGACGCGCCGGCTTCGAGACGCAGTGGAAATACAGCTACTGGCAGCGCCAGCAGTGGCCTTGAAGCCGCAGGCCCTGCGAGCCGTTGTCTGACAGCGCACGGGTGGCGCTGCGCGGGCGTTAGTGCCACCATGGAAGCATGACGAACGCCAACCACCACGCCAACCACCCCACCGATCCCGTCGCCACGCCGCGCGGCATCGACCACATCGTGGCCGGTGTTTCCACCAGCGATGGCGACGGCGTGAAACTCACCCGCGTGCTGCAGCAGCCGCTGCAGAAGCGGCTCGATCCCTACCTCATGCTCGATGCCTTCGGCAGCGACAACCCGGGCGACTACATCGGCGGCTTTCCGAGCCATCCGCACCGCGGCTTCGAGACCGTCACCTACATGATCGCGGGCCGCATGCGGCACCGCGACAGCGCGGGTCACGAAGGGCTGCTCGAGAACGGCGGCGTGCAGTGGATGACCGCCGGCCGCGGCCTCGTGCACAGCGAATTGCCCGAGCAGGAAGAAGGGCTGATGGAAGGCTTCCAGCTCTGGCTCAACCTGCCGGCGAAAGACAAGATGCGCGAGCCCTGGTATCGCGACATCCAGAGTGCCGAGATTCCCGAATTCACCACCGCCGGCGGTGCGCGGGTGCGCGTGATCGCGGGCGCGAGCCACGGCATCGAGGGCGCCGTGCGGCGCGAGCATACCGAGCCGCTGTACCTCGACATCGAGCTGCCCCCGGGCGTCGAATTCGCGCAGCCGCTGCCCCATGACCACAACGCGCTGGTCTACGTGTTCCGCGAGTCGCTGTGGATCGCGGGCAGCGAGATCCCGACGCGGCGCATGGCCATCCTCGCCAACGACGCGGGCAGCGACGGCTTGGTATTGCGCGCCGGCGCGACCAACCACAGCCCGGCGCGCGCGTTGCTCATTGCCGGCAAGCCGCTGAACGAACCGATCGCACAGTACGGCCCGTTCGTGATGAACACGCCCGAGCAGGTCAGGCAGGCGGTGCACGACTTCCAGAATGGAAAGCTGGGCTGAGGCTGCTGCACTCGCCCGCCTTCCAGGCCCCGGCCTTTCGCGCCGCGACAGATTCGCCGCGGCGCATCGAACTCACATCTCTGCGACTGGCTCGACTGGATGGGGCTGATCGACACCGGCACGCAGGCGCGGGTGGACCGCTGCATCGGCTACTACGAGCCCTCCGCCACCAGCCACGACGCTCTCGATGCCGACGCCGCCGTGCAGGAGGAAATCCGCCCGGTGGCCCGCGCCGTCGCCAAGGCGGTCGGTGATCTTCGCGCGGGGGCAGGCTGCAGCCGCGCGATAGCGGGTTGAAGCGGCCCCGGCCCAAGTGATTCCGAGCCGGCAAGGGCAACAAGTCGCGCCGCAGGCTGCTTGCGCAGGGCCTGTTCATCATTCTTTACCCAAGCTCACGCAGGGCTAACGCATGCGATACAGAGCGCTTCCACACTCCGTCTCACCTGCTGCCCATCGGCGGCGGGCTTCTTCGAAAGGAAGCACTTCTCATGATCTCTCTTCGCCAACGCATCGTCTGGGCCAGCCTGCTCGGTTCGGCCGCCCTCGCCTCTTCGGGTGCCTTCGCTCAAGCGCCGGCAGCCGCTCTGTCCGCAGCCGCGCCCACCGCCGCGGTGGCCCAGGCCGACAACGCCGCCGCGCCCAAGGCGCAGCACAAGCGCATGGACCCGGCCCAGCGCATGGAGCGCATGAAGGAACACCGCGCCAAGCGCCTCGCGGCCCTGAAGGAAAAGCTCAAGCTCACCTCGGCACAGGAAGGCGCCTGGAGCACCTTCACCAGCGCGACGCAGCCGCCCGCCGGTCCGCGTCCGCACATGGACCGAGCCGAGTTCGCCAAGCTGACCACGCCCGAGCGCCTGGAACGCATGCAGGCCCGTCAGGCCGAGCGCAGCGCGATGTTCGCCAAGCGCGCCGAAGCCACGAAGACCTTCTATGCCGCGCTGACGCCCGAGCAGCAGAAAGCCTTCGATGCCGAGACCGCGCACTTCGGCCATCGCGGCCACCGCGGCCATGACGGCGCCAAGCACGGTGCGCCCGCCGCCCCCGCCAAGAGCTGATCGATAGCCGTCCGGCGGCAACCGCAAGAAGCCCGCAATGCGAAAGCGCTGCGGGCTTTTTCACTGGCTGTCGTTCTTTACTTCGGCGTGCCGGTCTTGTCGGTCGGGTTCGTCACCACGTCCGGGCGCTCACCCTTCTGGCCGAAGCGCGGCGTCACCTTGCGGCCGGTCTGGCTGACTTCCGCACGGGACATCTCGCCGGTCGGCTGCGGCATGGCGTTGGGCTGATGGTTGACCGTGGTGGTCACCTCGCCCTTGGGCACCGGGTTGTTGGCGTTGTTGCGGTTGTGGGCGCGGGCCTCGGCCTTCACCGCATCCCGCGATGCCGGCATCGTGTTGTCCGGGCGCTGCGGTGGATTCGCCACGCCTGCCGGGGTCATCGTGCTGGCCTGGCCGCCGACCGATGGATCGGGCTGAGCCGGAATGGAGGTTGCCTGCGCCATGGCCAGCCCCGCGGCGCCGAGCAGCGCAGCGAGAACGGTGGCGCGGATGGAAGCCTGATGTCTCATGGGTGATCTCCTTGTGGCTTGATCCATTTGTTCATTTCCGCAGGGCGGAGCGGGGTTTCCGTTCCTTCTTTCCTTGCGAAACGTGGAATCACCGTAGGAGCCTCGGAAAATCGCCCGTGTGAGGGTGCGGCAGGCATGCCTGTAGGAGCCGGCCGTCCGGGCGCGAAGGCGGCGGCAGGATGGCGGCGGGAAGAAGTTGGCGCGTTCCTACAGTCGGCAAGGACGCGGCCACGTACAACGTGGATGACGATGTCTTCCTCACCCATCATTCCCGACGCCAGCGCGCCCGATGCCCGGACGGCCAGGCCTGCCGAGGCCGCGATGCAGGTCGCGCCGACCTCGCTCAAGGTCATGACGGTGAACACCCACAAGGGCTTCACCGCGCTGAACCGCAGGTTCATCCTGCCCGAACTGCGGGATGCGGTGCGCACCGTGGGCGCCGACGTGGTGTTCCTGCAGGAGGTGCTGGGCACCCATTCGCGCCATCCACGCAGGGTGAGCAACTGGCCCGAAGCGCCGCACTACGAATTCCTGGCCGACACCATGTGGCCGCAGTTCGCCTACGGCCGCAACGCGGTGTATCCCAAGGGGCATCACGGCAACGCGGTACTCTCGAAGTTCCCGATCGTGCATTTCCGCAACCACGACGTGTCCGTCAGCGGTCCCGAGAAGCGCGGCCTGCTGCATTGCGTGCTGCGGCTGCCGGGCCGCGCGGTCGACGTGCACGTGATCTGTACCCATCTGGGGTTGGCCGAGGCGCACCGGCAGCAGCAGCTGGAGTTGCTGTGCCACATCGTGCGCGACGAGGTGCCCGCCGAGGCACCGCTGATCGTGGCGGGCGACTTCAACGACTGGCGCGGCCGCGCGCACGACGTCCTGGAAAGGGGCGCGTCGCTGCGCGAGGTTTTCGTGCACGCCACCGGCCGCGCGGCCCGGACCTTTCCGGCGCGCTTTCCGGTGCTCTCGCTGGACCGCATCTACGTGCGCAACGCCGGCGCCCATGCCCCTGTGGTGCTGCCGCGCAGGCCGTGGTCGCATCTGTCGGACCACGCGCCGCTGGTGGCGGACATCGACCTGTGAGCAAGCCAGCCGTGAACAACAACAGCAACGACAACCACTGGATCGCCGGCAACCGCATCGGCCTGCTGGAGAACGGCGAGGAGTTCTTTCCGCGCGTGTTCAAGGCCATCCGCCGGGCGCGGCGCGAGGCGATCGTCGAGACCTTCATCCTGTTCGAGGACAAGGTCGGCCTGCAGCTGCATGCCGCCATGCTCGAGGCGGCGCTGCGCGGCGTGAAGGTCGACCTGATGATCGACGGCTTCGGCTCGCCCGACCTCTCGCGCGAATTCATCGAGGGCCTGACCTCGGCCGGCGTGAAGGTGCGGGTGTTCGATCCGGGCCGCCGCTTCATGGGCCAGCGGCTCAACGTGTTCCGCCGCATGCACCGCAAGATCGTGGTGATCGACGGCGAGCGCGCCTTCGTCGGCGGTATCAACTATTCGGCCGACCATCTGCTCGACTATGGCCCGATGGCCAAGCAGGACTACGCGGTGGAGCTCGAAGGGCCCATCGTGGGCGAGATCCACCAGTTCGTGCTGCGAGCCATCGCCCTGGGCGGCAAGGGGGCGGGCTGGTTCCGCCGCAGGCTGCGCCAGTTGCCCGACGCGAGGCATGCGCAGTCCGCCGGCACGGCCGACGCGATGTTCGTCACGCGCGACAACCGGCGCCACACCAACGACATAGAGCGGCAATACCGCGCCGCGATTCGCGCGGCGCGCGAGCGCATCGTGATCGCCAACGCGTATTTCTTTCCGGGCTACCGGCTCATCAAGGAACTGCGGCGCGCGGCGCGGCGCGGCGTGGACGTGCGGCTCATCCTGCAGGGCGAGCCCGACATGCCGATCGTGAAGACTGCCGCGAGCATGCTCTACCACCACCTGCTGCACGCGGGCGTGCGCATCTACGAGTACTGCGAACGCCCGCTGCACGGCAAGGTCGCGCTGATGGACGGCAAGTGGAGCACCGTGGGCTCGAGCAACCTCGATCCGCTGAGCCTCTCGCTCAACCTCGAGGCCAACGTGGTCGTGCGCGACGAAGCCTTCAACACGGTGCTGGCCGAGCGCCTTGAAAAGCTGATGCAGTACAGCTGCAAGCAGGTGGAGGCGGCCGACCTCGCCAGCGAATGGAGCGGCTGGAGGCTGGTGCGCAGCTTCTTCGTCTTCCACATCCTGCGCTGGTATCCGGCCCTGCTGGGCCGGCTGCCGCGCCACGTGCCGCGCCTGACGCCGGCCGAGGCCACCGACCTCGCGAGCCGGCGCGATACCGGGCGCAGCGATCCCACGGGCGGCGCCACGCAGACGGAAGCGGCCTGAGCCGCGACGGAAGCCGTGCTTCGATGAGCACCATCGCCCTCTCGCGCCACAACTGGCGGCCCTGGGCCCGCCGCGCGGCGGTGTGGGGCTTCTTCGCACTGATCGCATGGCTGCTCGTGCGGCAGGCGCTCGCGATCGACTGGGAGGACGTGTTCGACGCGATCCGCGCGCTGCCAGCCACTTCCCTGCTCGCGGCCGCCGCGCTGGCGGCCTGCAGCTTCGCCCTCTACAGCACCTACGACCTGCTGGGCCGTCGCCTCACGCGGCACAGGCTGGGCACGCCCACGGTGATGGGCGTGACCTTCATCAGCTACGCCTTCAATCTCAACCTGGGCTCTCTGGTGGGCGGCGTGGCGTTCCGCTACCGGCTCTATTCGCGGCTGGGGCTTTCCAACGACACCATCACGCGCGTGCTTGGCTTCAGCATGCTGACGAACTGGCTGGGTTACCTGGTGGTGGCTGGCACGGTCTTCTGCTTCTGGCCGATGACGCTGCCGCCCGAATGGAAGATCGGCAGCGAGGGCCTGCGCATCCTCGGCGCGGTGCTGCTCGTGGTCGCGCTGGCCTATCTGGTGCTGTGCGCCGTGGCGCGCGGGCATGTGTGGCGCGTACGCGGATTCGGGCTCAAGGTGCCGGGGTTCGCGATGGCGGTGCTGCAGCTCGCGATGTCGTGCGCCAACTGGTCGCTGATCGGCGGCGTGATCTGGTTCCTGCTGCAGGGGCAGGTCGCCTATGCGCAGGTGCTCGCGGTGCTGCTGGCGGCGGCGGTGGCCGGCGTTCTCACGCACGTGCCGGCGGGGCTCGGCGTCCTGGAGGCAGTGTTCGTGGCGCTGCTCTCGCACGAGGTGCCGCAGGCACAACTGCTCGGCGCGCTGCTGGCGTACAGGGGGCTTTACTACCTGCTGCCGCTGGCGGTGGCCGCGCTGGCCTATCTGTTCACCGAGGCGCGGGCCAGGCGGCTGGGTGTGCACACACCTCGGAAGGGCCGCGAGCGTGGGAAGTGACGGGCCCGGCAGCCGAAGAGGCTTTCGGCCGGCACGTAATTTCCACATCGGAAAGCGGAACTTGATCAACAAAAATGCAGATCTGTTTGGCTTGTGCACCAACTCCTGTCGCCGGCCACCACCTATAGTGGCCCGACCCCCTTTCACGCGTTCAGTCGCGGCCTCCTACATGTCGTCCTCCAGTTCAGTCGCCCGTCTCCCGGGCCCGCTCATGCAGCAGTGGTTCGACCTGGCGCTCAAGACCCACGAAATGCTGCTGTCGTCCGGCCTCGTGATCGGCATGCGCACCGAGCGCATGGCCCGCGCGGGGCTCGCGCCCAGCGCGGACGACCTTGCCGAGTTCCAGCTCATGGGACAGGAAAAGCTCGATGCCGCGAGCGAATCGGGCATCGCGATGGCCAGGCAATGGCACAGCAGCCATTTCTCCCTCGCCAACCGGGTGCTGCAGCAATGGCTGCAGAGCACGACGGCCTTCTTCTCGCTGGCGGGCAGCGTCACACCCGCGCAGGCGGCCGCGCATGGCGATGCCTTTGTTCAATCGGCCGCGGATACGGTCGATGCGGCGAGCGAGCTGCCGGGGATCGCGGCACGCATCGCGCGCCAGGGCCTGACGCCGATCCATGCCGCCGCCACTTCCAACGCGCGCCGGCTCTCGGGGCTCGAGGAATCCTGAGCCTCAGGCCTTCGCCGGCACCAGCGTCAGCAGCGTGATCTCGGAAGGTGCGCCGAAGCGCTTGGGCGGGCCCCAGTAGCCGGTGCCCCGGCTCACGTAGACCCACATGTCTTGCAGCCGGTGCAGGCCGGCCGTGAAGGGCTGCTGCATCGGCACGAACAGGTTCCAAGGAAAGAACTGGCCACCGTGCGTATGGCCCGACAGCTGCAGCTGGTAGCCGGCCGCGGCCGCCAGGGGCGCGCTGCGCGGCTGGTGCGCGAGCAGCACGCGCGTGTGCACCAGCGGCGGCGCGTCGTGCAGCGCCAGGTGCGGGTCGCTGGCGTGCGCCGCGTCGAAGTGCCCGGCGGTGAAGTCGGTCACGCCGGCCAGAACCAGCGCGCTTTCGAAAAGCTCCTCGTCGGTCTGCGCGCCGCGCACGTTGCGCGTCTGCAGCACCACGTGCTCGTTGAGCAGCACCTTCAGGCCCAGTCGGCGCAGCTCGTCGATCCAGGCATGCGCGCCCGCGTAGTACTCGTGGTTGCCCGTGACCACGAAGGTGCCGTGCCGCGCGCGCAGCCCGGCCAGCGGCGCGATGTGCTCGCGCAGCTCGGGCACGCTGCCGTCGACCAGGTCGCCGGTGATCGCGATGGCGTCCGCGCCCAGGCGGTTCACCGCGTCGACGATGCGCTGGATGTAGCTGTTGCGGATCGTCGGCCCCACGTGGATGTCGCTGAGCTGCGCGATGGTGAAGCCTTCGAGCGCCTGCGGCAGGCCGCGGATCGGCACTTCCACCCGCTTCACGCCGGCCGTGCGGCGCGCGTTCAGGAAGCCGACGACCGAGGTGGCCGTGGCCATCGCCAGCACCGCCAGCGCGCTCCATGGCAGCAGGGTGCTCCACTGCACCTGGACGCCGCCGACGGCCCCCGCGAGCCAGGCCAGCAGCAGGCCGGCGTCGCGCACCAGCGTGAGCACGAACATCGAGGAGAACCAGCCCATGCTGATCAGGCCGGTCCACTTGAGCACGGTGCCGTTTCCAGCGCCCTCGCGAGTACCGCGGCGCGACACGAAGGGCAGCGGGATGGTCGCCGCAGACACCACCAGCGCGGCGAGCGCCAACGGCCACGCGGGCGTGAGCACGGCCAGCGCGGGCAGCAGGCGCAGCGCGATATAGACGTGCAACAGCGCGGTCAGGGCGCTCAGGGGACGGATCGGCATCGGGGCAATGGGGTCGGGCACTGCCCGGGACAGGCCATCTGCAAGGCGCATGCCGTGCATTCAAGATACCGCGAGGCGCCTGGGTCGCTATTTTTTCTATAGCGTACAGCGCCCGGATAGCAAGCCTTGAGGCATGGCCCAATCCTCGGATTGTGCGCCGGCCGGATGCGCGCCGGTGCTCACTTGCGCGGCGCTACTGCACCGTGCGCGTGCCGGCTGAAGCCATGTCGGTGCCGGCGGGCCAGACGAAGGTCGCCTTGGCCGGCGCACCCTGGAGCACGTGCAGGTCCTGCTTGAGCACCTGGCTGCCGATGCGCGCCTCGACCACGTAGTTGCCCGGGTCCAGCCGCGCCACCATGAAGGGGCCGCCCGACACCACGTTGTCCAGCAGCGCGGTGCCGCTGCCGTCGCGCACCGTCACGCGGACGTTGGCGGCGAAATCGGCGCCCTTGTGGTCCTTGATCGCGAATTCGAAGGTGGCGGGCCAGCGCGGGGACACGGTCTCCATCAGCTTGGCCTCGTCGCTGCCGATGCCGCCGCTCATGTATTCGACGCCGTGCGACATGTAGATCGGCGGGTTCACCGCGGCCTGTGCCGGCGTGAACGCACCGAACAGGACGGCGCCGCAGAACATCGCAGCCGCCAGCGGCCGCATCACGCGCAGCGAGGATGGGAAACGGGAGTTCATGCTCAGGTCCTTTCTTTGCTTTTTCGTCGTGGCAAGAGGCCACGAAGCCACTGTGCGGCGCACGGCTTAGGAAAGTCTGACCTGATGCCCGCCGCGGCGGGCCGGGCTCAGCGGACGCTGGCGGAGGACTGCGCGAGCGTCTGCGCCTGCGGCGGCATCACCGAGGCCATGTCGAAGTTCGACGGCCACGCGAAGGAGGCGCGCGCCGGCACGCCCGCGATCACGACCATCGTCTGCGTCAGCGTGAGGCCTCCGAGCGTCACGTTCACGTCGTAGGCGCCCGGATTCAGGCGCGCGAGCATGTAGGGGCTCTTCGATTCCACGCTCATCACCGGCTGGCCGGTGTATTTCTGGCGGATTTCCACCGAGGCCTTGGCCGGAAAGCCCGGCTGCAGCGCCCCCTTGCCATCGCTGATGCCCAGCTCGATGGTGGCTGCCCAGCGCGGCGAGACCATTTCCATGAACGCGGCCTCGTCCCTGGCGGCGCCGCCGCACATGTATTCGATGCCCTGCGCCATCTGGATGGGCGGGTTGGTGAACGCGTGGGCCGTGCCCATGGCCCCGAGGAATGCTGCTGTGCCGCCCAATACCAGCGCGGCCAATGGCCGGCGGAGACGCTTAGGGTTCATTGCTGTGTGGTCCTCGATCTTGCGTGACGTGAAATCCGTCGGGGATTTTGCTTAGCAAGAGTCGGGCTAGATATAGCGTTTACGAGGAACGATCCGCGGATCGGAACTGAATGCTATTGTTTTCATAGCTGATGACGGCCATGTGACATGGCCGTCACCCGGTTTCGGCGGCTCGGCTCAGGAAAACCCTGATCGGCGGCTTCACGGCGCCTTCGGCGACGGTCGCACGGCGAACGCCTACAACGGTGCACGCCGGCGCGCTGATCGGGCGCGCGGCGAGCGGCACCGGCGGGATCGCCCGGCTGACGCGGCAGATGCAGCGCGTGCTGGAAAGGCAGTTCAGCCCCGGCTGCGCCCGTACCGGCAACCGTGCGGGCAACGGCACCGACGCGACGTGATCCGACCTGAGGTGGCCTCGCCTGTCGATGGCGCTGCCGTGCGCAGCGCTTCGACGAGCGTGAGCGTGTTCCGCACCCGTGGGGCGTGTCGCCGCGCGGCGGCAGGGATGTTCGCGGCGCCATATGCTCGGCGCTCCAGAACAACAAGCCCCGTCCCGGCCGCCGCCGCGCGACGACCCACCGATGCAACCGACCGGAACCCTGCGCGGCATCGCCGCGATGCTGTTGGCCTGCGCCTTCTTCGCCTGCATGGACGCCATGCTCAAGACCCTGGCCGGCCACTACCCGCCGCTGCAGGTGACGGCGCTGCGCGGCCTGACCGCCCTGCCTCTGGTGTGCCTGTACATCGCCTGGCGGCGCGAGGCGGGCGGCGTCTTCAACCGCCGGCTGCGCTGGCGGCTGCACCTGCTGCGCGCCACGCTCAACATGGCGATGCTCGTGCTCTTCGTGCACGGCCTGAAGACGCTGGGGCTGGCCGAAGCCTACACGCTCACCTTCATCGCGCCGCTGCTGATGGTGCTCATCGCGGTGCCGATGCTGGGCGAATCGATCCTGCCGCGGCACTGGGTCGCCATCGGGCTGGGCTTCGCGGGCGTCGTGATCGCGCTGCGGCCCGAGCAGGACGCCTTTCTCGCGCCGGGCGCGCTCGCGATCCTGGTGGCGGCGGTCTGCTATGCGCTGTCGAACATGCTGGGCCGGCTCATCAGCCGCACCGAGCCGAGCGCCGCGCTGGTCTTCTGGACCACCGCCGGCATGGCGTTGGGCGGCAGCCTGCTGTCGGCGCCGCAATGGGTGCCGATCCAGCCGCAGCACACCTGGGTGCTCGCGGGCCTGGCCCTGAGCGGCTTCCTGGGCCAGCTCGCCATTGCAGAGGCGTTCCGCCATGGGCAGGCCGCCGCCATCGCTCCATTCGAATACAGCGCCCTGGCCTGGGGGCTCCTGATCGACTGGCTGTTCTGGAACGCCGCGCCCGATGCATGGACGCTGGGCGGCGGCGCGCTGATCATCGCGAGCGGGCTGTGGCTGGCGCGAAGCGAGGCGCCGAGATCAGGAACACAGGAGCGGCGCGCGGCCTGAGCCGCCCGCCTGCCGATCACTCGATCAGCGCGCGCTTCACGTCTTCCTGCAGGCTGCGCAGGTGATCGCGCATGGCCACGCGCGCGCGTTCGGCGTCTCGTGCGCGCAGCGCGCGGATGATCTCGCCGTGCTCGTCGTGGTTCTCCGAATGCCTGTGCAGCGGGCTGTGCAGGCGGAAGAGCCGTGCGTTGACGCGAAGCTCCTCCACCAGCCGCGGGAACACGACGTTGCCGCTGGCCCTGGCGATCAGCAGGTGGAAGCGGTCGTCGAAGTGCCAGTGCTCGGTCTCGCTGTGCTCGCCGCCGCCCAGCGTCGCGATGTCGGCCTCCAGCGCGTCGATCTCCGCGTCGGTGATCTTGCCCACCGCCAGTGCGATGGCCTCGCACTCGATGACCTCGCGCGCGCGCATGCAGTCGAAGTATTCCTTGGTGCCTAGCGCGCGCACGGCGTAGGAGCGCGCATCGCGCCGCACCAGCAGCCCCTCGCCCGCCAGCCGCACCAGCGCTTCGCGCATGGGCGTGCGCGAGATGCGCAGGTCTTCCGCCAGCCGTGCCTCCTGCAGCGGGCTGCCGGCCGATATCTGGCGATCGAGGATGAGGGTGCGCAGCCGGTCGTAGGCCTGTTCGGCCAGGCTGGCGGAGCGCACCTCCAGGGGGGCGATCGTGATGGTGGCGGGCTGCGTGGGGCTGGGAAGGCTGGGCATGCGGGGATGGGCGAAAGCCGCGAGGGCGGGTGAGCTTAGCAGGGCCGGCCGGGCGCGCTCAGGGCCATTCTTTCAGAGCCATTTGTCCAGCGGATTGCCGTCGTTGGGCGCGCGCGGCCGCAGGCACGGAAGGAACTGGCCGGAGCCGGGCTCGGCCTGGAACACGCCGTCCTGCCACACGACGCGCCCGCGCGAGACGGTCAGGCCGGGCCAGGCGCGCAGCCGCATGCCCTCGTAGGGGGTGTAGTCGGCGTCGTGGTGGAGCATGTCGTTGGACAGCAGCTTCCCCTGGCCCTCGGGGAACATGTCCCACACCACGAAGTCGGCGTCGCTGCCCACGGCGATGGTGCCCTTGCGCGGGTACAGGCCGTACAGGCGCGCCGGGTTCGTGGCGGTGAGCTCGACGAAGCGGTGGATGTCGATGCGCCCCTTGAGCACGCCTTCGCTCATGAGCAGCGGCAGGCGCGTTTCCACGCCTGGGATGCCGTTGGGGATGCGGTCGAAGGAGGCGTTGTCGCCGGCCACGCGCTTGCCGTCGCTGCCGTTCATGTTGAAGGGCGCATGGTCGGAAGAGACGATGGTGAAGAGCCCGCTCGACAGCCCGTTCCAGATGAACTGCTGGTTCGCCTTGTCGCGCGGCGGCGGGCTGCAGATGCAGCGCGCGCCGTGCATCGGGTCGTCGGGGTCGATGCCCAGGTCCTCGGCGCTCAGGAACAGGTATTGCGGGCAGGTCTCGGCGTGGATGGGCAGCCCGCGTCCGCGCGCCCAGTGGATCTGCTCGACGGCCTCGCGGCCCGAGACGTGGACGATCAGGATGGGCGTGTCGACCAGTTCCGCCAGCGCGATGGCGCGGTGCGTGGCCTCGCGCTCCACCGCCATCGGCCGCGAGCTGGAGTGGTAGCGCGGCGCGGTGAGGCCTGCGTCGAGCAGCTGCTCGGTGAGCCAGGCGATGCAGTCGCTGTTCTCGGCGTGGATCATCGTCATCGCGCCGTGTCGGCGGGCGGTGGCCAGCACCTCGATGATCTGGCGGTCGTCCAGCTTCAGGTCGTCGTAGGTCATGTAGATCTTGAAGGAGGTGTAGCCCTTCTCGATCAAGGCGGGCAGCTCGCGCTGCGTCACGTCGCGCGTGGCGTCGGCCACGATCAGGTGGAAGGCGTAGTCGATCACCGCCTTGCCCTCGGCGCGGCGGTGGTAGTCGTCGACGGCCTCCTGCACGCTGCGGCCCTTCTGCTGCGCGGCGAAGGGCAGCACGGTGGTGGTGCCGCCGCATGCGGCCGAGCGGGTGCCTGAGAGGAAGTCGTCGGCGAAGCGCGAGCCGTCGCTGGTGGGCTGGTCGAAGTGGCAGTGGCCGTCGACGCCGCCGGGCGTGACCAGCCGGCCGCGCGCGTCGATCTCGCGCGCGGCGCCGGCGTCGAGCCCCTGCGCGATGGCGCAGATGCGCCCGTCGCGCACGCCGATGTCGGCGGTGTAGCGGTCGCCGGCGGTGGCGATGTCTGCGTTGCGCAGGATCAGGTCGTAGGTGCTCATTGGGCTTTCGTCCTCTTTAGCGCTGCTCGAGCGCGGGCTCCGCAGGCACCACCGGCGCCGCAGCGGCATTGCCGTAGGCGCGGCCGTAGTGGCGCTCGATGCGGCGCTGGATGAAGTCCCAGGCGGTGGTCATGAGCAGGTAGTAGATGGCGGCGACGATGAAGAGCTCGAGCACCATGAACTTCTCCTGGATCAGCACCTGGGTGCGGCGCAGCAGCTCCTCCATCGAGATCACCGAGGTGATCGATGTGGTCTTGAGCAGGCCGTTGATGCTGTTGCCCAGCGTCGGCACGATCAGGCGCATGGCCTGCGGCAGCACGATGTAGCGCATGGTCTGCGCGCTGCTGAAGCCCACGGCGCGCGCGGCGTTGGTCTGCCCGGCGGAGATCGACTGGATGCCGCCGCGCACGATCTCGGCGAGGTAGGCCGCCTCGTTGAGGATCAGGCCCAGCAGCGCCGACTCGATCACCGAGAGCTTCAGCCCCAGCTGCGGCAGCCCCGTGAAGATGATGATGAGCTGCACCAGCAGCGGCGTGCCGCGGAACACCCAGATGTAGAAGTGCGCCGGCGCCGACAGCCAGCGGTGGCTGGACAGGCGGGCCAGGGCCAGCGCGCAGCCCACCACCAGCCCGCCCGCGATCGCCGCGAGCGTGAGCCACAGCGTGGTCACCGCGCCGCTGAGGATGTACGGATTGAACAGGTAGTCGAAGAAGCCCGACCAGCTCCAGCCTTGTCCCATGGAAGTTTCCTTCGCTTGCTTGCTCTATGGTGATGCGGACGGCGGCACGCCCTCAGCTCGCCGGGCCCTTGACCGTCACGGCGCCGTCGGCGGCCTTCACGCCGTACTGGTCGAACAGCTTCTGGAAGCTGCCATCGGCCTTCATGTCGTTCATGACCTTGGCCATCGCGGCGGCCAGGTCCTTGTTGCGCGCGGCCAGTGCGACCGGCGTGGGGAACAGACCGTGCAGCACGCGCTCGAAGTCGCCGCGCTTCTGGTATTCGGCGCCGGTCGAGTCGATGGACAGCGCCACTTCCACCTGGCCTGCGCGCAGCGCCTGGAAGGCCATCGCGAAGTTCTCGAAGGTGCGGATGGTCATGCCCTTCATGCCCTTGTCGGTGAGCTGCTTGTCGAGCTCGCGCGCCTTGCGCTCCTCGAAGCCGCCGAGCTCCACGCCGATGCTCTTGCCCGAGAGGTCCTCGGGCTTCGTGATCTTCAGCGGGTTGCCCTTGGCGGCGCTGATGCTGATGGCCTGGTCTTCGTAGACCAGCATCTGCATGAGCTTGGCGCGCTCGTCGGTGAAGAAGATGCCGGTGTTGATGACGTCCCAGCGGCCGGCCTGCAGGCCGGGGATCATGGCCGAGAACTCGATGCGCACGTACTCGGGCGTGAGGCACAGGCGCTTGGCGATCTGCTCGCCCAGCTCCACGCGCATGCCCTTGAGCGCGCCGGTCTGGTCGACGAACTGCATCGGCGGCAGCGTCGGGTTCACCGACATGGTCAGCGTGCCCTTCTTGACGAGGGCCGAGTCGGGCACGGGCGACTTGCAGGCCTGCTGCGCGTTCGCGGCGCCAGCGCAGGAGATGAAGAGTGCCGTTGCCGACGCGAGAGCGGGGAGCAGTTTCATGGTGTGGTCCTTGAGGAAGGGATCGAGGCGACGAGGTGGGGAAAAGGAGAACGAGGTGCCGGCGGCCGCTTCAGGCGCGGATCGAGTCCAGCAGTTCGAGGCGCGCGAGCTCGCGGCGCAGGTCGGCGGCGTCGGCATCGGGCAGCGGCAGGCGCGGGGCGCGGGGCTTGCCGACGGGCAGGCCCATCATCGACAGGCCGTCCTTGGAGGCCGCGACATAGCGGTGGCCGCCGACCCAGCGCACGATCGGCAGCATCTTCCTGTAGAGCGCGAGCGCGGCGGGCATGTCGCGCTCGTCGGCCACCAGCTCGAACAGGCGCGCCGACATCTTCGGAATGAGGTTGGAGCACACGGCCACCCAGCCTTGCGCGCCGAGCCAGAACGACTCGTAGCCCAGGATGCCGGCGAACACGGTCATGCGGTCGCCGCACAGCTCGATGATGTCGCGCACGCGGGTGACCTCGAGCGTCGACTCCTTGATGTACTTGCAGTTGTCGATGCGCGAGAGGCGCGCCACCAGTTCGGGCTTGAGGTCGACGTTGGCGGTGGCCGGGTTGTTGTAGACCATGATCGGAATGCCGATCGCCTCGCCCACCTTGCGGTAGTGCTCGAACAGCTCGTCGTCGGTGGGCGTGCTGTAGAAGGGCGGAATGATCATGACGCCGTCGGCGCCCATGTTCTCGGCCTCGCGGCTCAGCCGCACGCACTCGTCGGTCCACTCCGCGCCGGTGCCGATCAAGACCGGCACGCGTTTTGCAGCGGTGCTCACGCAGGTTTCGATCACCAGCTGGCGCTCGTCGGGCGTCAGCGAGAGGAACTCACCGGTGCTCCCCAGGGGGATCAGCCCGTGGATGCCTTCCTCGATTTGCCAGTTGACCAGCTTCTTGAGCGCAGGCACGTCCACGTGCTTGCCGTCGGCGGTCATGGGGGTGATGAGCACCGTATAGGTGCCGCGGAACGCTGTCATGGGCAGTCCTTGGGAAAAATTCGGGCGATTCGGTATATGTATACGTTGAGTATACGTATACAATCTGGCGCGTCAACCGTAAGTTGACGTTCTTCCTTCGCACTGACCATGAGCGCCAGACTGACCCACCCTTCCATTACCCCGGCCGGGCGCCCCGTGCGCTTCTGGTACGACGGTCAGCCCGTCGAGGGCCTGGAGGGTGAAACCATCGCGGCGGCGCTGGCGGCTGGCGGCATCAAGGCGATGCGCCACACCCGCGGCGGCGAGCGCCGGGGTCTTTATTGCGGCATGGGCGCATGCTTCGACTGCCTGGTCACCGTCGACGGGCAATCCAGCCAGCGTGCCTGCCTCACGAAGGTGGCCGATGGCCAGCAGGTGCGTTCGGCACAACCCGCCGGCACGCCCGACGACCCGCTGCAGCCGCTCACCCCCCAGGCCGGCGCCGAACCCGAGCGCCGGCAGGTCGACGTGCTCGTCGTCGGCGCGGGCCCGGCCGGCCTTTCGGCCGCGCTCGCCGCACGCCGCGCCGGTGCGGGCGTGCTGGTGCTCGACGAGCGCCCGCAGTCCGGCGGCCAGTTCTACAAGCCGCTCGCGCCTTCGCACTCGGCGCCCTCCCCGGCCGACCGCCAGTTCGCTCAAGGCCTCGCGCTCGAGCACGAAGTCCGCGCCGCCGGTGTCGCCATTGCCCAGGGCGCACAGGTCTGGGCAGCCTTCTCTCCACGCGAAGTCGCCGCGCTCATCGACGGACGAGCTTGTGCCATCAACTGCCGGCAACTCGTCATCGCCCCTGGCGCCTACGAGCGCCCCGTGCCCTTCCCCGGCTGGACCCTCCCCGGCGTGATGACCACCGGCGCCGGCCAGACGCTCGCACGCGCATACCGCGTGGCGCCCGGCCGCCGTGTGGTGATCGCCGGCAACGGACCGCTCAACCTGCAGCTCGCTGCCGAGTTCCTTGCCGGCGGCGCCGAAGTCGTCGCGGTATTGGAATCGGCCCCGCGCCCTTCGCCGAAGCAATGGCGCCATCTGCTGGCCGCGGCGCGCACGGCCCCCGACTTGCTGCTCGACGGCTGGCGCTACCTGCGAAAACTGCGCGCCCACAAGGTGCCTGTGCTGTGGGAACACGCCGTCGTTTCCGCCGAAGGCTCCACCGGATTGCACGCGGTGCAAGTAGCGCAGATCGACGCCCGGGGCCAGGCCATGCCCACGACGGCACGCCGCCTCGAAGCCGACACGCTCTGCCTCGGCTACGGCTTCATCCCCTCCACCGAACTCGCGCGCATGCTCGGCTGCGAGCACCGCCTCGCGCCCCGCCATCTGGGCTACCTCGCAACCGTCACGCAGGAAGACGGCGCCACCAGCCTGCCCGGCGTGTACGTGGTGGGCGATGGTGCCGACCTCGGCGGCTCCCGCGTCGCGCTCGCGCGCGGCACGCTGGCCGGCACCGCCGTGGCGCGCAACCTCGGCCTGCAGGCTCCCGAGCCCGGCGAGGCGACGGAAAAACTGCACCGTGCCGAATGCTTCCAGCAGGCGCTGTGGTCGATCTATGCACCGCCGCCCGTCAACCTCTCGGTGGTGCCCGACGAAACACTGCTGTGCCGCTGCGAGGAAATCACCTTCGGCTCCGTGCGCGAGCAGATCCGCGCCGGCAGCGACACGCTGGCCGCGCTCAAGCGCAACACCCGCCTCGGCATGGGCCGCTGCCAGGCGCGCTACTGCGCCGTCACCGCCGGCCGGCTGCTGACCGAGATGACCGGCCGGCAGCCGCAGGTCGAGCAGTACTTCGCCCCGCGCCCGCCCGCCAAGCCGGTGCCGGCCGGCGCGCTCGGCTTCGAGAAACCCGAGTGGGGCGGCCACAAGCCCGCCATCACGCCCAATCTCGCGCGGCCGGTGGAACAGGCGCCGTTCGAGACCACGCTGCGCACCGACGTGCTGGTGATCGGCGCCGGCGTGCTCGGCTCCTGCCTCGGCTACTACCTGTCGAAGGCCGGCCAGGACGTGACGGTGGCCGACCGCGACGACATCAACCTGCAGGCCTCGGGCGCCAACGCCGGCAGCCTGCACGTGCAGCTTCTCTCATTCGACTTCGGCGCCAAGGCGCAGGAAGGCGGCGGTCCGGCCGCGGCCACGCTGCCGCTCGGGCCGATGTCGGTGCGCCTGTGGCAGGAGATCGAGGCCGACTGCGGCGAAGACCTCGAAATCAAGATCACCGGCGGCCTCATGGTGGCCGACAGCGAAGCCGGCATGCGTTTTCTAGAAGCCAAGGCCGCGCTGGAGCGCAGCCACGGCATCGATGCGCAGGTGATCGACGGCGCCGAGCTGCGGCGCCTTTCGCCCGCGCTGTCCGGGCAGCTGCTGGGCGCCGAGCTCTGCCCCATGGAAGGCAAGATCAATCCGCTGCGCGCCACCTACGCGGTCGCGCGGCGTGCCCAGCAGCAAGGCGCGCGCATGCTGCGCGGCTGCGACGTGCAGTCCATCGAAGCGCTGCCGGGCGAAGGCGGCGGCTTCGTCGTGCGCACATCGCGCGGCAGCATCCACGCAGGGCGCGTCGTGAATGCGAGCGGCGCGTGGTCGAGTGCGGTCGGCCGCATGCTGGGCGTGAACATCCCCGTCAAGGGCGCGCCGCTGCAGATGATCGTGACGGAGCCTGCGCCGCCGCTGGTCAACCACCTCGTCGCGCATGCCGATCGGCACCTGAGCCTCAAGCAGGCCGCCAGCGGCGGCCTCATCGTCGGCGGCGGCTGGACGGCCGCCTTCAACGAAGGCATGCGCCTCAACCGCGCCGAGCGCGAGAGCATCGAAGGCAATCTCTGGGTGGCCGGCCATGTGCTGCCGGCCGTGCGCGGGCTGCACATGGTGCGCTGCTGGGCCGGCATGAACGTGAACATCGACGGCGCGCCCATCCTCGGCGAAGTGCCGGGCCGCCCCGGCTTCTACAACGCCGTCACTTCCAACGGCTACACGCTCGCTCCCATCACCGCGCGGCTGGTCACCGACCTCATCGTGCGCGGCCGCACCGACATCGACATCAGCCCCTTCCTCATCGACCGCTTTCTCTGATCGCCATGACCGATACCACCTCCCCGCGCGACACGCTGCGCGATTTCATCGACGCGCACTTCGACGAACAGGTCCGCACCCTCGCCGAGCTGGTGCGATGCCCTTCCGACAACCCGCCCGGCGATTGCGCCCCGCACGCCGAGCTCACCGCCCGCCTGCTCGAGGCGATGGGCTTCACGGTGGAGCGCCACGAAGTACCCGCCGAATTCGCGGCCGCGCACGGCATGCGCAGCGTGACCAACCTGATCGTGCGCGAACGCTTCGGCGACGGCCCGGTGGTGGCGCTGAACGCGCACGGCGACGTGGTCCCGCCCGGCGCGGGCTGGAGCGTCGATCCCTACGGCGGCGAGGTGCGCGACGGCTGGCTCTATGGGCGCGGCGCCGCCGTGTCGAAGTCGGACTTCACCACCTACGCCTTCGCGATGCGCGCACTCAAGCAGCTCGCGGCCTCGGGCACGCCGCTGGCCGGCAGCGTCGAGCTGCACCTGACCTACGACGAGGAAACCGGCGGCATGACGGGGCCCGAATGGATCCTCTCCAAGGGCCTGAGCCGGCCCGACTTCGTGCTCTCCGCCGCCTTCTCGCACCATGTCGTCGTGGCGCACAACGGCTGCCTGCACCTCGAAGTCGTCGTGCGCGGCACCTCGGCGCATGCCGCGCGGCCCGACACCGGCCACGACGCGATCGAGGCCGCGGCCACCCTGCTGCCCGCGCTCTACCGCTACCGCGACAGCCTCGCCGGCCGCCCCTCGCGCACGCCGGGCATCACCCATCCCACGATGGTGGTGGGCCTGATCGACGGCGGCATCAACACCAACGTGGTGTCCGACGTGCTGAGCCTGCGCATCGACCGGCGCATCGTGCCCGAGGAATCGCCCGAAGCCGTCGAGGCCGAACTGCGCGAGGTGATCGAGTCGGCCTGCCGCCCGCTGCCCGGCATCTCGGTGGAAATCCGCCAGATCCTGCTGGCCCGCCCTTTCGCGCCAGCGCCTGGCGCCGACGAGTTCGCCGCGCTGGTGTGCCGCGAGGCCAGCGAAGTCATGGGCAAGCCGGTCACGCCGATCGGCGTGCCGCTGTACACCGATGCGCGCCTCTACAGCGAGGCCGGCATTCCCACCGTGATGTACGGCGCCGGCCCCGAATCGCTGCTCGAAGCCAACGGGCACCGCGCCGACGAGCGCGTGCCGCTGGACGAACTGCGCAAGGCCACGCGCGTTGTCGCCAACACCCTGCACCGGCTGCTGACACGCTGAACCGGACTGCACCGGAGAAGAAAAGAGGAAGACGCAACATGATCGAAATCAGCCACGTCGACAAGAGTTATGGCGCCTTCCAGGTGCTGACCGACTGCACCACCCAGGTCCGCAAGGGCGAGGTCGTGGTGGTCTGCGGGCCTTCGGGCTCGGGCAAGTCCACCCTCATCAAGTGCGTCAACGCGCTGGAGCCCTTCCAGCGCGGCAGCATCAGCGTCGACGGCGTGTCGGTGGGCGACCCGAAGACCGATCTCAACAAGCTGCGCGCCCGCGTGGGCATGGTGTTCCAGCACTTCGAGCTGTTTCCGCACCTCTCGATCGAGGACAACCTGTCGATCGCGCAGGTCAAGGTGCTCAAGCGCTCCGCCTCCGAGGCCCGCACCGCGTCGATGGCGCTGCTGCAGCGCGTGGGCATGCGCGCCCATGCGCACAAGTTTCCCAGTCAGCTCTCCGGCGGCCAGCAGCAGCGCGTGGCCATCGCCCGCGCGCTCGCGATGAACCCCGTCGCCATGCTGTTCGACGAGCCCACCTCCGCGCTCGACCCCGAGATGGTCAACGAGGTGCTCGACGTGATGGTCGAGCTTGCGCGCGAAGGCATGACGATGATGTGCGTCACCCACGAGATGGGCTTCGCCCGCAAGGTGGCGAATCGCGTGATCTTCATGGACCGCGGCCACATCGTCGAAGACTGCGCGAAGGAGGAGTTCTTCGGCAACCCCGCGGGGCGGTCCGACCGCGCGCGGCAGTTTCTTTCGAAGATCCTGCAGCACTGAGGCTGGGTGCTCCGGTGGAGCGCGGTAGTTCTCGGATCCCCATAGCTTCATCCCGATGTGAGTGGTGCCGGGCAGACACTTCTTGTTTCACAAGGGTGATTGACTGTTACATTGCGTCGGCCGAATCGGCCTCGGCGGCCTTCGGCGTGAAGCAAGTTCAATTACTCAATCGGAGGGATCTTGAGAAAAATCGCAGTTATTGCCTTGATGTCTGTCCTGTTCACGGGTTGTGCTTCCGTGAAGATGGAAAGTGCGGAGGCCTCGGCGCAGGCCAAGAAATTCTCGCCACCGTCGGCGGGTAATTCCGGTCTCTATGTCTATCGAGACAGCTTTGTCGGAAAGGCGCTCAAGAAGGACATCTGGGTCGACGGAAAGTGCCTCGGCGAGTCGGCGCCCGATGTGTTCTTCCGCACGGAGGTCGCAGGCGGCAAGGAGCACGAGATCGCGACGGAATCCGAGTTCTCGCCCAATACGCTCAAGCTGATGTTCGAGACGGGCAAGAACTACTTCGTGCGCCAATACATCAAGATGGGCGCTTTCGTGGGCGGCGCCAACCTTGAAGTGATGCCCGAGGCCGAGGGCAAGAAGGCGGTGGCGGCTTTGGGTCTCGCTACGCCGGGAACCTGCAGCAAGTAGTCCGTCCGAACCCGCTCTCACGCGAGAGAGCGGGTTCAATGCGCGCTGCTGGCGACTTGGCCGCTGCAGCGTGCTTACACAACAGAATCAAACGTCGATATTCGCCGCCCGCAGCGCGTTCTGCTCGATGAACTCCCGGCGCGGCTCCACTTCGTCGCCCATCAGCATCGTGAACACGCGGTCGGCCTCGATCGCATCGTCGATCTGCACCCTGAGCAGGCGGCGCACGTTCGGGTCCATGGTGGTTTCCCAAAGCTGTTCGGGGTTCATCTCGCCCAGGCCCTTGTAGCGCTGGCGCGAGGTGGCGCGTTCGGCTTCGCCGATGAGCCACTTCATGGCCTGGCGGAAGTCGTCGACCTTTTCTTCCTTGGCGCGCTCGCCCTCGCCGCGCTTCACCAGCGCGCCTTCGGGGCTCAGCAGGCCGCGGAAGGTGTTGGCGGCTTCGGCGAGCGCGGCGTAGTCGGCCCCGTGCACGAAATCTTGTGTGAGCACGCTGCTCTTGACGTTGCCGTGGTGGCGGCGGCTGATGCGCAGCAGGGGCTTGTCGGTGCGGGCGTCGAACTCGCTGCTCACCTCGGCCGGCACGCCGGTCGTGTTGAGCTCGCGCAGCTTGGCCTGCAGCGCCACGGCCGAGGCCTCGGCGGCGGGCGTGGTGTCGAGGTCGAGCGCCACGCCGTCGGCGATGGCGCGCAGCGCCTCGGCGTCCATGAAGTTGCGCAGGCGCGCGATGACGGCCTCGGCCACCTGGTGCTTGCGCGCCAGTTCGGCCAGGGTGTCGCCGCTGAGCGTGGTCGAGCTGGCGCCGCCGGTCTCGATGCGCGCGTCCTTCAGCGCCACCTTGAGCAGGAAGGCGTCGAGCGCGGGGCCGTCCTTCAGGTACTGCTCTTCCTTGCCGACCTTGACCTTGTACAGCGGCGGCTGCGCGATGTAGATGTGGCCGCGCTCGACCAGCTCCGGCATCTGCCGGTAGAAGAAGGTCAGCAGCAGCGTGCGGATGTGGGCGCCGTCGACGTCGGCGTCGGTCATGATGATGATGCGGTGGTAGCGCAGCTTGGCGACGTTGAAGTCGTCCGCGCCGCCGCCCGCGGTGGTCGCGCCGGCACGGCCGATGCCGGTGCCCAGCGCGGTGATCATGGTGAGAATTTCGTTGCTGGTGAGCAGCTTCTCGTAGCGGGCCTTCTCGACGTTCAGGATCTTGCCGCGCAGCGGCAGGATGGCCTGGAACTTCCGGTCGCGGCCCTGCTTGGCGGAGCCGCCGGCGGAGTCGCCCTCCACCAGGTAGACCTCGCAAAGCGCCGGATCTTTCTCCTGGCAGTCGGCCAGCTTGCCGGGTAGGCCCATGCCGTCGAGCACGCCCTTGCGGCGCGTCATTTCGCGGGCCTTGCGGGCGGCTTCGCGGGCACGGGCGGCCTCGACGATCTTGCCGCAGATGATCTTGGCGTCGTTCGGGCGTTCCTGCAGGTAATCGGTCAGCAGCTTGCCGACGATGTCTTCCACCGGCGCGCGCACTTCGCTGGACACCAGCTTGTCCTTGGTCTGGCTCGAGAACTTGGGCTCGGGCACCTTCACGCTCAGCACGCAGCACAGGCCTTCGCGCATGTCGTCGCCGGTGACTTCGACCTTCGCCTTCTTGGCGAACTCGTTCTCTTCGATGTACTTGTTGATGACGCGGGTCATCGCGGCGCGCAGGCCGGTCAGGTGGGTGCCGCCGTCGCGCTGCGGGATGTTGTTGGTGAAGCAGAGAACCTGCTCGTTGTAGCCGCTGTTCCACTGCATCGCCACTTCGACGCCGATGTGCGTGCCGGGAATGCCGCCGTAGGTGTCGGCCGGGCGCTCGCCTTCGGCGTAGAACGAGTTCGGGTGCAGGACGGTCTTGCCCTTGTTGATGAACTCGACGAAGCCGCGCACGCCGCCGGCGCCGGAGAAGTCGTCCTCCTTGCCGGTGCGCTCGTCCTTCAGGCGGATGCGCACGCCGTTGTTCAGGAAGCTCAGTTCGCGCAGGCGCTTGCTGAGGATCTCGTAGTGGAAGTCCGAGTTCTCCTTGAAGATCTCGGTGTCGGGCAGGAAGTGCACCTCGGTGCCGCGCTTGTCGGTGTCGCCGATGATCTTCATGGGCGAGACTTCGACGCCGCCCACCGTCTCGAGCAGGCGGTTCTGCACGAAGCCGCGGCTGAACTCGAGCTCATGGATCTTGCCTTCGCGGCGCACCACCAGTCGCAGCATCACGCTCAGCGCGTTCACGCAGCTCACGCCCACGCCGTGCAGGCCGCCCGACACCTTGTAGCTGTTCTGGTTGAACTTGCCGCCGGCGTGCAGTTCGGTCAGCGCGATTTCGGCGGCCGAGCGCTTGGGCTCGTGCTTGTCGTCCATCTTCACGCCGGTGGGAATGCCACGGCCGTTGTCGGTGACGCTGATCGAGTTGTCGGTGTGGATGGTCACGACGATGTCGTCGCAGTGGCCGGCCAGCGCTTCGTCGATGGAGTTGTCGACCACTTCGAACACCAGATGGTGCAGGCCGGTGCCGTCGGAGGTATCGCCGATGTACATGCCGGGGCGCTTGCGCACGGCCTCGAGCCCTTCGAGGATCGTGATGGAGCCTTCACCGTAGCTGGTGTCCGCGGGGATGTCCTCCGGCGGCACGACCTGGACTTCGGGGGTGTAGACGGGCTCGGTGTGCGGCACTTCGGGCTTGTTTTCTTCAGCACTCATTCGGATATTCCTCTGTCTCTCACGGCATTCACGTGATTTTTCGGGCTCTCAAAAGCTCAATTCGCCGCCTCTTGAAAGCGCAAACCCGCGGAGGGCCGCGGGCTGTGTGCGCAAGGCGCTTCGGGGTCTGTCTGCTAGATACGCATCGGCATCACGACGTACTTGAAGGATGCGTTCTCGGGGATGGTTAACAAGGCCGAACTGTTGGAGTCGGCCAGATCCAGCTTGACCATGTCCTGGTCCATGTTCGACAGCGCGTCGATCAGGTAGGTCACGTTGAAGCCGATTTCGATCGTGTCGCCACCGTAGTCGATGTCGAGTTCGTCCTGGGCTTCTTCCTGCTCGGCGTTGTTCGATGCGATGCGCAGCGTGCCCGGCTCGATGTTCAGGCGCACGCCCTTGAACTTCTCGCTGGTCAGGATTGCGGTGCGCTGCAGACTGGCCAAGAGCGGCGCGCGGCCCAGGGTGACGGTGTTCTTGTGGTTCTTGGGAATCACGCGGTTGTAGTCGGGGAACTTGCCTTCGACCAGCTTGGTGACGAACTCCATGCCGCCGAAGCTGAACTTGGCCTGGTTGTTCGCGAACTGCATCTCGATGGCGCCTTCGGCGTCGGACAAGAGGCGCTGCATTTCGAGCACGGTCTTGCGCGGCAGGATCACTTCCTGGCGCGGCACCTCGACGTCGAGCGTGGCCGACGAGAAGGCCAGGCGGTGGCCGTCGGTGGCCACCAGGCTCAGCTGCTTGCCTTCGGCAACGAACAGGATGCCGTTCAGGTAGTAGCGGATGTCGTGCACGGCCATCGCGAACGAGACCTGCGAGAGCAGGTCCTTCAGCGTCTTCTGCGGCACGCTGAACACGGGGCCGAAGTTGGCGGCTTCCTGCACCAGCGGGAAGTCTTCGGCGGGCAGCGACTGCAGCGTGAAGCGGCTCTTGCCGCCCTTGAGTACCAGCTTGCTGGCGCTGGATTCGAGGCTCACGGTCTGGTCGGCCGGCATGGTGCGCAGGATGTCGATCAGCTTGCGCGCGCCGATGGTGGTGGTGAAGCTGCCTTCGTCGCCACCGAGCTCGGCGGTGGTGCGGATCTGGATCTCGAGGTCGCTGGTGGTCAGCTGCAACTGGCCGCCGGTCTTGCGGATCAGCACGTTCGCCAGGATCGGCAAGGTGTGACGCCGCTCCACGATGCCCGCCACCGACTGTAGCGCGGCGAGGACCTTGTCCTGTGTTGCCTTCAAAACGATCATGTCTTCTTCCTCTTCCTATCTCTTTGAATCAGCATGTAAGGTGCCATTCTCCGCTGTCGCGGGGGGCATCCCCGATGACATCCGGCTTCTTCCCGACTGATCAGCCCTTGAGCGTCTGCTCGAGCACGTGGAGCTGCTGGTTGAGTTCGGTGAGCTGCTGGCGCTCGCCCGAGATCTTGCGCACCGCGTGCAGCACCGTCGTGTGATCGCGCCCGCCGAACAGCTCGCCGATTTCCGGCAGGCTCTTCTGCGTGAGCTCCTTGGCCAGGTACATCGCGATCTGCCGAGGCCGCGCGATGCTGGCCGGGCGTTTCTTGCTGTACATGTCGGCGACCTTGATCTTGTAGTAGTCGGCCACCGTCTTCTGGATATTCTCGACGGAGATCTGCCGGTTCTGGATCGACAGCAAGTCACGCAGCGCCTCGCGCGCCAGGGCGATCGAGATCTCCTTCTGGTTGAAGCGCGAGTAGGCGAGGATCTTGCGCAGTGCGCCTTCGAGCTCGCGCACGTTGGAGCGCACGTTCTTGGCGACGAAGAAGGCCACCTCTTCCGGCATTTCGGCCGATTCGGCGCGCGCCTTGTTGATCAGGATGGCCACGCGCATCTCGAGCTCGGGCGGCTCGATGGCGACCGTGAGGCCCGAGTCGAAGCGAGAAACTAGGCGCTCGTGGATGTCGGCCAGGCCCTTCGGATAGGTGTCGCTGGTCATCACGATGTGCGACTTCTTGGCCAGCAGGGCCTCGAACGCGTTGAAGAATTCTTCCTGCGTCCGGTCCTTGTTGGCGAAGAACTGCACGTCGTCGATCAGCAGCAAATCGAGAGAGTGGTAGCGCTCCTTGAACTCATCGAAAGTCTTGCGCTGATAGGCTTTGACCACATCCGAGACGAACTGCTCGGCGTGGATGTAGAGAACTTTGGAATCCGGCTTGTCGGCCAGCAGCCGGTTGCCCACGGCATGCATCAGGTGGGTCTTGCCCAGGCCGACGCCGCCGTAGATGAAAAGCGGGTTGTACAGATGGCCCGGCATGCCGGCCACGTGCATCGCCGCGGCGCGCGCCATGCGGTTGGCCGTGCCTTCGACCAGGGTGTCGAAGGTGAGGCCGGAATTCAGGCGGTTCTTGAAGCCGGCGGCCGCCGGCTCCTCGCCCGGACCGGCCACATCCCGCGGCACGTCCGTCTCGGCCATGACGGCCATGGGTGCAGCGCGCACGGGGATTTCGCGAGGAGCAAGCGCTAACTCGATGGCGACCGGCTGGCCGTACATCTTCTCCGCCATGGCGGCGATCTTGCCGGCGTACTGAGCACGGATCCAGTCGAGCTTGAACCGGTTGGCCACGAACACCGTCATGCGCGACAGGTCGTCGGCGACCTGCGCCGTCAGGGGTTTGATCCAGGTGTTGAACTGCTGCTCGGACAGCTCCTGCGCGAGTTGGTCGACGCAGGCTTGCCAGAGGCTCTCGCCGATGCCGTCAGTCGACATGGGCGTATGGAAAAGTGAAGGGACCCTCGGGCATTTTTTGGTATAGGTATTGTGGATATTCTCTGCTGGAAGGCGCCCGGCATTCTAACTTGTCAAAACCTTATCCACACGCCGGCAAGTGTGTCGAAAGGCCCGCAAATCTGCTCGAAGATTGTTCCGGGGGCCAATGTTTGCGATAATTGCGGGTTTCCCTGAAAACCTCTTTGCGTCTTTCGGGGGCCATCCGAAACACGCCCGCCCCGGCGCCTCGCAGGTACTTCAGGCTTTCAAATGTGAAAGCGCGAAGGGCCAGCGCGAACAGGGAATTAGGAAATCACCATGAAACGCACCTACCAAGCATCCAAAGTCCGCCGCGCCCGTACCCACGGCTTCCTGGTCCGCATGAAGACCCGCGGCGGCCGCGCCGTCATCAACGCACGCCGCGCCAAGGGCCGCAAGCGCCTGGCCGTCTGACGGCAGCTCACCTGCCGTTGCCAGCAGCCGACCCGTCAGCGCCAGCTCCATCCGCCGGGGCTTCCGGCCCGGGCAGGCATGACACAAGCGGCCCGGCTTCCATGCAGCGGCTCAAGTCCCGCGCGCAATTCCAGGCCGTCCTCGCAGGTGCCACCGTGGCGCGCACTGCTCATTTCGCATTGCACCGCTGTGCGCTCGATCTCGCATCGAGCGCACAGCCGTTGTTCGCGTCCGACGACGTCTGGCTGGGTGCCATGGTGCCCAAGCGCTGGGCGCGTCGCGCCGTCACGCGCAATGCCATCAAGCGCCAGATCTATTCCGTGAGCGCGCAGTCGGGCGCCGCCCTGCCCCGTGCCGCGCACGTAGTGCGGCTGCGCGCGGGCTTCGATCGCAAGGAATTCGTGAGCGCCTCTTCGGACAAGCTCAAGGCAGCCGTGCGCGCCGAACTCCAGCAGCTGCTGGCACGTGCCGCGCGCGCTCCCGCGGCCCCTCCTGCCCCTCCTCCTCCTTTTTCGTCATGAAACGCCTGCTGATCGGCTTCGTGAAGGCCTACCGCCTGCTGCTGAGCCCTTGGCTCGGCCAGTCGTGCCGCTTCACGCCGACCTGCTCCGTGTATTCGATCGAGGCGCTGGAGGTGCATGGCGCGCTCAAGGGCAGCTATCTCACCCTGCACCGCATCGCGCGCTGCCAGCCCTGGTGCCAGGGCGGCCACGATCCGGTCCCGCCGAAATCGCAGCGTCGCACTGACCGGTCAGGATCGCTGTTTTCGTCTCTTCTCTCTTCCGACAAGAAGTCTTCGTCATGAACGATATCCGCCGCACGATACTGTGGGTGATTTTTGGTTTCTCGCTGGTGCTGCTGTGGGACCAATGGCAGGTCTTCAACGGCAACAAGCCGACCTTCCTGCCGTCGACCAAGCCGGCCGCCACGGCCGCCGCTCCCGCAACCACCGCTTCCGCAGCCAACAGCAACGGCGTGCCTGCCGCATCCGGTAGCGGCAACGCGGGCGCGGTGCCCACGCAGGCCGTCGCGGCCGCGCCGCGCGAGCAGGTCAACGTGACCACCGACCTGTTCAAGGCGAGCATCGACAGCGAAGGCGCCACGGTCAACCACCTCGAGCTGCGCAAGTACGACGAAGCCGACCGCACCAAGCACGTAGTGCTGTTCGAAAACGGCTCGCCCGCCACTCGCTACGTCGCGCAGACCGGCCTGCTGAACCAGGTCGACACCGGCGAGCGCTTCCCGAACCACCTGACGCAGATGACGCCCCGGACCGGCCCGCGCGAGATGGCCGATGGCCAGAACACGCTGGAAGTGAGCTTCGAAAGCGCTCCCGTCGGCGGCCTGAAGTACGTCAAGACCTATGTGTTCCACCGCGGCGAGTACACCATCGGCGTGCGCCACGAAGTGGTCAACACCAGCGACCAGCCCCGCGATGCGCAGCTCTACCTGCAGCTGCAGCGCCACGGCACCGTGGCCGCCGGCACCATGTTCGGCACCAACACCTTCACCGGCCCGGCCGCGTACACCAACGAGAAGAAGTTCCACAAGCTCGACTTCAAGGACATCGCCAAGGGCAAGGTCGAGCCGCCTCCTGCGGCCAACGACGGCTGGATCGCGATGGTGCAGCACTACTTCGTGTCGKCCTGGCTGCTCAAGGGCGACCCGGCGAGCGAGCAGCTGCGCCGCGAATTCCGCGTGAAGGACCTGGGCGACAACCAGTTCTCCATCGCCATGGTGGCCACGCTGCCGAAGATCGCTCCCGGTGCCACGCAGGTCGTGAACAGCGTACTGTTCGCCGGCCCCGAGGAAGAAAAGAAGCTCGAAGCCATCGCCCCCGGCCTCGAACTGGTGAAGGACTACGGCATCTTCGCGATCATCTCCAAGCCGCTGTACTGGCTGCTGAACCAGTTGCACGGCCTGATCGGCAACTGGGGCTGGTCGATCGTCGCGCTGGTGGTGCTGCTGAAGGCGGCCTTCTACTGGCTCAACGCCAAGGCCTACGCCAGCATGGCCAAGATGAAGGCCATCAACCCGAAGATCATGGAAATGCGCGAGCGGCTGAAGGACAAGCCGCAGGAGATGCAGCAGGAGATGATGCGGATCTACAAGACCGAGAAGGTCAATCCGATGGGCGGCTGCTTCCCCATCGTGATCCAGATCCCGGTGTTCATCGCGCTGTACTGGGTGCTGCTTTCGTCGGTCGAGATGCGCCACGCGCCCTGGATCGGCTGGATCACCGACCTGTCGGCACCCGACCCCTGGTACATCCTGCCGATCGTGATGACGGCCACGTCGCTGTTCCAGACCTGGCTCAACCCGACGCCGCCCGATCCGATGCAGGCCAAGCTGATGTGGATCATGCCGCTCGCGTTCAGCGTGATGTTCATCTTCTTCCCGGCCGGCCTGGTGCTGTACTGGATCACGAACAACGTGCTGTCGATCGCGCAGCAGTGGTTTATCAACAAGCGCCTGGGCGTGCTCGGCACCAAATAACGGCAGTTGCCGCACGGCACTCCAGCCATCCCACGAAGGGCCGCGTCAGCGGCCCTTTTTGCTGAAAGAATCCGCATCACCATGCTCGCCCGCACCTCCGATCCCATCGTCGCCATCGCCACCGCCTCGGGGCGCGGCGCGGTCGGCATCGTGCGCGTGTCGGGCGCCAGGCTGGCGCCGCTGGTCGACGCGATCTGCGGCCGTGCGCTCAAGCCGCGCGAGGCCACCTACCTGCCGTTCCGCGACGCGGACGGCGAACCCGTCGACCACGGCCTGGCCATCCACTTTCCCTCGCCGAACTCCTTCACTGGCGAGGACGTGCTCGAGCTGCAGGCCCATGGCGGCTCGGTCGTGCTGCAACTGCTGCTGGCGCGCTGCCTCGAGGCGGCGGCCGAGCCCGACCCGATCTCCGGCCGCCCCCGCCTGCCCGGCCTGCGCGTGGCCGAGCCCGGCGAGTTCAGCCAACGAGCCTTCCTCAACGGCAAGATCGACCTGGCGCAGGCCGAGGCCATTGCCGACCTGATCGACGCCAGCACCGAGGCGGCCGCGCGCAGCGCCGGGCGCTCGCTGTCGGGCGCCTTCTCGCGCGAGATCCATACGCTGCGCGACGCGCTGATCCACCTGCGCATGCTGGTGGAGGCCACGCTGGACTTTCCCGAGGAGGAAATCGACTTCCTGCAGAAGGCCGATGCCTCGGGGCAGCTGGCGAAGTTGCAGTCGCAGCTCGCCGCCGTGCAGCAGCGCGCGCGCCAGGGCGCTTTGCTGCGCGAGGGCATCAAGGTCGTGATCGCGGGGCAGCCCAACGCGGGCAAGAGTTCGCTGCTCAACGCGCTGGCCGGCGCGGAACTGGCCATCGTGAGCGCCGTGGCGGGCACCACGCGCGACGTGGTCTCGCAGACCATCCAGATCCACGGCGTGCCGCTGCACGTGGCCGACACCGCCGGCCTGCGCGAGAGCAGCGACGAGGTCGAGCAGATCGGCGTGGCGCGCGCCTGGGGCCAGATCGAGAGTGCCGACGCGGTGCTGTTCCTGCACGACCTGACGCGCGCGAGCCAGTCCGACTACGCCGCCGCCGACGCCGAAATCCTGGCCGGCCTGCGGCAGAAGCTGCCCGCGAGCGTGCCGGTGCTCGACGTCTGGAACAAGCGGGACGCGGCGCCCGCGGCCCACCCCGAACAGGGCATTGCCCTTTCCGCCAAGACCGGCCTGGGCATCGAGGCCCTGCGCGAGCAGCTGCTGGCCATGGCCGGCTGGCAGGCCGTGCCTGAGGGCGTCTACCTCGCGCGTGCGCGCCACGTGCAGGCGCTGGCCCGGGTCGAAACGCACCTGGCGCTGGCGGCGGGCCACCTGGAGGCACGGGCCCAACTGCTCGACCTGCTGGCCGAGGAGCTGCGCCTCGCGCAGAACGCCCTGAACGAGATCACGGGCGAGTTCGGCGCGGACGATCTGCTGGGTGTCATCTTTTCGCGCTTCTGCATTGGTAAATAGCCACAGACGGCGGCAGGCGCCCGCGAAAAACGTAAACACTTGTAGCCGAAGTTCACGGCCATCGCGGATACTTCGGCTCACATGCGGGGGCCGAGAAACACATGTCAATCCAGAACCTGAGCCGCGCCATCGCGGAGAACATCAACACCGATGCATTCGCGTTGACGTTCAACGTCCAGCAGTGGGAAACGCTGGCGGGGTACCTGCAGCCGATCGAGACCGGCGTGGGCGACGTGCTGATCGAGCAGGGCACGCCCGACCGCTCGGTATTCTTCGTCGAGAGCGGCGCCATCAGCGTGCACCGCGTCAGCAGCAAGGAACAGATGAAGCTGGCCGTGCTCACCGCGGGTTCGGTGGTCGGCGAAGGCTCGTTCTTCTCGCGGCAGCCGCACTCGGCCAACGTGGTGGTCACCGGCGCGGGCCGGGTGTGGCGGCTCACCGCGATCCGCTTCGCCGAGATGTCCAACCGCCAGCCCAACATGGCGCTGGAGATCGCGATGGCGCTGGGCGGCGTGATCGCCAAGCGCATGGCGCACCGATCCAAGCGCGTCGCGGTGACCTGAGCAGGAAGCCTCCTCGACCGCCCGCCGCCGGAACGCTCCGTCGAATGCAGGCCAGCCACCTCCGTTCAGGACCCCCCGAAAAACAAGAAGTAGTCAGCAAGCAATCCATGGCCTCGATCTGTCCGGTCTGCAGCACGGAGAACCGTGACGGCGCGAATTTCTGCAGGAGCTGCGGCATCAAGCTGTCCGCCGCGGGAGACCGGATCCCGCCGCCGCCGACTCCCGAACGCGAATGGGCCACCACGGCACCGGCCCAGCTTCGCGCGCCGACCATTCCTGCGCCGCTGGAAGAAATCCCTCCGGCGCCGATGCCGGCCCGCCAGTCGTTCTTCAGCAGGTCGCCAGCTTCCGCGCCGCGGCATGACGACGAGGAGCAGACCGTTCTCATGCTGCACGACGACGGCTCGCCGCGCGTGCCGGCGCCGCCCGCCGCACCGCAGGGGCTGGAATCGAACTGGGCGCCGTCGCGCGAAAGATCGAGGAAGCCCCCCCGGGTCAGGATCCGCAAGCCAGCTGCCGTCGAACGGGCGCCGCGCTGGCGGGCGATCCTGCTGTGGGTCGGCCTGTTGGTGATGGCCGTGGCGATGATCGTGGCGGGCTGGTCCGGCTACGGGACGCGCAAGACGGCCCCCACCGCCGAGGAAATCGCGCCGCCGGCTGCCGAGGTGCCAGCGCCCGTCGCCGCGCCGCTCGCGGCCGAGCCGCCGCCGTCGGCGCCCGCCGAGCCCGCAGCAATGGATGCGCAGCCTGCCGACCAGGCAGCGCCGGCGGCTCCTGCGGAAGCCGCGCCGGCGGCATCTCCGCCGCCCAAGCCCCCCGCCAAGCAGGCGCGCAAGCAGCCGGCCGCTGCAGCCGCGCCCCAGCCCGCCGCGGAGGCACCGCCTCCTGTCGCAGTTCCTGCCCCGCCGCCCGCACCGGCGGCGCCGGCCGAGCCGGCGGCCATGTGCGGCGACCGCAACTTCATCGCCAGGGCCCAGTGCATGGCGGCGCAGTGCCTGAAGCCCGAGTACAAGGCCCACGCGCAATGCGAGGCGGTGCGCCGCCAGCAGCGCATCGAGGAAGAGAAGCGCAACCCGACGCTCATCAACTGAGCGCGTCGGCGCGCTGCCGCTCAGCCCTTCTGCAGCCGCTCGATGGCCATCGCCAGCGCGGCCGGCTTGCCGGAGAGCACGAGGGTGTCGCCGTCCGACAGCACCGTGTCGTCGGCCAGCGTGCGCGGCTGGCCGTCGTGCCGGCGCAGGCTCGCGATGCGCACGCCCAGCGCGTGCAGCCCGAGCCCCGACAGCGTCTGTCCGACGGCGCGCGCGCTGGCATCGAGCGTGAAGCTGTTGAGCCGCTCGTGGTCGATCTCGTCGGCGTTGTCGTCGTCGGCGCCGTGGAAGTAGCCGCGCAGCAGGTTGTAGCGGGCGTCGCGCTGGTCCTGCACGACGCGGATCACGCGCCGCATCGGCACGCCGACCAGCGCCAGCGCATGGCTGGCGAGCATCAGCGAGCCCTCGATGGCCTCGGGCACCACCTCGGTGGCGCCGGCAGCCTGCAGCTTCTCGAGGTCATGGTCGTCCTGCGTGCGCACGATCACCGGCACGTGCGGCGCGTGGGCGCGCGTGTTGGCCAGCACCTTCATCGCGCCGGGCACGTCGAGGTAGGTCACCACCACCGCGCTGGCGCGCGCCAGGCCTGCGGCCATCAGCGCCTGCAGCCGCGCCGCGTCGCCGAACACCACCGAGTCGCCGGCGGCGGCGGCCTGCCGCACGCGGTCGGGGTCCAGGTCGAGCGCCATGTACGGGATGCCCTCGCGCTCCAGGATGCGCGCCAGGTTCTGGCCGCAGCGCCCGTAGCCGCAGATGATCACGTGCTGCGCGGTGTTGATGGTCTTGCGCGCGATGGTCGTCATCTGCAGCGACTGCTGCAGCCAGTCGCTGGCCACCAGCTTTCGCACGATGGCGTTGCTGTACATGATGATGAAGGGCGTCGCGAGCATCGACAGCACCATCGACGCCAGCACCGGGTTGGCCAGCCATTGCGGCAGCAGGCTGCGCTCCTGGGCTAGCGTCAGCAGCACGAAACCGAACTCGCCGGCTTGCGCGAGGTAGAGGCCGGTGCGCAGCGACACGCCCGAGGTGGCGCCCAGCACCCGCGCCAGCACCGTCACCAGCCCCAGTTTGAAGGCCAGCGGCACCAGCAGCAGCACGGCCACCAGCAGCCAGCGTTCGACCACGATGTGCCAGTCGAGCGACATGCCCACGGTGATGAAGAACAGCCCCAGCAGCACGTCGTGGAAGGGGCGGATGTCGGTCTCGACCTGGTGCTTGTATTCGGTCTCCGACACCAGCATGCCCGCGATGAAGGCGCCCAGCGCCAGGCTCAGGCCGGCCAGTTCGGTGAGCCAGGCCAGCCCGAGCGTGATCAGCAGCACGTTCAGGATGAAGAGCTCCTCGCTGCGCCGCCGCGCCACCAGCGTGAGCCACCAGCGCATCACGCGCGGGCCGCCGTAGAGCAGCACACCGATCAGGAAGCTCGCCTTCAGGAGCGCCAGGCCCAGCGCCTTGGCCAGTGCCTCGGGCGGCGCGCCCAGCGCCGGGATCAGCACCAGCAGCGGCACCACCGCCAGATCCTGGAAGAGCAGCACGCCCATCACCCGCTTGCCGTGCTCGCTCTCGAGTTCGAGCCGCTCGGCCATCAGCTTGACCACGATGGCCGTGCTGCTCATGGTGAGCGCGCCCGACAGCGCCAGCGCGGTCTGCCAGCCCAGCTGCCACGCAGGCGGCAGCAGCCGCGCCATCAGCAATGCGCCGGCGGTGGCCAGGGCCATCGTCAGCAGCACCTGCAGCATGCCCAGGCCGAACACGTGCTTTCGCATCGCGCGCAGCTTGGGCAGGCTGAACTCCAGCCCGATCACGAACATGAGGAACACCACGCCGAACTCGCCGAGGTGCTGGATGCCTTCGGTGTTCTGGGCCAGCGCGAAGGCGTGCGGCCCGATCAGCACGCCGGCCGACAGATAGCCCAGCATCGGCGGCAGCTTGAGGGAGCGGCACGCCACCACGCCGATCACCGCGGCCAGCAGGTACAACAGCGTGAGATCGAACGAAGACATAGGCGCCGATGCTAGAGCAAGAGCCGTGCGCGGCGCCTCGGGGAGGACACCGGCGCCGGCTCAGGGATGGGCCCGGGGCACGAGGGGGCCGGGCGCGGGGGCAAGCCGCTGGCCCGTAAAATCCGGCGATGAGCTCCCGTCCCGCCCCGGCCCCCGTGGTCGACCCCGAAGCCATCCTGGCCCGGGCACGCCTCACCTTCGACATCGAAGCCGAAGCCGTCGCCGGCCTGAAGAACCGCGTCGGCCCCAGCTTCGTCGAGGCCGTGCGCAAGATTCTCGAAGTGCGCGGCCGCGTGGTCGTGATGGGCATGGGCAAGAGCGGCCACGTCGGCCGCAAGATCGCCGCCACCCTCGCCTCCACCGGCACGCCCGCGATGTTCGTACACCCGGCCGAGGCCAGCCACGGCGACCTCGGCATGATCAAGGCGGTCGACCTGGTGCTCGCCATCTCCAACAGCGGCGAGGTCGACGAGCTCACCGTCATCCTGCCGGTCGTCAAGCGCCAGGGCGTGCCCCTGATCGCCATGACCGGGCGCCCCGAATCCACCCTCGCCCGCCATGCCGACATCGTGATCGACGCGGGCGTGTCCAAGGAGGCCTGCCCGCTCAACCTCGCCCCCACCGCCAGCACCACCGCCCAGATGGCGATGGGCGACGCGCTGGCCGTGGCGCTGCTCGACGCGCGCGGCTTCGGCTCGGAAGACTTCGCGCGCTCGCACCCGGGCGGCGCGCTCGGGCGCAAGCTGCTCACCCACGTGAGCGACGTCATGCGCTCGGGCGACGACGTTCCGCGCGTGGCACCCGACGCCAATATCAGCGAGTTGATGCGCGCCATGAGCAACAAGGGCTTCGGCGCCGCGGCGGTGGTGGAGCCTGACGGCCGAGCCTCGGGCATCTTCACCGACGGCGACCTGCGCCGGCTGATCGAGGCCGGCGCCGACCTGCGCAGCCCCAGGGCGGTCGACGTCATGCACCGCAACCCGCGCACCATCCGCGTCGACGCGCTGGCGGTGGAAGCTGCCGAGCTCATGGAGCAGTGCGGCATCACCCGCCTGTTCGTGATCGACGGCGCCGGCGTGGTCGTGGGTGCGATCAACACCAACGACCTGATGCGCGCGAAGGTCATCTGATGCCCCTCGAGTTCCAGGCCGAGACATTGCTTGCCGCGCAGGACGTGCGCATCGTCTTCTTCGACATCGACGGCGTCCTGACCGACGGCGGCGTGTACTTCACCGAGCACGGCGAGACGCTCAAGCGCTTCAGCATCCTCGACGGCTACGGCCTGAAGCTGCTGCGCAAGGCGGGCATCGTGCCGGCCGTGATCACCGGGCGCGACTCCAAGCCGCTGCGCGTGCGCCTGGAAGCGCTGGGCATCGAGCACGTGCGCTACGGCACCGAGGACAAGCTGCCGGCTGCGCAGGCCATGCTCGACCAGCTCGGCTTCGGCTGGGCGCAGGCCGCTGCCATCGGCGACGACTGGCCCGACCTGCCGGTGCTCGCGCGCGTGGGCTTTGCGGCGGCGCCGGCGAATGCCCATGCGGAAGTGCGCGGCATCGCGCGATACGTCACCAAGGCTCGCGGCGGCGAGGGCGCGGCGCGCGAGTTCTGCGACCTGCTGCTCACGGCCTGCGGCCAGTACCGCGTCCTGCTCGACGCTGCCCGGGGGCCCAACGCATGAGCAACGTGAAACGCGCATGGGACATGGTGCGCGACGTTCTGGACCGCGCCACGATCTATCTGCCGATCATCCTGACGGCGGCAGTCGCGCTTGGCACCTACTGGCTGGTGCGCAATGCGCCCAAGCTTCTGGAGCCCACGGCCAAGGTCGCGCCCACGCACCAGCCCGACTATTTCATGCGCGATTTCGTCATCAAGAACTTCCTGCCCAACGGCGATCTGCGCAGCGAACTGCACGGCACCGAAGGCCGGCACTATCCCGACACCGACACCATCGAGGTCGACAAGGTGCGCATGCGCTCGGTGTCGCCCGAAGGGTTGGTGACGCGCGCGACGGCCGATCGCGGCCTGTCGAATTCCGACGGCAGCGAGCTTCAGCTGTTCGGCAACGCCATCGTCATCCGCGATCCGTCGGTGGGGCCGAACGGCAAGCCCACGCCGCGGCTGGAGTTCCGCGGCGACTTCCTGCATGCCTACGTCGACACCGAGCGCGTCACGTCGAACAAGCCGGTCACTCTCATCCGCGGTACCGACCAGTTCACCGGCGACACGCTCGACTACGACAACGTGACCGGCGTGGCCAACCTCAACGGCCGGGTGCGCGGCGTACTGATTCCGTCGGCGGCAGCAGCGGCTGCTCCTGCGCCTGCAAAAAAGCGCTGAGGAAGATTCGTAGCATGGCCAACGGCTCCCCGCTCGTCTTCATCACCGGCGCTTCCAGCGGCATCGGCCAGGCGCTGGCCGCGAGCTTCTACGACGCGGGCTACCGGCTGGCGCTGGTCGCGCGGCGCACGGGAGAAATCGAAGCGTGGGCGAGCGCCCGCCAGCTGAGCGCGGACCGCTACCGGGTCTACGGCGCCGACGTGGCGCAGACCGACAGCATCATCGCCGCCGGCAACGCCTGCATCGAGCGGCAGGGGCTGCCCGACGTGGTGATCGCCAATGCCGGCATCAGCGTGGGCATCGATACGGCGGAGCGCGAAGACATCGACGTGATGGCGCGCACCTTCGCGACCAACAACGTGGGCCTGATGGCCACTTTCCATCCCTTCGTGCAGGCGATGGTCGAGCGCGGCAGCGGGAGGCTGGTGGGCATCGGCAGCGTGGCGTCCATCCGCGGACTGCCGGGGCACGGCGCGTACTGCGCGAGCAAGGCCGGCGTGGTGGCGTACTGCGAGAGCCTGCGCGGCGAACTGCACAAGAGCGGCGTCAAGGTCGTCACCCTGTGCCCGGGCTACATCGACACCCCGCTCACGCAGGGCAACCGCTACGGCATGCCCTTCCTCATGAGCGCGGAAGATTTTGCCGCCCAGGCGCTGCGCGCCATCGAAGCCGGCACCAGCTACCGCGTGATTCCCTGGCAGATGGGCGTGGTCGCCAAGATCATGCGCATGCTGCCGAACGCGATGCTCGACCGGGCGGTGCAGGGGCGCGAGCGGAAGAAGCGAAGCGGCGAGGCCTGATCGGCCCGGCCCTCCAACCGATCGCCTAAAGAAAAAGGCTCCCGAGGGAGCCTTTTGTCTGTCTGAGTGTGCTTCGGAGTGTCGCAGGGATCAGTAGCCGCTGTTGCCGCCGCCGTAACCACCGCCGCCACCGCCCGAGCGGCCACCGCCGCCGCCACGGGGACCAGCGCCGTAGGGGCTGCGGAAACCGCCATCGCCACCACCGCCGCCGCCACCACTGCGGCCACCGCCGCCGTAGCCGCCGCCACCACCGCCGGAGCGGCCGCCACCACCGTAGCCGCCACCACCGCCGCCGTAGCCACCGCCACCACCGCCGCCATAACCACCACCGCCGCCGCCGTAGCCGCCGCTGCGCGGGGGACGAGCTTCCATCGGACGTGCTTCGTTGACGACGACGCTGCGGCCGCCCAGGGGCTGGCCGTTCATGCCATTGATTGCGGCCTGTGCTTCCGCGTCACTGCCCATCTCGACGAAGCCGAAGCCCTTCGAGCGGCCGGTGTCACGTTCCATCATGACCTTGGCGCTGGTCACTGCGCCGAACTGCCCGAAGGCTTGTTCGAGATCTCCGTCGCGCACCGAGTAGGGCAGGTTGCCGACGTACAGTTTGTTGCCCATCAAGGGACTCCTATAAACACATCAAGAAAAGCGATGGAGTCCCGAAAGCATCACTCAAACGAGAGCGTCGAGTCGCGCGAAACTGACCGATCACCGAACTGTCTCCCGACCAAAATGAAGAGGGAGGCTCGTGCATTATGGGTGAAATATCCGAATTGCAAGCGGGAAATTGCTTCTTGAGGTAGCACCTGTCAAAACTATTCAAAGGCTAGTGCTTACTCTCATGATCTGGCGAGGCCCTTCGCCCTACATCCGCGCACGGATGTAGAATTCCGCCCGTCATTGGGGAGTAGCCGCCTTCCGATCTGCGAGAAGGGCCCGCGTCAACAGACTTGTCCTGTCCCACCAGGATATGGCGCGTGCAGTGAACACACCTGGCGAGACCTTTGACCGTGCAACTTCGGGAATATGGCCGAAGGTGTTGCACGGTCAATTGCGTCCTTCGGCCCAAGGAACCCCACATCATCATGGAAGCTTTTCTCGTAGCAACGGGCGTCGTCGCGCTCGCGGAAATGGGCGACAAGACCCAGCTCCTGGCCCTTCTCCTGGCCGCCCGCTTCAGGAAACCCTGGCCCATCGTCCTCGGCATCTTCGCCGCCACCGTCATCAACCACGCGCTTGCGGGCGCGGTCGGCAACTACATCACGCGCTGGCTCGGGCCCGAGGTGCTGCGCTGGATATTGGGCGGCTCCTTCATCGCGATGGCCGTCTGGATGCTGATCCCCGACAAGCTCGACGACGACGATGCCCCCGGTACCTCCAAGTTCGGCGTCTTCGGCACCACCGTGATCGCGTTCTTCCTCGCCGAGATGGGCGACAAGACCCAGATCGCCACCGTCATGCTCGCCGCCCGCTTCACGCACGACTACCTCTGGGTGGTCGTGGGCACCACGCTGGGCATGATGCTGGCCAACGCCCCCGTGGTGTGGCTTGGCGAGAGGATCGTGCGGCGCGTGCCGATCAAGCTTGTGCACGGGATCTCGGCTGCGATCTTCCTGGTGCTGGGCGTGATCATGATCATCGGCTGGTAAGAAAGTGGCCTAACCCTTCGCAGAAACACCGCGGAACCGGCTCCGCCGGGCCGCAGGTGCTGTCCCCCTTCCCGAGGGGGTTGGCGAAGCGACACGCAGCGCGCGAAGCCTGGGGGATATACTTCCGCTGCGCCGATTTGCTTCAGCTTGCGGGCGCTTAATAAATTCAGCTAAAGACAGTCAGTTGGCGAACAACCCGGCTCGTTTTTGGCGAGGCCGGGTTTTTTCATTCATGTCGTCGTCACCACCTCTGGTCGTCACATCGCAATCGATGCAGTTCGCGGGTCCGCTGGCCCTGCGCAGCGGCGCATCGATCAGCGACTACACGCTCGCCTACGAAACCTACGGCACCCTCAACGCCGAGCGCAGCAATGCCGTGCTCGTGTGCCATGCGCTCAATGCCTCGCACCACGTCGCGGGCGTCTACCAGGGGCAGGCTCGCTCCGAGGGCTGGTGGGACAACATGGTGGGCCCAGGCAAGCCGCTCGATACCGACCGCTTCTTCGTGATCGGCGTGAACAATCTCGGTTCCTGCTTCGGCTCGACCGGCCCGATGCACGTCAACCCCGCCACCGGCCGCGTCTACGGCGCCGACTTCCCGGTGGTCACGGTGGAAGACTGGGTCGACGCCCAGGCCGCCCTGCTCGACGCGCTCGGCATCGAGACACTCGCCGCCGTCATGGGCGGCAGCCTCGGCGGCATGCAGGCGCTGTCGTGGACCTTGCAGTACCCCGATCGCGTGCGCCACGCCGTGGTCGTGGCCAGCGCGCCCAACCTCACGGCCGAGAACATCGCCTTCAACGAGGTGGCGCGCCGCGCCATCGTCACCGACCCCGATTTCCACGGCGGTCACTTCTACGAGCACGGCGTGGTGCCCAAGCGCGGCCTGCGCATCGCGCGGATGATCGGCCACATCACCTACCTCAGCGACGACGTGATGAACGCCAAGTTCGGCCGCATCCTGCGCAGTGCCGTGGAGGGCGAGGTGGCGGGCGCCGACTACCGCTACTCCACGCAGGACGTCGAGTTCCAGATCGAGAGCTACCTGCGCTACCAGGGCGACAAGTTCAGCGAATACTTCGACGCCAACACCTACCTGCTGATCACCCGCGCGCTCGACTATTTCGACCCCGCGCGCAGCCACGGCGGCAAGCTCAGCGCCGCGCTGGCCCAGGCGCGCGCCAAGTTCCTGCTGGTGAGCTTCAAGACCGACTGGCGTTTCTCGCCCGCGCGCAGCCGCGAGATCGTCAAGGCGCTGCTCGACAACAGCCGCAACGTGAGCTATGCCGAGATCGACGCGCCGCACGGCCACGACGCCTTCCTGCTCGACGACGTGCGCTACATGGGCGTGGTGCGTTCCTACTTCGAGCGCGTCGCCCGGGAGTTCCAGCAATGAGCGACCTCGAACATCAACGACTCATTGCCGAGTTGGTGCCGCAAGGCTCGCGCGTGCTCGACCTCGGTTGCGGCGACGGCGCCCTGCTCGACCTGCTGCAGCGCGAGCGCGGCTGCACCGGCTACGGCGTGGAGATCGCCGACGACAACGTGCTGCAGTGCATCCGTCGCGGCGTCGACGTGATCCAGCTCAACCTCGACGAAGGCCTCGCGATGTTCGACGACGCCTCCTTCGACGTGGTGCTGCAGATCGACACGCTGCAGCACCTGCGCAATGCCGAGGTCATGCTGCGCGAGACCGCGCGCGTGGGCCGCATCGGCATCGTCGCCTTCCCCAATTTCGCGCACTGGCCCAATCGCCTGAGCGTGGCGCGCGGGCGCATGCCGGTGACGCGCCGCCTGCCCTACCAGTGGTACGACACGCCCAACATCCGCGTCGGCACTTTCAAGGACTTCGAGGTGCTCGCCGGCAAGAACAACCTGCGCGTGCTCGACGCCTTCGGGCTGCAGAACGGCCGCGCCGTGCGCTGGCTGCCCAACGCGCGTGCCAGCACGGCGGTCTTCAAGTTCGAGCGCGGCGGCGGCTGACCGCTTCAGAAGAGCGCATCGCCGGATGAGCTTCACGCTCGCACAGCCCGTCCACAGCGAGCTGATCATCAAGAAGAGCCGCTTCATCGGCTGCGTGCAGCCGGTGGTCGATCGCGCCGCCGCGCTGGCCGTGGTCGCCTCGCTGCGCGCCCAGCATCCCGCGGCCGCGCACGTGTGCTGGGCGCTCATGGCGGGCGGCCAGTCGGCCGCCAATGACGACGGCGAGCCCGGCGGCACCGCGGGGCGTCCGATGCTGGAGGTGCTGCGCCACCAGCAGGTAGAAGGCGCGCTCGCGACCGTGGTGCGCTACTTCGGCGGCGTGAAGCTGGGCGCGGGCGGCCTCGTGCGGGCCTACACCGACGCGGTCGCCCAGGCCCTGCTCGGCGCCACGCTGGTGCCGCTGCTGCGCCAGCGCAGCCTGCGCTGCACCGTGCCCTATGCGCTCGAAGGACTGGTGCGGCGCGAGCTTGCGGCGGCGGGCGCGGTGCTCGAAGGCGTGCAGCATGGCGACGACGTGGCCTTCGCCTTCTCGCTGCCGGAGCCCGATGCCGACGCCTTCATCGCGCGCCTCGGCGATGCTGGGCAAGGGCGCGTCGCCTGGCCGCAGGAGTGAGCCTCTTCGCCGGTGCAGCGGGTGACGGTTCGACCATCGCGAGAACGCCGCGCGGCGCCAACGGGACCGCTGCCGATTCGTCGCCGCTGCCGTGCCGCGCCATCTCGGCGGTCACGATGCCGGTCGGCACCGCGAGCACGCCCCAGCCCACCAGCATCATCACCGAGGCGATGGCGCGGCCCAGGTCGGTCTTGGGCACGAGGTCGCCGAAGCCCACGGTGGCCATCGTCGAGATCGCCCAGTAGATCGCCACCGGAATGCTGGTGAAGCCGTGCTGCGGCCCCTCGACCACGTACATCAGCGTGCCCATCACCAGTACCACCAGCATCACGAAGCCCACGAACACGGTGATCTTTCGCCGGCTCGCCGCCACCGCCGACACCAGCGCGCGGTACTCCGCCGAGTAACGCGACAGTTTGAAGATGCGGAACACGCGCAGCAGGCGCAGGATGCGCACGTCGATGAGGTAGCCCAGCCCCATCTCCGGCGCGAAGACCACGAGAAAGGTCGGCAGCAGCGCCAGCAGGTCGATCACGCCGTAGAAGCTCGTCGCGTAGCGCAGCGGCTTGTTCACGCAGCTCAGCCGCGCGATGTACTCCAGCGTGAAGAGAATGGTGAAGATCCATTCGAGCACGTTGAACACCGAGCGCCACTGCTCGCGTATGGACTGCACGCTGTCGAGGATCACCACCAGCACGCTGGCCACGATCACCGCGATCAGCGCGAGGTCGAACCACAGCCCCGCGCGCGTGTCTGCCTCGAAGATCACCGTGAAAAGAGTGCGCCGCCAGCCGTGCGCGGGCTTGTCGAAGCGCGAGTCGGTGGTGGACGACATCGCGCGCGATGCGGCGTTCCATTGGGCGTTTGAAGAGCTCATGGCGCCACATTGTCATGCGCGCGATCGACTTATTCGGTTACGCTTCTTGCGCAATGAAGTGCCGCAGGCCGTGAGTGCGTTCTTACGATAGTCCCTTTCATGAGGAGCTCCCCTTTGGCTACACAGTCCCCCTTCTTCGGCAAGCGCGATCGTGACACCGATTCGTTGACATCCCGCCCCGCGCCGCTCGTCGGTTCGGGCACCAACCTCTCCGGAACCCCCGTCAATCCCTCTTCGCTCACCGCGCAGCAAGGCGGCCTGAATGCCGCAGCGGCGCCCGCCGTCAAGGAAGGTGGCAGCAAGCTCACCGTCGGCCCCAACATCAAGCTCAAGGGCGTGGAGATCACCGACTGCGACACGCTCGTGGTCGAAGGCCTCGTCGAAGCCACCATGGACTCGCGCCTGATGCAGATCGCCGAACAGGGCGCCTTCAAGGGCTCGGCCGAAATCGACATCGCCGAGATCCGCGGCGTATTCGACGGCAGCCTCACCGTGCGCGAGAAGCTCGTCATCCATTCGACCGGCAAGGTCACCGGCAAGATCCGCTACGGCAAGATCGTGATCGAGGAAGGCGGCCAGATCTCCGGCGAGATCAGCTTCGGCGCCGCCAAGCCCTCGCTGCAGGCCGCGGCCTGAAGTCGGCCCCCCGGCTCTTCACTCCGCTTCGCTGCGTGTAGCTCCACCCCCGAGGGGGTGGCGCGGGCCGCCTTGGGAACGGCCCGGCGGCGCCCGCAGGCTTCTTTCACTCGGTAGGTGCGGTCCATCCAAGACGCTCCAGCAAGGCACCGGCAGCCGCCGGTGCCTTTTCCTTGGCGCCGTTGATGAAGTAGACGAACACGTCGCGCTTCTTCGGCGAGGCGCCCCAGCCTCGCGCGCGCTCGGCCCATGTGTCGAGGGCCTTCGGCGCGTAGCCCGTCTTCAGCATGGCGTCGGCCATCATCAGCCGCGCGTAGGCGATGTCGCCCTCGGGCTCCTCGAAGGACGGGAATTTCTCGGCGTCGGTGAACACCGTCGACACCTTGTACTTCTTCGCGAGCGCCTTGTAGGCGGGCACGATGAAGCTCTCGTGCCGCACGTCCATCACGTGCCGCAGCACGCGGCTGCCCTCCTTCTTCGGCAGCAGCGCCAGGAAGGCCTCGAAGTCCTCCGCGTCGAACTGCTTGGTCGGCATGAACTGCCACACGATGGGCCCGAGCTTGTCGCCCAGCTCGGCCACGCCACTGTCGATGAAGCGCTTGATGGAATCGCCCGCGCCCGACAGCAGCTTGCGGTTGGTCGCGAAGCGCGAGGCCTTCATCGAGAAGACGAAGTCGTCGGGCGTGTCGTCATGCCACTTGCGGAAGGTCTCGGGCTTGAAGGTGCTGTAGTAGGTGCCGTTGATCTCGATGGCGCTGACCTTGCGGCTCGCGTAGTTCAGCTCCTTCGCGTGCGCCAGTCCCTTGGGGTAGAAGTTGTCGCGCCAGGGCTCGTAGGTCCAGCCGCCGATGCCCACCTTGATGTTCGCCTTGCTCACGTGGCCCTCCGGGTTGAGATCGCCCGCACTCTACGCGCGGACGCTCCCGGGCGCAAAATGCGTGCTTTCTTTCGTCACCCGCGGAGAACCCACCGATGAACGCCCCCCTGCACCGCGAAATGCCCGCCGGCACGCTCGACGCCGAGCGCGCCCTGTCCGACGTCACCGCCCAATGGGACGGCGACATCCTCAAGCAACTCACCGACTACATCGGCATCCCGGCCAAGTCGCCCGGCTTCGACAAGGACTGGTCGGCCAACGGCTACCTCGAGACCGTGCTGCGCAACGCCGCCGCCTGGGTCGAGGCGCAGAAGGTCGAGGGGCTGAAGCTGGAGATCGTGCGCCTGGAGGGCCGCACCCCGGTGCTGTTCTTCGAAGTGCCGGCCACCGGCACCGAAATGGGCGAGACCGTGCTGATGTACGGCCACCTCGACAAGCAGCCCGAGTTCACCGGCTGGCGCAACGACCTCGGCCCCTGGACGCCCAAGTACGAGAACGGCCTGCTCTACGGCCGCGGCGGCGCCGACGACGGCTACGCGGTGTACGCCAGCATCGCCGCGCTGCAGGCGCTCAAGAGCCAGGGCGCGGCGCATCCGCGCATCGTCGGCCTGATCGAGACGTGCGAGGAAAGCGGCTCCTACGACCTGCTGCCGTATGTCGACGCGCTGCGTCCGCGCCTGGGCAACGTCGAGCTCGTGATCTGCCTCGACTCCGGCGCCGGCAACTACGACCAGCTGTGGCTCACCACCTCGCTGCGTGGCATGGCCAGCGGCACGCTCAAGGTCGAGGTGCTGACCGAGGGCATTCACTCCGGCGACGCCTCGGGCCTGGTGCCCTCCAGCTTCCGCATCATGCGGCAGGTGCTCGACCGCCTCGAAGACAGCGCCACCGGCCGCCTGCTGCCCGCGAGCTTCCACTGCGAAGTGCCGGCCGACCGCCTCGCGCAGGCCAGGGCCACCGCCGCGATCCTCGGCGAGGAGGTCTACAAGCGCTTCCCGTGGGCGCACTACGACTGCGGCGGCTCGACCATGTTCGCGCTGCCCACCACCACCGATCCGGTCGAGGCCCTGCTCAATCGCACCTGGAAGCCCACGCTGTCGGTGACCGGCGCCGAAGGCTTTCCGGCGCTGAAGGACGCGGGCAACGTGCTGCGCCCCTACACCGCGTTCAAGCTGTCGCTGCGCCTGCCCCCGCTGGTCGACGCGGCCGAGGCGGTGCAGAACCTCAAGACGCTGCTCGAGGACAACGCGCCCTACCAGGCCCGCGTGACCTTCGAAAGCAACGGCGGCGCCACCGGCTGGAACGCACCCACCATCACGCCGTGGTTTGAAGACGCGCTCAACAAGGCCTCGCAGGCGCACTTCGGCGCCTCCTGCGGCTACATCGGCCAGGGTGGCACGATCCCGCTGATGAACATGCTCAGCGCCGGTTTCCCGAAGGCGCAGATGATGGTCTGCGGCGTGCTCGGCCCCAAGAGCAACGCGCACGGCCCCAATGAGTTCCTGCACGTGCCCTACGCCAAGAAGCTCACCGCGGCCGTGGCTGAAGTGATCGCCGCATTGCCGGTTGCGCATCGCGCGGCCACATCGGAGCCGGTGGCCGCTTGAGCGAGGCGCTGCCTTTGCCGCAGCGCGTTTCGCTGTCGACCCCGGACGGCGAGACGCTCGCCCTGCGCCGGCTGCCGGCGCCCGGCCCGGCCCGCGCGGTGATCGTGGTGGTCCATGGGCTCGGCGAGCATGCGGGCCGCTATCACGCGCTCGCCGAATGCCTGCACGAATGGAACTTCGCCGTGTGGGCGCACGACCACTTCGGGCACGGTGAATCGACCGGTGCGCGCGGCGGCCTGCCGGGCGAACTGCGGCTGGTGGACGACCTTGCCCTCCTGATCGACGACGCGCGCCGCGAGAACCCCGGCCTGCCGCTGGTGCTGCTGGGCCACAGCCTGGGCGGGCTGGTCGCCGCGAGCCTGGTGGCGCGCGGCGTGCGGCAGGTCGATGGGCTGGTGCTTTCCTCGCCGGGGCTCGACCCGGGCCTCAGCGGCTTCCAGAAGATGCTGCTCGCGGTGCTGCCGCGCCTGGCGCCCAACCTGCGCGTGGGCAACGGGCTGGACGACAACTACCTCTCGCACGACCCGGCCGTGGTGCAGGCCTACCGCGACGATCCGCTCACGCACGACCGCATCGGCGGGCGCCTCGCGCGCTTCCTGGCCTACGAAGGAGGAACCGTGCAGCAGCGCGCTGCGAACTGGCCGGTGCCGACACTGCTGCTCTACGCGGGCGACGACCGTCTCGTGCGGCCCGCCGCGAGCCGCGCCTTCGCATCGGCGGCGGCGTCCGGCGGCAAGGTCGAGGCGCACTGCTTCGACACGCTGTACCACGAGATCTTCAACGAGCTCGAGGCCGAACCGGTCTTCGAAGCCCTGCAGCGCTGGCTCAACCGGCGTTTTCCGCCGCGGGCCTGACGGCGCGCTTGCGGCGCGCCAGCCAGAGCAGCGCCGCACCCGTCAGCGCCACCGGCACCAGCGAGCCGAAGTTCAGCAGCCGCCAGCCCTGCGTGGTCACCAGCACGCCAGAGGCGAAGGATGTCAGCGCCAGCGTGGCGAACACGCAGAAGTTGAGCGCGCCCTGCGCGCGGTCGCGTTCCTCGGGCGCGTAGGCCGTGAGCGAAAGCGTGGTGCTGCCGGTGAAGAGGAAATTCCAGCCCACGCCCAGCAGGAACAGCGACACGATGAAGTGCTGCAGCTCCACGCCCGAGAGCGCAATGGCGATGCAGCCGAGGTTCAGCAGCAGCCCCGCGCCCATCACCGGCAGCGCGCCGAAGCGGCGGATCAGGTGGCCGGTGAAGAAGCCCGGCGCGAACATGCCGATCACGTGCCATTCGAGCACCAGCGCGGCGTCGGAGAACGGCAGGCTGCAGATCTGCATCGCGATCGGCGTCGCTGCCATCAGCAGGTTCATCACGCCGTAGCCCAGCGCGCCTGCCGCGGCCGCCACGATGAACACGGGCTGCCGCGCGATCTCCGCCAGCGAGCGCCCGCCGCTTGATTCCTTGCGCGTGGGCGCGGGCGGGAATTCGATGAAGTGCATCACCGCCATCGACAGCAGCGCCACCGCGGCCAACGCGATGTAGGCACCGGCGAAGGGCACGGCGAAAGCCTCGCGCGTGGCCTTGGCGAGGTTGGGCCCGGCCACGGCGCCGATCAGCCCGCCGGCCATCACCATCGACACCGCCTTCTCACGCCACTCCGGCGCCGCCAGCTCGGCCGCCGCGAAGCGGTAGAGCCCGGCGTTGGCGTTGTAGTAGCCGGCAATGACCGTGGCGAAGCACAGCAGCCAGAAGTTCCTCGTGACCGCCGCGAAGCAGCACAGCAGGGCCGACACCAGCGCCACCGCCAGCCCGGTCTGGAACGAGCCGCGCCGGCCGAAGCGCTGCTGCGTGCGCGCCACCAGGCCGGTGGAGAGCGCGCCGCCGATCACGTAGCTCATCACCGGCAGCGTCGCCATCCAGCCGCGCGGCGCGATGGCCAGCCCCACCAGCCCGTTGATGGCGATGAAGGTCACGTTGTTCGTCAGCAGCAGTCCCTGGCAGATGGCCAGCAGCCACAGGTTGCGGTTCATGCCGTTGTCTCCCTCACCGCGCGCTGCAGGTCGCGCTCGATCTCGCTGAAGGCGATGGCGGGCAGGTCGCCCAGCGTGCGCTCGGTGCCGGTGAGCGCCACGCCGTGCACCGTCTGCAGCACCTTGCCGTCGGGGCTGTCCTGCACGAACCAGCCCTCTTCCAGCCGCAGGCAGACCTGGCCCTCGCCGGGCACGCCCTTGTTGAAGCTGTTGACCATGCCGCCGTCGCCCACCTCGCGCACCCAGCCGCGCGTTTCCAGGCCCATGAGCGCGGCGTTCGACACCGCGCGGCCGGCCCACTGCGGCAGCTCGCGGCCGGCGCGCAGCGCATCGTCGAGCACGAAGGACTGGCGCGCCAGCTGCTCGAAGGGCTGCAGCAGCTCATAGTCGGCCAGCACCTGGCCCCATGCGCCCGCGAGCGACGCATCGAGCGCCGCAAAGTCCAGCGGATGCGGCAGGCCGATGCGCGCGTTCTCCGGCAGCTTCACCGGATCGTCGTGCAGGTCGGCCAGCTCGCCTTCGGCGGTGACGCGGAAGGTGCCTTCGAGCCTGTCGGATGCATCGAACAGGCCCCACACCAGCGGCCTGCTGAACACCCGCAGCACCGGATGGTTGGCGAAGAAGGGCATGAACTCGTCGGGGCCCCATCGCCGCTGCGCGCACATCGCTGCCTCCAGCCGCCTGATCTGCGTGGCGGCGACGGTCTTCGCGAGCTTGCGCAGGTCCTTGAGCTGCGTGGCCGCGGCGGCGGCCTTGCCGGGGTCGTCGTTCGCGCCGGCCTTGGGCAGCGTCTTGAGCGCCTTGCCGCGCGCGTCGTGCACCACGGGCTGGAAGCTGTCGTCCATGCGCACCTCGAAGCTGCGCGGGCCGAAGTCCAAGGTGAGGCGCGCGCGGGCGTCCAGGCCGAGGTCGGGCACGGTGCGGTCGGCCAGCTGGTCGAGGCTCAGGCCGCGCTGCTCGGCCACCTCGCCGAGCATGCGGTCGGCGCGGGTGCGCAGGTCGTCGTAGCGGGTCTGGCGCGCGAGCTCGGCCAGGTGCATCAGCGCGGCGTCGCTGCCGATCTCGCCGAGCATGGCCATGGCGTCGTAGGCGCGCACGCGGTCGAGCGCGGCGCGCCACTGGCGCAGCAGGCCGTAGAGCTGGCGCGCGGTTTCGCCGTCGCCGAGGCGGCCCTGCAGCGCGAACATCCAGCGCTCCTTGCTCGGGCGGCCGTTGCCGATCCACCAGGCCAGCAGCGCGCGGCCGAAGCGCGCGAGGGAGTCGGGTGCGAGCGCGTCCAGCAGCGGGGCGAGCCCCGGGTATGGCGCGTCGGGCTTGCCGAGCATCATCGCCATCAGCACATCGGGCACCACGGCCTGCGGCAGCGCGAGGCCGCTTTTGGCGAGGATCAGCCGGGGCAGCGTCTGCAGCGGCAGCGTCTTGGGCACCACGGGCAGGCTGTCGGGCAGAACGTCTTCGGGCGCGATGGACAGCAGCTGCGCCACCGCGTCGGCCGCTTCGGCGCCGTAGGCCAGCGCCTGCGTGCGCACGGCCTCGGCATGGCCCGTGTCGTGCAGCCAGCGCAGCGCGGCCTGTGCCGATTCGTGCGCGGGGCCGGGCTCGCCCAGCGCGATGGGAACGAGGCCGCGGGCGGCGGTGTCGGGGTAGTGCTCCAGCCATGCGGCCGCTTCGCGCCGCACCCAGCGGTTGGTGTGGAAGCCCTTGGCGATCCAGCCGGCGAGCGGGTCCCATTCGATGACCGAGGCCAGCTCGAACATCGCGCGCGAGCCCTGCTTGAGGAAGCGCGGCAGCCCCGGCAGCGCGTCCGCGCCGAGGGCATGGAGGATGGGCCGCACGCGCGCCACGTCGCCCATGAAGTGATCTACGGCCGGCCCGTGCGTGAACGCCGCCACGGCCAGCGGCGCGGGCAGCTGCCAGATGTATTCGGCAACGCCCCAGCGCGTGCCGGGCAGCATGCCGAAGTCCTCGGGGCCGGCGATCTCGTGGCGGCCGGCGACGGTGTCGTCGATGAGCTCGGGGCGCAGTCCCAGCATCCACAGCGCCTTGTGCAGGTTGCCGCCCTCGCGGATGGCGTCCGGCGCATCGGGCTGGTGGCGCGGGAACTCGGTCATCCACTGATTGGAGCGATCACGCGAAACGCGCACCTCGCGTGCCAGCCAGTCGGACAGGTCGCCCGTGGCCTGCAGGTACTGCGGCGGCTGCAGGTCGGCCCAGTGCAGCCGAGCCGTTGGCGGCAGGGGCTGCAGCGCCAGCACCGGAATGACCGGCAGCGCCTGCCGGTTCTTCCACGGCGGACGGCGCAGCAGCGCGGGCCAGTCGGCGGCGGGCGCGTCGGCCACGCCGGCGGAGCCGTCTTCCTGCAGGCGCGCGAGCGTCTTGCGCTGGGCCTCGTCGCAGGAGGCTTCGAGCGGCTCCTGCCACTCGGGATTCGCCGCGAGCAGCTCCAGGATGAGCGCCGCGCCGGCCTGGTGCCGCGCAGGGCTCGCCGACAGCAGCTCGCGCAGCACGAAGAGCGGCCAGCGCGCCGCCTGCTTCACGAGCGCGTTCTTGCAGTCGATCTGCTTGACCTGCGCGACGAAGAAACGTACCACCTCCGCGTCATGGATGGCCAGCAGGTCGGCGACGGCTTCCTTGTGCGGCGAGGGCTCGAAGAGCAGCTCTGCCGCCGCCGCGCCGTGCATCTCGAGCATGCGCAGCCGCGCGGCGCGCGGCGGATAAAAGCTGGAGCGGTGGCGGCGGAAGAAGTCGAGGCTGTCGGGCAGGCTGCGCTCGTCGGAGAGAGAGCCGCCGCACTGACCGCAGGGCCGGTCGTTGAACCGCGCAAGTGCCTCACGCATGCTCTTGGACCAACGCACCTTGCCGTCCGGCCGCGCGTCGAGGCCGCCCTCCTTCTTCTCTTGCTCTCCCTTCGACTTGCGACTGCCCGCCATGCCATTGCTCTCCGTTGATGCCACGGGGATTGTCGGCCAACACGCCCGGGGCAAAAAAAAGCGCCCTTGCGGGCGCCCTAACTCTGGAGAAGGCAGTCCGGTTCAGGACTGCTTGCCTTGCAGCAGACCGCTGAGCGAGCCCAGCAGGTCGTCATGGTTGCCCAGCCCCTGCTCGGGGACCTTGCCGTGCGGCGTGAGCTGGTCGATGAGCGCCGGCAGCATGGTGGCCAGCATCGGCAGCAGCGTCTGCGCATTGATGCCGAGCTTGGCCGCGATGCTCGCGATGGTGTCGCTGCCCAGCGCGTTCTGCAGCTGGTCGCCCGAGACGGGCTGGTTTTCTCCCTTGCCGATCCACGAGCCGATGACGTCGCCCATGCCGGCCTGCTCGAACTTCGTGACCAGACCGCCCAGGCCGCCCACGCTGCCGTTGTTGGCGAGCAGGCCGCCCAGCGCGCCGGCCAGGCCTCCCAGATCGCCCAGTCCGCCAAGGCCTCCACCTTGCGGTTGCTGCTGTTGCGCAGCGCCTCCGAGCACTTGACCGAGTACCGAATCGAGCAATCCCATGACTGTTTCCTTGGTGTGTGACAGAACCGCCGACATTGTTGAATGCCGCGGACCTTAAGCCGAAAGTGGCATATCCACTTTCGAATTGGCAACGTGACAAATTACTTGATACGTGCCGCCCGTTTGGGGAGCAGCGCGGGAGCGACCCCCTGAACGCCCACCAGCCCGAGCACGGTGACGAGCGAATTCTGCGCGCCTTTCCATGCATCTGTCATGTCAATGGACTCGCTCAAGGAATGGAATCCCGAGGCCTTGCCGCCGCCGCCCACGATGATGGCCGGGATGCCCATCGAGATCGGCACGTTGGCGTCGGTGCTGCCGCCGCGCAGCAGTGTCCTGTTGCCGAAGGCGGCGTTCGAGCGGATCGCGGCCTCCACGATCACCGAGTCGGGCGGCGTGCGGCCGCCGGGGCGGTCGCCGATGAGCTTCGTGCTCACGCTCAGCGTGCTCACGTTCCAGCGCCTGTTCTCCTCGGCCACGGCTTCGTCGATGGCGGCCAGGATCTTCTTCTCGGTTTCCAGCAGCGAGGCCATGTCGTCCGATCGGATGTCGATGGCCATGCGCGCGTCGGGCGCGATGGTGTTCACCGAGGTGCCGCCGCCGACGGTGCCGACTGTGAAGGTCGTCTTCGGGAAGCTCGGCGTGCGGATGTCGGCGATCTTCGCGATCGCGCGGCCCATGCCGTGGATGGCGCTGGGCACCAGGCCGAAGGCGCCGAAGCTGTGCCCGCCGGGTCCCTGGAACGTGACCTCGTAGCGATGGCTCGCGGTGCCGAGTACCAGCACCGAACCCGGCGCAGAGGGCTCGAGTCCCACCATGCCGTCGATGTCGAGGTGGTCGCGGAAGATCGCCTTCATGCCGCGCAGGTTGCCGAGTTCTTCCTCGCCCACGTTGGCGACGAACATCAGGTCGCCCACCGTCTGCACCTTGTTGTCGTTCAGCACCTTCAGCCACGACAGCAGCACCGCGAGTCCGCGCGTGTCGTCCGCGATGCCAGGCGCGTGCAGGCGGCCGTCGCGCTCCTTGACCTTCACGTCGGTGCCGGCGGGGAACACGGTGTCCAGATGCGCCGAGACCAGCAGCGTGGGGCCGTGGCCCGTGCCCTTGCGCAGGCCGACGACGTTGCCTTCGGCGTCGATCTTCGCGTGCGTCAGCCCGAGGGCCTTCATGCGCGCGAGAAAGGCCTCGGCGCGCTTCTGCTCCTTGAAGGGAGGGGCTTCGATCTCGGTGAGCGCCTTCAGGTCTTCCACCGAACGCTCGTGGTCTGCCTTGACCGCGTCCAGCAGCTTCTGGATGGCGGGCGATGCCATCAGCTGGGTGAATGCCCGGTCGACCTCGGGGCTGACCTGCGCGGGTGTCGGTGCGACGGCCTGGGGCTGGGCAAGCGCGCCCTGGGTGGCGCAAAGCAGCGTCGCGAGGACCAGTGGGACGAGGCGCGGCGGACCGGAAAGCTTGGGCATGGGCGCAAAAGTCCTTCTTTTGTCTTAAATAAGTAAGGATTGTTTCTCAGGCTTTCAGCGCGTGCTTCGCGGAAAACACCACCCCGGGCGCTGCCGGCGCCTGGGCCGGAGGCCCATCTCTGTATCTAGAGGCCGGCCAGAGACACCAGCGCGGCGAGCGCCGCCGTTTCGGCACGCAGCACGCGCGAGCCCAGGGTGACGGGAGCGAAGCCCCGGGCGATGGCCTGCTGCTCCTCGCTGCCGCTCAGGCCGCCTTCGGGGCCGCTCAGCACGGTCGCACCATGTTCGCCCGGCGCCATGACGGCGAGGCTGCGCGTGCCCTCGGCGAGGCTCAGTACCAGGCGCCTCGCCGGCTCATCTTGGGTTTCGAGCCAGCCGGCGAAAGGCTGCACGGGATGGATCACCGGCACCCGGTTGCGCCCGCACTGCTCGCAGGCCGCGACCGCGATGGCCTCCCAATGCGCCCGCTTCTTCTCGGCGCGCTCGCCCGCCAGGCGCAGCACGCCGTGGGCGGTGGCCAGCGGCTGGATGCTCGCCACGCCGAGTTCGGTGGCCTTCTCGACCAGCCAGTCCATTCGCTCGTTGGCCGGCATGCCGACCGCGAGATGCACCGCGCGGGGCGCCTCGCGCTCCACCGGAAGATGCGCGCCGACCGCCACCGAAACGTCGCTGCGACCCATGCGCTCGACCGTGGCCGCGTACTCGCCGCCCGCGCCGTCGAACAGCGTGAGCACGTCGCCGGGCTGCATCCGCAGCACCTGCACATGGCGCGCGGCGCCGGCCGGCAGCGCCAGGCTGGCGCCGGCGCTCAGGGGCACGGAACAATAGAAACGCGGCATGCTACGGAATTGATAGCTGTGAACGGCCGTTGCGCGGGCGTCACAGGGTGGTGCTCTTTCAGTTTCTCTTCAGACACGGCCGTAGGCGAAGCCCGTGATGGCCGAACTGCCCTCGATCTCGTCAATCACGCGCGACAGTGGCGTCAGCTCCGAGTAGCGGCTCGCGGTGGCGCGGATGTAGGCGATGAAGCGCGGCGTGTCGGCCAGATATCGGGGCTTGCCGTCGCGCAGCGTGAGGCGCGCGAAGATGCCCGCCACCTTCAGGTGGCGCTGCAGGCCCATCCACTCCACTGCGCGGTAGAACGCGCCGAAATCCTCGTCGACCGGCAGCCCGGCCTTGCGTGCCGCCTGCCAGTAGCGGATGGTGACGTCGAGCACGAACTCCTCGTCCCAGCTCAGGAATGCGTCGCGCATCAGGCTGGCGATGTCGTAGGTGACGGGACCGTATACCGCGTCCTGGAAGTCGAGCACGCCGAGCGCCCTCCCGGGAGCCAGCGAGGACACGCCAGTGCCGAGCGCGGGGGGCACATTCACCATCAGGTTGCGGGGCATGAAGTCGCGGTGCACATACACGTTGGGCGATGCGAGGTTGCTCTCGACGATCAGCCTGAAGCTGCGCTCGAGCCGCTCCTTCAGCTTGCCCTCGACGGCGATGCCGCGGTGACGGCCGATGTACCACTCGGGGAAGAGGGCCAGTTCGCGTTCCAGCAGTGCCCTGTCGTAGGGCGGGAGCACGCCGGGCCTGGAAGAAAGCTGCCAGCGGACCAGCGCGTCGATGGCCTGGTCGTAGAGCGGGCGGGCGGCCTCGGGGCTGGCCGGGTCGATCACGTCCAGCATGGTCTGGCGGCCCAGGTCGTCCAGCAGCAGGAAGCCGTTGGCCTTGTCCCATTCGAGCACCGTGGGGGCCAGCACGCCGGCGGTGGCCATCAGCCCGGCCACCTGCACGAAGGGGGCGCTGTTTTCCTTGTCGGGCGGGGCGTCCATGACGATGCGCGTGGGGGCGGCCGCGTCGGTGGTGTCGAGCCGGAAATAGCGGCGGAAGCTCGCGTCGGCCGAGGCCAGCCGTACCGTGTCGGGCAGCAGCCGGTGGGCGGGCGCGACGGCGGCAAGCCAGGTCCGGAACGCTTCGGCCCGCTGTGGATCCGTCCAGGCAATGGTTTCGGCGGGGCGGCTTGGGGCCAATGCGGCCGGGGGCGGGGGTGCTGTCATGGATAATCGATTCTACAAATCCGCCTGGCGCGGCAATCCCCCTTGGCCGGCCTCCGGCCGATGCGGATCGCCACCGGCCCCTGCAACCCGCCGGCCTGCCGCGCCGTCCCCGACGACATTTCGTTCCGAACCGATGCCTACGACCCAAAGCCCTCACGCTTGGCACCTTGTGCGCTCGCTGCTCTCCAGGGGGGAGTCGCCGGCTTTCCTCGGAACGGCCCGGCGGGAGGCCTGATGAGCCGACGTCGTGTCGCCGCCCCGCGTCCGCGGCGCCCGGGCGTGCCGCCCCTGCCGCTGGCCCTGCTGTCGCTGGCGCTGATCCATGCGCACGGCGCTTCGGCCCAGACGGCTGGCAATCTCGCCGATGCTCCGCTCACGCTGAAGCGTACGCCGCAGCTCACCGAGATCCTGACGCCCGCCGACCGCAGCCAGATGCCCAGCCTGGTGACCGGCGACCGCATCTCCGGCCGCCCCGACCTCGAGACCGTGGTCGAGGGCAACGCCACGCTGCGCCGCGGCGCGGTGTCCATCACCGCCGACCGGCTCGAGTACTACCAGCCCGACGACCGCGCCAAGGCCACCGGCAACGTGCGGGTCAACCAGGCCGGCAACGTGTACGAAGGCCCCGAGCTGCAGCTCAAGCTCGAGACCTTCGAGGGCTTCTTCAACAACGTGCGCTACAAGTTCCTCGCGAACGAGGCGCACGGCGAGGCCAAGCGCATCGACTTCGTCGATTCCAACGTGTCGATCGCCCGCGAGGCCACCTACACCACCTGCCGCCGCGAGGACTTTCCCGGCTGGATGCCCGCCTGGCTGCTGACCGCGACCTCGATCACCACCGACACCGAGGAAAACGAGGGCGTTGCAAAGAACGCGCGCCTGAGCTTCATGGGCATCAGCACGCCGCCCATCCCGAGCGTGAGCTTCCCGCTGTCGAACGACCGCAAGAGCGGCCTGCTGCCGCCGACCATCGGCCTGGACAACACCAACGGCCTGGAGATCGCACAGCCGTACTACTGGAACATCGCGCCCAACCGCGACGCCACGTTCACGCCGACGATCATGAGCAAGCGCGGCGTCAACTTCAGCAACGAGTTCCGCTACCTCGAGAAGCAATACAAGGGCGAGATCCGCCTCGACCTGATGGGCAGCGACCGGCTCGTGGGCGACCGCTACAACGAGCTGCGCACCAGCCAGCTCCAGCAGCTGGCGAACGGGCAGATCACGGCCAGCAGCCTGACCAACCCGCCGAAGAACACCCGTCGCTGGGGCCTGTGGCTCACGCACCACCAGGACTTCGACGCGAAGGCGCTCGGCCTCGATTCGCTGTCGGCCAACGTCACCATCAACCGGGTGAGCGACGACGATTACTGGCGCGACTTCACGCGCACGCCGTCGCTTGCGCAGCGCCAGCTGCCGAACGAAGCTTCGCTGAACTGGAGCAAGGGCGACTGGAGCGGCATGGTCCGCACGCTCAAGTACCAGAACCTGCAGTACAACCTGGCGCCGATCACGCCGTCGTACGACCGGATGCCGCAGATCACGGCCAACTACAACAAGTACGACTGGCATGGCTTCGACGTCGCGTTGAACCTCGACTACACGCGTTTCCGCGTGAACAGGCTCTCGTCGACACAGCTGGGCTACGACGTCAACCAGCAGTCGCAGCCCGACGGCGACCGCGCCATGGCGGTAGCGACGATCAGCCGGCCTTTCATCACGCCGAGCACGTACGTCATCCCGAAGCTGATCCTGAACGCGGCCTCGTACAACTACTACCTGCCGCAGTCGGACATCCCGAAGCTCACGCTCAATGGCGTGCAGTACGTCAACGGGCAGGTCTACAACCCCAGCTCACTGTATTTCTTCCCGACGTCCAGCAACCGGGTGGTGCCGACCTTCAGCCTCGACAGCGGCCTGACCTTCGAGCGCGACACCAGCTATTTCGGCCGCGCCTTCCGCCAGACGCTGGAGCCGCGCGCGTACTACGTCTACACGCCGTATCGCAACCAGAGCATGCTGCCGAACTACGACTCGGCGGCCAACGACTTCAGCTTCGCGACCATCTACACCGAGAACGCGTTCTCGGGCGGCGACCGCATCTCCGACACCAATGCGCTCACGCTGGGCGTGACCTCCCGCCTGATCGATCCGGACACCGGCGCCGAGGCCGCGCGCTTCGGCATCGCGCAGCGCCTGCGCTTCAGCGACCAGAAGGTCACGCTGCCGGGCGGCACGCCGGTGACCGACCGCGCGAGCGACCTGCTGCTGGGCGCCACGATCAACTGGACGCCCAAGTGGAGCCTGGACACGCTGGTCCAGTACAACCCCGACACCCGCCGGTCGGAGCGCTCGGCCATCAGCGCGCGCTACAACCCCGAGCCGTACCACAACCTGAGCGCGGCCTTCCGCTACCAGGCGCCCAGCACCCCGACCGCGACCGACGGCAACAAGTCGATCGACGTGGGCTGGCAGTGGCCGCTCAATGACCTGTGGGGCGACAAGGGCAAGAACCTCGGCCCCGGCAAGGGCCAGGGCGGCGGACGCTGGTATGCGGTCGGCCGGCTCAACTACAGCCTGCAGGACAAGAAGCTCACCGACGGCGTGCTCGGCTTCGAGTACGACGGCTGCTGCTGGATCGGGCGCGTGGTGATGCAGCGCATCACCACCGGCCAGGTGACGGCGAACACCCGCATCATGTTCCAGCTCGAATTCGTCGGGTTCTCCAGCATCGGCTCGAGCCCCATGCAGACGCTGCGGCAGAACATCCAGCGCTACGAACCCCTGCGCCAACCGGGCGAAGCGCCGAGCCGCTTCACCAATTACGACTGAGACGACTGACTGAGCGACGCCATGAAATACATCCGTTCCATCATCACCATGAGCTGCCTCGCGGCCATCGCCGCCACGGCGGGTGCTCAGGGCTATCGTCCCGGTACCGGCATCACGGACATCATGCGCGCCGGCCCGCGCCTGGGCCCTCCGGCGGCCCGTGCGCCCGCCGCGCCCTCCGCAGCGCCGGTGCAGCGCTCGGCCGAATACATCGTCGCGCTGGTCAACTCCGAGCCGATCACCAACACCGACGTGCAGTCGCGCGTGACGCGGCTCATCAAGGAGAACCCCGACGCCGAGCGCGTGCCCCGCGGCGAGCTTACGCGGCTCGTGCTGGAGCGGTTGATCACCGAGCGCGCGCAGCTGCAGCTCGCGAAGGAAAACGGCATCAAGGTCGACGAGGTGGCGATCGACCAGGCCGAGCAGACCGTGGCGCGGCAGAACGAGATCAGCCTCGTCGAGCTGCGCCGCCGCGTGGCCGCCGAAGGCATCGCGCAGCAGGACTTCCGCAACGATCTGCGCGACCAGCTGCTGCTCACGCGCCTGCGCGACCGCGAAGTCGAATCGAAGGTCAAGGTCAGCGACGCCGAGGCCGATGAATACCTGCGCGACCAGCGTAACCAGTCCGTGAAGAACGTGGCGCTGGAGAACCTCAACCTCGCGCAGGTGCTGGTGGCCGTTCCCGAGAACGCCACCGACGCGCAGGTGGCCGCCGCGCAGAAGAAGGCGCAGGACATCGCCCAGCGCGCCCGCTCCGGCGAAGACTTCGCCAAGCTCGTGCGCGAGAACTCCGACTCGCCCGATCGCGCCAACGGCGGCGCCATCGGCATGCGCAGCGCCGACCGCTATCCGTCGCTGTTCGTCGAGGCCACGCAGTCGACCGCCGTGAACGGCATCGCCGGGCCGGTGCGTTCCAGCGCCGGCTTCCATGTGCTCAAGGTGCTGGCCAAGGCCCAGATCGGTTCGGGCGACGCCACCGTCACCCAGACGCAGGTACGCCACATCCTGCTGCTCAATGATCCCAAGCGCACCACGGCGCAGGCGGTCGCGCAGCTGGCCGAATTCAAGCGCCGCATCCAGGCCGGCACGGCCGACTTCGCCAGCCTTGCGCGCGACAACTCGCAGGACGGCAGCGCCAAGCAGGGCGGCGATCTCGGCTGGTCGCGCCCCGGCCAGTTCGTGCCCGAGTTCGAGGAAGCCATGGATCGGCTTTCGCCGGGCCAGATCAGCGACCCGGTGGTCTCGCGCTTCGGCGTGCACCTGATCCAGGTGGTCGGCCGTCGCGATTCCAAGCTCAGCCAGTCGGAGCAGCGCGAAGCCGCGCGCGCCGCGCTGCGCGAGCAGCGCGTCGAAGAAGCCTTCACCACCTGGGTGCAGGAAGTGCGCGCGCGCGCCTACGTCGAATACCGCGACCCACCGCAATCCTGAGCTGATGGCGCAGCACATCGCGAGGAAGCGGTTCGGGCAGCACTTCCTGTCCGACGGCGGGATCATCGATTCGATCGTGCGCGAGATCGCGCCGCAGCCCGGCGATGCCATGGTCGAGATCGGCCCGGGGCTCGCAGCGCTGACGCAGCCGCTGGTGGAGCGGCTGGGCCGCCTCACCGTGATCGAGCTCGACCGTGACCTGGCCAAGCGCCTGCGCGAGCATCCTCAGCTGGACGTGATCGAGTCGGACGTACTCAAGGTCGACTTCGCCGAGCTGGCCGCGAGGTTTCCTGCCGGCAAACCGCTGCGCGTGGTGGGCAATCTGCCCTACAACATCTCCACGCCCATCCTGTTCCATCTGCTGGGCTATGCCCATCTGGTCGCCGACCAGCATTTCATGCTGCAGAAGGAAGTGATCGACCGCATGGTGGCGAGCCCCGCCACCTCCGACTACAGCCGCCTGAGCGTGATGCTGCAGTGGCGCTACGAGATGGAGAACGTGCTGTTCGTGCCGCCCGAGAGCTTCGACCCGCCGCCGCGCGTGGACAGCGCCGTGGTGCGGATGGTGCCGCTGGCGACGCCGCCGGCCGTCGACGAGAAGCGCCTGGGCGAGATCGTGCAGGTCGCCTTCAGCCAGCGCCGCAAGCTGCTGCGCCACACGCTGGGCAAGTGGCTCCAGGAGCATGGCTTTTCCGGCGACTTCGACACCCAGAGGCGGGCCGAGGAAGTGCCGGTGGCCGACTACGTGGCGCTGGCCCAGGCCGTGCCCCAATGAAAAAAGCGCGCCGAGGGCGCGCTTTTTCATGTTTGCCGGCAAGCTTGCCGGCTTCTTTCTTCTCGTCAGGCGGCGGCGAGCCAGTAACCCGCGTTGAAGGGGCTGCTCATGCGCAGCGCCAGCGGCGACACGTCGACCAGCTTGTCGGTCGGCATCTTTTCGCCGGCCGGTTCGGCGGCAGCAGCAGCTGCCGCGGTGTTCACTTCGATGCCATCGAGGGTTTCAACGTTCGGTTGAGCCTCGTTCGCCCGTTCTGCTTGGCTGGTGGATGCAGAACGGGCTACAGAAAAGAATAGAAGCACCGGAAAGGGACCTTGCGGTCGCCCCAGTAGTCCGAGGCGTCGCGGAAGATGTCGAGCAGCTGCTCGCGGGCTTCCTTGTCGAACTTGGCATTGGCAGGAATCTGTTCCAGCACGATGACGAAACCCGGCTGCGGGCCCGATTTATGCAACGGGTCGGTCATGCAGTCGTACAGCGCATCGAAGTTCTTCCCGAAGTGGGACGGGAACGTGAACTGCTGGGCGATCAGGTCGAGCACGTCCTGCTTGGTCTGGGCGTTGCCCAGGTTGGCGTACAGGAAGTGCTGGCCGGCCGCATTGGCGGCGTCCTGCAGGTCGTTCACGCGGAACGCGCGGATCGATTGCACGATGTTCGGGCGTACGGCACGAAGGGATAAGGTCATCTCCGCTGGTCTTTCCATAGTCATCATCATTTCTTCGGGGCGCTTCGAGGCGCCGCTCAGGTCGTTTTCATCGCTCATGGCGCAATCCGTCTGAAACTCGCGTAATGGTCCGCGGTGTACCAGCAGGCCTCGGGTGCGGTGCGCTGCTCGCCGCCACAGACGATCCGTTGTGCGCCGCGGTTGCGCGAGCCGGGCGTCGTTACCGTGTATTCACGGTAGTGGCCCCGGCGGGCCGGTGGCAACAGACGCTCGCGATTGCCGAACACCGTGCCGTCCTTGTCATACCGGAAGGGGCCGCCATTGAGGATGGCCTGGTAGGTCCGCCGGCCCTGCACCGGCAGATCGGTCAGCGCAATGGTTTCCTCGGTGGACGTTTTCCCGGCGCCGAACCATCCGCGAGCCTCGGCCCCCGTCGTCAACGCCACCAGCATCAGACTGGTGAGCGCAAACTTTGTGACAGAGGACGTGATCGAGGCGTAAGCCGCCATGGGGCACCACAAGAAAAGAGCGGGGGGTCGAATCGGCGATCAACGTCGGGGTTAACCCGCAAATTCAAGCCCGCGAGTGTGCACCACGCTGGCGAAAATAGCAAGCGACTGCCCAAAGTTTGAGCAGTCGCGAGGGTATCGAATGGCTTTTCAAGTTGGCGGCCACTCTCGCCAGAGGGCTTATCTCTCGGCGTTTGCGTCGGCCACTGTCAAGGCTGTCATGTTCACGATGCGCCGAACAGTCGCGCTTGCCGTGAGAATGTGCACAGGTTTGGCCGCACCGAGCAGAACGGGGCCGATCGCGATGTTGCCGCCCGCCGCCGTCTTGAGCAGGTTGTAGGAAATGTTGGCCGCGTCGATGTTCGGGAAAACCAGCAGATTGGCGTCGCCCGCCAGCGCGCTGTGCGGCATGACGACCGCGCGCTGCTTGCTGTCGAGCGCCACGTCGCCGTGCATTTCGCCGTCCACCTCGAGCCAGGGCGCCTGCACGCGCAGCAGGTCGAGCGTCTTGCGCATCTTGATGGCGCTGGGCTCGTTGCTGGTGCCGAAGTTGGAGTGCGACAGCAGCGCCGCCTTCGGCTTGAGGCCGAAGCGCATCATTTCCTCGGCTGCCATCGTGGTGATCTCGGCCAGTTCCTCGGGCGAGGGGTCGTAGTTGACGTGCGTGTCGACCAGGAACACCTGGCGGTCGGGCAGCAGCAGGCCGTTCATGCAGGCGTACACGGGCACGTCCTGCGGGGTGCTTTCGCAGCCGCCGGGTCGCTTGCCGATCACCTGGTCGATGTAGTGCAGGTGGTTGGCGGTGGTGCCCCAGGTGCCGCAGATCAGGCCGTCGACCTCGCCCTTGTGCAGCAGCATCGAGCCGATCAGCGTCAGGCGCCGGCGCATCTCGATCTTGGCGACCTGCACCGTCACGCCCTTGCGCTCGGTCATGCGGTGGTAGGTCTGCCAGAACTCGCGGTAGCGGTGGTCCTGCTCGACGTTGACCACGTCGTAGTCCAGCTCTTCCTTCAGGCGCAGGCCGAATTTCTCGATGCGCTGGGCGATGATGGCCGGGCGGCCGATCAGCGTCGGGCGCGCGACGCCTTCGTCCACCACGATCTGGGCGGCGCGCAGCACGCGCTCTTCCTCGCCTTCCGAATAGGCCACGCGCTTCTTGCTCGAGCGCCTGGCGGCGTCGAAGATCGGCTTCATCGTGGTGCCCGATGCGTAGACGAAGCTCTGCAGCTTGTCGCGGTAGGCGTCCATGTCCTTGATGGGGCGCTGCGCCACGCCGCTTTCCTCGGCCGCCTTGGCCACGGCCGGCGCGATCTTCATCATGAGGCGCGGGTCGAAGGGCTTCGGAATCAGGTATTCGGGGCCGAATGACAGCTTTTCACCGACGTAGGCGGCGGCCACGCGCTCGCTCTGCTCGGCCTGCGCCAGGTCGGCGATGGCGTGCACCGCGGCGATCTCCATCTCGTCGGTGATCGTCGTCGCGCCGCAATCCAGCGCGCCGCGGAAGATGTACGGGAAGCACAGGACGTTGTTGACCTGGTTCGGGTAGTCGGTACGGCCGGTTGCCATGATCACGTCGTCGCGCACCGCGTGGGCGTCCTCGGGCGCGATCTCGGGGTTGGGGTTGGCCAGCGCGAAGATCACCGGGCGCTTTGCCATCTTCGCCACCATGGCGGGCTTGAGCACGCCGCCGGCCGACAGGCCCAGGAACACGTCGGCGCCCTCGATCACCTCGCCGAGCGTGCGCGCGTCTGTCTTCTGCATGTACTGGCGCTTGTCGTCGTCCATCAGCTCGGTACGGCCTTCGTAGACTACGCCGGCGAGGTCGGTGACGAACACGTTCTCGCGCTTCAGGCCCACCTTGAGCAGCAGGTTCAGGCACGCCAGCGCCGCGGCGCCCGCGCCCGAGGCGACCAGCTTGACCTCCTCGATCTTCTTGCCGGCCACCTTCAAGCCGTTGACCATGGCGGCCGCCACCGTGATGGCCGTGCCGTGCTGGTCGTCGTGGAAGACCGGGATCTTCATGCGCTTGCGCAGCTCGCGCTCGACGTAGAAGCAGTCGGGCGCCTTGATGTCTTCCAGGTTGACCGCGCCGAAGGTGGGCTCCAGCGAGGCGATGATGTCCACCAGCTTGGCCGGGTCCTTCTCGTCGATCTCGATGTCGAACACGTCGACGCCCGCGAACTTCTTGAAGAGCACGCCCTTGCCCTCCATCACCGGCTTGGAGGCCAGCGGGCCGATGTCGCCCAGGCCCAGCACGGCAGTGCCGTTGCTGATGACGGCCACCAGGTTGCCGCGGGAGGTGTACTTGAAGGCGTTGGCCGGGTCCTTGACGATCTCCTCGCAGGGAGCCGCCACGCCGGGCGAGTAGGCCAGCGACAGGTCGCGCTGGTTGACCATCTGCTTCGTCGCCGCGATGGCGATCTTGCCGGGAACGGGAAACTCGTGGTACTCGAGGGCGGCACGGCGCAGTTCTGCGCGCTTGTCTTCGGGCGTGGGAGTCGATGAGGTCGAGGGGGTCGAATCTGACATGTGCCGTAGCTCCTGGTGGCGCTTCTTCTGGGGGCGCCGATTGTAGACCTCGCGCATGACGCCCTAGGCCGCATGGCCAGGGGCGCCATGACCAATAGCACGGGTGCCAATTCAGGTCCATGTGGCAATATCCGCGATCCGGACAAAACCCGAAAAACCTGACGAGGAGCGACCATGGCCCTGATGGATTTCATCAAGAAGCAGTTCATCGACATCATCCAGTGGACCGAGACCGGCGACGGCACGCTGGCCTGGCGCTTCCCGATGGCGGAGATGGAAATCCAGAACGGCGCCTCGCTCACGGTGCGCGAATCGCAGGTCGCCGTCTTCGTCAACGAAGGCAAGGTGGCCGACGTGTTCGGCCCCGGCATGTACAAGCTCACGACGCAGACGCTGCCCGTGCTCACGTACCTGAAGAACTGGGACAAGCTCTTCGAATCGCCCTTCAAGAGCGACGTCTACTTCTTCAGCACCCGCCAGCAGGTCGACCAGAAGTGGGGCACGCCCCAGCCGATCACCATCCGCGACAAGGACTTCGGCGCCGTGCGTCTGCGCGCCTTCGGCAACTACTCCTTCCGCATCGGCGACGCCAAGGCCTTCCACACCGAGATCTCCGGCACGCGCGACATCTATTCCGTGGCCGACCTCGACGGCCAGCTGCGCGGCCTGGTGCTGCAGAACATCAGCAACGCCATCGCTTCCAGCGGCGTGCCCTTCCTCGATCTCGCGGCCAACCAGATCCAGTTCGCGCAGGCGCTCGCCGCCCAGCTGGTGCCCGAGTTCGAGAAGATCGGCATCAAGCTCGAGAACATCACTGTCCAGAACGTCTCGCTGCCCGAAGAACTCCAGAAGATCCTCGACCAGAAGATCGGCATGGGCATGGTCGGCAACGACATGGGCAAGTTCATGCAGTACCAGACGGCGCAAGCGATTCCGAAGTTCGCCGAGGGCGCGGCCGGCGGCGGCGGCATCGCGGGCGACGCGATGGGCCTGGGCGCCGGCGTGGCGCTCGGCCAGGTGCTGGCGCAGAACCTCGCGCAGGGCCTGAGCCCCAATGCCGCGGCGGCCGCCGCGGCACAGCAGCAGCAACCGGCGGTGGCCGTGGTGAGCGCCGCAGACGTGATGACCACGCTCGAGAAGCTCGGCGAACTCAAGACCAAGGGCATCCTCACCCAGGAAGAGTTCGACGCCAAGAAGGCCGAACTGCTCAAGAAACTGGTCTAACCCCCAGGCTTCGCGCACTTCGTGTCGCTTCTCCTCCCCCCTTGCAGGGGGCGATACCAGCGGCCCGGCATAGCCGGTTCCGCGGTATCTCCCGCCTCGTTCGTCGTGTCTTCAGCTGCGTGCCATGGCTGAGGAAACCGGCAACCAACGCTACTACCGTGCGCCCTGCCCCGGCTGCGGCGCGCCGGTCGAATTCCGCTCGGCGCAATCGACGCACGCGGTCTGTCCCTACTGCCAGAGCACTGTCGTGCGCCAGGGCGAGACGCTTGCGCGCACCGGCAAGATGGCCGAGCTGTTCGACGACTTCAGCCCGCTGCAACTGTTTGCCGCCGGCCGCATCCAGGACAAGCCGTTCACGCTGATCGGCCGGCTGCAGTACACCTACCCAGGCGGCCGCTGGACCGAATGGATCGCCGCGCTCGACGGCGACCGCACCGGCGTGCTCAGCGAGGACAACGGCGCCTACGTCTTCGCCCTGCCCTTTGACCTGCAGCGCACCGCGCCGCCGCCCGGCGACCTGCGCGTGGGCGCCACCAGCGCCTTCGCGGGCCAGAGCTACACCGTCACCTCGAACGAGCAGGTGGCGCTGACCTCGGCGCAGGGCGAACTGCCGCACCTGCCCGAGCTCGGCCGCCCGTTCGCGATGGTCGAACTGCGCAACGACCGCGGGCTGGTGCTCAGCATCGACTACGGCACCGCCCAACCCAGCGCCTACCTCGGCCGCTCGGTGCAGCTGGAAGACCTGCAACTGACCGGCCTGCGCGCCGAGTCCGCCAAGGACGAGAAGGGCCGCAGCTTCAACTGCCCCAACTGCGGCTCGCCCGTCACCGTCAACCTCGCCGACAGCAAGAGCATCACCTGCGGATCGTGCAACAGCATCATCGACCTGTCGCAGGGCATCGGCGGCGAGCTGAAGCACGCCACGCAGGACGAGCCGGTGCGCCCGCTCATCGCGCTGGGCAGCATGGGCCAGCTGCAGGGCGCGCAGTGGCAGGTGGTGGGCTTCCAGCACCGCATGGGCAGCGAACCCGGCGACGACGAGCACTTCGGCTGGGACGAGTACCTGCTCTACAACAAGAAGCGCGGATTCAGCTTCCTGGTGGACGCCGAGGACGGCTGGAGCATGGTCAAGCCGACCACCGGCGCGCCGGTGATGGCGGAGAACGGCGCGAGCGCCACCTACCTCGGCAAACGCTACCAGCAGCAGTACGCCTACAACGCCGAGACCACCTACGTGGCGGGCGAGTTCTACTGGCAGGTCGAGCGCGGCCAGAAGACCTTCAACCGCGACTTCGCCAGCGGCGGCGCGCTGCTGTCGATGGAGCGCTCGGCCAACGAGCTCACCTGGTCGTCGGGCGGCAAGATCGACAGCGGCGCCGTGGCCACCGCCTTCAAGCTCGATGCGAAGAAGGACATGTTCAAGCGCGCCGACGCGCTCCCCGTGAGCGCCGCCTCGGGGCTGGGCTGCGGCACCATCATCCTGATCATCGTCGTGATCATCATCCTGCTGATCATCCTGAGCACCTGCTCCAGCAGCGGCGGCTCCGGCTACCGCAGCTCGGGCGGCTCCTACGGCGGCTATTCGAGTGGCGGCGGCCACAAATGACGGCGAAGATGCGCGCGATGCACTCTCTCACTACTGCTACGACTGGAGGTCCCCATGGGATTTGAATGGCTGAAACCGGGCGTGGTCCTCGGATCGCTCGTGTATGCGCTGATCGGCGTCGTGATCTTCTGGCTCTGCTTCCTGATCATCGACAAGATCACGCCCTACGACCTGTGGGGCGAGATCGTCGAGAAGCAGAACGTGGCGCTGGGTCTGGTCGTGGCGGCAATGAGCCTCGGCATCAGCATCATCGTCGCCGCAGCAATACATTAGCCGCCGGCCTTGCACTTCGCTTCGCTACGCTTCATCCGCCACCCCCCGAGGGGGAGGCGCGGTCCGCCTTGGGGCGGCCCGGCGGCGGCTGCCTGATTCATGGATGCTCCTGCCAGTCCGCTGCCGGCCAAAGGCCCGCAGCCCGTTGAGATCGCGCTGCTCGCCAGCGTGTTCGTGGTCGCCGCCTGCGGGCTGGTCTACGAGCTCACCGCGGCCGCGCTCAGCTCATACCTGCTGGGCGACTCGGTGCTGCAGTTCAGCACCATCATCGGCACCTACCTGTTCGCCATGGGCGTGGGCTCGTGGCTCTCGCGCTACTTCGAGCGGCAGCTGCCTGCGCACTTCCTTCGTATCGAACTGCTGGTCGCGCTGATCGGCGGCGCGCTGCCGGCGATCCTGTTCCTGGCCAACGCCTACGTGCCCGGCGCCTTCCGGCTGCTGCTGTACGGCCTGGTGATGGTGGTGGGCACGCTGGTGGGGCTCGAGATCCCGCTGGTGATGCGCATCCTGAAGCGCAACATCGTGCTCAAGAACCTGGTGTCGCAGGTTCTCACCTTCGACTACCTCGGCGCGCTCGCGGTGTCGGTGGCCTTCCCGCTGATCCTGGTGCCGCAGCTGGGCATGATCCGCACCGGCCTGCTGTTCGGCTTCATGAACGCGGCCGTGGCGGTGTGGGCGCTGTGGCTCTTCCGCCATGAACTGCGCCGCGTGGGCGCGCACGCCGTCGCCTGCTTTCTCGCGCTGGCCGCGCTGGTGGCCGCTTTCGCCGGCGCCAACCACATCACCACGCTGGCCGAGGACAAGTTCTACCAGGACCGCATCGTCTTCAGCGCTACCTCGCCCTACCAGCGCATCGTGGTCACGCGCGGGCTGCTGGGGCACCGGCTCTTCCTAAACGGCAACCTGCAGTTTGCCGAGCGCGACGAATACCGCTACCACGAGGCGCTGGTGCATCCGGTGATGGCCGCCCAGGGCGCGCCGAAGAAGGTCGCGGTGCTCGGCGGCGGCGACGGCATGGCGGTACGCGAGATCCTCAAGTACCCGTCGGTGGAATCGGTCACGCTGGTGGAGCTCGATCCGAACATGACGAAGCTCTTCACCGAGCATGAGACGCTGGCCGCGCTCAACGGTCATTCGCTCTCCTCGCCCAAGGTGAAGATCGTGAATACCGACGCCTTCCAGTGGCTGCAGCAGCCCGGCGACACGTTCGACGTGATCGTTGTCGACTTTCCCGATCCCACCAACTTCGCGATCGGCAAGCTCTACACCAACAGTTTCTACGCGCTGCTCGAAAAGCGCCTGTCGGCCAGCGGCTACGCCGTGATCCAGACCACCTCGCCGCTGGTGGCGCGCAAGAGCTACTGGACCGTGGCGACGACCATCGAATCGGTGGGCCTGCGCGCCACGCCGTACCACGCGCACGTGCCCAGCTTCGGCGAATGGGGCTACATCATCGCGAGCCGCAGGCCCTACCGCATGCCCGATGCGCTGCCGCCGGGCCTGCGTTTTCTCTCCCCGACCACGCTGCCGCTGATGTTCGACTTTCCGCTCGACATGGCGCGCGTGCCGGCCGAAGTGAACCGGCTGTCGAACCAGGTCCTCGTCACCACTTACGAGCAGGAGTGGGGCAAGGTCATGGCGCATTGAAATGGCTCGCTCCCAGGCTGCGCGCACTTCGTGTCGCTTCGCCAACCCCCTGCCGGGGGCAATACCCGCGGCCCGGCAAAGCCGGTTCCGCGGTGTTTCACGAATGAGGCAGGCGAGATGAGGCGCCGTGGCTTTCTCGGAGCCGCTGCCGGCGCGGCGGGTGCGCTCGCGCTCGCGGGCTGCGACGCGCCGCCACCGCCTATCGAGGGCGGCTTCACGGGCATCGACGTCACTCGCGGCCATGCGATGCGCGACCGCGCCCTGGGGGGCGGCGCGGCGCCCGCCGCTGTGAAGCGCACGCGCGTGGTCGTCGCGGGCGGCGGCGTGGCCGGCCTCGCCGCCGCACGGGCGCTGCGGCTTGCGGGCATCGACGACTTCGCGCTGCTCGAGCTGGAAGACACCGCCGGCGGCAATGCGCGCGGCGGCACGGTCAACGGCATCGCCTGCCCGCTCGGCGCCCATTACCTGCCCGTGCCGGGGGACGACGCGCGCGAGGTGCAGGATCTGCTGGAGGAACTCGGCCTGCGCCGTCGCGTGGCCGGGCGCTGGGAGTACGACGAGGTCACGCTCTGCCACAGCCCGCAGGAGCGCCTGTTCTTCCAGGGCGAGTGGCAGGACGGCCTGCTGCCCATGCACGGCGTGAACGAAGCCACGCTCGCCCAGTACCGCAAGTTCGCGCAGCGCATCGACGCACTGCAGCACGCCGCGCACTTCGCGATACCGACGCTCAAGGTCGCCATCACGCCCGAGCTGCTGGCGCTCGATGCAGTCAGCTTCCAGAGCTGGCTCGACAGCGAAGGCTTCAGCGATGCCCGGCTGCGCTGGTACCTGGACTACTGCTGCCGCGACGACTACGGCGCCGGCATCGGGCAGGTGTCGGCCTGGGCAGGCATCCATTACTTCGCGAGCCGGCACGGCTTCCATGCGCCCGGCGACCCGACCGGCAGCATCAACGATTCGAGCCCCGAGCGCGACGGCATCCTCACCTGGCCCGAGGGCAACGGCTGGCTCACCAAGCAGCTCGCCAGGCCGCTCGGCGAGCGCCTGCGCACCGGCAGCGTGGTCACGCGCATCGCCGAAGTGCGCGACGGTGTCGAGGTCGATGTGTGGGACGCGGCATCGAAATCGCTCGTGCGCTGGCAGGCCGAGCGCTGCATCGTCGCGCTGCCCGTGTTCATCGCCGCGCGGGTGGTCGAGAACGCGCCCGAGATACTGAAGAACGCCGCCGCGCATGTGCGCTACGCGCCCTGGCTGGTCGCCAACATCCACCTGCGCGGCCCGCTGGCCGACCGGCCCGGCGCCGCGCCGAGCTGGGACAACGTGATCTACGGCACCAGGGGCCTGGGCTACGTGGACGCGCGCCACCAGACGCTGGACCCCACGCCGCGCGGCACCGTGCTGAGCTGGTACCGCCCGCTGGGACCGAGCGGTTACGACACCGCCGACGGCCGCAAGCTGCTGCTGGAGCGACCGTGGACCGGCTGGCGCGACGACCTGCTCGCCGAGCTGTCGGTGCCGCACCCCGATCTGCCCTCGCTGGTCTCGCGCATCGAGATCACGCGCTACGGGCACGCCATGTCCATCCCCAGGCCCGGCCTCCTGGCGCAGATCGGCTCGCAGCGCAGCGCACCCGATGCGGAGCATCGCGGCAGCGTGGTGGCGGGCCGCCTGTCGTTCGCGCATGCGGACTGGTCGGGCTATTCGATCTTCGAAGAGGCGTTCACGCGCGGGCACGTTGCCGGAACGGATGCGGCGGCGGCAGCATGAAGACGCTGGTGCTCGGCGGCTATGGCAACTTCGGCGCGCGCATCTGCCGCGCGCTGGCCGGCAGCCCCGGCATCGAGCTGCTGGTGGCGGGGCGCGATGCGCAGCGCGCGTCGGCTTTCGCTTCATCGCTGGGCGCGGCCGCCAGCGGCGTGCGCGTCGACGTGCAGGCCGCCGATCTCGCCGGCACTCTGCGTAGCCTGGGCGTGGAGCTGGTGATCCACACCGCCGGCCCCTTCCAGAACCAGGACTACCGCGTGCCGCTGGCCGTCGCCGCGGCGGGCGCGCACTACATCGACCTGGCCGACGGGCGGCGCTTCGTGTGCGACTTTCCCGCAGCGCTGGGCGCGGCGTTTCGCGCCGCCGGCCGCACTGCGGTGAGCGGCGCCAGTACGGTGCCCGCGCTGTCCTCGGCCGCCGTCGACCATCTTGCGGCCGGCTGGCAAGGCATCCGAAGCATCGACATCTGCATCGCTCCCGCTCAGGGCGCGCCGCGCGGCGACGCCACTCTGGCTGGCGTGCTCGCGTACTGCGGTGAGCCGATCCGCGTCTGGCAGGGCGGCCGCTGGATCGAGCTGCCTGGCTGGGCTGATCCGGTGAAGGTGGAGTTCGCGCGCATGAAGCCGCGCCGTGGTGCGCTCTGCGACATTCCCGACCTGGAGCTCTTCCCGGCGTGCTACGCGGGCGTGCAGTCGGTGATGTTCCGCGCCGCGCTCGAGGTCGGGTTGACACAGCGCGCCTTCGCCTTCCTGGCCTTCATGCGCCGCGCGGGACTGCTGCCGGCGCCGCAGAAGCTCGCGCCGCTGCTGCATGCCACCGGAGGCGTATTCGACGCACTGGGCACGGCGCTGGGCGGCATGGTCGTGCGCGTCGAAGGCACCGATGCTCAGGGTCACCCGGCGCGGCGCGCCTGGCACATCGCGGCCGACGACAACCACGGGCCGGAGATTCCATGCATGGCTGCGATCCTTCTGGCGCGCCGGCTTGCGAACGGCGACACGGCGCTGCCCATCGGCGCGCATGCCTGCATGGGACTGCTCTCCTTGCCCGAATTCGAACCCGAGTTCGCGCGCTGGGGCATGGTGACCGACGTGGTCGATGAAGAAAGCCCGAGCCCCGCTGCAAGATGACCCGCCCCGCCGACGAGACCGATCGCCTGCTGCGCTACAGCCTCGTCGCCGTATGGCTGTTCACCGCCGTCGCCAGCTTCGTCGAACTGAACGGCCAGAGCCGCGAGGTGCTGGCCGCCGCCGGCATCGCGTCCCCGCAATGGCTGGTGCAGGGGCTGATCGTCGGCGGCGCGGCGGCCGATCTTGCGGTCGGCATCGCGCTGTGGCGATGGCCCGGCCGCGCCAGCTATGCGGCGGCGCTGGCCCTGATGCTCGCCATGACCGTGGTGGCGACGGTGCTGCAGCCGGGCCTGTGGCTGCATCCGCTCGGCCCGCTGCTCAAGAACATCCCCATCGCCGCCCTGCTCTGGCACCTTTACCGGCGCGCCGCACCATGACATGAACACCTATCTCGTCCTCAAGTGGCTGCACATCGTCTCCAGCGTGCTGATGGTCGGCACGGGGCTGGGCTCGGCCTTCTACATGTTCTTCGCCAACCGCAGCGGCAGCGTGCCCGCGCAGGCGGTGGTCAGCCGGCTGGTGGTGCGTGCGGACTGGTGGTTCACCACGCCCACCGTCATCCTGCAGCCGGCCACCGGCTTCGCGCTGGCGCACATGGCGGGCTGGCCGCTGTCCACGCCGTGGCTCGCGGTCTCGCTGGCGCTGTTCGTCTTCGCGGGCGCCTGCTGGCTGCCGGTGGTGTGGCTGCAGATCCGCATGGCGGCGATCGCGGCGCAGGCGCATCGCGATGCGACGGCACTGCCGCCGCTCTACGCGCGCTACCAGCGCTGGTGGGAGCTGCTGGGCTATCCGGCCTTCGCGGCCATGGTGGTCGTGTTCTACCTGATGGTGAACAAGCCCCAGCTATGAGCCGTTGAAATGAACCGATGAGAGATGGCCCGGCGCGGGCCGTGCAGTTTTCACGAAGACTTCACACACAGCGCGATTGCTTCACAGATGGCTCGCACACTCGCGGGCGCCAACAAAAACAGTGGGGAGTTCCATGCTTCAAGTCGCCAACAGAAAACTCGCGTCGATCAGCGACGTGTTCTTCACCGGGCTGGGCCGCGCGCTCGGCTTCCTGCGGCCATTGGCCCGCGGGCTCATCGGTTCCTGGCGACCACCGGGCTGGCTGCGCATCCTTGGCGCCTTCCTTCTTCTGGGATTTCAATGGCTGCAGCAGCGGCTTGCATGGCTGGTGCTGCTTGCACTGCTGTTGCTGGCGGGCTGGGTTGCCCACCCCCATGTCATGAAGTGGTGGCACGGCCTCACGCCCGATCGCGTCGAGCCCGTGGTCGCCACCGCGAAGACCGACTCGCCGCAGCGCACGCAGATCGAACTCGACAAGGGCCCGAACCCCTTCGTCATCAATTTCTCGGCCTCGGTCGCGCCCATCGCGCGCGTCGGACAGGAGGCCACCGGCGTCAGCATCGAGCCCGCCATCGCCGGGCGCTGGACGTGGACCAAGCAGAACCGCCTCGAATTCCTGCCCACGCAGGACTGGCCCGTCGGCCAGCCCTACAAGGTGCAGATTGCCGACAGCGCCCTCGCGCCGCACATCGAGCTGGCGCAGCGCAAGTACGAGTTCAGCTCGCCGGAGTTCACCGCGCAGTTCATCGGCGCCGAGTTCTACCAGGACCCGGTCCAGGCCAACGTGCGCCGCGCCCTCTTCCAGGTGCGCTTCTCGCACCCCGTCAACACGGCTGAGTTCGAGAAGCGGCTGGTGCTGACCTACGACCAGCCCTGCAGCAGCTCCTTCTTCAGCGTGGGCAAGTGCGCAAGCGAGAAGTTCACCGTCAGCTACGACAAGCTGCGCCTCATCGCCACGCTGCAGTCGGAGCCGCTGCCCATTCCCGAGAAGACGCGGCCCGCGATCCTGAGCCTCACCGCCGGCGCGGTCGCGCAGAAGGGCGGACCGGCACTGCGCAACGACCAGTCGCGCGCGGTCGACATCCCCGGCCTCTACAGCCTGGCCATCGCGGGCATCGAGCCCACCATCGTCACCGGCGAGAACGGCGAGCCCGAGCACGTGCTGCAGGTCAATGCCTCCATGCCGGTGCATGAACGCGAGATGGCCCGCGTGGTGCAGGCCTGGCTGCTGCCCGCCACGGAAGAAGCCAAGGGCGACCCCGAGGAGAAGTTCGACTGGTCCGCCGATCCGGCGAAGATCACCGACGCGGTGCTGCGCCGCGCGAAGAAGCTCGACCTGCAGCCCATCGCCAGCGAGCGCGAGGTGACCGACATGGTCGGCTTCCGCATGCCGCAGGCCGAGGGCGGGCGCTACCTGCTGGTGCGCGTGGCCAAGGGCCTGAAGACGCCCGGCGGCTACCAGCTGGGCGCCGCGTTCCAGGACGTTCGCCAGCTCAAGACCTTCGCGCCCGAGCTCACCATCATGAGCCAGGGCTCGCTGCTCGCGCTCTCGGGCGAGCGCAAGCTGCCGATCCTGGTGCGCGACCTGCCCGGCATCCGCCTCGAGATCGGCCGCCTGCTGCCGCAGCAGCTGCAGCACCTGGTGACGCAGACCAGCGGCGACTTCGCGCATCCCCAGTTCTACGGCGGCCTGCAATCGGACGACCTCGTCGACCGCTTCCAGAAGGAGATTCCGCTGAGCATCCCCGCCGGCAAGGCGCACTACGAGACCGTCGACTTCGCCGAGTACCTGCGCAGCGACGCGACCGACCGCCGCGGCGTGTTCCTGCTCAAGGTGCAGGGCTACGACCCCAAGGCGAAGAAGAAGCCCGAAGGCGAGGCCCAACCCGAGGAGGTACAGCAGCAGGAAGAGCAGTCTTCCGAAGAGGAAGGCAGCGACGGCAACGGCGAGGGCGGCAGCCCCGATCAGCAGATCGACCAGCGCCTGGTGCTCGTCACCGACCTGGGCATCGTCGCAAAGAAGTCGCTCGACGGCACGCGCGACGTGTTCGTGCAGAGCATCGCCAGCGGCCAGCCGGTGGCGGGTGCCATGGTCGAGGTGTGGGGACGCAACGGCATGATCGTCGCGTCGCAAGCCACCGACGCCACGGGCGCGGCCAAGCTGCCCAACCTCGCCGGCTACCAGCGCGAGAAGGCGCCGGTGGTGCTGGTCGTGCGCAAGGACGGCGACCTGAGCTTCCTGCCCTTCAACCGCAGCGACCGCACGCTGGACATCTCGCGCTTCGACGTCGGCGGCCTGCGCGCGGCGGGCGTGCCGAACCAGATGACGGCTTATGTCTTCAGCGACCGCGGCATCTACCGCCCCGGCGACACCATGCACATCGCGATGATGGTGAAAGCCGGCAACTGGGCCACCTCGCTGCGCGACCTGCCGCTGGAGGCCGAGATCATCGACGCGCGCGGCCTCAGCGTGCGCCGCGAGAAGCTCAGGCTCGGCCCCGGCGGCGCGGCGGAGATCGCCCACACCACGCAGGACACCTCGCCCACCGGCAACTACGCCGTCAACCTCTACCTGCCGCGACAGTCGTCGCCCGGTGCGCCGGAGGTAGAGAGCCTGCTGATCGGCAGCACCACGGTGAAGGTGCAGGAGTTCCTGCCCGACCGCACCAAGGTCACGGCCAAGCTCAGCAGCGAAATCGCCGAAGGCTGGGTGAGCCCCAAGGACCTGAAGGCGCAGATCGACGTGCAGAACCTCTTCGGCACGCCCGCGCCCGACCGCAAGGTGGAAGGCACGCTCACGCTGAGCCCCGGCTTCCCGGTGTTCCGCGCCTTCACCGACTACGCCTTCTTCGACCCGCAGCGCGCCACCGAGAAGCAGGTGGACGACCTGGGCAGCGTGCAGACCAGCGCCGACGGCAAGGCCGAGTTCGACCTGCGCCTCTCGCGCTTCGACGCCGCCACCTACCAGGTGCACGTGCTGGCCAAGGCCTTCGAGCCCGAGGGCGGGCGCAGCGTGTCCGCCGAGGCGCAGACGCTGGTGAGCGACATGCCCTACCTCGTCGGCGTGAAGGTCGACGGCGACACCAGCTACGTGAGCAAGGGCGCCGCGCGCAACGCCACGGTGATCGCCATCGACCCGCGCGCGAAGAAGACGGCCGTGGCCGACCTGAAGATCGAGCGCGTCGAGCGCAAGGTGCTGTCGGTGCTCATCAAGCAGGACAACGGCCTGTACCGCTACGAGTCGCGCCGCAAGGAGATCGTGCTCGACGAGAAGCCCTTCGCCATCGCCGCCGCGGGCAACAACGTGGTGCTCGATACCGCCGCGCCCGGCAACTTCGCCTACGTGGTGCGCAACGCGCAGGGGCTGGAGCTCAACCGCGTGGAATACAGCGTGGCCGGCAACGCCAATGTGTCGCGCTCGCTCGACCGCAATGCCGAGCTGCAGCTCACGCTGGACCGCAAGGACTACGAGCCGGGCCAGGAGATCTCGGTGAGCATCCGCGCGCCGTACGTGGGCGCGGGCCTCATCACCATCGAGCGCGACAAGGTCTACGCCCATGCGTGGTTCAAGACCGACAAGACCGCCTCGGTGCAGAAGATCACCGTGCCGAAGGACTTCGAGGGCACCGGCTACATCAACGTGCACTTCGTGCGCGACCCGGCCTCCGACGAGGTCTACATGAGCCCGCTGTCTTACGGCGTGGTGCCCTTCGCCACCGCGCTGACCAAGCGCACCGCCAACCTGCAGCTCACCAGCAGCGAGCTGGTGAAGCCGGGGCAGACGGTGAAGATGAAGCTCACCAGCGACAAGCCCACGCGCGCCGTGGTGTTCGCGGTGGACGAAGGCATCCTGCAGGTGGCGCGCTACAAGACGCCCGACCCGCTGAAGCACTTCTTCCAGAAGCGCGCACTTGAAGTCGGCACGCTGCAGACGCTCGACCTGATCCTGCCGGAGTTCAAGAAGCTCATGCAGGGCGCCGCACCCGGCGGCGACGGCGAAGGCGAACTCGGCAAGCACCTGAACCCGTTCAAGCGCAAGCGCGACAAGCCGGTGGCCTACTGGTCGGGCCTGGTCGACGTGAACGGCAGCCGCGAGTTCAGCTACACCGTGCCCGAGAGCTTCAACGGCAGCCTGCGCGTGATGGCCGTGGCCGTGAACGACGAGACCACCGCCGCCAAGAGCACCCGCACCGTGGTGCGCGGCGACATGGTGATATTGCCGAACGCGCCGCTGGCGATGGCGCCCGGCGACACCGTTGAGGTGGGCGTGGGCCTCGCCAACAACATCGTCGGCTCGGGCAAGGAGGCGCCCATCGCGCTCACGCTCACCGCCTCGGGCGGACTCGAAGTGGTGGGTGATGCCACGCAGACGCTCAAGGTCAACGAGCGCGGCGAAGCCAGCACGAAGTTCAACGTGCGCGCTAAGCCGGGCGAGCAGGCGGTGCTGGGCTCCTCGGCGCTGGTGTTCACCTCCACGCACAAGAACTTCAGCGCGCGCCTGTCGACCGAGGTGAGCGTGCGGCCCGCATCGCCCTTCGTCACGCTGGTGCAGGCCGGCAGCTTCCAGCGCGCGGGAGAAATCTCGAGCCAGGCCGACCTGTACCCGAACTTCCGCCAGAGCGACGTGGCCGTGTCGGCCGCGCCCTGGGCCTTCGCGACCGGCCTGATGCAGTACCTGGAGGCCTATCCGCACGGCTGCACAGAGCAGATCACCAGCCAGACCTTCCCGGCGGTGCTGCTGTCGGGCCGACCCGAGCTGGTGAAGGAAATGTCGCGCGGCCGCACGGCCGAGCAGGGCCCGCTGCCCGAGGCGCGCAAGACCTTCGAGCGCTACCTGGTGCAGCTGCGCGCGCGGCAGACGGCCGACGGCGGCTTCTCGCTGTGGCCCGGCGCCGGCACCGACGCCTTCGCGACGCTGTATGCGGTGCAGCTGCTGGTCGAGGCCAAGGACCACAAGCTGCCCGTGCCGCAGGACCTGCTGCAGAAGGCCAACACCTACCTGCAGGGCTGGCTGGGCAGCGGCGACAGCACGCTCGACGGCTGGCGCCAGCGCACGCAGGCGGCCTACCTGCTGACGCGCCAGGGCATCGTCGCGCCGGCCGCGCTCGCCAACCTGCGCGAAGCCCGCCGCAATCAGCTGTCGCGGCAGACTGTGGGCTGGGGCGACGACCTCGGCGCCGTGTACCTCGCCGCAAGCTACCAGCTCGTGAAGCAGGAGCAGGTGGCCAACGAGCTGCTCGACCCGGTGTGGTCCGACCTGCTCGCGCGCACCGAGAAGAAGCAGCGCCGCAACGTCTGGGGCGCCTACTACGACCCGCTGGTGCACGACAGCATGACGCTGCACCTGGTGGGCCGCCACTTCCCCTCGCGCCTGAAGACGCTGAAGCCCGCGGTGTGGGAAGGCATGGCGGCGATGGTGCGCGACGGCTGGTACAACAGCCTGTCGTCGGCCTCGATGCTGCTGGCGGTCGACTCCTACTTCGAGGCCGTGGGGCAGAACGTGGAAGGCAAGCTCTCGGCGAGCACCGTCAATGCCCAGGGCCAGGCGGCGGCGCTCGCGCTGGGCGCGGTGAACCCGATCACGCGCGCTTCGGTGCCGGCCGGTACCGCGAAGCTGAAACTGTCGAACGACAGCGACTTCAACCTCTACTACAGCTGGGCCGAACAGGGCTTCGAGCGCAACGTGCCAAGCACGCCGGTGAACAAGGGCCTGGAGATCTTCCACGAGGTGCTCGACGCCAAGGGCAACCCGGTCACCAAGGTCAAGCTCGGTGAAGAGGTCACCGTGCGGGTGCGCGTGCGCAGCCTGGAGCGCGCGCAGATCAACGATGTGGCGCTGGTCGACGTGCTGCCCGGCGGCCTGGAGCCCGTGCTGCAGGCCGTGGGCGACGACGACGATGCAGCCAACGCCGACGCGCCCATCTGGAAGAAGCGTCTGGGCGGCGGCGGTTCGTGGAAGGTGCAGTACGCCGACATCCGCGAAGACCGTGTCGTGTTCTACGGCGGCGTCGGCAAGGACCTGCTCGAAGTGACCTACAAGGCCCGCGCCACCAACGTGGGCGACTACGTGGTGCCGGCGGCCTACGGCGAGGCGATGTACGACCGGCGCGTGTTCTCGCGCTCGGCGGGTGCGCGCTTCCAGGTGGTGGCAAATTGATCGTGACGCGCTCTTGCCTTGTTCCCTCTCCCGCTTGCGGGAGAGGGTTAGGGTGAGGGGGCGGCGCTTCCTATGACCTCCGCGCCCGATCCATCGCCGACGCCCTCACCCCAGCCCTCTCCCGCAAGCGGGAGAGGGAGGAAGGCCGTCATCGCCCTTGCGGTCTTCGTCGTGCTGCTTGTCCTTCTTCGCCTGTGGCCCCACGCCCCGCTGAGCGAAACCGTCGGCAGCTCGCGCGCCGTCTATGCGCAGGGCGGCGAACTGATGCGCCTCACGCTCGCCGCCGACGAGCAATACCGGCTCTGGGTGCCGCTGGAGCGCATCTCGCCCACGCTGATCGATGCGGTGCTGCTGTACGAAGACCGGCGCTTCTACGCACACCCCGGCGTCAACCCCGCCGCGCTGGTGCGCAGCGCATGGCGCATCGCCAGCGGGGAGCGCAGGCAGGGCGGCTCCACGCTCACCATGCAGCTCGCGCGGCGCGTGTACGGTATCGACAGCCGCACGCCCGGCGGCAAGGTCGCGCAGATCTTCGCGGCGCTGTGGCTGGAGGCACGCTTCAGCAAGCACGACATCCTGGAGGCGTACCTCAACACCGCGCCCTACGGCGGCAACATCGAGGGCGTGCAGGCCGCGAGCCTCATCTACTTCCGCAAGGACGCCGCCAGGCTCAGCCTGCCCGAGGCGCTGACGCTCGCGGTGATTCCGCAGAACCCCGTCAAGCGCATCGCCGAGCGCGGGCGCAATGCGGAGCTGCAGGCCGCGCGCGAGCGCCTCGCGGCGCTGTGGGCCGAACGCGATCCGACGGCGAAGCAGCATGCGCCCGACGCGCAGCTCGCACTGTCGGCCCAGTCGCGCGGCAGCCTGCCCTTTCTCGCGCCGCACGCCACCGACATGCTGCTCGCGCAGGAGCGCGGCGTGCAGGAGGTGCACACCACCATCGACCTGCGCATGCAGGCCACGCTCGAGCGCGTGATGGCGCAGTACCTGCGCGCGCATGCCGACGTCGGCATGAACAACGCGAGCGCGCTGCTGCTCGACGCATCGACGATGCAGGTGCGCGCGATGATCGGCTCCGCCGACTTCCGCAACGACGCCATCTCAGGCCAGGTCAACGGCGTGCTGGCCAAGCGCTCGCCGGGCTCCACGCTCAAGCCCTTCATCTACGCGCTGGCGCTCGACCAGGGGCTGCTGCACCAGAAGACGATGCTGAAGGACGCGCCCACCTCCTTCGGCCCCTACACGCCCGAGAACTTCGACCACCGCTTCGCCGGCCCGCTGCCGGCGCAGGAGGCGCTGATCCGCAGCCGCAACGTGCCCGCGGTGGCCGTGGCGGCGAAGCTCTCGAAGCCGGGCCTCTACGACTTCATGCGGCTGGCGGGCGTGCAGAAGCTGCAGAGCGAGCAGCACTACGGCCTTGCGCTGGTGCTGGGCGGCGGCGAGGTCACGCCCGAGGAACTGGCCGGCATGTACGCGACGCTGGCCAACGGCGGCATCTCGCAGCCCATCCGCTACACGCGACCCGATCCCGACGAGAAGCCCGTGCAGCCGCTGCGCCTGCTGAGCGAGGAGGCCTCGTTCATCACGCTCGACATGCTGCGCCACACGCCGCGCCCAGACACCACGCTGCCCGCGCGCCCGGCCATCGCGTGGAAGACGGGCACCTCCTGGGGCTTTCGCGATGCATGGACCGCGGGCGTGTTCGGCCGCCACGTGCTGGTGGTGTGGGTGGGCAACTTCGACGGCAGCAGCAACCCCGCGCTGGTGGGCGTGGATGCCGCGGCGCCGCTCTTCCTGCGCATGGTCGATGCGCTGCGCGCCGAGCGGCTGGACCCGGGCGAGATGGCATCGCGCCGGCCGCCCGACCTGCGCCAGGTGGAGGTATGCGCGGCGACGGGCGGCCTGCCCGACGCGCTTTGCCCGGTGCGCACCATGACATGGTTCATTGCGGGCAAGTCGCCCATCCAGGTCAGCAACCTGCATCGCGCGGTTTGGGTCGACGAGACCACGGGCAAGGTCGTCTGTGGCCCGCAGCCCAACGCTCGGCAGCAGGTGGTGGAGCAATGGGGCAGCGACATGCGGCGGCTGTTCCGGCAGGCCGGGCTTCCGCGCGCTAGCGCGCCCTCCGACGGTTGCGAGAAGGCGCAGGGCGGCGAAGGTGATGCGTCTTCGGACAGCGCGCCGCTCATCACCTCGCCGCTGCGCGGCGTGCGCCACACGCTGCGCGCGAAGAAGCCCGAGCCGCTGGTGCTGCGCGCCGAGGGAGCGGCCGGCACGCAGGCGATCTACTGGTTCGCGGACGACGCGCTCATCGGCCGCACGGCGCCGGGCGAAGGCATCACATGGATGCCCGATCTCGCGTCGTCGGGGCGGCGCTACCTGCTGCGCGCCGTCGATGACCAGGGGCGGGCCGAGTCGCGCGAGGTGACGGTCGACATCGCGCCCTGAAATCCCGCGGGGCATGTCATGGCCGCGTCACTCCTTGCCGGCATGGTCACGCGTTTTCGACTTGGAGTCCTCCCTGCTCATGACGCGTCTTGCCACCTTGTCTCTCGTCTCCTTCGCTGCCGCCTTCGCTTGCTCCGCAGCCCAGGCACAGACGGCCTTCCCCGCCACGCTCGCCGGCCACGCCGTGCTGCCAGCGCAGAGCTTCGTCGCGGCGCCCAAGGACGCACCGGCCGACCTGCAGGTCAGCGGCAAGTTCACCAGCGGCAAGCGCGTCGAGGCCGTGGGCTCGGTCGAAGGGCTCTCGGGCGGCCGTGGCACCGGCGTGTCGCTGCCCTTCAAGGGCCAGCCGCTGCAGGGCCATTCCGGCATCAAGAAGATGGACGACGGCAGCTTCTGGATCCTCACCGACAACGGCGCCGGCGCCAAGGCCAACTCGCCCGACTTCATGCTCTACCTGAGCCACTACAAGGTGGACTTCAAGAGCGGCAAATTCAACCGCATCGAAACCGTCTTCCTGCACGACCCCGACAAGAAGGTGCCCTTCCGCATCGTCCATGAAGGCACCAGGCAGCGCTACCTGACGGGCTCCGACTTCGACCCGGAGAGCTTCCAGTTCGCCGGCGGCGCACTGTGGATCGGCGAGGAGTTCGGCCCCTTCCTCATCAAGGCCGACCTCAAGGGCAAGGTGCTCGCCGTGTACGACACGCTGGTCGACGGCAAGGCCGTGCGCTCGCCCGACCATCCGGCCGTGACCACGCCGGGCGCCCCGGGCGGCGCGGTCGACTTCCAGATCAAGCGCTCCAAGGGCTTCGAGGGCATGGCTTCGTCGAAGGACGGCAGCAAGCTGTATGCGCTGCTCGAGGGCCCGGTGTGGAACGCCGAGGCCAAGGACTACGAGAAGGTCGAGGGCAAGGAAGCGCTGCGCGTCTTGGAATTTGACGTCAAGGCTGAACGCTGGACGGGCCGCCACTGGCAGTACGTGCTCGAAGCCAACGGCAACGCCATCGGCGACTTCAACATGATCGACGGCAGCACGGGCCTCATCATCGAGCGCGACAACGGCGAAGGCACCAGCGACAAGGCCTGCCCCGAAGGCCAGAAGCGCACCGACTGCTTCCACGATATCGCGAAGTTCAAGCGCGTCTACAAGGTCGAACTCAGCGACGCCAACGTGGGCGGCCCGGTGCGCAAGATCGGCTACATCGATCTGCTGAACATCGCCGACCCGAACAAGCTCGCACGCAAGCCCCTGAACGACGGCGTGCTGAAGTTCCCCTTCTTCACCATCGAGAACGTCGACGTGGTCGACGCCACGCACATCGTGGTCGGCAACGACAACAACCTGCCGTTCTCAAGCAGCCGCGAGCCGAACAAGGCGGACGACAACGAGCTGGTGCTGCTGGAGGCTGGGGCGCTGCTGCAGGCGAAATAAGCGGCAGTTGCTGCGGCCGGGGCGGAAATGCCCCGGATCGCGAATGGGGTGGTTGTGAAAGAGTTTTCAAGATGAGTATCATTCTCATCTTCTCGAATTTCTCTTCCCCTTCTCCATGAACCTCCGTACGACCTCGCACGCCGTCCGGCGCGCGTCGTGACCGCTGGCGTTCGTTACCGCCTCGGCGTTGCTTCGCGTGCGGTCGCCGCCATCGCCGGCGGCTACGGCGTCGCGGCGCTGTCATCCGTCGTGCTCGCGCTGTGCCTGCCCGCCATCTTCGGCATGGCCCGCAGCGAGGCCACGATGACCGGCCTGCTCGCGTCCTTCGCCATCTTCGCGCTCGCGGTGATGTGGGTCTTCGCCGCGCGTACCGCGTTGCGCGCTTGGTTGGGGCTTGCCGTGGTTGCGGTGGTGCTGGGGTCGCTCCTTCTGCTGCTCATGCGCGCGACTGGAGCGGCCGCATGAAGGAAGGCTTCCGCCAGTCGATGGCTTGGCTTCATACCTGGTCAGGCCTGCTGGTCGGCTGGGTGCTGTTCATGGTGTTCGCGGCCGGGACGGCTTCGTATTTCAAGGACGAGATCACCTTCTGGATGAAGCCCGAACTGCACGCGGCAGCCGCACGCACGGAAGTTCCGCCGGTACAGGCGGCCGAAGGCGCGGTGGCCTACCTGCAGCAGCACGGCGCGGGCAGCCCGCGCTGGTTCATCAACCTGCCGACCGAGCGCCAGCCGTCGACCGACGTGCTGTATCTGGCTACTCCCGCCCAGGGCGGCGCGCCCGGCGACAAGCCGCGCCGCCGCTTCGACCGCGCCTCGCTCGACCCCGCCACCGGCGAGGCCCTCTCCGCGCCACGTGTCACGCGCGGCGGCGAGTTCTTCTACCGCCTGCACTTCGACCTGCACTACATGCCCGCGCTGTGGGCGCGCTGGATCGTCGGCTTCTGCGCGATGTTCATGCTGGTGGCGATCTTCAGCGGCATCGTCACGCACAAGCGCATCTTCAAGGACTTCTTCACCTTCCGGCCGAAGAAGGGCCAGCGCTCGTGGCTCGACGCGCACAACGTGACGGCGGTGCTCGCCCTGCCCTATCACCTCATGATCACGTACACGGGCCTCGTCACGCTGATGTTCATGTACATGCCCTGGAGTCCGCAGGTGGCCTACAAGGATCGCGGCGGCGAGCAGGCCTTCTTCTCCGAGGTGTTCCCCGGTGGCGGCCGCGACCAGGTCAAGGCCTCGGGCAACAGGGTGCCGCTGGCGCCCATCGCGCCGATGATGGCGCAGGCCTCCGCGCACTGGGACGGCGCCGCCGTGGGCCGCATCACCGTGCACCAGCCCAACGACGCCAACGCGGTCGTCGCGCTCACCCGCGCCGAAGGGCCGCAGCTCTCGTACGACAAGCCGTCGATGCTTTTCAACGGCACCACTGGCGCGCTGATCGGCGCCTACGGCGACGTGCCCAAGCCCGCGGCGGAGACGCGCGGCGTGCTCTACGGCCTGCACATCGCGCGTTTCGGCGATCCGTTGCTGCGCGCGCTGTTCTTCCTTTCGGGGCTCGCGGGCTGCCTGATGGTGGCGACGGGGCTCCTGCTGTGGGCCGTGAAGGAGCGCCAGAAGTTCGCGAAGACGCTCAAGCAGGGCGGACGCATCGGCTTCGGCCTGCGGCTCGTCGACGGCTTGAACCTCGGCGCCATCGCCGGCCTGCCCGTCGCGATGGCTTCCTTCTTCTGGGCCAACCGCCTGCTGCCGGTGGGCATGGCCGAGCGCGGCGAGGCGGAGATCCGCTGGTTCTTCATCGTCTGGGGCGCGGCCGCGGTGCTCGGCCTGCTGCGGCCCACGCTGCGCATGTGGCAGGCGCAGCTCGCAGCGGGTGCGTTGCTCTTCGTCCTGCTGCCGGTGCTCAACGCCTTCACCGGCCTGGCGCCGTTGACCGTCAGCCTGCGCGCCGGACCGAGCGCGGTGGCAGGCTTCGATCTGGTCGTGATCGCGCTGGGCCTGGGGCTCGCGGGCGCGGTGTGGATCGTCGAGCGCAAGCGGCGCAAGTCGATGGCTGCCAAGCGGCAGGCGGAGAAGAAGCCGCCGAGCTCGCCTCAACAGCCGTCGTCGACGCTCGCCCCGTCGGGCCAGGGCTCGTGACGTCGATGGATTCGTCCCTGCTCTCCCTCGTGTTCGCCGCTTCGCTCGCGGGTTTCTGCGCGCTGAGCCTCGCGATGGACCGCCACAGCGAAGACGTCTACGGCCGTGGCAGCACGCCCGGCCCCTGGCGGCGTTGGCTGCAGCTCGGCGGTGCGGTGCTGCTGTGCCTGTCGCTGTGCGCCAGCCTGCGCGCGGCGGGCAGTGCCGCCGGCTGGGTGCTCTGGCTGGGCGCGCTCACGGCTGCGGCGTTGTCCACGGTGGGGCTGCTCAGCTATGCGCCGCGCCGCTTTCACTGGATCGCATTCGCGGCCACGGCTGTCGCGCTGTGCAGCCTGCTGATGAGTCTGCTGGCGTCGTCCTCCGCATCGGGCACGTCGTGACGATGACGGTGGCGGCGCGCAGCGCGCCTGCCTGCTCATTGCGTCTTCCGCCCTCGCCGGTGTCCCTGTGGGCCGTCAGGCCCGCATCAGCGCCTCGATCTCGTCCGCCTTCACCGGCACGCCGCGCGAAATGAGCTCGCAGCCGGTGGCGGTGACGATCGCGTCGTCTTCGATGCGGATGCCGATGTTGTGGAACTGCTCGGGCACGCCGTCGGCGGGGCGCACGTAGATGCCGGGCTCCAGCGTCAGCACCATGCCGGGGTGCAGGATGCGGCTGGGGCGGTTCTTGATGACTTCGTTCGACAGCGGGTCCTTGCGCTCGCTCACCTCGCCCACCTGGGTGGGCTCGACGTAGCTGCCGCAGTCGTGCACGTCCATGCCGAGCCAGTGGCCGGTACGGTGCATGTAGAACTGGAAGTAGGCACGCTTGTCGATCACGTCATCGACGCTGCCGACCTTGTTGGCGTCGAGCAGGCCGAAGTCGAGCATGCCCTGCGCCAGCACCCGCACGGCGGCGTCGTGCGGGTCGTTGAAGCGGTTGCCGGCCTTGGTGGCCGCTGCCGCCGCATCCTGGCTGGCGAGCACGAGGTCGTACAGCGCGCGCTGCGGGCCGCTGAACTTGCCGTCGGCCGGGAAGGTGCGGGTGATGTCGCTGGCGTAGCCGTCGAGCTCGCAGCCCGCGTCGATCAGCACCAGCTCGCCCTTGCGCACGGGTGCGGCGTCGGCGCGGTAGTGCAGCACGCAGGCGTTGGCGCCCGCCGCGACGATGGAGTAGTAGGCGGGGTACTGCGAGCCGCCGAGGCGGAATTCGTGCAGCAGCTCGGCGTCGAGGTGGTATTCGCGCGCATCCTTGCCCTCGCGCAGCATGCGGGCCGACAGCTGCATCGCGCGCACGTGCGCGCGGGCGCTGATCTGCGCGGCGCGGCGCATGATGTCCTGCTCGTGCGCGTCCTTGACCAGCCGCATCTCGTCGAGCGGGCCGCACAGGTCGCGCTGCTCGTCGGGGCACAGCGCGCCGTAGCGCACGCGTGCGCGCACCGACTGCAGCCAGCCGTCGACGCGGCTTTCCAGGCCCTTGTGGATGGCGAAGGGAAACCACACGGTGGCGCGGTTCTCCAGCAGCTTGGGCAGCTTCGCGTCGAGTTCGGTGACGGGGAAGGCCTCGTCGACGCCGAGCGCCGCGGGCGCAGCGTCGGGGCCCAGGCGGTAGCCGTCCCAGATCTCGCGCTCGATGTCCTTGGGCGCGCAGAAGAGCGTCGAGCGGCCGTCGCCCGCCAGCACCAGCCAGGCATTGGGCTCGGTGAAGCCGGTCAGGTAATAGAAGTAGCTGTCGTGGCGGTAGAGGAAGTCGGTGTCGCGGTTGCGCGGCCGCTCGGGCGCGGTCGGGATGATGGCGATGCCGTCCTTGCCCAGTTGCGAGGCGAGGCGCGCGCGGCGCTCGGCGTAGATCGTGGTGGCGATGTCTGCTGCGGTCATCTTGTTGGCGTGTTCAGTTGGGCGAGCCGTTCGGGGGTTCCCACATCGGTCCAGGGGCCGGTGTAGAGCTCTGCGCTCACGAGTTCATTGTCCATCGCGGCGCGCAGGATCGGCGCCAATGGGGCCTTGCGGCCGGCCGGGTTGCCGCTCGGGATGTCGCAGTAGGGCGGCGCGAAGAGCGCGGCGCGGTACAGGCCGATGGTCGAGAAGGTGTACTTCTCGGCCGCCGCGTTCAGCGCGAGGCCGTCCGCCGAGAGGCCGAAATCGCCCTTCGGGTTGTGCGCCGGGTTGGGCACCAGCCAGAGGTGCGCGAGCCTGCCGCTGGCCATGAAGCGGTCGACCCAGGCCTGCGTGAAGGTGAAGCCGGGCGCGAACACGTCGCCGGCGGCGACCCAGAACACGTCGCCCAGCAGGGGCAGCGCACGCACGATGCCGCCGGCCGTCTCCAGCGCGCCGCCGAAGTCGCGGCCTTCGTCGGAATATGAAATCGATAGCGCGGCAGGCCCGTCCAGCTTGGGATTCGCGCCGAAGCGTCCGGAAATCTGTGCACCCAGCCAGTCGGTGTTGACGACCAGCTCGGTGAAGCCGCCGGTGGCCAGCGCCTCCATCGGCCATTGCATCAGGGGCTTGCCGCGCACCTCCAGCAGGGGCTTGGGGCAGGAATCGGTCAGCGGCCGCATGCGCTCGCCGCGCCCGGCGGCCAGGATCATGGCCCGTACTGCGCTGCTGTTGCCGTTCACGCCGCGATCCGCCCGCGCTGAAGCTCGTTGCGCTCGCTGTGCCGGGGCTGGAACACCGACACCAGGCACTCCATCAGCGCATGCGCCTTGGCAGAGTGGTCGCCGCTGAAGTTGCAGACGTACACGTCCAGGGTCACGCCGCGCTGCTCGGGCCAGGTGTGGATGCAAAGATGCGATTCGGCCAGCAGCACCGTGGCCGTGACCCCGCCCGGGCCCTGCGGCGTGGCCGGAAAACCATGGATCAGCTTGCCCACCGCCTGCAGCCCGGCGGCCGCCACCGCCTTGAGGCAGACGGCCCCCAGCGCGTCGCGGTCGGTGAGCCATTGGAGGCCGCATTGGCAGTCGTGGAGGTCGGCGGTGAGGTGCAGGCCGTGCATGGGTGGCAACTCTAGCAGTCCGTCTGGCGGGCCAGGCGCACAGGAACATCGGAAGGGTGTTCGGGCCGTATCGGGAGCGTCCGGGGCTCGCCCGGTAAAATCGCGGGTTCTCCCCACCCCAACCCTCCTTTTCCCTCCGAAAGCCCACCGCACATGGCAAATCACGCCCTGATGGCCAACGCAATCCGCGCTCTGGCCATGGATGCCGTCCAACAAGCAAATTCCGGACATCCGGGCGCACCGATGGGCATGGCCGACATGGCCGTCGCACTCTGGGGCGATCACCTGCGCTACAACCCCGCCAACCCGCACTGGTTCGACCGCGACCGCTTCGTGCTCTCGAACGGCCACGCCTCGATGCTGCTGTACTCGGTGCTGCACCTGACCGGCTACGACCTGCCGATCGGCGAGCTCAAGAACTTCCGCCAGCTGCACAGCAAGACCGCCGGCCACCCCGAAGTGGACGTGACCCCGGGCGTGGAAACCACCACCGGCCCGCTGGGCCAGGGCATTACCAACGCCGTGGGCTTCGCGCTGGCCGAGAAGCTGCTGGCCGCCGAGTTCAACCGCAAGGACCATGCCGTGGTCGACCATCACACCTACGCCTTCCTGGGCGACGGCTGCATGATGGAAGGCATCAGCCATGAAGCTTGCGCGCTGGCCGGCGCCTGGCACCTGAACAAGCTGATCGCGCTGTACGACGACAACGGCATCAGCATCGACGGCCAGGTCAAGCCCTGGTTCATCGACAACACCGAAGAGCGCTTCAAGGCCTACGGCTGGAACGTCATCGGCCCGATCGACGGCAACGACGCCGAGGCGGTGTCCAAGGCCATCGCCAAGGCGAAGAAGGAAGAGGCGAAGCCCACGCTGATCGTCTGCAAGACGGTCATCGGCAAGGGCAGCCCGAATCGCGCCGGCACCGCCAAGGCGCACGGCGAGGCGCTGGGCGCGGAAGAAATCGTGCTCACCCGCGAAGCCATCGGCTGGCCCTACCCCGCATTCGAAATCCCCGCCGAGGTGTATGCCGACTGGGACCACAAGGAAGCCGGCGCCAAGACCGAAGCCGAGTGGAACGACAGGTTCGCCGCCTACGCGGCCGCCTATCCCGAGCTGGCCGCCGAGTTCACCCGCCGCATGAAGGGCGAGCTGCCCAAGGACTTCCACCAGGTCGCGTTCGACACCGTGGTCGCCGCCCACACCAAGGCCGAGACCGTCGCCAGCCGCAAGGCCAGCCAGCTCGCGCTGGAATCCTTCACCGCCGCGCTGCCCGAGCTGCTCGGCGGCAGCGCCGACCTGACCGGCTCGAACCTCACCAACACCAAGAGCACGCCCGCCCTGCGCTTCGACGCGAAGACCGGCGCCGTGGTGCGCACCGAGCCCACCGAACAGCACCCCGAAGGCCAGATCGGCCGCCACATCAACTACGGCGTGCGCGAGTTCGGCATGGCCGCCATCATGAACGGCGTGGCGCTGCATGGCGGCTACATCCCCTACGGCGGCACCTTCCTCACCTTCAGCGACTACAGCCGCAACGCCATCCGCATGGCCGCGCTGATGAAGCGCCGCGTGGTCCACGTGTTCACGCACGACTCCATCGGCCTCGGCGAAGACGGCCCGACGCACCAGTCGATCGAGCACGCCGCCTCGCTGCGCCTGATCCCGAACCTCGACGTCTGGCGTCCGGGCGACACGGCCGAAACGGCCGTGGCCTGGGCCGTGGCGCTGCAGAACCAGTCGCGCCCGACCGCGCTGCTCCTGAGCCGCCAGAACATCGCCTACGCGCCAAAGAGCGAGCTCGGCGACATCAGCCGCGGCGCCTACGTGCTCTCCGAGCCCGAGAACGTCGGCCTCAAGAACAAGAAGACGGCGGCCGTCATCATCGCCACCGGCTCCGAAGTGCAGCTCGCGCTGGCCGCCCAGAAGCTGCTGGCCGAGAAGAAGATCGCCGTGCGCGTGGTGTCGATGCCCTCGACCACCACCTTCGACCGCCAGGACCTCGCCTACAAGAAGGCCGTGCTGCCGAAGAAGCTGCCGCGCATCGCCGTGGAAATGGGCTGCACCGGAGGCTGGTGGAAGTACGGCTGCGCGGCAGTCGTCGGCATCGACACGTACGGCGAGTCGGCGCCCGCGCCGGTGCTGTTCAAGCACTTCGGATTCACGGCGGAGAACGTGGCCGCCACTGTGGAAGCGGCGCTGCGCGACTGAGCCTTTCTTCGCCGGATCACGACAGACAACAGTTTTTCAACCTTAGGAGCAAGTCAGATGGCTATCAAACTCGGTATCAACGGCTTCGGCCGCATCGGTCGCAACGTGCTGCGCGCAGCCGTGCAGAACTTCAAGAACGACATCGAAATCGTTGCCATCAACGACCTGCTCGAGCCCGATTACCTGGCCTACATGCTCCAGTACGACTCGGTGCACGGCCGCTTCAAGGGCGAAGTCACGGTTGAAGGCAACACGCTGATCGTGAACGGCAAGAAGATTCGCCTCACGCAGGAGCGCGACCCCGCGCAACTGAAGTGGAACGAAGTCGGCGCCGACATCGTGCTGGAGTCGACCGGCCTTTTCCTGACGAAGGAAACCGCCCAGAAGCACATCGACGCGGGCGCGAAGAAGGTGATCCTGTCGGCACCGTCGAAGGACGACACCCCCATGTTCGTCTACGGCGTGAACGACAAGAAGTACGCCGGCGAAGCCATCATCAGCAACGCCAGCTGCACCACCAACTGCCTGGCTCCGCTGGCCAAGGTGCTGAACGACAAGTGGGGCATCAAGCGCGGCCTGATGACCACCGTGCACGCCGCCACCGCCACGCAGAAGACCGTGGACGGCCCGAGCAACAAGGACTGGCGCGGCGGCCGCGGCATCCTGGAAAACATCATCCCGTCGTCGACGGGCGCGGCCAAGGCCGTGGGCGTGGTGATCCCCGAGCTCAACAAGAAGCTCACCGGCATGAGCTTCCGCGTGCCGACCTCCGACGTGTCGGTGGTCGACCTGACGGTCGAGCTGGTGAAGGAAGCCACGTACAAGGAAATCTGCGCCGAGATGAAGGCACAGAGCGAAGGCGCGCTCAAGGGCGTGCTGGGCTACACCGAAGACAAGGTGGTGGCCACCGACTTCCGCGGCGACCCGCGCACCTCGATCTTCGACGCCGAAGCCGGCATCGCGCTCGACGGCACCTTCGTGAAGCTCGTGAGCTGGTACGACAACGAATGGGGCTACTCGAACAAGTGCCTGGAGATGGTGAAGGTCGTCTCGAAGTAAGCAGCAAGCCTTCTTCGACGCTTCAATGAAAAACGCGCCTTCGGGCGCGTTTTTTTATTGGGCTTTTGCTCGCTGCTATCGCAGCCTCTCGTTCCTGCGAACCTCGCTGCTCAGCTGCGAAGTCAGCCGCGTCGCGGCCCTTCTTGCTGCCAGCCCGAAGTCGCCCTTGAACTCCCCGAACTCGGCCGTGCCGTTACCCACGGCACGCACGCGCGCGACTTCGGCACCATTGGCATCGGTCACCACGCACGAAACCTCGGCCGTGAAGGAGGTCGGCGGCCAGCTGATCCACGACGACGAGCTCGAATCGGTCTTGATGCGCGGCGAGAACACCAGCGATACGCCCGCCGCCTCGTTGGCCTTCGCGTCGCCGGCGGTGCGCAGCACGACCACGTCGCGGTACACGGCACGCAGCGCATCGCGGATCGACTTCTCGAGGTCGCGGTACGGGTAGTAGCTCACGCGGTCGCCGCTGCCGCCGGGGGTGACCACTTCGAGGTCGCGGTCCGCGTCGGTCATCACGTAGGCGACCTTCTTTTGAATCAGGTGCGCCTGCGAACGCTGCGGCGCGGTCTCGGTGATCATGGTGATCGGGTGCACGCAGCCGGCGAGCAGCAGCAGTGCCGACAGCGCCATGGTCAGCGGTAAAGAAAAGAACTGCATCGAAGCGCCTCCTGATCTCCGGGGATCAACGGCCGATGGCGGCCACGAACTGCGGATCGGCATACACCTGCCGCAGCAAGGCACGCACGAGGCGCGGGTACGCGGCCTGCCCGGCAGGCACGGCGACGATGCTCGCGTAGCTCGAATCGAAAGCGGTCTCGGCGCGGTAGGTCTTGCGCAGGCGCTGCGTGGCGTCGCGCGTGACGGTGATCTCCACCTCCATGCGGCCGGTGCCGTTGATCACGCCGAGGTCGATCTCGTTGACCAGCACGCGCGCCGCGATGCGCGTGGGCGCCTTCGGGTCGTAGACGGAGATCTCGCCGAGGTCGCGCATCATCGCGTCCTGCAGGTACTGCGCGAAGCTGCCGCTGGGCGACAGCAGTCGGGCGCTGCGCAGGCGCACGGTGTTGACCTTGTCCTCGGCACCGGTGGGCTGCGCCCTCGCGAGGGCCACCGGGCCGGGCCGCGTGGCCTCCAGCTTGTCGAGGGTCTCGTAGTCGGCCGCGTAGGGCGGCGCGAGCAATGGCGCGCAGCCGGTGGCCAGAACGGCGGCTGCCAGCGCGCCGGGCAAGAAGAGGCTGCGCAAACGCCAGCCCTGCTGCGAACTAAAGATCGCCATCCCTTCGGTCCCCTCTCAGCATCTTCACGAGGCCCGCGATGCATGCATGGTGCATCGGTGGCGCGTGCTCCCGGCGCGAAGGTAGCACGCATCGCACGGCGTGCGAATGCGTGATGCCGCGAAACCTAAAGGTACGGAGAGGGACGAAGTGGTGCGAAGGCGAACCTCAGGCTGCTCAGACCGGCTCGAGCACGTGGATCAGCTTGCCCGCGGTGAGCTCCTTGGTCTTCTCGCTGTGGGCCTTCATGTGCGGCGCGACCGCGTGCGCCTGCAGGTGCGCCAGCGTTTCCCACTTCTCGATCACGACGAAGGTGTCGGGGCCGAAGCTGGCCTTCGACGCCGGGATGCCCTGCGCATCGACCGTGGCGCCGTACTCGATGCAGCCTGCTTCGGCCAGCACGGCCGCACGGTTCTCCGCGAAGGCTTCGAGCAGTTTGGCGCGCTGGCCCGGCTTGGCGGTGATGACGGCGACGACGTGGATCATTGAAAGAGTCTCCGGTTGGGTGTGGTTGGTGAATCGGGTGCGACGGTCGAATCTAAGAGATTTGGCGCGGGCATGCAGGTCAGGTCCGCGACAACGCCGGCCTTGTCCCTATCATCGCCCGCATGTTCTTTCCCCTGCCCCGCACGGCCACGGCGCCCTTCTGCCCTTCCGAAGTCAAGGGCAGCGTGGCCGTCCCGCAGGAGCTGCCCTTTTTCAGGAAGCTGATGCGCTACGCGGGCCCGGGCCTGCTGGTGTCGGTCGGCTACATGGACCCGGGCAACTGGGCGACCGACATCGAGGCCGGCTCGCGCTTCGGCTACGGGCTGCTGTTCGTGGTGCTGCTGGCGAGCCTCTCGGCGATGCTGCTGCAGACGCTGTGCGTGCGGCTGGGCATCGTCGCGCGCAAGGACCTGGCGCGCGCCTGCCGCGAGCACTACTCGCCGCGCGTCAACCGCCTGCTGTGGCTGGGCGCCGAGCTGGCCATCGTGGCCTGCGACCTCGCCGAAGTGCTGGGCAGCGCGCTTGCGCTGCACCTGCTGTTCGGCGTGTCGATTCCGGTGGGCATCGGCATCACGGCCTTCGACACGCTGCTGGTGCTGGGCCTGCAGGGCGCGGGCTTCAGGCGCGTGGAGGCCATCGTGCTGGGGCTGGTGGGCACCATCGCGGCCTGCTTCGTCGTCGAGCTGGCGATGGCGCCGCCCAACTGGTTCGGCGTGGCGATGGGCTTCGGGCCCAGCCTGGAGCGGCTGCACCAGCCGGGCGCGCTGTACCTGGCCATCGGCATCGTCGGCGCGACGGTGATGCCGCACAACCTGTACCTGCATTCGTCCATCGTGCAGACGCGCCTGATCGCCGACACCGAGCCCGCGCGGCGCGAGGCGGTGCGCTTCTGCACGCTCGACGCGGTGGTGTCGCTGTCGCTCGCGCTCTTGGTCAACGCGGCGATCATGGTGCTGGCGGCCAGCGCCTTCCACGCCACCGGCCACCGCGAGGTGACGGAGATCGACGACGCCTACCGGCTGCTGGAGCCCATCGTCGGCAGCGCCGTCGCGGCCACGCTGTTCGGCATCGCGCTGCTGGCCTCGGGACAGAGCTCGACCTTCACGGGCACCATCGCGGGCCAGATCATCATGGAAGGCTTCCTCGACCTGAAGATCCCGTGCTGGCAGCGCCGCCTCATCACGCGTGCGCTGGCGCTGGGCCCTGCGTGGCTGGGCGTCTGGTGGTTCGGCGACGACGGCGTGGGCAAGATGCTGGTGCTCAGCCAGGTGGTGCTGAGCTTCCAGTTGCCCTTCGCGATGTGGCCGCTGATCCGCTTCACGGGCAGCCGCGCGCTGATGGGCAGCTTCGCCAACGGCCCCGTGCTCAGGTCGCTGGCCTGGCTGCTGTTCGGCGCGATCGGTGCGGCCAACGTGTGGCTGGTGGCGTCGGTGGTGTTCAGCGGCGGTTGAGCGAAGGCTCGGCCGCGTCCTTGCCGAGCGCCACCGCGATGAAATCGACGAAGCTGCGTACGCGCGCCGACAGCTGGTGGCGCTGGGGATAGACGGCGTAGATGTCTGCATCGGGCGTGCGGTAGCTGGCGAGCAACTGCACCAGCCGGCCGCTGCGCAGGTAGCGCGCGATGTCCCACTCGGCGCGCATCAGGATGCCGTGGCCGTCGAGCGCCCAGTTGACCGCGATCTCGCCGTCGTTGGTGCTGAGCATGCCGCGCGTCTTCACCGCTTCGGTGCGCTGCGCGGTGCCGCGCCCGGTGCTCAGCCGCCAGATGCCGTAGGCCTCGTCGCCCTGGCGGATGCCGATGCAGCGGTGGCGCGTGAGGTCGTTGGGCACCTTGGGCAGCCCGGCGCGCGCGATGTAGGGCGGCGAGGCGCACAGCAGGCGCCGGTTCGACGCGATGCGCCGCGCGATCACGCGGGCCTCGGGCGGCGCGCCGAAGCGGATGCAGACGTCGAAGGCGTCGTCGGTCAATGGCGGCGGGTTGACCGAGAGCTGCAGCTGCACCTCGACTTGCGGATGCTTCTTCGCGAACTTCGAGATCAGCGGCGCGACATGGCTGCGCCCGAAGCCCAGCGTGGCGTTCACGCGCAGCAGTCCCTGGGGCTCGCTCCTGGCGCCGCCCAGCAGCTGCGCCATGTCGTCGATCTCGCCGAGGATGCGGCGCGCGTGCGCCACGTAGAGCTCGCCCTCGGGCGTGAGGCTCATGCGCCGCGTGGTGCGGTTCACCAGCGTGACGCCCAGGCGCGATTCCATCTGCGCGAGCCGCTTGCTTACCGCCGGTGTGCTGATGCCGAGTTCGCGCGCGCCGGCGCTCAGGCTGCCGCAGGCCGCGAGCGTGGAGAAGAAGCCGAGATCGGCGGGCTGGACCGGAGCGGCCATGGAGGTCGTGCCTTCGATTGTTGAACTGAGGTTAACGATGGATTCACTTCCGGCGTGAATTGTTCGCCGAGCCGGATCCTACAGTGGGCGATCCGCAGCACACCTGCATGCGGGCAAACCACCACAGGACATCGACGATGAGCAGCAGCTACAGCATTGCCACCATTCCCGGCGACGGCATCGGCAAGGAAGTGATACCCGCAGGACGCCAGGTGATGGAGGCGCTGGCCGAGGCCTCCGGCGGCGCGCTGAAGTTCAGCTTCGAGGACTTCGGCTGGGGCGGCGACTGGTACCGCGCGCACGGCGAGATGATGCCGGCCGACGGCCTCGACGCGCTGCGCGGCAAGGACGCCATTCTTTTCGGCTCCGCGGGCGATCCGCACATTCCCGACCACATCACGCTGTGGGGCCTGCGCCTGAAGATCTGCCAGGGCTTCGACCAGTACGCCAACGTGCGGCCCACGCGCATCCTGCCCGGCATCGATGCGCCGCTGAAGCGCTGCAGGGCCGAGGACCTGAACTGGGTGATCGTGCGCGAGAACTCCGAGGGCGAATACGCCGGCGTCGGGGGCCGTGTGCATCAGGGCCATCCGATCGAGGCCGCCACCGACGTGAGCATGATGACCCGCGCCGGCGTGGAGCGCGTCATGCGCTTCGCCTTCGGGCTGGCACGCTCGCGGCCGCGCAAGCTGCTCACGGTGGTCACCAAGAGCAACGCGCAGCGCCACGCGATGGTGATGTGGGACGAGATCGCGCTGCAGGTCTCGAAGGAGTTCCCCGACGTGAGCTGGGACAAGGAACTGGTGGACGCGATGACCGCGCGCATGGTCAACAGGCCCGCCACGCTCGACACCATCGTCGCCACCAACCTGCACGCCGACATCCTCAGCGACCTTGCGGCCGCGCTCGCGGGCAGCCTGGGCATCGCGCCCACCGGCAACATCGATCCCGAGCGGCGCTACCCGTCCATGTTCGAGCCCATCCACGGCTCGGCCTTCGACATCATGGGCAAGGGGCTCGCCAACCCGGTGGGCACCTTCTGGTCGGTGGTGATGCTGCTGGAGCACCTGGGCGAGACAGAGGCCGCGCGCCGCGTGATGGCCGCGGTGGAGCACGTCACGGCCAATCCCGCGCTGCACACGCGCGACCTCGGCGGCAACGCGACCACCGAGCAGGTGACGCGCGCGGTGTGCGCGCACATAGCGGCTAGGCCGCTGCGGCTGGCGGCCTGACCGGGCCCTGAGCGATTCCACGGTTTCCGCGCGCCTCGATGCGCGCACCACGACAACGAGCCGGAGACAAGACCATGAACGCTTTTCCGAACGCGCGCCGCCAGCGGCGCACCTTGCTGCGGGCCGCAGCTGTCGTGCTGGGGCTGGGCACTACCGCCCTCGCCTTCGCGCAGCAGGCGCAGCCCACTCCGGGCTGGCCAGCAAGGCCGATCAGCCTCGTCGTGCCCTTTCCCGCCGGCGGCACCACCGACGTGCTCGCTCGCGCGTTGGCCGACAGGCTCTCGCAGTCGCTGGGCCAGCCGGTGGTGGTCGAGAGCAAGCCCGGCGCCGGCGCCACGCTGGGCGCCGACTACGTGGCCAAGGCCAGGCCCGATGGCTACACGCTGCTGATGGGCGCGGTGCACCACACCATCGCCACCAGCGTCTACAGGAAGCTGCCCTACGACTTCCAGAAGGACCTGGCACCCATCACCGTGGTGGCGATGGTGCCCAACGTGCTGGTGGTCAACGCGGCGAACACGCCCGCGAAGAACGTGGCCGAACTGGTCGCGCTCGCCAAGGCGGCGCCCGAGAAGCTGGCCTACGGCTCCAACGGCAACGGCACGGCGCAGCACCTGATCGGCACGCAGTTCCAGGCCAGCACCGGCGCGAAGCTGCTGCACGTGCCCTACAAGGGCAGCGGGCCGCTGACCACCGACCTGCTCGGCGGGCAGGTGGCGATGTCCTTCGACACCATCACGCCGGTGCTGCAGCACATCAAGGGCGGCAAGCTGCGCGCGCTGGCCGTGACCACCGCGCGGCGCTCGTCGGTGCTGCCCGATGTGCCGACGCTGGAGGAAGCGGGGCTCAAGGGCTTCGACATCGGCACCTGGTTCGGCGTGCTCGCGCCGGCGGCCACGCCGAAGGAGATCGTGGCGCGGCTGAACGCCGAGATGGTGAAGATCATCCATTCGCCCGATTTCGCGCAGCGCATGCAGGCCATCGGCGCCGAGCCGCTGGGCGGCACGCAGGAAGAAATGGCGCGGCAGATCCGCGAGGAGACGGCGAAGTTCGCGAAGCTGGTGAAGGAAGGCGGCGTGGCGATCGAATAGCGGCCGGCGGTGAGCAGTCGGTTACGGACGCGCACACCTGCGCCCGGCGGGCATGCCGCCGAGGCCATAGGATCGGGGCTTCCGAATTCACCGCCGTCCCGCCCATGTTCATCGTCACCCTCACCTACATCCGCCCGCTCGAGGAAGTCGACGCGCTGATGGATGCGCACATGGTCTGGCTCAAGAAGCACTACGAAAGCGGCCTTTTCGTGGCTTCGGGCCGGCAGGTGCCGCGCCAGGGTGGGGTGATCCTCGCGCGCTCGGGCGACCGCGAGGGCCTGGAGGCGGTGCTGGCGCGCGACCCCTTCGTGCAGGGCGGGGTGGCGCGCACCGAGGTCATCGAGTTCGTGCCGCGCATGACGGCGCCGAGCGTCGAAATCCTCAAGACTTTCTAGGCCGGCTTTCCAGCCGCTTCCACCGGCAGCTCCTCGCGCCCGCCGGGATGCCGGGCGAAGCGCGGCGTGCCGTGGCCGTGTACCGGCGCCGGGTCGTCCCAGGGCCAGCCGCCGAACTGCGTGCGGCGGTAGTCGGCCATGGTCTGGCTGATCTCGGCCTGCGTGTTCATCACGAAGGGGCCGTACTGGGCCACCGGCTCGGCGATCGGGCGGCCCTGCAGCACCAGGAACTCCGCGGCTTCCGCGTCGCCGTTGGCGATATCGACGGCCGTGTCCGCGCGCAGCTCGATGGCAGCCGGGCCCTGCACGCTCTCGCCGCCGACCAGCGCCGTCGCTCCCTTGAAGAAGTACAGCATGCGCCGCGTGCCCTCGCCGGTGGCGGCGGGCAGCGTCCATTGGGCGCCGGGCGTCATCTTCAGCGTCCAGATCGCCACGTCGGCATCGGCCTGCGCGGCCCAGGAGTCGGGCGGGGGCGCCAGCGGCTGGATCGGTGCGCGGCCGTTGGCGGCGTCGTCGCCGAGCCGGCCCGCGATCACCGCGACCTCGGTGCGGCCGCCCTTCGCGTCGTCGGAGACGAAGCGCGGAATGGCCTCCGACCAGAACATCGTGAAGTGCGGCTCGGCCATCTTGTTCCTGGCGGGCAGGTTGAGCCAGATCTGGAACAGCTCCAGCGGATTCGCCGAGGCGGCGTCGAGCAGCGGGAACATCTCGGAATGCACGATGCCCTTGCCGGCGGTGAGCCACTGCACGTCGCCGCCGCCGAAGCGCGCGGTGGCACCCAGCGAGTCGGAGTGGTCGACAAGGCCCTTGCGCACGATGGTCACGGTCTCGAAGCCGCGGTGCGGGTGCGAGGGAAAGCCCGGCACCGTCTCGCCGTGGTACATGCTCCAGCCGTCCTTGCGGCTGAAGTCCTGGCCGATCTGGCGGCCGGCCAGCGAGGCCTCGGGGCCCATGCGGCCGTTGGCCTTCGGGTAGGCGTCGTCGTGGTAGACGCAGAAGAGGAACGGGTCGATCGTCTGCCAGGGGAAACCGAGCGGCTTGACCTGGACGACGGGGCTCCTGTTGTCGTTGTTGTTGTCGGACATGCGGATATTCCTTTCCATGGGGCGCGCGGCCGATGATGCCGTGCCGGTGGATGGAATATCGGGCCGGCGACGCCTTTCGCCAGAGGCCTTCCGTGCAACAGTGAAGAGCGCGTATGGAACGATCGGCATCGCTGCGGTCCTCCGGCGCAGTGGCGCCGCGTCAGGGGTTCTGGTGCGTCACGGCGGCGTTCGGGTCCATGTAGACCAGTTCCCACAGGTGGCCGTCGATGTCCTGGAAGCCGTGGCCGTACATGAAGCCGTAGTCCTTCGGCTCGGTCGGCGTGGTGCCGCCGGCGGCCTTGGCCTTGGCCACGAGTTCGTCGACCTCGGCGCGGCTCTCGCACGAGAGGCACAGCAGCACTTCGGTGCTCTTCGCGGTGTCGGTGATGCTCTTGGTGGTGAAGGTCTTGAAGAACTCCTCGACCAGCAGCATCACGTGGATGCTGTCCTTCTGGACGACCATGCACGCGGCATTGGCGTCGGTGAACTGCTCGTTGAAGGTGTAGCCCAGGGCGGCGAAGAACGCCTTGGTCTTGTCGAGGTTCTTGACGGGGAGGTTCACGAAGATCTGCTTGGTGGCCATGGTGTCGTCCTTGCCGATGAAGAAAAGAGAGTGGATGTGGAGGTGTTTTCCGGCATCTTGTGTACGCCGTCCACAAACGATATCAAATCAAATGGACGGCGTCCACATTTTTTTCGAAGCCGGGAAATTCCGGCGATGCGACCGCGATTGCAAGAGGTGAAATGAACGGGGCATCATGGTCGCCATGGAAATCGAGTTCAAGTTCTGCATCCCTCCCGGCCGCCTGAAGGCCGTCGAAGCCGCCCTCAAGCGCGGCACCGTCGTGCGCACCCGTCTGCAGGCCCGCTATTTCGACACCGCCGACCAGCGCCTGGCCGCCGACGGCATGGTGCTGCGGCTGCGCAAGGAGGGGCGGCGCTGGGTCCAGACCGTCAAGGCCACCGGCGACAACGCCCTGCACCGGCTCGAGCACAACGTCGACCTGGGCACCACGGGCCCCGCGCCCGGCATCGATCCGCAGCGCCACCAGGGCACGCCCGTGGGCGAGCGGCTCGCGAAGCTGCTGGCCGAAGGCGGCGCGGCGCTGGTCGAGCGCCAGTCGACCGATATCGTGCGGCTCACGCGCGACGTGCGCGTCACCGGCCCCGGCGGCGCGGTGGTCGAGATGGCGCTGGACGTCGGCAAGGTCGTCGCCCACGCTGGCACGCCCGAGCAGCGCGAATCGCCGGTGTGCGAGCTCGAACTGGAGCTCAAGCGCGGCGACGTGCAGGGGCTGGTCTCGCTCGCGCGGCGCTGGTCGCAGCAGCACGGGCTGTGGTTCAGCACCGTCTCGAAGGCCGAACGCGGCGCGCGCCTGCTGGCCGCGCAGGAAACCGTGGAGGCGGTGAAGGCCGAAACGCCGCGCTTCGCCGGCCCGCATCCGGACGGCATGGCCATCCGGCAGGCCGTGGTGGCCTCGTGCCTCGCGCAGATGCTGCCGAACGCGAGCGAGATCGCCGCGGGCAGCACCGACGAGGAGCAGATCCACCAGCTGCGCATCGGCATCCGCCGCCTGCGCACCGCCCTGCGCGAACTCGCGCCGCTCGATCCCGTATCGGGCGCAGCCGAAGCCGCCGAATGGGAGCCCCCGCTGGTCGACGCCTTCCGCGCCCTCGGCGCACTGCGCGACCGCGAGCAGGTCGTGACGCTGGCCCAGCCGCGCCTGCGCGAAGCCGGCGCGCCCGATTTCGACTCGCTGGCCGCCGGCGATGCCGCCGCTGCCGATGCGCCCTCGCCCGCCGACATCGTGCGTGCCCCGGCCTTCCAGAACGTGCTCGTCTCGCTGATCGGCCTCACCGCAGCCGCCAGGCCGGCCGAACCCGCGCCCGCCCCTGTCGCGGAAGACACCTCGTCATCAGCACCGATCGGCGCCAACGCCGCCCGCCGCCTGCTGCGCAAGCGCCTGCAGCGCCTCCACAAGCAGGTGCTGCGCGACGGCGAACGCTTCGAGTCGCTCGACACCGAAAGCCAGCACCGCGTGCGCAAGCGCCTCAAGCGCTTGCGCTACCTCGCCGAGTTCGTGGCGCCGCTGTTCGGTGAAAAGAAAGACGACGGCGGCGCCGCCGATCGCTACCTGAAGGCCCTGCGCCCGGCGCAGGACGCATTGGGCGCGTTCAACGACGAGGCCGTCGCACTCGCCCTGTACCGCGAGGCCGCCGCCCGCGATGCACGCGCATGGTTCGCCGTGGGGTGGTTCACCGCGCGGCGCGACACCGGGGCGAAGGACTGCCGCAAGGCGCTCGCGAAGATCGAGGATGCGGCGAGGTTCTGGAAGAAGAGTTAGTCGCTAGCCGGCACGGCCGGTTCAGTGATGGTGCCCATGCGCCCCATGCACATGCCGGTGCTCGATCTCCACCGGCTGCGCCGCGCGCACATCAGTCACCTGCAGGCTGAACTTCAACGCCTTGCCGGCCCAGGGATGGTTGCCGTCGAGCAGCACGACCGGGCCCTTGATCTTCATCACGGTGAACACATGCTCGCGGCCGTCGTCGAGCCGGCCCTGCAGCTGGCCGCCGACCTTCACGCCGGGCGGGAAGTCGGTCTTGGGGATGCTGCGCACCAGCGACTCGTCGCGCTGGCCGAAGGCGTCTTCGGGGGCGAGGTTCAGCACGGTCTGATAGCCCTTTTCCTTGCCGTCGAGGGCTTCCTCGATCTTCGGCAGCGTGTTCTCGTAGCCGCCATGCAGGTAGGCCATCGGCTCGGGGCTCGCCTCGATGAGCTTGCCCTGGGCGTCGGAGACCTTGTACTTGATGGTGACGACGGTGTCTTTTGCGATTTTCATGAACTCATTTTCCCTTGACCGGAGGATCACTGTCCGGGTGCTCGTTTGAGCACCGGGAGCCTCGAGTCTGTGCGACACCTCACGAAGATGCTGTATAAAAACACAGACAATGACTAGAGTTACCAACTACACTTTGCCGAAATGGCTTCGTCAAATCTACTGGACACAGGAATCTATTCACTCGGGCAAGCTGCGCGCTTGATCGGTGCGGAGACTCGTGCAGTCAGGCGATGGATGCGTGGCCATCGCTGGAAATATGGCGAAGGTCATCGTTACACACCGCCCTTATGGACGTCGCAGTTGGCGGATGCCGATTTCGATGAACCAGCTATTGGATTCCGCGACTTGATGGAGTTGCGCCTCGTCCGAGCCTTTACTGACGCAGGTGTGAGCCTTCATGTGGTCAAAGCAACAATTGAAGCTGCACGCGAGAGATTGCATACCGACTATCCGCTGACCACGCGTCGCTTTTTGACTGACGGCAAGAAGATTTTTGAGTCAGCCGTCGACGAGGCAGGTGATGAAACCTTGATTGACATACGTGCACACCAAATCGTGTTCACGCATGTCATCAAGCCTTCTCTATATGCCGGGATTGAGTACGAGGGAAATGTTGCGCGTCTTTGGACTCCGCTCGGCAATAAGGGCGTGGCATTGGATCCGTCACGTCAGTTTGGCACTCCGATTGTTGTTGGTCCAAGTATTCCCACAGATACGCTTTTTGATGTTTTCGTCGCAGAGGGGCGTGATCGCAAAGCTGTCGCGCGTCAGTTTGAAATAGAACCACGGCACGTGGATATAGCCGTGCGATTCGAGGAGCGGCTACGGGCCTGAAGTTCTTTTTCGATGCGAATCTGTCGCCACACTTTGCCCGTGGCATCGCTGGTCTATGTGGCTCAGTCAGGGATGATGTCGAACAGGTTGTACATCTAACTGATTTGTTCAAGCCTGACGCGCAGGATGTCGATTGGATTGGCGAACTAACCAAAACTGGACCGTGGTGCATCGTGTCCATCGATCGCTTCAAGAAACATCACAATGCCGAGCGTGAAGCTTTGCGAAAGGGCGGGCACATGGTCTTCGTGCTGGAGAAGCAGTGGAGCGGTCAGCCATTTTGGGTTAAAGCCGAACGTCTAGTCGGATGGTGGCCTCAGATCATTGCTCAAGCCGAACTTCAGGCTGGTGGCATGTTGTCGGTGCCATTTACTCACCGCTCCGGTGCAAAGTTCAAGCCGATAAAGCTATAGGCTGATCAGGTGTGACCGGGTCGCAATGTCCCGGTCAGCGCGTCCATCTGGTCGAGCTTGCCCATCACCAGCCCGATGAAGGCCGACACCGCCAGCGGTAGGTGCTTGCGGCTCGGGTACACCACGTTGAGCCCCCGGCCGGTGTATTCGTATTGCGGCAGCACGCGCACCAACTGGCCGGCCTGCTCGTCGCGCGTGGCCATGGCGGGCGGCAGCTGCGCGATGCCCAGCCCGGCGAGCGCGGCCCTGCGCAGCGCCTGGGCGGTGTTGCCGGTGAAGCGGCCGGTGACCTGCACTTCCTCTTCCACGCCATCGGGGCCGGTGAGGCGCCAGGTGGTGTGGCCGGTGGGGGTCGAGGGCGTCACGCAGTCGTGGCCGGCCAGCTCCCGCAGGTTCTTCGGTTCGCCGCGTCGGGCGATGTAGGCGGGGCTCGCCAGCAGGCCGGCGCTGCTGGTGGCCAGCCGCCGGCCCACGTAGCCCGAGTCGCGCAGCACGCCGCCGCGGAAGGCCACGTCGATCCGCTCGGCGATCAGGTCGGCGGCCGCGTCGCTGAGCACGAAGTCGAGCTTGACCAGCGGATGTTCGGCCAGGAAGCCGGCCACCCATTCCATCGGGAAGAAATCGAAGAAATCCGCCGGCGCGGCCACGCGCACGAGGCCGCTGGGCTCCTGGCCGCCGGCCGCCAGCGCCTGCCCGGCGGCGGCGAGCCCGTCGATGTGGCCGGCGCACTGGTCGTGGAACTCCTGCCCGGCGCTGGTCAGCGTGAGCTTGCGGGTGGAGCGCTGCATCAGCCGGGTGCCCAACTGTGACTCAAGCTGCTGGATGCGCCGGCTCACGGTGTTGGGCGGCAGGCCCAGCCGCCTGCCTGCCTCGGCGAAGCTGCCGTGGCGCACCACCTGGACGAAGACGGCGGCGTCGTTGAGGTCGAACATGGCGGGCTGATTCCTTCGATTGATGGACGAGTGCAATCCGACTCTACCGCCTAGTCGATCAATGGGTGCGTGCCTAACCTTCTGGCCATGGCTTCCGAATCGCTCATCTCCTGCACACCGCGCCGCGCCCATCGGGGCGCGCGGGCCTTCGGCGAGCGTTTCCGAGCTTCGCTTTTCCATCCATCCACCCGGAACATTCCACGGAGTACCCCATGACCTCGCAGCAACCGCGACAACCCCGCATCGGCATCATCCTCGGCTCCACCCGCGAAGGCCGCTTCGGCGAGAAGCCCGCGCAGTGGATCCATGACATCGCGAAGCAGCGCACCGACCTGGCCTTCGAGCTGGTCGACCTGCGCGACCATCCGCTGCCCCTTTTCAATGAAGCCGGCGCGCCGGCCTGGGGCCCGGTGAAGAACGAGGCCGCGCAGCGCTGGCAGGCCAAGCTGGCCAGCTTCGACGGCCTGATCGTGGTCACGCCCGAGTACAACCACGGCCCGAGCGCGGTGCTGAAGAACGCGATCGACTGGGCCTACAAGGAATTCATCCGCAAGCCGATCGGATTCGTGGGCTATGGCGGCGTGGGCGCGGCGCGCGCCATCGAGCAGTTGCGGCTGGTGGCGGTCGAGATGCAGATGGCGCCGGTGCGCCACGCGGTGCACATCGGCATGGTCGAGTTCCTCGGCATCTGGCAGCAGGGCAAGAGCTTCGGCGACTTCCCGCACCTCGCGCAGGCGGCCACCGCGCTGCTCGACGACATCGCCTGGTGGACCAGGGCGCTCAAGACGGCAAGGGAGGCAGCATGAACGCCGCAGCAGCAGAAACGCAAACGCAGGCCCGCGCCATCGTCTACCGCACGCGCGGCTCGCGCCACGGCGGCATCACACGGCTGATGAGCCCCGGCGACCTGGGCGAATTCCTCAAGCCCTTCGTGTTCCTGGACCTCTTCGGCTTCGACGTCACGGGCGGCCACAAGGGCTTCGGCCTGCATCCGCACTCGGGCATCGCCACGCTGACCTGGCTGATGGAAGGCGACACGCAATACGAGGACACCACCGGCGAGAAGGGCACGCTGCACGGCGGCGGCGTCGAATGGATGCGTGCCGGCAACGGCGTGTGGCACACCGGCGCCCCCGCGTCCGGCGTGGAGCGCGTGAGCGGCTTCCAGCTGTGGGTGGCGCTGCCGCCTTCGGAAGAGAACGCGCCCGCGCAGAGCATGTACCTCGCGCCCTCGCAGGTGCCGCAGGAAGGGCCGGCGCGCGTGCTGCTCGGCCGATACGGCGCGGCGCGCAGCCCCATCGCCGCACCCTCGCCGATGAACTACCTGGCCGTGAAGCTGAAGGACGGCGAACGCTGGAGCTACGTGCCTCCGGCCGGCCACACCGTGGGCTGGGTCGCGCTCAGCGCGGGCCGGCTCGAGGCGGGCGACGACACCGGCGGCCCCATCGTCGCCGGCGAGCTCGCGGTGTTCGAGGAATCGGGCGCGGCCATCGACTTCGTGGCGCACGGCGACACGTCCTTCGTGCTGGGCTCGGCGGTGAAGCATCCGCATGAGCTGGTGATGGGCTACTACTCGGTGCACACCAGCAAGGCCGCGCTCGAGCAGGGCGAGGCGGAGATCCGGCGCATCGGCGCGAAGCTGCGGCAAGAGGGGCGCCTCGCGTAGTCAGGTCAGCAAGCAACCCGGCGTGCGCCGGGCGGGCGGCTGCGCCAGAATCGTTCGCTTCATCCTTCATCGAACGACCGGACCGGCTTCGCAGCCGGCAGCAGCCCCGCCATGAACATCGCCGATTCCTTCGTCACCAACGCCGCCCGCTTCGTCGAGATCCGGCGCGACATCCACGCCCACCCCGAGCTCGGCTTCGAGGAGCACCGCACTTCCGAGAAGGTGGCGAAGCTGCTCGCCGAATGGGGCATCGAGGTGCATCGCGGCATCGCCGGCACCGGCCTCGTCGGCGTGCTGCGCAAGGGCACCGGCAGCCGCACCATCGGCCTGCGCGCCGACATGGACGCGCTGCCGCTGCACGAGGCCAACGAGTTCGCCCACAAGTCGACCAACCCCGGCCGCATGCACGCCTGCGGCCACGACGGCCACACCACCATGCTGCTGGCCGCCGCCTGGCACCTGTCGCAGCAGGGCCCCGACGACTTCGACGGCACGGTGCATTTCATCTTCCAGCCCGCCGAGGAGATGGGCAAGGCCGGCGCGAAGAAGATGATCGACGAGGGCCTGTTCGAGCGCTTCCCCTGCGACGCGGTCTTCGGCCTGCACAACTTCCCGGTGGGCGACGTGGGCCGCTTCGCGCTCAACGAAGGCGCGCTGATGGCGTCGAGCAACACCTACATGATCACCGTGCGCGGGCGCGGCACGCACGCCTCCATGCCGCACACCGGCATCGACCCGGTGGCGGCGGTGGTCACGCTCGCGCAGCAGCTGCAGACCATCGTGGCGCGCACCATTCCAAGCACCGAGCGCGCGCTGCTCGCGGTCACGCAGCTGCAGGGCTCCGATGCGCCCAACGTCATTCCCGACGTGGCCACGGTGGGCGGCACCATCCGCACCTTCTCCATCGACGCCATCGACAAGCTCGAAGCCCGCCTGCGCGAAGTGGCCGCGGGCGTGGCGGCGGCGCATGGCTGCACGGCCGAGGTGTTCTTCAAGCGCTCGTCGCCGCCGACCGTGAACCACCCGGCCGAGGCACGCTTCGCAGCCGGCGTGATGCGCGAGGTGGTGGGCGACGACATGGTCACCGACGACTTCCCCGCCGTGATGGGCGCGGAAGACTTCGCCCACATGCTGCTTGCGCGGCCCGGCTGCTACGCCTTCCTGGGCAACGGCGACGGAGACCACCGTCTCGACGGCCACGGGCCCGGCCCTTGCATCATCCACAACACCTCGTTCGACTTCAACGACGAGATCATCCCGATCGGCGCGAGCTACTTCGTGAAGCTGGTGCAGCGCTGGCTGCCGGCGCGCGGCTGACCGGCGTTTCCTTTTTCTGTTGATGATGAAAGCGGCCACCAAGATGACCACGACCCCGTTCACCCGACGTTCCCTGGCCGCGCTGGCGGCCGCCGCCGCGCTTTGCGCCGTCGCGCCGCTGCACGCGCAGCAGCGCGTGATCCACATCGTCGTGCCCTTCGCCACCGGCGCGGTGCAGGACACGGTGGCGCGCGCCTTCAACAACGAGCTGGGCGCGGCGCTGAACGCCAGCGCCATCGTCGAGAACCGCGCGGGCGCGGGCGGCACGGTGGGCGCGGCCATGGTGGCGCGCGCCCCGGCGGACGGCAACACGCTGATCCTCGCGGCCGCGAGCCACAACATCGCGGGCTTTCTGTACAACAAGCTCAGCTACGACCCGCTGAAGGACTTCGTCGGCGTCGCCAACGTCGGCAACGCGGGCTACGTGCTGGCGGTGGCCAGCGGCATGGGCGTGTCGAGCACGGCCGACTTCATCAAGGAGGTCAAGGCCAACCCGGGCAAGTACAACTACGCCTCGGCCGGCAATGGCAGCGCGACGCACCTGGCGATGGCGTCCTTCCTCGCGAAGGCCGGGCTGCAGATGACGCACATCCCGACCAAGTCGACCGGCGAGGCCGTCAACGAGGTGCTTGCGGGCCGCGTGCAGGCGGTGATCTCGTCGAGCATCGGCGTGATCGGCTTCCAGGACGACGCCCGCATGAAGCTGCTGGCCTCCACCGGCCAGTCGCGCAGCCCCTTCCTGCCCAAGCTGCCCACCGTGGCCGAAAGCGGCCTGCCGGGCTACGCCTTCGATTCGTGGATCGGCCTGCTCGCCCCCGCCGGCACGCCCAAGGCCGAGGTCGAGCGCCTGAACGCCGCCGCCAACAAGGTGCTGGCCGATCCGGTGATCCAGGAACGCTTCAAGCGCCTGGGCGTGGAGCCGCGCAGCCAGAGCGCGGAAGAATTCCAGAAGCTGCTGCGCGCGGATTGGGATGCGATGGGGGTTGTGGTGAAGGCTTCGGGGGCGAAGGTCGATTGAGGGGGTGCCGGGCGACGTCTTCCTTCTTGTAGGACGCCGCTCAATTGACAACGCGCCAGCCGCGTCCATGCTCCTGGGTGGGTTCCGCGGCATTCCGCCTCGGACCGCACAAGGGGCTATTTCATGGATCCGACGTCGCCATTCAATCCGCCTGCGGGCACGCCGGCGAGCAAGTCGCCCAAGGTGCTCTGGGGCGTGATCGGCGCGCTCGCCGTGGCCGTGGTGGCGCTGGGCGGGACGTTGCTGTACAGGCACGAGGCGCCGACAGCGGTTGCGCCGCCGGTGGCCGCGGTTGCCGCCAACACCAATATCGCGCCCCAGGCGCCCGACGATTTCAAGCCTGAAGCGATGCCGCCGGTGCCGGCCGTGCCGCCGATGGCCGCCGCGCCGCTGCCAGCGCCCGTGCGGGCGCCCGAGCCGCAAGCCGTCCAGCCCGGACCCGCGCCCGGCGCGAACGCTCCGGTTGTGGCTGCCGCCGCTCCTCCCGCCCCGCCGCCCTGCGCGGTCTGCGGCCATGTCGAATCCGTGCGCTCCGTGCAGCGCCCGCAGAAGACCACCGGCGTGGGCATCGTGGCCGGCGGCCTTGTGGGCGGGCTCGTGGGCAACCAGTTCGGGCACGGCAACGGGCGCACCGCGACCACGGTGCTCGGCGCGGTCGGCGGCGGTTTCGCGGGCAATGCCATCGAGAAGCACGTGCGCACCGTCACGGTCTACCAGGTGAGCGTGCGCATGGACAACGGCGCGCTGCGCACCGTGGAGACGAAGACGGCGCCGCCCGTCGGCCAGCCGGTCACGCTGAAGCGAGGCGTGTTGCGGCCTGCGGTGCAGCACGGGTAAGCGCAGCCGGTTCCCCGTTCCGGCCCTGCTGTCCCGCGGGCCGGCCCTTCCATCCCCCCTCGCGCGATATCACAGAAGAGCCGCGCCCGGAAGAGCGCTTGCCCCACAGGTATCTTGACGGTATATCCTTAATATATTTAGAGTGCGTGGCTTCCACACCGCACATCCACAGGAGCGATCAAGTGAGCAATCCCCGCTGGCAAGGCATCTTTCCCGCCGTCACCACCAAGTTCAACGCCGACGAGAGCATCGACGCCGAGGGCACCGCCCGGCACATCGACTTCCAGATCCGCAACGGCATCCACGGCCTCGTCACCTGCGGCTCGCTCGGCGAAGCCAGCACCCTGACGCTGGAAGAGAAACTGCAGGTCGCGAAGATCGCGCTGGAGGCCGCCGACGGCCGCATCCCGGTGCTGGCCAACGTGTCCGAAACCAGCACCGGCGAGGCGCTGCGCTACGTCGACGGCGCCAACAGGCTCGGCGTGGCCGGCTTCATGGTCATGCCCTCGGTGATCTACGTGGCCGACGCGCGCGAGGCGATGCTCAACGTGCGCACCATCGCCAACGCGGCGCAGAAACCCATCATGGTCTACAACAACCCGGTGGCCTACCGCGTCGACCTCAAGCCCGCGCACATGGCCGAGCTGGCCGACTGCGAATGGATCGCCGCCATCAAGGAAAGCACCGACGACATCCGCCGCATCACCGACCTGCGCAACACCGTGGGCGAGCGCTACCAGCTCTTCCTCGGCGTGGACGACCTCGCCTACGAGGGCCTGGCGCTGGGCTGCGACGGCCTGCTCGCCGGCGTGGGCTGCGCCTTCCCGCGCGAGACGGTGGCGCTCTACGACCTGATGAAGGCCGGCAAGTTCGCCGAGGCGCTCAAGCTCTACCAGTGGATGACGCCCATGCTGCACCTCGACGTGTCGACCAAGCTGGTGCAGAACCTCAAGCTCATCGACGCCCTCGTGGGCGTGGGCACCGAGCACATGCGCCGCCCGCGCCTGCCGCTGGTCGGCGCCGAGCGCGAGTTCGTCGAAGGCATCGTGAAGAAGGCGCTCGCGACGAGGCCTGTTCAATACCAGTCGGTCATGTAATAAACCGACGGCGCGCTGGCGCCGGCTTACCCGCCGGCTGCCGGCAGCGTGTTTTTCATCGTCCCCAACCCAGCAGGAAGAAGCATGAAGACAAAAGCAGGCATGGTTTCGTTTCTCGGTCTCGCCGCCCTGGCCCTTGCCGGCCAGGCGCATGCGCAGGAGCAGGTCGTCAAGATCGGCCACAGCGGTCCGCTGTCGGGCCCCAACGCCTTCGCGGGCAAGGACAATGAAAACGGCGTGCGCCTCGCCATCGAGGAGCTCAACGCGAAGAAGCTCGTCGTCGGCGGCAAGACGCTGAAGTTCGAACTCGTCTCCGAAGACGACCAGTGCGACGCCAAGACCGGCGTGAGCGTGGCGCAGAAGTTCGTGGACGACGGCGTCAAGTTTGTCATGGGACCGTACTGCTCGGGCGTGGCCATTCCGGCCTCGCGCGTCTACGCCGACGGCGGCACCATGGTCTCCACCGTGGGCACCAATCCGAAGGTCACCCAGGGCGGCTATAAGAACCTCTACCGCATCATCGCGAGCGACAACCAGATCGGCGGCGCCATGGCCGTGTACGCGGCCAAGGAAATGAAGCTGAAGAAGGTCGGCGTGATCGACGACCGCACCGCCTTCGGCCAGGGCCTCGCCGAGGAGTTCACCAAGGAGGCCAAGAAGCAGGGCCTCACCGTGGTCGGCCAGGAGTTCACCACCGACAAGGCCGTGGACTTCACCGCCATCCTCACCAACATGAAGGCCAAGGCGCCCGAGGCCATCTTCTTCGGCGGCTATGCGCCGCAGGCCGCGCCCATGGCACGCCAGATGAAGCAGCTCGCGGTGCCCGGCAAGCTGCTGGGCGGCGACACCGTCTGCAGCCCCGCCACAGGCAAGCTCGGCGGCGACGCGGTCAACGACCTGGTGTTCTGCGCGCAGGGCGGCTCCATCCTCGAGAAGGCGCAAAGCGGCCCGGCCTTCAAGGAGAAGTTCAAGAAGCGCTTCAACGCCGACCCCGACGCCTACGCCGCCTCGTACTACGACCAGGTGCTCTTCATCGGCGAGTCGATGAAGAAGGCCAACTCCATCGACCCCGACAAGGTCGGCGCCGAGCTCTACAAGACCACCTACAAGGGCGTGGCCGCGACCTACGCCTACGACGACAAGGGCAACATGAAGCAGGCGCCGATCACGGTGTTCACCTTCAAGAACGCGGCGCCGGTGCCCATCGCCAGCTACTGAAGAAGAAAGAAAGAACGGACCACGCCCCATGCAGCGCATCCAGGTCATCGACTCACACACGGGCGGCGAGCCCACGCGCCTGGTGATCGGGGGCTTTCCCGACCTGGGCAAGGGCAGCATGGCCGAGCGCCGCGCGCTGCTGGCCGACCAGCACGACAAGTGGCGCGCCGCCGCCGTGCTGGAGCCGCGCGGCAGCGACGTGGTGGTGGGCGCGCTGCTGTGCGAGCCCGTCTCGCCCGATGCGGCGGCGGGCGTCGTCTTCTYCAACAACGCCGGCTACCTCGGCATGTGCGGCCACGGCACCATCGGGCTGGTGGCCAGCCTCGCGCACATGGGGCGCATCGGCATCGGCGAGCACCGCATCGAGACGCCCGTGGGCACCGTGACCACCACGCTGCACGAGGACGGCTCGGTGAGCGTGCGCAACGTGCCCGCATGGCGGCACCTGCGGCAGACGGCGGTCGAGCTGCCCGGCCACGGCACCGTGCGCGGCGACGTGGCCTGGGGCGGCAACTGGTTCTTCCTCGTGAGCGAGCACGGCCAGCGCGTGGCGAGCGACAACCTCGCCGCGCTCACCGACTACACCGCCGCCCTGCGCAAGGCCCTGGCGGCGCAGGGCATCACCGGTGCCGACGGCGCCGAGATCGACCACATCGAACTCTTCGCCGACGACAGCGAGGGCGCCGACAGCCGCAACTTCGTGCTGTGCCCCGGCAACGCCTACGACCGCTCGCCCTGCGGCACCGGCACCAGCGCCAAGATCGCCTGCCTCGCGGCCGACGGCAAGCTCGCGCCGGGCGAGGTGTGGAAGCAGGCCAGCGTGATCGGCAGCGTCTTCGAGGTCAGCTACGCGCTCGACGGCGAAGGCCGCGTCATTCCCACGCTGCGCGGCCGCGCGCACATCAGCGCCGAGGCCACGCTGCTGATCGACGAGGCCGATCCCTTCGGCTGGGGCATACGGCTCTGACACCAGTCGGAATGGACGCGGACGTCATCGTCATCGGCGCCGGCATCGTCGGCGCCGCTTGCGCGCATGCGCTCGCGAATGCCGGCGCGAGGGTGCTGGTGCTCGACGCCGGCATCGGCGGCGCCACCGGCGCGGGCATGGGCCACCTCGTGGTGATGGACGACAACCCGGCCGAACTCGCGCTCAGCCGCCATTCGATCGCGCAGTGGCGCGAGCTTGCGCCGCGCATGGCCGAAGACTGCGCCTACAGCGCCTGCGGCACGCTCTGGATCGCCGCCAACGACGAGGAAATGGCCGAGGCCGAGCGCAAGCTGCAGCGGCTGCGCGCCGACGGCATCGACAGCCGCCTGCTCGATGCGCGCCAGCTCGCGGCCGCCGAGCCCGCGCTGCGCAAGGGCCTCGCCGGCGCGCTCGAAGTGCCGGGCGACGGCATCCTCTACGCGCCCAACGCGGCTCGCTGGCTGCTCGCGCAGCACGCAACATCGATCCGCGTCGAGCAGGCGAAGGTCGATGCCATCGAGGAAGACGGCACGCTGCGCCTGGCCGGCGGCAGCCGCCGCGCCGCGCCGCAGGTCGTGCTGGCCAACGGCATCCAGGCGACGACGCTGTGCCCCGAGCTGCCGATACGTCCGAAGAAGGGCCACCTGCTCATCACCGACCGCTATCCGGGCACGGTGCACCACCAGCTCGTCGAGCTCGGCTACGTGACCAGCGCGCACCACAGCGAGGGCGAATCGGTCGCTTTCAACGTGCAGCCGCGTCCCACTGGGCAGCTGCTGATCGGCTCCTCGCGCCAGTTCGACACCACGGACGCGGCGGTCGAAGCGCCGATGCTCGCGCGCATGCTCCAGCGCGCGCTCGACTACCTGCCGGGGCTCGCGAACCTCAACGCCCTGCGCTCGTGGACCGGCATGCGCGCGGCCTCGCCCGACGGCCTGCCGCTGCTGGGCAGGCACCCGTGGCGCGAGAAGCTCTGGCTCGCCGTCGGCCACGAAGGCCTGGGCGTGACCACCGCGCCCGGCAGCGCGCATCTGCTCGCCGCGTCGATGACCGGCACGACGCCCGGCTTCGATGCCGTGCCCTATGCGCCGCGCGGCCTGCGGGAGGCGGCATGAACAACGGCCACACCCTGCTGAACATCGACGGACGCCTCGTCCGCGTGAAGGCCGGCAGCTCGGTCGCCGCCGCGCTGCGCGTGGCTGGCGGCACGGGCGTGGCGCGCACTTCCGTCAGCGGCCAGCCCCGCGCGCCCTTCTGCGGCATGGGCGTGTGCCAGGAATGCCGTGTGCTCGTCGACGGGCGGCGCAGGCTGGCCTGCCAGACGGTGTGCGCCGAGGGCATGCGCGTGGAGACATCGGAATGAACGGCCTCGCGCAGGAACGCTGCGACGTGCTCGTCATCGGCGCCGGCCCCGCCGGCATGGCTGCTGCGGTGGCGGCCGCACCGAGCGGCGCATCGATCGTCGTGATCGACGACAACCCCGCGCCGGGCGGACAGATCTGGCGCGACGGCCCCGGTGCCTCGCTGCCGCCGGCGGCGCGCAAGTGGCGCGACGCGCTCGACGGCCGCGCCAACATCCGCGTGCGCAGCGGTACGCGCGTGGTCGCCGCGCCCGAGCCCGGCGAGCTGCTGCTCGAAGACGCCGAAGGCGCCGTGCGCATGCGATGGGGCAAGCTGATCCTCTGCACCGGCGCACGCGAACTGCTGCTGCCCTTTCCCGGCTGGACGTTGGCCGGCGTGACCGGTGCGGGCGGGCTGCAGGCGCTCATCAAGGCCGGCCTGCCTGTCGAGGGCGAGCGCATCGTCATCGCGGGCAGCGGACCGCTGCTGCTTGCCGCAGCCGCCACCGCGCGCGCGGCAGGTGCGAAGGTGTTGCGCATCGCCGAGCAGGCTTCGTTCGCTTCGGTCGCTCGCTTCGGCGCCAGCCTTGCGCGCTGGCCCGGCAAGGCGGCGCAGGCCGTCACGCTGGCAGACCCTTGCTATCGCACCTCGTCGCGCGTCGTCTCGGCGGGAGGCGCCGCGAAGGTCGAATCGGTGCGCCTGCGCCAGGGCAACGGCAAGGAAGTGGAGATCGCCTGCGACCGCATCGCCTGCGGCTTCGGCCTCGTGCCCAACACGCAGCTCGGCCGCATGCTCGGCTGCGCGCTGGCTTCGGACGGCTTCCGCGCGCGGGGCCTGCAGGTCGATGCGCGGCAGGCCACCAGCGTGCCCGGCATCTTCGCGGCGGGCGAATGCACCGGCTTCGGCGGCAGCGAACGCGCGCTGGCGCAGGGCACCATCGCCGGCCATGCAGCGGTCGGCAACGAGTGCGCCGCTGCCGCGCACGAGGGCGAACGCGCCCGCTGGGACGGCTTCGCCGCGCAGCTGCACCGCAGCTTCGCGCTGTCGCCCTCCCTCAAGGCCCTGCCGCAAGCCGACACGCTCGTGTGCCGCTGCGAGGACGTGCCCTTCTCGGCCCTGAAAGACTGCGGCGGCTGGACCGACGCCAAGCTGCACCGCCGCTGCGGCATGGGCGCCTGCCAGGGGCGCGTGTGCGGCGACGCCGCGCAGTTCCTCTTCGGATGGACGCCGCCCGCGCCGCGCCCGCCGCTGTCGCCGGTGCGCATCGCCACGCTCGCTGGCCTTGTCGCGAGCGAAGGCGCGGACGCCCGACAATGACGCCGCCGCATCCGCAGAACAAGACCATGGCCTCTCCGAAGAACACCGTCGCACCCCGTCCCCAGCCCAAGCGCCGCGCCGCCGACGAGGCCTACGACGCCATCGAGACGCTGCTGTCCACGATGCAGCTGCAGCCCGGCAGCCAGATCGTCGAGGCCGAACTCGCCGAGCGCACCGGGCTGGGCCGCACGCCGGTGCGCGAGGCGCTGATGCGCATGGTGTCCATCGGCCTCATCGTGCAGCAGCCGCGGCGCGGGCTGCTGGTGTCGGCCATCGACCTGGCCGACCACCTCGACGTGATCCAGACGCGGCGCGTGCTCGAACTGCTGATCGCCGCCTGCTCGGCGCGTCGCGCCACCGCGCAGCAGCGCAAGGAGATCGTGCGCTGCGCCGAGATGATGGTCGAGGCCGCGGACCGGGGCGACCTCAACGACTACATGCAGGCCGACCGCGCGCTGGACCTCGTCAACCACCAGGCGAGCCACAACGATTCGGCGGTGCGAGCGGTGATTCCGCCCATCGTGCAGTGCCGGCGCTTCTGGTACGCCTACCAGCACGAGGGCGAGATCGTCGAGGGCGCGAACGCGCACCTGCAGCTGGCGCGAGGCATCGCGACCGGCGACGAGGCGGCCGCCACAGCGGGTGCCAACCGGCTGATGGACTACCTGGAAGTCTTCGCGCGCAAGATCATCGACAACTAGGCCGAAGGGCCTCGTTCTCGGCCCCGGCACCTCGGGCAACTCCGCGTGCCCTGCACCCGCCTCGCGGCGCATACTGGCCCGCATGGCCGTTGCACCCCGCGCCCAACCCGAAGACTTCTTCACCGCCGACGAGTGGCGCTCGCTCACCGCGCGTTCGTCGTGGAAGGGGCTGTGGCTGGTGCTGCACTGCTGGAGCGTGATCGGCGCCGCGATGCTCGCGGGCATCGTGTGGCCGTGGACCATTCCGCTGGTGGTGCCCATCGTCGGCGCGCGGCAGCTGGGCCTCTTCATCCTCATGCACGACGCGGCGCACGCGGCCCTGCACCGCAACCGCAAGGTCAACGACTGGGTGGGCTACTGGCTGTGCTCGTCGACGCTGCGCGACTACCGGCCCTACCACCTGCGGCACCACCGCTTCGTGCAGCAGAACGAAGACCCGGACCTCGTGCTGTCGGCGCCCTTCCCGATCACGCGCGCTTCGATGTGGCGCAAGGTGGTGCGCGACCTGAGCGGACAGACCTTCTACAAGCAGCGCTTCGGGCATATCGCCGAGGGCATCCGCAAGCGCGCGCATGGCGAATCGGTGCTGAAGGCATTCGGGCGCGAGCTTGCGAAGGACCGGCGCTTCCTCGTCGCCAACGGCCTCGGCTTTCTGGCCTTCGCGCTCGCCGGCTACTGGTGGGCCTGGCTCGCGATGTGGCTGCTGCCGATGGTCACCTGGCTGCCGCTGGTGAGCCGCGTGCGCAACATCGCCGAGCATGCGCTGGTCGCGCAGAACGAGGCCGATCCGCTGCGGCAGGCCCGCACCACGCATGCCGGCTGGCTCGAACGCACGCTGGTGGCGCCCTACTGGGTCAACTACCACTGCGAGCACCACATGTTCACCAGCCTGCCCTGCTGGGCGCTGCCGAAGGCGCACCGGCTGCTTCAGCGGCAGGGCGCCATCGCGCGCATGGAAGTGCAGCCGGGCTACCTGAGCCTGCTGAAGCGCGCCACGGCCGGCGCGCAGCCTGCCTAGCTGGTCAGCGAACAGCCGCCGGCGCGGCGCGCACCGTTGTCGGCTGCGCACCGCGCTGCGCGCGCTGGCTCAGCCAGATGCTCGCGATCACGATGAAGATGCCCAGCACCTGCCACGCCGAGAGCGCCTGGCCGAGCAGCGCCCAGCCGAGGATCACGGCCATTACCGGGCTCAGGAAGGCGAGCGGTGCGATGGTCGAGGGCTCCAGCCGCGCCACGCCGCGGAACCACACGATGTAGGTCAGCGCGGCGCCCACGAGGCCGAGCCAGCCGAAGCCGATCCAGTTGTGCAGCGTGAGCGCGGGCAGCGGCGGCTCCAGCAGCAGCGCCACCGGCAACAGCAGCAGGCCGCCCGCGGTGAGCTGCCATGCGGTGAAGGTCAGCGCCGACACCGGCGGCTGCCAGCGCCGGCTCAGCACCGTGCCGAAGGCCATCGATACGGCGGCGGCGATGGCGGCCGCGATGCCGAGCGCATCGAGCGCCGCGTTCGGCGTCAGCACCAGCAGCGCCACCCCGCCGATGCCGACCACCGCCGCCACCACCGACAGCGCGCGCACCCGCGAACCGAGGAAGAAGCTGGCCAGGAACACCACCATCAGCGGCTGCACCGAGGTGATCGTGGCTGCCACCCCGCCCGGCAGCCGGTAGGCCGCGAGGAACAGCATGGCCCACAGCACCGAGAAATTCAGCGCGCCCAGCAGCAGGATGCGGCCCCACCAGGCCCGTTCGGGCGGCTGCCGCACGATCGCGAGCAGCAGCAGGCCGGCGGGCAATGCGCGCAGCAGCGCGACGGTCAGCGGGTAGTTCGCCGGCAGCAGTTCGGTGGTGACGATGTAGGTGCTGCCCCAGATGGCGGGCGCCGTGGCGGTGAGAAGGATGTCGGTGGTGCGGCTGGTCATGCCTCGAATCTAGTGAGTTGACCTGTGGTTGTGAATGCTCGAATAATGAATTGATTCTTTACTGATAGTTGTCAATAAGGCCGTACCCATGGACCATCTCACCGCCCTGCGGGTCTTCCGCACCGCCGCAGCCACCGGCAGCTTCGCCGGCGCGGCGCGGCAGATGGGCCTTTCGGCCGCGGCCGTCAGCAAGAACATCGCGGAACTGGAGGCGCACCTGAAGGTGCGGCTCATCAACCGCACCACCCGGCAGATGAGCCTGACCGAGGCCGGCGCGGCGTACCACGAGCGGCTGTCGCGCATCCTCGACGAGCTCGCCGAGGCCGATGCCGCGCTCGCGCCCATGGGCAGCAGTCCCGGCGGCGTGCTGCGCGTGAGCGCGCCGCTGACCTTCGCGCTCACGCAGCTGTCGCCGGCCGTTCCCGAGTTCATGGCCCGCCATCCGAACCTGCGGCTGGAGCTGAACCTGCAGGACGCCCGCGTCGACATCATCGGCGAGGGCTACGACCTCGCCATCCGCGGCAGCGACCGGCTGGAGGATTCGAGCCTCGTCGCGCGCGAGCTCATGACCATGGACCACGTGCTGTGCGGCGCTCCGGCCTACTTCGCCGCCTTTGGCCGGCCCCGGCAGCCCGGCGACCTGAAGAACCACGAGTGCGTGCAGTTCACGCTCTCGGGCCACGCCAACAAATGGACCTTCGCGCGCGCCGGCCGCAGCGTGGCGGTGCCCATCGACGGGCGCTACAAGGTCAGCTCCAGCATCGCCGTGCGCGACGCGCTGCTCGCGGGCTTCGGCCTGAGCCTTGTCCCGCGCATCTACGTCGAGACCGAGCTGGCCTCGGGCCGGCTGGAGGCGGTGCTCGAAGACTGGGAGGCCGACCGCACGCCGATCTATGCCGTGTACCCCTCGCGTCACCTTGCGGCGAAGACCCGCGCCTTCGTCGACTTCCTGGTCGAGCGGCTCTCGGGGCGCTGACCGTTCAGCAGCCTGCCGACGGGCGTGCGGCGCACCAGCAGCTGGTAGCTCGCGAGCGCCGCCAGCGAGGTGGCCGCGATGTTCAGCCCCATCTTCGCGACCGCGCCCAGCGGCGCGTTGAACAGAAGGATGCCGAAGCCGACGGTGCCCAGCATGTGCACCAGGTACACCCAGTAGGAGCTTTGCGACAGGTAGGCCAGCACCGCGTTCTGGCGCGGCAGGTAGCGCACGAAGCCGCCTATCAGCGCCATGCTCCAGAGCCACGCGGTCGCGTTGTAGGCGAAGGCGGTCCAGAACTCGGGGTGCGGCAGATGATGCGGGCCGTTGCCGCGCGAGGCGCCAAGCAACGCCAGGGTTGCAACCAGGAAAGCGATGCCGGCTACGGCGTAGGCCTTGCACCGCGCCGCGAACAGTGCCAGCAGCCGCTCCTGTTGGCGATGCACGTACCAGCCGGCCACGAAGAAGAGGCCGCTCTGCGCCCATTCGGCCAGTGGCGGCAGGAACGAGCCGCTTTCCGTGACCATGCCGGACGGATAGAGCATGCCGATGAAGGCCAGCGGCAGCGCCAGCACCGCGAAACCCCAGCGCCGCGCCATCAGTTCGGTGAAGCCGGAGGCCAGCGCCGCGCGCAGCCGCGCCGGCACGAAGCGCCGGACCCGCATGCCGGCCCACGCCAGCACGCTGAGCCAGAACAGCTGGTACAGGAACCACAGGTGCATGGTGTTGAAGGGCGAGCCGCCGGCCTGCCGCGCTGGTGTCAGCGCGACGTCGATGCCCGGCACGCCGCGCACCGTCAGGTGGATGTAGACCATCGCCAGCACCGTGGTCGCCACGAAAAGCGGCGGCCAGAAGATCGTGAACGGCAGCGCGAGCCGCAGGCAGCGGTTCTTCAGCATGCCGTCGGCCCCGCGCCGTGCAACCAGCAGCGCCGCGAAGAAACCCGCCAGCACGAAGAACACCGGCATGCGGAAGCTGTGGATGAAGAGCAGCAGCAGGTCGGCGACCGGCGATGTCTTCGGGTCGCGCCAGGGGAGCGGCGAATCGACGGTGATGTGGTTGATCGCGACGTGCAGCACGATGCCGAGCCACATCATGAGGGCGCGGAGGTTGTCGAGCGCGTGCAGCCGCTGGACAGGCTGAAGGGGCTGGAGTGGTGTGTGTGCGTTGTTCATGCGGCCACTGTCGGACCTCACGCAACGTCAGGGTCAAGCGCCGCTGGCGGCTGGCGGAAGATTTTTCAGGCGCAGCGCGGCCATGGCGCGCACCAGGTACTCGCGCACCGCGGGCGTCGCCACGGCGGCGGCCTGCAGCACCGGCTCCGCCGCCATTGCCTGCATCAGCCGGGCGGCAATGCCGGGGTCATGGTCGGTGAAGGCGTCGAACAGGCGCGCCCATTCGCGCGCGATGGCCTGGACGGCATCGCCTTCGGGCGGAGCGCCGCGCGCCTGCAGGGCAGCGAGTTCGGCCGCGAGCCGCCGCCACTCGTCCTCGGGCGGCGGGCCCAGCCGCGCGAAGTCGGCGGTGCGCATGTGGCGCAGCAGCGCGGCCATGCGGATGCCGATAGCCTCGCCGATGTAGTCGACCAGCTCGGTGGAGGGCCCCTCGTCGCGGCGCGCCACGGGTTCGCGGCGATACATCTCGCCCCAGCGCGCGACGAGATCGTGGTTGCCGTCCATCCACTGGCCCATCAGCGTCATCCAGCGCGCAGCCAGCGGCTGCAGTTCCAGCGAGTCGGCGGGCACGCCGCGCGCCATCAGCGCGGCCACCTCGGCCACCAGCGGCGGCCAGCGGTCGGCCACCGTCTTCCAGTTGGCCATGAGCGACCTGATCTCGGCGGGGCTGAAGTAGCGGCCGTAGGTGGTCATCTGCTCCAGAGTGGCGAGCCAGTCCTTCATGTCGGGCGGGGTGCCCTCGGCCAGGCGCTGTTCGAGCAGGCCGAGCCGTTCGCGCAGGGCGGTGGCCTGCGCGATCTGCTGGTCCAGCGAGGCCATCTGGCGCCGCAGGATGGATGGCAGCGCATCGCTTTCCGTGCGGAGCACCGCGCCGATCTCGGCCAGCGGCAGGCCCAGCAGACGCAGTGCCTGGATGGCGTGCAGCCGGGCGATGTCAGCCGCGTTGTAGAGCCGGTAGCCGGCCTCGGAGCGCGCCGAGGGGGCCAGCAGGCCGATGGCGTCGTAGTGGTGCAGCGTGCGCACCGTGAGGCCGGTGTGCCTGGCGAGTTCTCCGACCTTGAGCAGCACGGGTTGTCGCTCCTGCGGGGCTCAGCCGGCTTCGGGCTCCGGCTCGGGCAGTTCGGGGTCTTCCCAGCCCAGCAGCTCGGCCAGCCGCCGCACGACCCAGGTGGCCTCGGCCGCCGACACGCCCGATTCGCGCGCCATCAGCCCGGCGTGGATGCGCCGCAGGATCTCGCTTTCGACGGGCACCTCGGTGTGGTGCTGGATCTGCGCGTGGCCCACGAGGTGGCTGGCGAGGTCCTCGCAGATCTCGTAGCGCTCGCGCACCACGCCGATGGGTTCGCTCAGGCGCTGGCGTGCGTCGGTGTAGACCGCGAAGAACGAGGGCGGGATGAGGATCTGGTTGTCGTCGGACATCGCGGGCCTGGGGAAAGTCTCGGAGCGGCGGCCCCAATGACAAAACGCGCCCTGGGGCGCGTTCGTCGTGGCTCCTTCGGTGCTCTTTCGGGAAGCTCGGGGAGCCGGCGGGGGGCCGATGCCGGATCAGCCGCCCTTCTTGGCGCGCTTGCCGGGGTTCTTCTTGCTGCGCGTTGCGGTGCCGCGTTCGAGGCTGACCTTCTGGCCGCCACCGGAGCGCGGCACGGTGTAGCCGGGCAGCGGCGTCGGCTTCGGGGTGGCAACGCGTTCGGCTTCGGTACGGAATGTCTTGGGCATGAAAAGCTCGGGTAAAAGTGAATGTTCGAACCTGCAATTAGGCCACATCGGGAATTTCACATGCCAATAACCGCAACGGCGGGTGGTGTCGGACGCGCGCGCTTCGTTTCAGGCTCGCTGATGCGCCACGTCTGCGTGATGGCCGGCACGGGCGCCATCGGGCTGATCGCGGTGTTCGCGGTCGATCTCATCAACCTGTTCTACATCTCGCTGCTCGGGGAGAAGGAGATCGCCGCGGCGGTCGGCTTCGCGGGCGTGGTGGGCTTCTTCCATGCGTCGCTGTGCATCGGTCTGACCATCGGCATCGCGGCGGTGGTGTCGCGCACAGTGGGTGCCGGCCGTGGCGACGACGCGCGCCGCATCGCCACGTCGAGCCTCGTGCTGATGACGGCGCTGGCCGTGGTGGCGGGCACGGGCACCGCGTTCTTCCTGCACCCGGCGCTGCACGCGCTCGGCGCCCAGGGTGAAACGGCGCGGCTCGCGCACCGCTACCTCTCGGTGACGGTGCACACGCTGCCGCTGCTGGGCATCGGCATGGCGACGGCCGCGCTGCTGCGCTCCATCGGCGATGCGCGCCGCTCGATGACGGTGACGCTCGGCGGCGCCTTCGTGACGGCGGTGCTCGATCCGATCCTGATCTTCGGCTTCGGCCTGGGGCTCGATGGCGCTGCCATCAGCGCGGTGGTCTCTCGCATCGTGCTCGCGGCCATCGGGCTGCACGGCGTGACAGTGAAGCACCACATGCTGGGGCGCTTCGAGCCGTCGCGGCTGGCTGGCGATGCGCGCGCGCTCGGCACGGTGGCTGCTCCGGCCGTGCTGACCAATCTCGCCACGCCCGTGGGCGCTGCCTTCGTCACGCACTCGATCGCGCAGTTCGGGCCCTCGGCGGTGGCGGGCGCGGCCACCATCGACCGGCTCACGCCGGTGGCCTTCGGGCTGGTCTATGCGCTCAGCGGCGCGGTCGGGCCGATCCTCGCGCAGAACCTGGGCGCGGGGCAGTTCCGCCGCGTGCAGGAGGGGCTGCGCGACAGCCTGCTCTTCATGGTGGTGTCGGTGGCCGTGGCGTGGCTGGTGCTCGCGCTCGGGCAGGGCGTGCTGATCCGCGCGTTCTCGGCCGAGGGGCAGGCGGCGCAGCTGATCTCGCTTTTCTGCAGCTGGCTGGCCGCGAGCTTCTTCTTCGCGGGCGGGCTGTTCGTGGCGAACGCCTCGTTCAACAACCTCGGGCATCCGCTGCTGTCGACCGCGTTCAACTGGGGACGGGCCACGCTGGGCACGATTCCGTTCGCGTGGTGGGGCTCGCACTACGGCGCGGCCGGCGTGCTGATCGGCCAGGCCGTGGGCTCGTCGATCTTCGGGCTGCTGGCGGTGATCGTCGCGTTCCGGCTGGCCGCGAAGCTGGCGCGGCAGGAGCTGCCGGCGCCGGACGCCGCACCGGCCCCGGTGCTCGACGCGCCGGTGGCGCCGGCCTCGGCGCATGCGGAGGCCGCAGCTTTGACCACGCCGCAGTCGGTTCCGAAGGGCGCCGCATCTTCGTGAGGGCCGCCGCGCACGGCCGCCCGAAGCGGCCGGCCCGCCCCCGGTAGGGGGTTGGAGAAGCGACACGAGGTGCGCGAAGCCTGGGGGCGAGTCCTAGATGAGCCGCACCTTGACCGACTTGCCCTTCACGCGGCCGGCCGACAGCTTGCGCGCCGCTTCCGCCGCGATGGCGCGGTCCACCGCCACGTAGGTCGAGAACTCGTTGACGTTGATCTTGCCCACCTGCTCCTTGGCATAGCCGCAGTCGCCGGTCAGCGCGCCCAGCACGTCGCCGGCGCGGATCTTTTCCTTGCGCCCGCCCACGATCTGCAGCGTGGCCATCGGCGGCTGAAGCGGCGCGCCCTTGCCCGGCGTGAGCTCGGCCAACTGGTGCCATTCGGATTCGCGGCCCTGCAGCTGCTCGATCTTCCCGACACTGCCCATCTCGTCCATGCTCGCCAGGTTCAGCGCCAGGCCTTCGGCCCCGCCCTGCTGCCCCACGCGGCCGGTGCGGCCGACGCGGTGGATGTGCACCTCGGCATCGGGCGTCACGTCGACGTTGATCACGGCTTCGAGATGCGCGATGTCCAGTCCGCGCGCCGCCACGTCGGTGGCGACGAGCACCGAGCAGCTGCGGTTGGCGAACTGCACCAGCACCTGGTCGCGCTCGCGCTGCTCCAGTTCGCCGAACAGCGCCAGGGCACTGAAGCCCTGCGCCTGCAGTACCTCGACGAGGTCGCGGCACTGCTGCTTGGTGTTGCAGAAGGCCAGCGTGCTCACGGGGCGGAAGTGGTCGAGCAGCAGGCTCACGGTGTGCAGCCGCTCACTGTCCTTCACTTCGTACCAGCGCTGGCGGATCTTGCTGCCCTCGTGCTGCGCCTGCACCGCGATCTGCTCGGGGCTCTTCATGAACTGCTCGGCGAGCTTGGCGATGCCCTCGGGGTAGGTGGCCGAGAACAGCAGCGTCTGGCGGGCCGAAGGGCACTGGCGCGCCACCTTCACGATGTCGTCGAAGAAACCCATGTCCAGCATGCGGTCGGCTTCGTCGAGCACCAGGGTGTTGAGCGCTTCCAGGTTCAGGTTCTCGCGCTCGAGGTGGTCCATGATGCGCCCCGGCGTGCCCACCACGATGTGCGCGCCGTGCTCCAGGCTGGCCACCTGCCCGCGCAGCGCGACGCCGCCGCAGAGCGTGACCACCTTGATGTTCTCCTCGGCGCGCGCGAGGCGGCGGATTTCGGTCGTGACCTGGTCGGCCAGCTCGCGCGTCGGGCACAGCACCAGCGCCTGCACCGCGAAGCGGCGCGGGTTCAGGTTGGAAAGCAGTGCGAGGGCGAAGGCGGCGGTCTTGCCGCTGCCGGTCTTGGCCTGGGCGATCAGGTCCTTGCCGAGCAGCGCGGGCGGCAGCGCTGCCGCCTGGATCGGCGTCATCTGCGTGTAGCCCAGCTGCGTGAGGTTGGCGAGCATCCGGGGCGAGAGCGCCAGCGAGGCAAAGCCGTTGTCGGCTGGAGGGCCGCCGGCTGTGGGATTGGGTGTGGTCATCGTTCAGCAGCCGGAGAGACGCAAAAAAACAAAAGCCTCGCCGGCGCCCGTTGCGGGCGCCGCAAGGCCTTTCGTCAATCGCGGATCAGCGGCGGGGGGAGTTGTTGCCGCCGGTGGTCGGCGGCGGACCGCGGCGCTCCAGGTGGCGGAAGGTGATGCGGCCCTTGGTCAGGTCGTAGGGCGAGAGTTCCAGCGACACCTTGTCGCCGGCCAGGATGCGGATGTGGTGCTTGCGCATCTTGCCGCCGCTGTAGGCGATCAGCTGATGGCCGTTGTCCAGCGTGACGCGGTAGCGCGAGTCCGGCAGGACTTCGGTCACCGCGCCGTTCATTTCGATGAGTTCTTCCTTGGGCATCTGTGCTTACCTCTGAATCGTTCGATGTGTGTTGGAGATTGAATTGGGTGTGATTGTTTCAGCCCACGTACGGGAGCGCGAGACGGACGCGCGATTCGCTTCAACAGGAACGAAGGCAGTGGTGGCCATCATGGGCGCCGGTCAGGCACTCCAACACACTGTGAAGCCGGCTCGCCGTGCGGGAAGCCCGGAGAATCCGGGAGCAGCGCAGCTTGCAGGCTGGATTGACGAAATTCTTCGTCGTGGTATCGAAACGAACCCGACATTATAGCTTGCAGGGCATGACAGTTGCTTGTCTTAAAACAACGCACGAAAGAAAAAGGCCCCGAAGGGCCGTTCCATCGAAGTTTCCCGCTATCGAAAACATAGCCCGTCGGGTGCGCTGCAGGTCGTGCGCGCGCGGCGTGCGGCGCGCAGCAGCAGCATCAGGCCCACAAGCTGGCAGGCCGCGCCGACCCAGCCCACCGAGCCGATACCGAACAGCTCGATCGCCGCCCCGCCCAGTGCCGAACCCGCCGCGATGCCCAGGTAGATCGCCGAGGCGTTGAGCGACAGCGTCATCGGCGCGCGTTCCGGCGCCAGCCGGATCAGCCGCACCGCCTGCGCGGGCCCGAAGCCCCAGCCCGCGAAGCCCCAGAGCGCCGACAGCCCCACGATCGCCGGCAGCGCCAGCCCGCGCGGCAGCATCTGCGCCGATAGCGACAACCCACCCAGGATCAGCACCAGCATCAGCGCGAAACCCTGCGCCATGCGGTCGGCGCCGAAGCGGTCGGTGGCCCAGCCGCCTGCCGCGGTGCCGATGGCCGCCGCCACGCCGATGGCGAAGAACACCGCGCCAGCGCCTTCCGCGCCGAAGCCCAGCGTGTGCGACAGGAAGAGCGCGATGTAGGTATAGAAGCTGAACCCGCCCGTGGCCCACAGCAGGCTGACCAGCAGCCCCGCCAGCACGCCCGGCTCGCGGGCCACGGCGAAGGCCGGTGCCCGCTTTTCCGCGACAGGCGCCTGCGCCAGTTCGCGCGGCAGCCCCAGCGCGAGGCCCCAGGTGGCGAGCGCCGCCACTGCCGCGATCAGCAGGTAGGCCGTGCGCCAGCCGCCCCAGCCTGCGATCCACGCGCCCAGCGGCACGCCGAGCGCCACCGCCACCGTGCCGCCGCCGGTCACGATGGCCAGCGCCCGGCCGCGCAGCGCGGGAGACACCATCACCGCCGCCACCGCGCTCGCCGTCGGCAAAAACACGCCGGCCACCAGCCCCAGCGCGACGCGCGCCAGCGCCAGCTGCATGAAGCCGTGCGCCATCGAGGCCGCCAGCGTCAGCCCCGAAAAGGCCGCGAGGCTCACCACCAGCAGTCGCCGGCGCCCGAAGCGCGCCAGCAGCGCCGCCATCAGCGGCGAGCCGATCGCATAGCTCAGCGCGAACAGCAGCACCAGCTGGCCGGCGCGCGCGGCGCTGATCCGCAGATCGGCCGCCAGCACCGGCAGCAGCCCCGCGACCATGAAGCTCTCGGTGCCGATGGCGAAGGCGCCCAGCGCGAGCCAGCCCAGGCTCAGCGGCAGGCGCCCGGCCGGTTGCGGTGCGGAGGAGGAAGAGGAAAGAGCCGTGTTGTTCATGACGATGACTCCATGGAAATTGTGTTCAGTGCCTCCAGAATAGGTTTGCAAGTGGCTCTTCAAAAGAACCACAATCGGCGAAGTTCATGGAGCCACTTTTCGAACTCGCCATCCGCCTGCCGGCCGCCGGCTCGCGCGACCTGCTGCGCGWGCTGCACCGCCAGTTCCGCGGCGCCATCCTCGACGGCCGGCTGCAGCCCGGCGCGCGCCTGCCCGCCACGCGCGCGCTGGCGCAGCGGCTGGGCGTTTCGCGCAACACCATGCTGGCGGCCTACGACCTGCTGCTGGGCGAGGGCTACCTGCTCACGCGCCCCGGCGCCGGCACCTACGTGGCCGACACGCTGCCGGTGTCCCGGCGGGGCCGCGCCAGCAGAAAGGCGCTTGCCGCCGGCCGCGACCGCCGGCTGGTGCCGGCGAGCATCCCCGGCGCCGACCTCGCCCCCACCCTGCAGCCGCAACCCGCGCGCGACGACTTCCGCGTCGGCCTGCCCGACGTGAGCCTCTTTCCCTTCGACATCTGGCGCCGCCTGAGCGACCGCGCCCTGCGCCGCATTGCGCGCCAGACGGCCGACTACGCCGACCCGCAGGGCCAGGCCGCGCTGCGCGAAGCGATCGCCGGGCATGTGTCATTCACCCGCGCGGTGGGCTGCACGGCGGACGACATCGTGGTCACGGCCGGCGCCCAGCAGGCCTTCGGGCTGCTCGCGCGCATCCTGGTGGTGCCGGGGCGCACGGTGGTCGCGGTCGAGCAGCTTTTTTATCCGTCGCTGCGCGAGGCCATGCTGGCGGCCGGCGCGCGGGTGGTGACGGTGCCCACCGACGCCGAGGGCCTGTGCGTGGAGGGCATCCCGCCCGAGGCGCGCGTGGTCTGCGTCACGCCCTCGCACCAGTTTCCGACCGGCGTCGCGATGTCGCCGCAGCGCCGCGCCGCGCTGCTGGCCTTCGCGCGGGAGCGCGACGCGGTGATCGTCGAGGACGACTACGACAGCGAGTTCCGCTTCTCCGGCCGCCCGCTCGACGCGCTGCAGACGCTGGACCGCGCAGAGTCGGTCTTCTACGTCGGCACCTTCTCGAAGAGCCTGTTCCCCGCGCTGCGGCTGGGCTTCGTGGTCGCGCCGCCCTGGGCCCGCGCGGCGCTGGTGCGCTCGCGCGAACTGGCCGACTGGCATGGCCCGGTGCTCGGCCAGGAGGCGCTGGCCGCGTTCATTGCCGAGGGACATCTCGCGCGCCACATCCGCAAGATGCGCAAGCTCTACGGCGCGCGGCGCACCGCCCTGCTGGAGGCATTGGCGCGCCACAGCGCGGACCGGCTGGAGACGATTCCGTCGAGCGCCGGCCTGCACCTGTCGGCACGGCTGCATGGCGACACGCGCGATTTCACCGTGGTCGAGCGCGCCGCGGCGGCCGGCATCACGCTGCCGCCGCTGTCGCGCTTCGCGCTCGATCCGCTGGCGCCCGACACGCCCAACGGGCTGGCCTTCGGCTACGGGCTGATCGGCGAGGCGCAGATCGACGGTGCGATCCGGCGGCTGGCGGCGCTGCTGTAGCGCTCGCCTCCTTTCCGGCGACTGCCTGCCGGGTGGCGAGGGCCGCGCGAACCCCGAGACGGTGCGCGGCGCGTAGACGACCGAAGACGTGATCCGATCTACTTGCTGGTCCCTAACCGATACCCAGCATCCGCTTGTTCGCCGCCACGTCGACCCCGCCTGCCGCGAAGTCGTCGAAGGCGCGGTCGGCCACGCGGATGATGTGGTCGGCGATGAATTTCGCGCCCTCGCGCGCGCCGTCTTCCGGGTGCTTGATGCAGCACTCCCACTCCAGCACCGCCCAGCCCGGGAAGTCGTACTGCGCCATCTTCGAGAAGATGGCCTTGAAGTCGACCTGGCCGTCGCCCAGCGAGCGGAAGCGCCCGGCGCGATTGATCCAGCTCTGGAAGCCGCCGTACACGCCCTGCTTGCCGGTCGGGTTGAACTCGGCGTCCTTCACATGGAAGATCTTGATGCGCTCGTGGTAGTGGTCGATGTAGGCCAGGTAGTCGAGCTGCTGCAGCATGAAGTGGCTCGGGTCGTACAGCAGGCAGGCGCGCGGGTGGTTGCCGACGCGCTCCAGGAACATCTCGTAGCTCGCGCCGTCGTGCAGGTCCTCGCCGGGGTGGATCTCGTAGCCCACGTCCACGCCCACCGCGTCGAAGGCGTCCAGGATGGGCCGCCAGCGGCGCGCAAGTTCGTCGAAGGCCTCCTCGATCAGGCCCGGCGGGCGCGGCGGCCAGGAGTAGAGGTACGGCCAGGCCAGCGCGCCCGAGAAGGTCGCGTGCGCCGTGAGCCCCAGGTTGGCCGAGGCGCGGGCCGCCAGGTGCAGCTGCTCGACGGCCCACTGCTGGCGCCGCGCCGGGTCGCCGCGCACCTCGGGCGCCGCGAAGCCGTCGAAGCCCGCGTCGTAGGCCGGGTGCACCGCCACCAGCTGGCCCTGCAGGTGGGTCGAGAGTTCGGTGATCTGCAGGCCATGGCTGGCCAGCGTGCCCTTCACCTCCTCGCAGTAGGTCTTGCTTTCGGCGGCGCGCTGAAGGTTGAAGAGGCGGGCGTCCCAGCTGGGAATCTGGACGCCCTTGTAGCCCAGGCCGGCAGCCCAGCCGGCGATGCCGTCGAGGGTGTCGAAGGGGGCTGTGTCTCCGGCGAACTGGGCCAGAAAGATGGCGGGGCCCTTGATGGTCTTCATCGGCTTGTCTTCCTTATTCGTTGGGGCGGCGTTGAAAGCATACTTGGCGTGTCGTCCGACCCCGCGCGAGAGGCCAACGAGCAAAAATGGACTTTCCTTTTCGCATCACCCGTCCGGTTAGCACTGGCGACAGTCCAGCGATGACACAACCCGTTTCCGCCCGGCTCAAGATCGGCCTGTCCGCCTGCTTCTCGCACGCCGACCCGGCCCGTTCGCTCTTCTCCAACAAGACCCTGCAGTACGTCGAGCAGTCGATCGCGCACTGGCTCATGTCCGCCGGCGCCATGGTGGTGATGGTGCCCTGCCCCACCGGCGACACCGCGCGCGGCGACACCAAGCTGTCGCACTACGCCGAATGGCTCGACGGCGTGGTGATGCACGGCGGCGCCGACGTCTGGCCCGGCAGCTACGGCGAGGTGCCGCTGAAGGACGCCTGGATCGGCGACCGCATCCGCGACCTCTACGACCTGGCGCTGGTCGAAGCCTTCGAGCAGGCCGGCAAGCCCATCTTCGGCGTGTGCCGGGGGCTGCAGCTCATCAACGTGGCCTTCGGCGGCACGCTCTACCAGGACATCGAGGAGCAGCACGGCCACCCCCAGACGCTGAAGCACCGCGACCCGGTGACCTACGACCAGAACTTCCACGAGATCGAGATCGTCGAGGGCACGCGGCTTTCCAGGCTCTATCCGCAGGTGCACACCGCGCGCGTCAACAGCATCCACCACCAGGGCATCAAGGGCCTCGCGCCGGGCTTCGAGATCGAGGCCTGGAGCCTGCCCGACCGCGTGCCCGAGGCCATCCGCCGTCTCCCCGAGAAGGGACGCAGCTACATCGCCGCGACCCAGTGGCACCCCGAGTTCCACAAGTACGGCAGCACCGAGACGGTGGACGACACGCCGATCCTGCACGACTTCCTGTGGGCCTGTGCCACCGCCAAGGTCGCGCCCAGGACTCCGGCGCGTTCCGGACCCGGCAAGATCCGCGACCGCGCCGCGCGGGTGCTGCGCCAGGCGCTGCTGCGGCGCTGAAGAGCCCGAGCCCCTCCGCGCGGCCCGATCAGCGCGAGCTGCTGCTGTTCTTGTAGCCGCTGACGCTGGCGTCGATGGTGCCGAACACCGTGACGCCGCTGCCGCTGGCCGGTGTCGCGGCCGAGGAGCCGGGGTTGCCGGCGGAACCGGTGCCGGCGCAGCCCGTGGCCAGCACGCCCATTGCGATCGCGAATGCGGCGGCGATGAAAGACGACTTCAACGGAGTCTCCTGGATGGTTGGGTCCGGGCCACTATAGGCCCGGCGGCCGGGACGGCCTGTAACAAACACACCCGGCGTGGTCAGGGCTGTTGCTCCATCCCGCCCTACTCGGGCCTGGCGCCCGAGGCCTTCACCGCCGCGCCCCACACGCCGATCTTGCTCGCCGCGAAGCGATCGAGCCTGGCTGGCGTCGTGGGTGCGGGTTCGGAGGCGCGTTCGCGGATGAAGCGCGCCATCTGCCCGCTCTTCAGGATGTCGGTCACCTCGCGGTTGAGGCGCTCGGCGACTCCGCCCGGCGTGCCACGCGGCGCCATCAGGCCCGGCAGATGCTGCGTGCCGCCGATGCCGGCGCTCGCGCAGCTCAGCCGGCAGGGCTCGACCAGGGCGAGGGCGAAGATGTCCGTGGCCTGCCCGGGCGGGAACGGCACCACCAGCCTGACTGGCTTGTCGGGCCATGCGGCGGCATGCGCCAGGCCCGTGCCGCCCAGCACCGAGATGGCCAGGGCCAAGCTCGCGCCGAAGTGTCCGCGCCGAATGGCTCAGGCCGCCGACAGGTGCTTGCCCACGATGCCCGCGAGTTCGAACATCGTCACCTGGTCCTTGCCGAACACAGGCTTGAGCTTGGCGTCGGCGTTGATCGAGCGCTTGTCCTTGGCGTCCTGCAGGCCGTTGGCCTTGATGTAGTCCCAGAGCTTCTTCACGACCTCGGTGCGCGCGACCGGCTCGTTGCCGATCACCGCCGCCAGCGCGTCGCTGGGCTTGAGGCCCGCGCCGGTCTTGCGCGGTGCGGCGGCCTTCTTCGCGGCCGGTGCCTTCTTGGCGGCGGGCGTCTTCTTTGCAGCAGCCGTCTTCTTGGCGGCGGCGGTCTTGCCGGCGAAGGTCTTGCGCGGCGGGAACTTGCTTGCGCCCTCTCGCGGCGCGAACTCGAAGGTCACCTTGCCTTCTTCGGCGTTCCAGGTCAGGAAGGCCTTGAAGGCGCGGCGCGTGCGCATGCTCACGAACTTGTCGAGCAGGTCGGTCTTGCCGGTGGCCAGCAGCTTTTCCATCTGCGCGCGCTCCACCGGCTGCTGCAGGATGATCTTGCCGGTCTTGAAGGTGCAGCTCGGCGTGGGCTGCGAATTGGTCGGCACCGACTTCTCGCAGACGTAGTTGCTGCCGTGCTCGAACACGGGCGCGCCGCACACCGGGCAAGGGCCCACGGTGTCCTGCTCGCTGAAGTCGACGATCTCGCCGCTGTCCTCGTTCTTGTCGTCGCCGAAGTCGAACTCCAGCTTCCAGTTCTTCGCCTCTTCGTCGAACTTGATGACGATCTCGGAGGTGAAGGGCCAGCCGGCCTTGGAGCGGAAGCCTTCCAGCGGGCCGATGTGCTTGTCGCGCAGCAGCGCTTCGGCCTCGGCCACCTCGAAGGTGCGCCCGGCCGGCGACTTGCCGAACGAGAAGCCGCAGGCGTTCTCGCCGGTGCCGCTCTTGCCGGTGCAGGCGTAGCGGCGGTAGTTCTCGCGCACGATGCCGCCGCAGTTGGGGCACGGCGTCTGCAGGGTCGCGTAGTCGCCCGGCACGGTGTCGCGGTCGTATTCCTTGGCCTTCTTAACGATGTGCTGCGTCATCTCGGCGATCTCGCGCATGAAGGCGTCGCGGCTGAGCGCGCCCTTCTCCATCTGCGCGAGCTTGTATTCCCACTCGCCGGTCAGCTCTGCCTTGGAGAGTTCCTCCACGCCCAGGCCGCGCAGCAGCGTCATGAGCTGGAAGGCCTTGGCCGTCGGGATCAGCTCACGGCCTTCGCGCAGGATGTACTTCTCGGCGATCAGGCCTTCGATGGTGGCCGCGCGCGTGGCTGGCGTGCCCAGGCCTTTCTCCTGCATGGCCTCGCGCAGCTCGTCGTCGTCGATGGTCTTGCCCGCGCCTTCCATGGCGCCCAGCAGCGTGGCTTCGGAATAGCGTGCCGGCGGGCGCGTCTTCAGGCCCTTGGTGTCGACCGACTCGGCCTTCACGATCTCGCCCGGCTTCACCGGCACGAGGCGCTTGCCGTCCTTGTCGTCTTCCTTCTCGTCGTCCTGTGCTTCCTTGCCGTAGATGGCGAGCCAGCCCGGCTTCACCAGCACCTTGCCGTCGGTGCGGAAGGGGTACTTCCTGCCGCCCTGCTCCACAGTGCTGATGCGCGTGGTGACCTGGTATTCGGCGCTCGGGAAGAACACCGAGAGAAAGCGCCGCACGACGAAGTCGTAGAGCTTCTGCTCGGCTTCGCTCAGGCCGCTGGGCGCCTGCAGCGTCGGGATGATGGCGAAGTGATCCGACACCTTGGCGTTGTCGAAGATGCGCTTGTTGGGCTTCACGTAGTTGCCGTCCACCGCTTGCTGGGCGAAGGGCGCCAGGTGCTTCATGCCGCTGTTGGCGAGCATGCCCATGGTCTGCTTGACCACCGGCAGATAGTCCTCGGGCAGCGCGCGCGAATCGGTACGCGGGTAGGTCAGTGCCTTGTGGCGTTCGTACAGGCTCTGCGCCAGCGCCAGCGTGGTCTTGGCGCTGAAGCCGAAGCGGCCGTTGGCCTCGCGCTGCAGCGAGGTCAGGTCGAACAGCGCGGGCGATGCCTGCGTGGTGGGCTTGCTTTCTTCGGTGACGGTGGCGGGCTTGCCGCGCGCGGCGTCGGCGATGGCGCGGGCTTCCTGCTCGTTCCAGACGCGGTCGGCGCGCTGCTCGGGGTCGGGCTCGCCATTGGCCAGCAGCGGCGCGTTGGCTTTCTTCCAGTCGGGGTTGAACCACTTGCCCGGGTACTCGCCGGCCTCGGCCGCGAAGCTGCCGTGGATTTCCCAGTAGTCGCGCGAGACGAACTTGCGGATCTGCTCCTCGCGCTCCACGACGACGGAGAGAGTCGGCGTCTGCACCCGGCCCACGGTCGTGAGGAAGAAGCCGCCGTCGCGCGAATTGAAGGCGGTCATGGCGCGCGTGCCGTTGATGCCCACCAGCCAGTCGGCCTCCGATCGCGAGCGCGCGGCATCGGCCAGGCCCTGCATCTGCTTCTCGGTGCGCAGCGCGTCGAAGCCGTCGCGGATGGCCTGCGGCGTCATCGACTGCAGCCAGAGGCGCTTCACAGGCTTGTTCAGGCCCGACTTGCCGCCCGCGTACTGCTCGATGAGACGGAAGATCAGCTCGCCCTCGCGCCCCGCGTCACAGGCGTTGATGAGCTGCGTGACGTCCTTGCGCTTGGCCTGCTTGACCACCGCGTTCAGGCGCGTCTTGGTCTTGTCCACGGGCTTGAGGTCGAAGTGCGGCGGGATCACCGGCAGGTTGGCGAAGCTCCACTTGCCGCGCTTGACGTCGAATTCCTCGGGTGCCTGGATCTCGACCAGGTGACCGACCGCGCTGGTCACGACATAGCTGTCGTTCTCGAAATGCTCGTCATGTTTGTCGAATTTCCCTGCGACCGGCGTGAGAGCGCGGACGATGTCCTGCGCCACCGACGGCTTTTCTGCGATTACCAACGTCTTTGTCATCTAAGGGCTCTCTATACTCTGCGGCTTCCCGCGTGCGCACGCGCACACGCGCATGTGTGTGCATATTCAAACTAACAGACTTCGGCGATGCCTTCCAAATCCCCACTTCCGGCCGGTCGTGATACGCAAGCCACCGCTCTTACCGAGGCAGATGCACAACCCGCCGCCAAGGCCAAGGATCGTTCCGGCGGCGGCCGCCGCATCCAGATGCGGCGCTCCGATGTCCACGGCAACGGCGTGTTCGCCGTGCAGGACCTGGCCGAAGGCGAAACGCTGATCGAATACAAGGGCGAGGTCATCAGCTGGAAGGAGGCGCTGCGCCGCCATCCGCACGACCCGACCCAGCCGAACCATACCTTCTACTTCCACATCGACGACGGCCGCGTGATCGACGGCAACGTCAAGGGCAACGACGCGCGCTGGATCAACCACTCGTGCGAACCGAACTGCGAAGCCGACGAGGTCGATGGGCGCGTTTATATCAAGGCGCTGCGCAACATCGCTGCCGGCGAGGAGCTCAACTACGACTACGGCCTGATCATCGACGAGCCGTACACACCGAAACTGCTTTCCGAATTTCCCTGCTGGTGCGGCTCCGAGCAATGCCGCGGCACGCTGCTGACACCCAAGGATGAGGACGAGGAAAAGAAAAAGAAGAAGGCGAAGAAAAAAGCCGAAAAGAAAAAGGCCGAGAAAAAGGCCGAAAAGAAGGAGGCGAAAAAGGAAGCCAAAAAGGCCGGGAAGAAAGCCGAAAAGAAGGCTGAAGCGAAAGCGGAAAAGAAATCCGCGAAGAAGGCCAGGTCCGCCAAGGACTGACGGATGAACGACAGCAGCACCGCCGACTGGTTCCAGGACCGGATCGCCGCGGCGGTCGTGCCGCTGCTGCCCGGCTTCGCGGTCGAGGCCGTGGCCGAGATCGACTCCACCAACACCGAGCTGATGCGCCGCGCGCGCGCCGGCCGCGTCGAGCCCGTGCTGCTCGTGGCCGAGCGCCAGACGGCCGGGCGCGGCCGCCTCGGGCGCCCCTGGCAGAGCGGCGCGCGGCAGGACGCGGCCGTTTCGCTGACCTTCTCGCTGGGCATGCCGCTCGCGCCCGCCGACTGGTCGGGCCTGTCGCTGGCCGTTGGCGTGGCGGTGGCCGAGGGGCTCGATCCCTCGGGCGCGCACAAGGTCGGCCTGAAGTGGCCCAACGACATCTGGGTCGACGACCGCAAGCTGGTCGGCATCCTCATCGAAACCGCCCTGCCCTCCGATGGCGGCCCCGATGCGTCGCGCTATGTGGTGATCGGCATCGGCATCAACATCGGCGCGCGCGAAGGCGACGGCATGCGCACGCCGCCGGCATGGCTGCGCCAGTGGCGCCCGGGAGCCGGCGCGCCCGAGGTGCTGGCCGAACTGGCCGAGCCGCTGGTGCGGACGGTGCTCGACTTCGAGGCTCGCGGCTTCGCGCCCTTTGCCGAACGCTTCGCCGCGCGCGACGTGCTGCGCGGGCGCGAGGTGGCGCTCAGCGACGGCACCGCCGGCCTGTGCGAAGGCGTGGCCTGGGGCGGCGAACTGCAGGTGCGCACCGACGCCGGCCTGCAGCTCATTTCCAGCGATGAAGTGAGCGTGCGCCCTCGCGGCATGTCTTTCTGATCTTCACCATGAAGCTGCGCCTGCTCCTCGTCGTCCTGCTGCTCGCCAATGCCGGCTACTTCCTCTGGGCGCGCGGCGATCTTGCCGGCTTCGGTCTCGCGCCGGCCGGCCTCGCCGAGCGCGAGCCGCAGCGCATGGCGCGGCAGATCCATCCCGAGTGGCTGCAGATCCGCAAGGAAGCACCGAAGGCCGCCGCACCGGCGCCCTGACGCACTCCCGCTGCCGTCTCAGGACGGCTGCTCGCCCTCGAAGCGCACCGTGAAGAGCGCCCCCGGCGGATGCTTGCCGGGATGCGCATCCTCCAGCTTCACCTGCGCGCGGTGCTGGTTCGCGATCTCCAGCACGATCGGCAGGCCCAGCCCCGAGCCGTCGGCCTCGTTGCCGAGCACGCGGTAGAAGGGCTCGAACACCAGCTCGCGGTCGGCCTCGGCGATGCCCGGGCCGTTGTCCTCCACCTGCAGCAGCAGCACGTGGCCGAAGGGGTCGGCCAGCACGCGCACGGTGATCAGGCCGGGGCGCTCGGGCGTCGATGGCGTGTAGTTGATCGCGTTGTCGACCAGGTTGCGCACCAGCTCCTTCAGCAGCGTGGCGTTGCCGTCGAACACCGCGCCCGGCGCGCCGGGCTCGACGCCGTCGTAGCCCAGGTCGATGCGCTTCTCGATGGCGCGCGGCACCGCCTCGCGCACCACCTCGATGGTCAGTTTCGCGAGGTCGCAGGGCTGGTGGTGCGCGTGGGCGCTGTTGCCCTCGGCGCGCGCCAGCGACAGCAGCTGGTTCACCGTGTGCGTGGCGCGCTTGCTCGCGCGGCCGATCTGCTTGAGCGACTGCTTCAGCTCGTCGGCATTGGCACCCTCGCGCTGCGCCAGGTCGGCCTGCATGCGCAAGCCCGCCAGCGGCGTCTTCAGCTGGTGCGCCGCGTCGGCCAGGAAGCGCTTCTGCGTGCCTATGGAGTCGTTGAGCTTGTCCAGCAGCTCGTTCACCGAGGACACCAGCGGCACCACTTCCAGCGGCACCGAGGATTCGTCCAGCGGGCTCAGGTCGCCGGGGCGCCGCTCGCGGATGCGAGCCTCCACCACCGACAGCGGCTTGATGCCGCGCACCAGCGCCAGCCAGATCAGCAGCACCGCCAGCGGCAGGATGGCGAACTGCGGCAGCAGCACGCCCTTGATGATCTCGGCCGCCAGCACCGACTGCTTCTCGCGCGTCTCGGCCAGCTGCAGCAGCGTGGGCGGCACGTCGTCGGTGCCGCTGGCGATCCACATCGAGGCCACGCGCACCGGCTGGCCGTGCACGTCGCTGTTGTGCAGGAAGACCTGGCCGGGCGGCAGCGGCTCGTCGAGTCCGGGCTGCGGAATGTCGCGCTCGCCGCTGAGCAGGTTGTCGTAGCCGTCGAGCAGCTGGTAATAGACGTGGCCGGTCTCGTCGGCACGCAGGATCTCGCGCGCCGACTGCGAGAGCACGAACTGCGCGTGCCCTTCCCTCACCGTCACCAGCTCGGCCAGCGCCTTCACGTTGTGCTCCAGCGCGCGGTCGAAGGGGGCGTTGGCAATGCCCTGCGCCACCAGCCAGGTGACGCCGATGCTCACCGGCACCAGCAGCAGCAGCGGCGTGAGCATCCAGTCGAGGATCTCGCCGAAGAGAGAGCGCTGCGCGCGCTGGAACAACTTCACTTGGTTCGCCCCCAGGCTGCGCGCACTTCGTGTCGCTTCGCCAAGCCCCTTCCGGGGGCAATGCCTGCGGCCCGGCAAAGCCGGTTCCGCGGCATTTCCCGCATCTCAGAATGCATCAGGGTTGGATCTTTTCGAGGCAGTAGCCCAGCCCGCGCACCGTCGCGATGCGCACCGGGCCCTTCTCGATCTTCTTGCGCAGCCGGTGGATGTACACCTCGATGGCGTTGAGGCTCACCTCCTCGCCCCATTCGCACAGCCGGTCGACCAGCTGGTCCTTGCTCACCAGCCGGCCGGCGCGCTGCAGCAGCACCTCGAGCAGGCCGAGTTCGCGCGCCGACAGCTCGATCATCTTGCCGTCGATGGTGGCCACGCGGCCGGCCTGGTCGTACACCAGCGGGCCGTGGCGGATGGTGTTGCTGGTGGCGCCCATGCCGCGCCGGGTGAGGGCGCGCACGCGCGCCTCGAGCTCCTGCAGGCTGAAGGGCTTGGCCATGTAGTCGTCGGCGCCGTGGTCCAGGCCCTTGACGCGCTCTTCCACGCTGTCGGCCGCGGTCAGCACCAGCACCGGCAGCTGCGAGCCGCGCGCGCGCAGGCGCTTGAGGATCTCGATGCCGTGCAGGCTGGGCAGCCCGAGGTCGAGGATCAGCAGGTCGAACTCGTCATGGGTCATGAGCGCGGTGTCGGCCTGCGAGCCGTTCGCCACGTGGTCGACCGCCGCGCCCGAGGTGCGCAGGCTGCGCAGCAGGGCATCGGCCAGCACCTGGTCGTCTTCGGCAATCAGAATCCGCATGCGCCACCTCCGGCCTGTTTCGGGTGTCGGGCGCCACGCCGGCGCCGTTCACATTTGTCTCTTCGCCGGAGTCTAGCCCGCCGTATAGGCTTCGAGTCCGATGGTTACCACGGTGGCGATCTCGTCGCCCACGCTGGCGCGGAACTCCTTTTCCGCCTGCGTCACCGCGCCGCGGAAGGCGTCGAGCCAGGCCAGCCCGTCGGCGGTGAAGAGCACCCGCCGCGCCCGCGCGTCCAGCGGATCGGGCCCGCGCGTGACCAGCCCCCAGGCCTCGCACTGGTCGACCAGCGCGCCCATGGCCTGCTTCGTCATGCCCGCGCGCTCGGCCAGCTCCGTGAGGCGCGAGCCCTCGCGCGCCAGGTGCCGCGTGATGTGGATGTGCGCTGCGCTCACCTGCGCGCGCGCCGCGAGGTTCGACAGCGCCAGCGGCACGTCGACGTCGTGCGCCATCAGCTCCAGCACGCGCTCGTCGAAGCGGCGCATGGCGTGGCCCAGCAGGCGGCCCAGGTGGGTCTGGCGCCAGGCGTCCTGATCGGCGGAGAAGGTGGTGTCGGCCATGCTTCAGATGGTAAAGCAAACTGACCAAAAAGCGGGTTTACGCCGAAGAATCAGCCTCTACACTACTGTTCAAGCATCCAGCCTGTAGTTAAACGCAGATGGATGGTGTCACACACAAGCCATTGATTTTCAAGGAGATTTCCACATGGACGCAGTCGTCAAGGGTTCGAGCATCGCAGGCGCCAACACCGAAAAGGCCAAGGCCCTGCAGGCCGCGCTGGCCCAGATCGAAAAGCAGTTCGGCAAGGGCACCATCATGCGGCTCGGCGAGGGCGAGGCGCTGGAAGACATCCAGGTGGTCTCCACCGGTTCGCTGGGCCTGGACATCGCGCTGGGCGTCGGCGGCCTGCCGCGCGGCCGCGTCATCGAAATCTACGGCCCGGAATCCTCGGGCAAGACCACGCTCACGCTGCAGGTCATCGCCGCCATGCAGAAACAGGCCGGCACCTGCGCCTTCGTCGACGCCGAACACGCCCTCGACGTGCAATACGCCCAGAAGCTCGGCGTCAACCTGTCCGACCTGCTGATCAGCCAGCCCGACACCGGCGAGCAGGCGCTTGAAATCGTCGATTCGCTGGTGCGCTCGGGCGCCGTGGACCTGATCGTGGTCGACTCGGTCGCCGCGCTCACGCCCAAGGCCGAAATCGAAGGCGAAATGGGCGACTCGCTGCCCGGCCTGCAGGCCCGCCTGATGAGCCAGGCGCTGCGCAAGCTCACCGCCACCATCAAGAAGACCAACTGCATGGTCATCTTCATCAACCAGATCCGCATGAAGATCGGCGTGATGTTCGGCTCGCCCGAAACCACCACCGGCGGCAACGCGCTGAAGTTCTACGCCTCGGTGCGCCTGGACATCCGCCGCATCGGCACCATCAAGAAGGGCGACGAGGCCATCGGCAACGAAACCAAGGTGAAGGTGGTGAAGAACAAGGTCTCGCCTCCGTTCAAGACGGCCGAGTTCGACATCCTGTTCGGCGAGGGCATCAGCCGCGAGGGCGAGATCATCGACATGGGCGTGAACGCCAAGATCATCGACAAGTCGGGCGCCTGGTACGCCTACAACGGCGAGAAGATCGGCCAGGGCCGCGACAACGCCCGCGAGTTCCTGCGCGAGAACCCGGCGCTGTCGCGCGAGATCGAGAACAAGGTGCGCGAGTCGCTGGGCATTCCGCTGCTGGCTGCCGATGTCGGCACCGAGGAGCCCGAGAAGCCGCAGAAGGCGGCCAAGGCCGACAAGGCCGACAAGGCCGACAAGGCCGAGAAGGGCGAATAAGACCGGGCGCGGCTCCTTCCGGGGGCCGCGCGAGCGACTCCCCGCATGGCATTCGACGCCCCATCCCTCAAAGGCCGCGCGCTGCGCCTGCTGAGCCAGCGCGAGCATTCGCGCGCGGAGCTGGAGCGCAAGCTGGCCAGGCACGAGGAAGAGCCCGGCACGCTGGCGAAGGCGCTCGACGAGCTGGCGGCCAAGGACTTCATCAGCGAGCCGCGCGTGGTGGCTTCGGTGCTTCACCAGCGCGCGGCCAGTTCGGGCGCTTTGCGTGTGAGGCAGGAACTGCAGGCCAAGGGCATCGCGCCCGAGGCCATCGCCGAGGCGGTGGCCGGCCTGCAGGATACGGAAGTCGAGCGCGCCACGGCCGTCTGGCGCCGCCGCTTCAGCGCCCCGCCCGCCGACGCGAAGGAGCGCGCGAAGCAGATGCGATTCCTGATGGCGCGCGGCTTCTCCGGCGCCGTCGTCTCCAAGGTGCTCAGGAGCGATTTCGATGAAGCATCAGACGAGTGAAGGCCCCGTGGCGCAATCCCGCGTCATCATCCAGCGCGTCGCCTGCGAATGGCGCCGCGCCTACGTGCTGGCGGCCGACCCGAAGCGCCTGCCCGAATGGGCGAGCGGGCTTGCGAAGAGCGCGCTGGTGCCGCATGGCGACCACTGGATCGTGCGCACGCCCGAAAGCGGCGAGGCCCGCATGCGCTTCGCGCCGCGCAACGACTTCGGCGTGCTCGACCACTGGGTGGCGCCCGAGGGCGTGCCCGAGGTCTACCTGCCGTTCCGCGTGATCGGCGTCGCGCCGGACGCCTGCGAGCTGCAGTTCACGCTGCTGCGCCAGCCGCACATGGACGACGCGGCCTTCGCGCGCGATGCGCAGTGGATCGCCAGCGACCTGCGCACCCTGCGCGACCTGCTCGAGGCGGGCTGACGGGACGGGCCGGCTTCAGCCGGCCTCGGGGGCGTCGTCGAGCGAAGGCGCTTCGTTCTTGTGCGCGGCGATGTCGCGCACGTTCTTCTGCACGGCCACCGCGCCGAACAGGCTCAGCAGGAAGGCCATCGCGTAGAAGCCCTTCTCGCTACCAGCCAGTGTGGCGTTGAACAGGCCGACGGCCAGCAGCGCCACCGACAGCAGCAGCGAGATCCAGCACAGGCCGTAGTAGATGCCGGTGACGGCGATGCCCTCGAGGCGGTCGCGCACGGTCTTCTGCAGCGAGACGGCGGCGAAGAGGCCGTACATCAGCACGGTGAAGTAGTAGCCCTTCTCGTTGAGCTGCATCGAGGCGTTCCACAGCCCGATCAGGTAGACGACGGCGCCGATGAACAGCGCTGCCCAGGACGCGGCGACGAATGCCGCGGTCGGTTTCTGGAATCTGACGGCCATGGGATTCTCCTCGTATGGTTTGCGCGCGATTATGGTGGAGCGGCGCCGGTGGCATGATCCGCGCCGGGCCGGCGGTTGCGCAGCAGCAGCAATCGCGCGAGGCGGCCGTCAACATCAACATCAACAACAACGCAGGAGTCTTCCCATATGTCGTCGTCGACCGACCCCGCGGCCCGGCAGTCGCTCGTGCGCACCGGCGCCAAGGCCGGGCTGTCCTTCGCCGGTTCAGTGATCAAGGGCGGCCTGCTCGGCGTCTTCCTGGGCGGCGGTGTTTTCTTCTTCTACCTGAGCCAGCTGCAGGGGCCGGGCAACGTAGCCGCGCGCGCGGGCGGAGTCGGCGCGGTGCTCGCGCTCGTCACCTCGCCGCCGCTGCTGGTGGCGCTGCTGCTGCTGTTCTTCGTGGTCGTCTACGTGACGCTGGGCATCCTCGGCTTCGGCCGCATCGGGCAGGCGGTGGCACGACGCGCCGCCCTGGGCTTCGGCATGCCGGTGCTCTACCACGCGCGCCGGCCGGTCGACCTGGCCGCGCAGGCGCCCGAGCTGCAGGGCCGCGCCACGCACGCGCCCCTGGACGACCTGCTCGCGCGTTCCGACATCGTTCTCGCCATGCTGCCGCTGACCGAAGCCACGCGCGGCATGATCGACGCCGCCTTCTTCGCGCGCATGAAGCCCGGTGCGTCCTTCATCAACGGTGGCCGTGGCGCCACGGTGAACGAAGAGGCGCTGCTGCATGCGCTCGACCACGGCACGCTGCGCGCCGCCGGCCTCGACGTGTTCGCGAAGGAACCGCTGCCCGCCGATTCGCCGCTGCGCACCCACCCGCGCGTGACGCCGCTGCCACACATCGGCTCGGCCACGCACGAGACGCGACACGCCATGGCCGAACTCGCCACGACGAATCTGTTGCAGGTGCTGGCGGGCGAGAAGCCGACGGCGCAGTACGACACGGCGAGCGCATGACCGGTGCCAGGCCTTTCTCCCTCCCCCGCTGGGGGAGGGCAGGGGTGGGGGCAAGCGGCGTGTCCATTGGGCGCTCTGCCTGCCCCCATCCCAACCTTCCCCCAGAGGGGGAAGGAGCAAAGACATGAAACCCACAGGCCGCGCCACCATAGCCGACGTCGCCGAGGCCGCCGGCGTCTCCAAGGCCACGGTCTCGCGCTTCCTCAATCATCGGGAGCGCCTGCTGAGCCCCGACATCGCCGCGCGCGTCGAGGTCGCCATCGCCAAGCTGGGGTATTCGCCCAGCCCGATGGCGCAGGCGCTGAGCCATGGCCGCTCGCGGCTGGTCGGCCTGATCGTGGCGGACATCACCAACCCATATTCCGTCGCGGTGCTGCGCGGCGCCGAGAAGGCCTGCCAGGACGCCGGCTACCTCGTGATGCTGTTCAACCTCGGCAACGAGAGCGAACGCGAGCGCGAGGCCATCGACGCACTGGCGGGCTACCAGGTCGACGGCTTCATCCTCAACACCCTGGGGCGCGGCAGCAACGTGGTCGACGCCGTCACGCTGCACGGCAAGCCGGCGGTGCTGGTGGACCGGCGCCACACCGGCATGCACACCGACTTCGTCTCGCTCGACAACGATGCCGCGATGACCGCCACCTGTGGCCATCTGGTCGAAGGCGGCTATCGCGAGCTGCTCTACGTCACGGAGCCGCAGAAGGGTGTGAGTTCGCGGCGCGAGCGCACGGCCGCCTTCGGCGCCTGCGTGGCGGCGCACGAGCCGCGCGTGGCGGGCGAGGTGTTCGAGAGCGTGGAAGGCGAGGCCGATGCGCTCGATGAGGCCATGCGCGCATTGCGCCGGCGAGCCAAACGCGGTCGCCGCGCGGCGGTGGTCGCGGGCAACGCGGTGGTCACCCTGCGCATCGCGCAGTCGATGGCGCGGCTGGGCTGGCAGTTCGGCGCCGACCTCGGCTTCGTGGGCTTCGACGATCCCGAATGGGCCTCGCTCATCGGCCCCGGCCTGAGCACCGTGGCCCAGCCTACCGACGCCATCGGCCGCGCGGCCGCTACATGCCTGATCGAACGGTTGCGGGGGCTGGATGCGGCGCCGCGCCAGCTCCTGTTGCCTGGAGAACTGGTCGTTCGAGGATCGTCGAAGGCCGTCTAGCGTCGAGTTCGGCGCGGTCGAAGGTCAGCGGGCCGCGCATCCACTCGGCGGCGCGCTCGGCGATCATGATGGTCGGTGCATTGGTGTTGCCGCCGATCAGCGTGGGCATCACCGAAGCATCGACCACGCGCAGGTTGGCGATGCCGTGCACGCGCAGCTTCGCATCGACCACCGCCATCGCGTCGGTGCCCATCTTGCAGGTGCCCACGGGGTGGTAGATGGTGTCGGCGCGCGCGCGGATGTGCGAGAGCAGTTCCTCGTCTGTGTTCGCCCCGGCCGTGTAGAGCTCGGCCTGGCGGTACTTCCGCAACGCCGGCGCGCGCAGGATCTCGCGCATCTTCTTCACGCCCGCCAGCAGCCGCGCCACGTCGTCCTCGTCCGAGAGGAATCTCGGATCGATGCGCGGCGCCGTCGCCGGGTCGGCGTCGTTCAGCCGCACGTCGCCACGGCCCCTGGGGCGCAGCACGCAGGCATGGCATGAGAAGCCGAAGCCGCCGTGCAGCTTGCGCGCATGGTCGTCGACCAGCGCGATCACGAAGTGCAGCTGCAGGTCGGGCTTGGCCAGTTCGGGCGATGTCTTGAAGAAGGCGCCGGCCTCGGCGTAGGGCGTGGCGATCAGGCCCTTGCCGCTGCGCCGCCACTCGGGAATGGCCTTCGCGAAGTTCAGCATGCCGGCGGGGCCGAGCCCGGGCAGGCCCTTCTCCCTGGTGCGGCAGGAGAGGATGAAGTCGACGTGGTCCTGCAGGTTGCGGCCCACACCCGGCAGCGCATGGCGCACCGCGATGCCGTGGCGCGACAGCTCTTGCGGATCGCCGATGCCAGACAGCATCAGCAGCTGCGGCGAGTTGAAGGCGCCGCCGCACAGCACCACCTCGCGGCGCGCGAAGAGGGTGTCTGCCTCGCCGTCGCGGCGTATCTCCACACCGGTGGCGCGGTGCTCGTCGAGCAGTACGCGCTGCGCCTGCACGCCGGTCATCACCGTGAGGTTGGAGCGCGCGTTCATCACCGGGTGCAGGTAGGCGGCGGCCGCCGAGCAGCGCTCGCCGTTCTTCGCGCCGCCGTGGAACTGCGTGACCTGGTAGAGCCCTGCGCCTTCCTGCACGCCATCGTTGAAGTCGTCGTTGCGCGGAATGCCGCACTCCATCGCGGCGCGCACGAAGGCGTCGCTGATCTCGCGCGGCGACTGCTGGTCGGCCACCTGCAGCGGGCCGCGCGCGCCGTGCATCGCGCTTTCGCCGCGCTGGTTGCCCTCGGCGCGCTTGAAGTAGGGCAGCACGTCGTCGAAGGACCAGCCGGTGCAACCCGCGCGCTCCCAGTCGTCGTAGTCGTCGGGATGGCCGCGCACGTAGAGCATGGCGTTGATGGCGCTGGAGCCGCCCAGGCAGCGCCCGCGCGGCTGGTAGCCGCGCCGTCCGTTCAGGCCGGGCTGCGGCACGGTCTGGTAGGCGTAGTTGTTGATGCGCGGGCGTCCCGAGATCATGGCCGCCGCGCCGGCCGGCGCGCGCACCAGGATGCCCCGCCCGTCGCCGCCGGCCTCGACCAGGCAGACCTGCACGGCGGGGTCTTCGCTGAGCCGCGCGGCCAGCGTGGCGCCGCCGGAGCCGCCACCCACGATCACGTAGTCGAACTCCATGATGTGTCGTCCTCTGTGTTGTCTCGGTTCCCGGTCTCTGCCGGGCGTGCGGCTTTATAACTCCCAATGCCGGCACGCGGGTTTCCCCTGCCGCCGCCGGGCGCGCGGCGCCTGAGGGCGCCTTTCCCGTTCTTCTTCTTCTTCTTCTTCTTCCTATCGTTTTCCCGAAGATGGTGCGTGCCGCAATGGCGCATGCACCGCGATGTCATTGGGAGCGCACGTGGAGAACTATTTTTTAGTTCGCCCGTTGCGAAAAACGGTGCTTGGTGCGCTCGCACCCCGCTCCTAGCATTCGCCTCGCCAGCCTCATTGATGCCTCGATGCATCGCAGGCGGCACACAAGCACAGCCGAATGCCTTCACCTCATCGCATCGAAGAAAAGGAATCCGCCATGGCCCATCTCCGCGATCCCGGTCGCCGAAGTCTGCTCAAGACATCCCTCATCGCCGGCGGACTCTCCGCCGGTGGCCTGCTCTCGGTCGACGCCTTCGCGCAGGGCAAGGCGCGCATCAACATGCAGCTGGGCTGGATCGTCGGCGGCAACCAGATCGGCGAGGTGGTCGCCAAGCGCCTGGGCTTCTACGAGCAGGAGGGCATCGATTTCGCGATCCAGCCGGGCGGCCCGAACATCGACGGCGTGGCCATCATCGCCTCGGGCCGCTACGAGGTGGGGCAGGTGTCGTCCAGCCCCTCGATCATGCTGGCCGTGTCGCAGGGCCTGCCGATCAAGTGCTTCGCGGTCGGCGCGCAGAAGCATCCCTACACCTACTTCTCGCTCGCGAAGAACCCGGTGCGCAAGCCGGCCGACCTGATCGGCAAGCGCGTGGGCATTCCGTCGACGGCGGCCATCCTGCTGCGCGCGCTGCTCGCGAAGAACAAGATCGCCGAGAAGGACGTGAAGGTGGTCTCCATCGGCGCCGACATGACGCCGCTGCTCACGGGGCAGGTCGACGTGGTGACGGGCTGGCTCACCAACACCACCGCCATCAAGGTACTGGGCCCCGACATCGCCACGCTCACGCAGTGGGACGCGGGCGTGCGCCTCTACGCGCTGCCCTACTACGCATCGACCAAGACGCTGGAGACGCAGCCCAAGGTGATCGAGGCCTTCCTGCGCGCCACCGCCAAGGGCTGGCACCACGTGCGCGCCAACCGCGACCAGGCGGTGGACATGCTCATCAAGGAGTACCCGAACCTCAAGCGCGAGGACGAACGCGTGGCGGTCGACGCGATGCTCGAATACGCCTTCGGCGGCGCGGCGCAGACCCAGGGCTGGGGCGCGATGGACCCGGCCGTGTGGCAGGAGCAGATCAACACCTACGCGGAGCTGGGCCAGTTCACCGCGCGCACGCCGAAGGTGGAAGACGTGATCTCGCTCGACGCGCTGAAGGCCACCGCCGCCGCGCGCGCCATGAAGGGCTGACGCGCGATGGCCGCCGTTCTCTCCGCTCCCCCGGCCATCGCCTGCCGCGATATCGGCGTGCGCTTCTTCACCGAGCGCCGCGACGTCACCGCCATCAAGAGCCTCGACCTCGAAGTGGCGCAGGGCGAATTCCTCACCTTGCTCGGGCCCTCGGGCTGCGGCAAGTCGACCTTTCTTCGCGTGGTGGCCGACCTGCTGCCGCCCAGCCGCGGCAGCATCGAGGTGTTGTCTTCCACGCCGCAGGTGGCGCGCAAGAACCGCGACATCGGTTTCGTGTTCCAGGATGCGGCGCTGCTGCCCTGGCGCACCGCGCTGCAGAACGTGGAGCTGCCGCTGCAGGTCGGCGGCGGCGCAAGCCGCAAGGGCCGCCGCTCGCCGCGGGAACTGCTCGAGCTGGTGGGCCTGAAAGACCGCCTGAACGCCTTCCCGCACGAGATGTCGGGCGGCCAGCGCCAGCGCGTGTCGATTGCGCGCGCACTGGCGAGCGACCCGAAGATCCTGCTGATGGACGAGCCCTTCGGCGCGCTCGACGAGATCACGCGCGACCGGCTCAACGAGGAGATCCTGCGCGTATGGCGCGAGACCGGCGTGACCATCCTCTTCGTCACCCACAGCATCCACGAGGCCGCCTTCCTCGGCCAGCGCGTGCTGATGCTGGCCGCCAACCCCGGCCGCGTGCGCGAGATCGTGCCGGTCGAGCTGCCCGCCGAACGCACGCTCGAAGTGCGCGAGACCCCCGAGTTCGTCCGACTCACGAGCCACCTGCGGCGCGTGCTGGAAACCTGCTGAGGCCGATGCCATGAATACGCGTTCCATCGATACCACCGTGCCGGGGGCATCGGGCGCCATCGGCGCGCCGCCTTCGGCAGATCCCGAATACCTGGCCTGGGCCGCCGCGCGGCAAAAGCGCATCTGGCGCCGCCGCATCCTGCCGGCGCTGGGCATCGTCGGGCTCATCGCCCTGTGGTGGGCGGTGATCGTCGTGTTCGGCGTCAAGCCCTTCATCGCGCCCACGCCCTGGGCCGTGCTGGAGACGCTCTACGCCAAGCGCGACGTGCTGCTCGACAACCTGCTGCCCACGGCCTTCGAGGCGGCCGGCGGCTTCGTGCTGGGCAACCTCGCGGCCATCGTCGTTGCGACGATCTTCGTGCACAACAAGACGCTGCAGGACATCTTCTTTCCCGTGGTGCTGATGTTCAACGCCGTGCCGCTGGTGGCGAAGGCGCCCGTGCTGGTGCTCATCATGGGCAACGGCATGGAGCCGAAGATCACCATCGCCGCGCTGGTGTGCTTCTTTCCGACGCTGGTGAACATGGTGCGCGGGCTGGAGTCGGTCAACCCGCAGGCGATGGAGCTGATGCGGGTGCTGTCGGCGAGCAAGACGGAGATCTTCTTCCGCCTGCGGCTGCTCAACGCGCTGCCCTACCTGTTCTCGGCGCTTCGCATCGCGGCTTCGATGTGCGTGATCGGCGCGGTGGTGGGCGAATGGGTGGGTGCCACGGTGGGCATCGGCGCCATGATTCTGCAGGCCACCTTCAACTTCGATTCGCCGCTGCTCTACGCCGCGATCGTGATGAGCGCAACGCTCTCGGGCCTGTTCTTCCTGCTCGTGACGCTGGCCGAACGCTGGGTCATCCGCTGGCAGCCGGAGGCCGCGCCCTGACCGTTCGGGCGCATTCCAAAAACACAACCAGACATTTCAACAGGAGATTTCTATGAGCCGTATTGGCGACTGGATGCAGGAGCCCGCGCACGACGTGCGCGTGGCAGCCGAATCGGACGTGGTGGTGGTCGGCGGCGGCCCCGCCGGGCAGGCCGCGGCTTTGGCCGCCGTGCGCAACGGCGCGAGCGTGACGCTGCTGGAGCGCTACAACCACCTGGGCGGCCTCGCCTCGGGCGGCATGGTGCTGGTGCTGGACGACATGTGGGACAGCCATCAGCAGGAAATTTCGGTGCGCGGCATCTGCCTGGAGATGATCGAGCGCATGTCGGCGCTGGGCCTGGCCGAGTACCCGCGCCAGCACGAATGGGGCACGCTGCCCGAGTCGGTGCGGCGCTGGAAGCGCTGGGGCACCTACGACTTCCACAGCAAGACGAAGCCGCACCCCATCTGCTTCGCCGCCGCCTTCGACCCCGACGCATGGAAGCGCACCTCGCTCGAGATGGTGCTGCAGGCCGGCATCGAGCTGCGGCTGCACTCCTGGTTCTCGCGCACGCTGGTTGAGGACGGCAAGGTCAAGGGCGTGGTCTGCGAGACCAAGGGCGGGCGCGAGGCCATCCTGGGCAAGGTGGTGATCGACACGACCGGCGACCTCGACGTGGCCGCCTCGGCCGGAGCGCCGCACATCAGCGGCAGCTACATCGTGACCACCGTGTTCCGCCTCGGCGGCGTCGACACCGAGGAGGCCGAGCGCTTCGAGCGCGAGGAGGCCGAGGCCTGGCAGGCACTCGACCGGGAGATCAAGCACATGCTCGGCGGTGCCTGGGAAGCCTGGTGGCTCAAGACGCCGCTGCCGGGCGTGGTGTGGTGCAACTGCCCGCACATGCCGGGCCTCGACGGCCTGAAGGTGAGCGACCTCACACGCGCCGAGGTGCAGGGCCGCGCCACCATCCAGAAGGTGATCGACTTCGTGCGCGCGAAGCTGCCGGGCTTCTCGAAGTGCACGCTGATCGACATGGCACCGCAGACCGGCATCCGCCAGACCCGCCTGCTCGAAGGCGCCTACGTGATGACCAAGGAGGACGTGGCCCAGCGCACCCGCTTCGAAGACAGCGTGGCGCGAGGGCGCGACTACTACTACCCCTACCGCACGCTGCTGCCGCGCAGCGTCGAGAACCTGCTGGTGGCCGGCCGCCACTACTCGGCCACCTCCGCGGCACAGAAGATCTCGCGCGAGATCCCGCCGTGCATGGCGATGGGCGAGGCCACGGGCACCGCCGCCGCGCTGGCGCTGGATGCCGGCGTGACGGTGCGCGAGGTCGACATCGCGAAGCTGCAGAAGACACTTCGTGCGCAGGGCGCCGACCCCGGCGACCAGAAGGGGCCGAACGCCGACGTGCCGACCATCGCCCGTTCTTTCACGAAGGAGGCCGCATGAGCGCCGGCACCGACGCACTGCCGCTGGACGGCATCCGCATCATCGACTTCACGCAGGTGATGATGGGCCCGGTCTGCACGCAGATGCTGGCCGACCATGGCGCCGACGTCGTCAAGATCGAGCGCAAGGGCGCGGGCGACCTCAGCCGCTCGACCTTCGCGCCGGTGGCCGGCGAGGACAACCCCATCTTCTGCAGCCTCAACCGCAACAAGCGCAGCGTGGAGATCGACCTGCGCGACGCCGCGCAGATGGACTTGGTGAAGGCGCTCATCGCCGGTGCCGACGTGGTCACCAACAACTTCCGCGCCGGCGTGATGGAGCGGCTGGGCCTGGGCTACGAAGACTGCAGGCGGCTGAACCCGCGCATCATCTACGCCGTGGGCACCGGCTACGGCGAGACCGGCCCCTACGCCCACAAGGGCGGGCAGGACGTGCTGGCGCAGGCGCTCACCGGCGTGATGGCGCGGCGCGCCGATGCATCTGTTCCGGTGTCGATCTACCCGACTGCGCTGGCCGACTACACCGCCGGCATGCACATGGTGCAGGGCATCCTGCTGGCGCTGCTGCAGCGCGAGCGCACGGGCGAGGGGCAGAAGATCTCGGTGTCGCTTTACAACTCCATGCTGGCCATGCAGATGCAGGAGGCGGCCATGGTGATGATGGAGGACTCCGAGGTGAACTGGGCCGCCATGCCGCTGTCTGGCGTGTTCGACACGCGGACCGGGCCGCTGGTGCTGGTGGGCGCCTTCAAGGCCAACCCGCTGCGCGACATCTGCACCGCGCTGGGCATCGACGACCTCTCGCTCGACGCGCGCTACGCCACGCTCTCGGCGCAGTTCGAGAACAAGGCCGCGCTGCACGCCATCTTCCGCGAGCGCTTCGCAAGCGATACCCGCGAGCACTGGCTTGCGAAGCTGGAAGAGCAGGACCTGCTGTCGGCCCCGGTGCGCGACATGCGTGAGGCGCTGGTCGATCCGCAGACGCTGCACAACGCAATGATCCTGGAAGGCGGCACGCCCTCGGGCCGTGCGCTGAAGTTCATTGGCAGCCCCATCCACATGTCGGGCGCCAGGGCTGGCCTGCGCCGGGCGCCGCCCCGGCTCGGGCAGCACACGGCCGAGGTTCTCGCCGAGGCGCGCGCGCTGATCGAGGAGGCCGGCGCATGAGCGTTTTCCTCGAAGTCGCGGGCCATGTCGCGACGGTCACCATCGACCGGCCCGAGGTGCTCAATGCCGTCGACCTGCCCACCGAGGCAGAGCTGCAGCGCATCTGGAGCGAGATCGAGTCGCGCGACGACATCCGCGCCGTGGTGCTCACTGGCGCCGGCGAGCGCGCCTTCTGCGCCGGCGCCGACCTGAAGAACACCTCCAGCCTCAAGGGCGTGGAGTACTGGGCGGCGGCGCGTCCCGGCGGTTTCGGCGGCATCGCGCTGCGCGAGACGCTGGACGTGCCGGTGATCGCCCGCGTCAACGGCCTTGCCCTGGGTGGCGGCTTCGAGMTGGTGCTGGGCTGCGACATCGTGGTGGCCTGCGAGGAGGCCAGCTTCGGCCTGCCCGAACCGCTGGTGGGGCGGCTGCCGCTGGACGGCGGCATGCTGCTGCTGCAGCGGCAGATTCCCTACCGCCAGGCCATGGGCATGATGCTCACCGGCCAGCGCGTGAAGGCGCAGCGCGCGCTGGAGATGGGCCTCGTCAACGAGGTGGTGCCCCGTGCGGAGCTCGATGCGGCCGTCGACCGCTGGGTGCAGCAGATGCTGGCCTGCGCGCCGCTGTCGCTCAAGGCCATCAAGCAGGTGGTGCGGCGCACCGGCACCCTGGCGCCGGCCGAGGCGCATCGCATGCGGCTGCCGGCGCTGGTGGCGGCGCTGCAGTCGCAGGACGCCGACGAGGGTGTGCTGGCCTTCCGGCAGAAGCGCAAGCCGCAGTGGCTGGGCCGCTAGACCGGCCCGCCAGCGAAGGTGCATGTCATGCCCCACGTCATCACCGGTGCCTGCATCGACGTCAAGGACGGCGCCTGCGTCAAGTGCTGTCCTGTCGATTGCATCTACGAAGGCGCGCGCACTCTGTACATTCACCCGGATGAATGCATCGACTGCGGCATTTGCGTGTCGGCCTGCCCCACGCAGGCGATCTACGAAGACCTTCGGCTGCCGCCCGAAATGGCACATTTCTCGGCGATCAACCGCGACTTCTTCGCTGCGGAAGTCAGCGGACTGGGCTCGCCTGGCGGCGCGGCCGACACCGGCCCCGTGGCCTGCGACCACCCCGGCATCGCCCTGGAGCAAGCGAGGCCGGCCGGATGAGCCGAGTGCCTTGCACGCGTGCAGGAGGGCCGCCTGATGCATGCCAGCATCCTCAAATACTTCATCGAAGTGGCGAGCTGCGGCTCGGTGCGCAAGGCTTCGGAGCGGCTCTTCGTGGCCGCGAGCGCGGTCAACCGGCAGATCCACAAGCTGGAGGACGAACTTGGCGTGGAGCTGTTCGACCGCATGCCCAACGGCCTGCGGCTGAACGCGGCCGGCGAGCGCCTGCTGAAGCACGCGCAGGAGACGCTGCACCAGTACCAGGTGATGCGCACCGAGCTCGATGCGCTCAAGGGCGAGCGCACCGGCCACGTGAAGGTGGCGGCCATGGACTCGTTCTTCGAGGAGCTGCTGCCCTCGGCGGTGGAAGACTTCCTGCAGGTGTTCCCGGCCGTCACGTACACCATCACCGCGGTGCAGCCGATGGACGTGGCGCAGATGGTGATGTCGGGTCAGGTCGATGTGGGCATGACCTTCGTGAGCCGGCTGCCCGGTGGCGTGGCGGCGGTGGCGCTGGCCAGGCTGCCCATCGGGCTGGTGATGCCGCCGGGGCATCCGCTGGCCAACCAGGCGAGCGTGTCGCTGAAGGAATGCGCGCGCTATCCGTTCTTGCGCTCCAGCTCGCATCCGGTGATCAGCGCCGCGCTGTCGCCCGAGTTCGCCGCGTTCTGGGACGACATGGAGCCGGCCGCCACATGCAACTCGACGCCGATGCTCAAGCGGCTCATCAAGGCAGGCAAGGGCATCTCGTGCTTCTCGAAGATTGCCTTCATCGAGGATCTCAAGCGCGGCGACCTGATCTGGCGGCCTTTCGAGCTGCCCGCGCTCGACCAGCTGCAGGTCGGCATCGTGGTGCCCTCGCAGCGCGTGCTGCCGCACGTGACGCAGAACTTCGTCGGCCGCATGGCGCGCCGGCTGGCCCAACTCGAGATCGCAGCCGCCGCCGTGTAGACGCGGGTGGTGGGTGCGCCCACTTTTCAACCCAAGGAGACACGACGACATGAACGATCTGAAGGACAAGGCGGTACTGGTCACGGGCGCGAGCACGGGCATCGGCGCGGCGGTGGCGCGCGCGCTGGGGCAGGCCGGCGCGCGGGTGGCGGTGCACTACCGGGGCAGCGCCGACGAGGCCCGCAATGTGGCGCGCGACATCGAGGCCGCCGGTGGCCGCGCGCTGCTGGTGCAGGCCGACGTGACCGACACGGCTGCCGTCGACCGCATGGTGCAGACGGTGCATGCCGAGTTCGGCCGCATCGACGTGCTGGTCAACAACGCGGGCGGCTTCGTGAAGCGCTCGCCCATCGTCGATGCGGATGACGACTACATCGACGCGGTGTTCCGCCTCAACGCGCGCTCGGTGGTGGCGGTGAGCCGCCGCGTCATTCCGTTGATGGCCGCCGGCGGCGGTGGCGCGATCATCAACGTGACCACGCAGGCCGCGCGCACCGGCGGCGGGCCGGGCGCGGGCCTCTACGCGGCGTGCAAGGGCTTCGTGTCGACCATCACGCGCACCATGGCCAAGGAGCTGGTGAAGGACAAGATCCGCGTCAACGCGGTGGCGCCGGGCGTGATCGAGACCCCGTTCCACGACGGGCATTCGAGCCCCGAGGTGCTGAAGAACTTTGCCAACGCCATTCCCATGGGGCGGCTGGGCACGGCGGATGAATGCGTCGGCGCCTTCCTGTTCCTCGCGAGCGAGGCGGCCAGCAGCTACGTGACCGGCCAGGTCATCGAGGTCAACGGCGGGCAGGTGATGCCCTGATGGCCGTGCGCGCCGCTCAGCTCAGCTCAGCTCAGGTCGACGTAGCCGCCTAGCTTGCCGCAGTTCAGGCAGCCGAACACGAAGACTGCGAAGCTGCGCTCGCGCGAGGGCGTGTCGAGCAGCCATTGCCAGCCTTCGCCGGCATCGAGGCGCGCGTCGTCGCAGGTTTCGCGCATGAAGTCGCCGGCCGGCTCCGACGCGAGCAGCGCGCGGTCGACATGCTCGATCTCTCCGAGGAAGCGGCCGGCGTCGTGGCAGTGCGCCCACCATCGCTCCTGCTGCCAGCTGAAGAAGCTGGGTGTGCGTTGCGACACTTCTTCGATGATGCGCATCGGCAGTTCGACCTCGCCCATGCCCACGCCTGCGGCGTCGTTGAATTCGCCGTCGAACTTCGCCGCGGCCGAACCGTCGGCGATGCACCAGGGGCAGAAGTGCGATTCGTCGCCGATGGCGTAGAAGCTGCCGCCGTAGATGTAGCCGGTGGCCTGGCCGCAGCACTGGCAGGTTTCGCCGGACGTGCGCATCACGCCCGATTCGAACGGATCGGCGTAGTAGCGGAACACGGGCAGCGCACGCGCGGGGTCGGGCTGCACGGCCTCCGGCACGCGGGCCTGGTCGATGGCCGCCTGCAGGTCGCTGGCATACGGCGCGGACCACTCGCCGGTGTGCACGTCGAACAGCAGGATGTCTTCGGCGATGGTGCCGCTCGCGGGGTCGCGGCGCACGAAGAGCTGGCGGTACATCGAGTAGTCGTGCGCAATGCTGATGCCGTCGCGCGGAAAGCGCGCGTCCTGCAGCGCGAGCCGTGTGTAGTGGAGAACATCTTCAGCGGTGCGCTTCATCTGCTTGCGGTCGCCGCCGTCGAAGACCGGATGCAACTGCCACTCGGCATCGCGTTTTCGGGGATCGCCGAAGCTGCCGCCGTTGGATGCGGCATAGCGGCTTCGCAGGATCGGCGGCAGGGCGGCGCCCAGCTTTTCTTCGAGGTCGTGCAGTGCGCTTTCGGGTGCGGGTGGGGGCTGAGTGTGTCGATTCATGGAGAGGAATGAAGGACCGGATTGCAGTATGCCGAACACCGTGCGGCCGCTCGAACGCCTTCTAGAATCGTCCTCGCATTTCCTCTCGCGGCTGCACGCGGCCCGCCCGGAGCGCAACGCTCCTTCTCTTCTTTTTTCCTTGATGCCTTTCAGATTTCGACTCGCTCTTTCCTCCTCTTTTCTTACTCTGTCCGCTGCCACCGTCTGCGCCGCATCCACGCCTCAGCTCGTGCTCGTCCCCGAGTCCGAGCGGGCGCCGCAAACGTCCCAGATTCCCGCGCTCGACCGCGCCGTGACCGACTTCGCCGGCCTGGCTTCCGGCTCGTACTACTGGCCTGAAGGCCTGCTGGCAGAACAATTGATCGCCGGACTGGCATCGCGGCGCCACCGGCAGCAGCAGGCGTTGCCGGGCGGCAAGCGGGTGTTGTCGTCGTACCGCTCGCCCAACGGCGGCAGCGAGCGCTCGGCCCTGCTGGTGGATGACAGCACCGGCGAAGTGCTCGCCGCGGCACTGGCGCACCGCGAATGCGGCGTCAAATCATCGTCCACCGGTTGCCGCGACGATCAGCACGCGGTGCTGTCGATATTCCTGCGCCCCGGCATCGATCGCGCACAGGCGCAGCCGCTGGTCGACTGGAGCCGCACGGTGCCGAAGGAAGACCTGGACTCCGGCAAGGAAGAGAAGTTCGAGAAGACCGAGTACACGACCATGGACGCCGCGCACACCAAGGCGCGGCCGGTCACGCGGCCGAAAGGCTTTTCGCAGGCCGTACCGCTGTATCCGAGGGCTGTGCTGCACTACACCGGCCAGGACGCCCTGAGCGATGCGAAGGCCAGGCGCGTGCTGCGCCTGCAGACCGTCGACACCGTGGAGCAGGTGCTCGCCTTCTACAAGAAGCTGTCGCCGCCGCTCGAGGGCATTCAGTCGGAAGCTGACGAGCGTTCGGGCTACGTGCTCGGCAGCCTCAAGGGCATTGCCTTCTCCGTCAACGCCAAGGTGCCGCGCGACATGCCGGCGATCACCAACATCGAAATCGAGATCGCCGAATGAGCGCGCTGTTTCCAATGAAGACCCTGGCGTCGCTGCTGCTCGCCTGCACGCTCGGCGCCTCCGTGCACGCGGCGCCCGTCACCACCGAGCTGCCTCCGCCCCGGCTGAAGCTCAGCGAACAACCCAAGATCCGCAGCGCCGTGATTGCCATGGTCGGCTATGTGCGCGGCAGCTACACCGACGGCGACAGGCTCATCGCCGCGCAGGTGCTGGACGGCATGCGCTCGCGCTTCGACGTCACCCGCTCCGTGTGGCCTGACGGGCGCACGGTGATTGCGTCGGTGAGCGGCGAAGGCCACGGCGAGGAACGCTCGGCGCTGCTGCTCGACGGCGAAGGCCGCCTGCTGGCGATCGGGCTGGTCAACGGCCACTGCCGCGATTCCACCAAGCGCGACGAGCCCAAGGTGTGCAACCCCGACCCGCAAGCCGTGCTGACGATCTTCCATCCCGCCGACGCCAGGCCATCGGATGCCGAACCCCTGATCGCGTGGGCCAAGACGCTGCCTTCGTACCACGCGCTCATGGCGCAGAGCGATGACCCCGCCGAAGCAGCGGCCGCGCAGAAGATCGCCACCGTCGAATACATCGCGGGCCAGCCGACGGCGCCGGGCTGGCGCAATGCGGAACTGCCGGCGGGCTTTCCGGCCTCGCTGAAGCCGCTGCTCGTTCAGACGGGGGAGGTGAACAGCACCGCCAGCGCCGGCAAGATCGTGATACCCAAGGGGCTGGCCGGCCTGCCGATGTACACCGACCGCGAGAACGCCCGGCTCAAGGGCGCCCGCTGGCCGGATGCCGAAGTGACGCTGCGCAGCTACGCGGCATTCGACGACCTGGTCGCCACCTACCGTGAACTGGCCAAGGGCGCGAGCCTGGAAGCCGGCGACAGTGAGCGTGAGCGCGAGGCCGTGTTCAGCGGCACCGACGGCGCGGGCCGCTACACCGTGCGGCTGCGCGATGCGAAGGAAACCGGCGTGTTCGTCACGGTGTCGAGCTGGAAGCGCAAGTAGCGATTCGCAGCCAGGGCCAGCGCGACTGGTAGTCGCGCGCCTTCACGGCGAACATCTCCGGCATCGGCAGCAGCGGATTCATGCGCAGGATGCCGGCGGCCAGGTCATCGAGCCCGTCGGGCGCGTAGAGCGAGCCGTCGGCCAGGTCGATGCCCACGCGGGTGCAGGCGATGAGGTATCGGTCGATGCCGTCGCGCGCGGACTGCAGGCGCGGGTAGGGCGCCTTGAAGCGCTGTTCGTACCAGAGGTGCACGCGGGCCTGGTTCTTGACCTCGATGGTCGCGCCGAGGTCGGCGGTGGCTTCGCGCACGCGGCGGATGACGGCGTCTTCGGCTTCCCACGACAGGTCACTGTCGTCGAAGTAGAAGACGTCGTAGTCCTTCACGCCCCAGCCCGGCGGCCGGCCGGCTGTGTGGTTCCACGCGGACTGGAAGATGCAGCCGGCCGTGAGGAAGCTCTGCCGGAGCCCGAGGCCGGGAAGGCGGCTTGCCAGCGCCGCGTTGACGGGGTCCTGCATCGCCTGTGCGATGAGGGCGTCGGGCGTCAGCGCCAATGCGATCAGCCGACTTCGGCGATCAGCTCGATCTCCACGCAGGCGCCCAGCGGAATCTGCGCCACGCCGAAGGCGCTGCGTGCATGCGCACCCTTTTCAGGACCGAAGACTTCCGCGAAGAACTCGCTCGCGCCGTTGGTCACGAGGTGCTGTTCGGTGAAGGTGCCGACCGAGTTGACCAGGCTCATCACCTTGACGATGCGCTTGACCTTGTTGAGGTCGCCCACTGCGGCGTGCAGGGTGCCCAGCAGGTCGATGGCAATGGCGCGGGCGGCCTGCTTGCCTTCTTCGGTGCCGATGTTGGCGCCAAGCTGGCCCGTCCAGACCTTGCCGTCCTTCTTCGCGATGTGGCCCGAGAGGAACACGAGGTTGCCGGTCTGCACGAAGGGCACGTACGCGGCGGCGGGGGCGGCGACGGGCGGAAGGGTGATGCCGAGGCTGGAAAGTTTGTCGTAAACGCTCATGGAGACTCCTTGTCTTGGGAAGGCGATTGTGTCTGTGTTTGCGGCAGGCCATCGACCACTTCCCCCACCGGCTGCACGGTCACGCCGACCCTCAGCGTGTGCCTCGCGCCGCCATGCAGTACGCCGCGCATCGGCGAGACGTCGGAGTAGTCGCGGCCGATGGCGAGGGTGACGTAGTCCTCGCCGGGCTGGCGGCCATTGGTGGGGTCGAAGTCGACCCAGTCGCCGGGGCTGCCGCCGGTGCCGTCGTCCTCGCCGGGCAGGTACACCGACACCCATGCGTGCGAGGCGTCGGCGCCCACCAGCCGGGGCTGGCCGGGCGGCGGCTGCGTGAGCAGGTAGCCGCTCACGTAGCGCG